>NZ_JBWYIZ010000001.1:0-787075 GCF_056779995.1 Acinetobacter sp. ANC_7504 | reverse complement strand
AAAAATCAAAGATACTTTAGAAACTGCAGTGAAAAAAGCTACAGCGGAAGAAGTAACTGAAGATGCAGCTGAAGAAGCATTAAAAGCTGCGATAGCAGAAGCAGAATTAGTTTCTGATTTACCAGACTCCATCCAAGCTAGTCTTAATCAAGCAATCGAAAATGCAAAAAATCTTGTGGGTAAGCCAGAGGCATCTGCAAAAGATTTTATTGAAGCCAAAGATGCGCTTGATTTAGCTGTGAAAAAGGCTGAAGTAGCCAAAATAGAATATGACAGTGTCATCATTAAAGCAGTTGATAATGATACGAAACTTGTATTTGATAAAATTAAATTACCAGAAGAAAATGAAGAAGAAGGTATTATTTATTCTCTTAAGGATTCTTACCCAGATAAAACTGTCGAGGGATATTTAGTAAAAGCCACTGGATTTGGTGTTGCTGATATTGGTGTGGGATCAGGAGCAGATGTTGGTGTCTTAAATTCACTATTTTCATCTGAAGTTGCCGACCCTAAGACTCTAGTAAGCAAAGATGGAGTTTACCTCACACTCAAAGTCGTTGAAGGTACTAAGCACGAGTTATCACTTGAGGGAACTGCTGGCGGGATTAAAGTTGGTCAGACTTTTGACTTGAAAGTTGAGAAGAAAATCCCAGGAACTAAGGATCAATGGGTAGTTGTACAAAATTATGATGATTGGTTGACTGTAGCTTTCTTGGGTGGAAAAAAACAAGGCCAAATTACGCTTGATGAACAAGGCGAATATCGTATCTCTTTGGTGAATAATGGTGGTATTAGTGCACTCGGTGGTGATGGTCTAGGTTTATTAGATCACAAGATGTATGATTTCACCAAAGCAGTAGATTTTAGTGGTTCTATAACTGGAAATCTGATTCGTGATGTTAATAATGGATCTGAAAATACAGATTCGGAAAATGGTCAAGACGTTTACGATATTAATCGTACGCCAGTATTAAAGAGTGTATCTATTGATGGAGTGGAGTCTCAAATCATTGATGGTTTAACGACAGTGCAAGGTAAATTCGGCGAGTTTGTATTTGCTCAGGATGGTACTTACACATATAGTGTCGATTCAAGCAAATTAAACTCAACTGAACAACTGGCTGTTACTGAATTATGGGGTCAACAAGAGATCATCTCTTATACAATTGTAGATCCGCAAACAGGTAAACCATCTACAGCGAAACTGACAATTGATATTGCACAAAAAATTAAGGAATTGGACATTGAATACCAAGAGGTATTGGTCAATATTGTTAATTCTGAGTCAAATTACATTAAAGAGAATCCTGCGTTTAAGACAACGTATGATCAAGGCGGTGTAATAAGTGTTGGTATAGGACCAATCGCAGGTATTAATGTTGCCGAAATTAAAAATCCACTTGAAATCAATGTTAAAGAAAATGAGATTCATAATATTTCATTAAGTTCACAAGCAGGTCACGTCATTGGTCTAGGATCAATGCAAGTTGATCTTCAGGTACTCAAATTTAATGACGTAACCCAACAATGGGATCTATATCTTCAAAAAGAAGAATGGTATAGAACTGTTGCTCTTGTAACAGGTGCAGGAGAATCTAAAGAAAACATCGATCTTGTTTTACCGGAAGGTCAATACAAAGTATTCCTCTCTACGGAACAAGGTGGACTAAGTGTAGGTGATATTTTAACTTTAAACGTTGATAGTTATACTGTCGAAACTTTTAAAATGGATGGTGGTTTATCAGCTGAAGGTCAACTTGGAAATGAATCTACAGATGGATTTGTAGTGTATCAAGTCAATGGGAAACCAGTTCCAAGTTCAAAAGAGGTTCAAGGTAAATATGGAAAGCTCATTGTCAAAGATGATGGCAGCTATGTTTATCAATTGAATGCTGATCATTCAGGTAAAGTCGGAGATGTGGATACATTCACTTACGCATTGAAAGGTCCGAATAATGAAATCGTTACTTCTACTTTAGATGTCAAACTTAGTGATCTTGATTTCTCTAATCCGACTTCACAAGATTCAAAAGTTTCAGTAGATAATGAAACTATATTTGCAGCTGATGAAGATTCTGGTTCCACGTCTGGTAGTGGTAAAAAACTGATTGTACTTAACACCTTTGATATTAAAAATCATAGTGTTCTGGAAATTGGTGATATTTTACTGTCTGCAAAAATTCAAAGCCTTAGTCAGCAAAGTGGTTCTTATAGTGTTTATCTTCGCAAAAAAGGTGATACCTCAAGCAAAATTTCTTTAACTGATAAATTTGGTAATGTTATAGATGGAGCTAATGGTGCTAACAAAATTTCAAATGATAGAAAACAATTTGAGATTAAAAATATTAATCTCCAAAATTTAGAAGCTGGTGAATATGAGTTAGTTTTAGAGATAACCCCACCAGGTTCCTATGTTGTTAGCTATGATGTGAAGTATGGTGAATCTAAGCTTTATGTTCTAAATCCAGAAAGTTATAAATTAGACAGCACAAACTATACTGTTACTGTTAATGCAGATAAAACATTTGCATACCTTAACAGAACCGCTCAAGGCAACATACTGAATGACCAATCGAAAGATCTGTTGGAAAATTCTTATATTTACAATGGTGATAGTCAGTCAAATGTCACAATCGAGTTTAGAGGTAAAAAACTGCAATTGACGGACAGTAAAACTGATTATGTATTAAATAATGAAAATGTGGTGAATTCTACAACAGAGAATTATTTAACGGTATCTGGGTTATATGGAGATTTGAAAGTATTTGTAGATGGTACTTATGAATATATTCGTAAAGCTGAGTTTAACGGAACTTTAGATGACTTCGATTGGAAATATGGGACAGAAGTATTTGAATACGCAGTCACAAGTATCAATGGAACGAAAAAAACCGGTGTAATTGAAATCAATGTAGGTGTCGATTTCAAAGGTTCGCAATACAATGAAACTGTTACAAGTACTGCTGGTGATGACACTTTCACATTAGGTGCTGGTGCTGATACATTAATCTTCAACGTACTTGAGAAAGCCGATGATGCAACAGGTGGAAATGGTTTTGATACTTGGTTGGATTTCGAAGTTGGTGTAGATAAGATTGATGTTTCTAAACTCTTGAGTGGTCAAACTGTGAGTAAAGATAATATTGGAGACTTTGTTTTTATTGATAAAGACTCTCAAGGCAATACTGTGATCAGTTTAGATAGAGATGGGGTAAATGGATCTCAATTCAACAAAACTGAATTACTGAATATTGGTCTACAAAATAATACGGATTTAACTTTGGAGCAGCTACTTCAAAACATTCAAATTATTTAATAATTCATAATAAAACGCATACTACGGTATGCGTTTTATCAAAAAAGGCGAAACAATGTTTCGCCTTTTTTATGGCAATTTAATCTTTTAATTCAGGAGGGAAACCATCTTCAGTCAAAACTTCAGCGATTTTTTCAAAGCTATATGTTGTACAAATATCTGCAATTTTGTTGGCAACATCTACATTGACGCTAGCATTAGGATCAAGTGACATTACTGAAGCAGTGACACCTTTAGCACAACCCGAACAACTAATATTTTCAATAAATAATTTCATAATAACCTCTTGCGTTAGTTAACATCTATTACTGTCACGATTGAATATGTTCAATTTTATTCAGAATACTGCAGTTTGAAGTCGAATCATTAGAGCACATCTGACTCGCAGCCTTTAATTTTAAAATCATTGATTGCATCGAATGAATTTGTTCTGTCAAAAAATGAATATGTTGATCTGTAATTTTTTTCACATCAGCACTTTTTCTGTCAGGATTTTTCCAAAGCTCAACTAATCTTTTGATTTGATCGATCGAAAAACCAAGATCTTTAGCATGTTTAATAAAACTTAAAGTCGAAAGGTCTTGCTCTGTGTAAACACGATAACCGCTAGCGCTTCTGATCGGAACAGAAATGAGATCGATTTTTTCGTAATATCGAATCATTTTAGCAGTTAAGCCTGAACGTCGTGCTAATTCGCCAATATTCATGATCTTTCCTTTGTTTTAAGCTGCTAATTTAATTTCAAAGTTTTGAGTCTTAAAGCATTCGCTAGTACAAATACCGAAGAAAGTGCCATTGCGATTGCGGCTAAAACAGGTGAGAGCAGGATACCTGTTAAGGGATAAAGGATACCTGCAGCAATTGGAATCAGACAAATATTGTATAAAAAAGCCCAGAACAGATTTTGATGAATATTTCTAATGGTCATTTCGCTTAATTTGATGGCTTTAGATAAGTTATTCAAATTTGATGAAATTAAAATAAGGTCAGCCGTTTCAATGGCGACATCTGTACCTGAACCTATCGCAATACCGACTTGAGCTTGTGCAAGTGCAGGAGCATCATTAATACCATCACCGACAAAAGCAACATTTCCATATTGTGTTTGAAGAGTCTCAACGATGTTTAACTTTTCATGTGGTTTGACCTGTGCATAAACTGCATTGATATTAAGTTGATTCGCCACATATTGCGCTGCATTTTGATGATCGCCAGTAATCAAAGCAATGTGCTTGTCGTTCTTTTTAAGTTGAGTCATAACCTCATGGGCTTCAGGTCTCAATTGATCAGTGATTAAAATAATTGATGCAATCTCACCATCGATGGAGACCGCGATTGGTGTTTGAGCTTCATCTAGTAATCTTTGATGTTGAGAGAGTGCATGAGAGATCTTAGCGTTTTCTCGAGTAATAAACTCTACAGATCCAATTTTAATATCCTGACCATTCAATTGTGCTTGAATGCCGAATCCTGAAATACTCTTAAATTCTGAAATTTCGATCATCTTTACACGATGATCGGATGCATATTGAACAATCGCTTTAGCAATTGGGTGCTCGGAGTTATATTCAAGAGATGCGACAGTTTGTAGAACCTGCTGAAGTGTAAATGGGGCGAAAATCTCGATATGACTAATCGCAGGTTGACCTATTGTTAAGGTTCCAGTTTTATCAAATGCAAATGTTGAAATTTCTCGAAGTTTTTGAAGTGAAGTCGCATTTTTAAATAAAATTCCGTGTTCAGCAGCACGTCCCGTCGCAACCATTATCGACATCGGGGTTGCAAGACCCATCGCACAAGGGCATGCAATAATCAAAACAGAAACGGCGTTAATCAACGCATAGCTGAGATTAGGTTCAGGTCCAAGCACAAACCAAGCGATGAAAGTAATCATCGAAATCAAGAGGATAACTGGAACAAACCATAATGTGATTTTATCGACTAAAGATTGTATGGGGAGCTTTTGTGTCTGAGCATTTTCAACCAACTGAATAATTGACGATAAAATGCTACTTTCAGTAGTATGTTTGGTTTCAATGACAAGAAATCCATTTTGGTTGATGGTTCCACCAACGACTTCTGAACCCATCAATTTGTGGATCGGAAAAGATTCACCACTGATCATTGATTCATCTACAAAGCCTTCACCTGAAATAACCACGCCATCTACAGGAATTTTTTCACCAGGCCGAACTTCAACCTGCATACCGATTGTAATTTTATCAATCGAGATATCTTTAGTCTGGAGGTCAGATACTCTAACCCGTGCTGTTTTAGGTTGTAAGCCAATCAGATGTTGAATCGCAGCAGAAGTTCGCCCTTTAGCTCGTGCTTCTAGATATTTGCCTAACAAAATAAATGTAATAATGAGTGTTGCAGGCTCGTAATAGACGTGTACTGACTGTTGTGGCAATAAACTTGGAAAGAACGTAGCAACAATAGAATATAAATAGGCAGCTCCTGATCCTAAACTCACCAAAGAATTCATGTCAGGATGTAAATTTATCAGTGACTTGATACCTTGTGTGAAAAAATGCCGTCCAGGTATAAAAATAACTAAAGTCGCAAGAATAAATTGGAATAACCAACTCTGATTTTGACTGATGTAAGTACTTATAAAATGATGAAATGAAGGCAAGAGGTGCGACCCCATTTCAATGATAAATATAGGTAAACTGAGTACAAGTGCGATAATAAAATGCTTGAGAATTTTTTTTGATTCAAGTTCGCGATCTGGAAGTGCTGTGATCGCTTGCTGTTCAAGTACAGCTTCAAACCCTGATCTTTCGATACGCTCAATAACTTGATCAACAGGAACTTGATAAAGTAGATCAATGCTTGCTATCTCAGTTGCCAAACTTACTTGTGCTGCTAATACACCTGATATTTTTAGTAAAGAACGTTCAACTCGGCTCAAACATGCAGCACAAGTCATGCCTAAAATTTTTAATTTTATTGTTGCCCATTTTTTAATTTTAAAACCTGTTTTATTTAAGGCTTGAATGATTTGTTGATCTGTTACGTCTGTTGTTAACTCAATTTGAGCTATTTCAGTGGCGAGGTTCACACTGGCATTTTGAATACCTTCGACTTTTTTCAATGAGTTTTCAACTCGGCTTACACAAGCAGCACAGGTCATTCCTTCAATGTTGATTTGAATAGATTTAGTTGAAGTAGATGACATACTTAACTCCATATGCTGATTGAAATAAGGTCATGATCATTCTAAACCTTCCCATTGTGGTAAGGTCAATAAGATTTGTTTCTTGTTTCATCATTACTGATTGGAATCCAAATTAGGCATATGTTCTTTCCTCACTTAAATTAAAAACAATATTCCAAAAATCCATTTAAATTGAATAAATTTTCTTAAATAAAAAATCATCAAAACAAATCAGAATAAAAAATAACCATCAAAAAGAATTATCGATATGATCTAAAGCATTCAATTCAATTGATTAACAATCTTCAAAATTTCAGATATTTATAAAAAATGGGTAATGATATGAATGATAAATTAAGTTTTGGTTTATTCGCGATTTTATTGAGTACCGTGGCATTAAGTTCTAATGCGCAAAGCGCAGATTATAAATGGAAGGTAAGAGGTGCGATTAGCAATATTGATCCCACATCTTCTCCAGGTAGTATTTTTAATCGAACAGCACCAGTTACAATAGATGATGCTTGGGGAGTCACTGGCACGATCTCTTATTTTTATACACCAAATATCGCATTTGATGTGTTAGTCGGTTTGCCACCTGAACATAAAATTAATGTTGCTGGTAATGAAGTCGCAAAAACAAAACATTTACCTCCAATTTTCAGTGTGCAATATCACTTCTTACCAAATGAAAAGTTACAACCTTATGTGGGTCTGGGCTTAAATTACACCTATTTTTTTAATGACCGATTATATAGTGGTGATAAGTTCGATCTCTCAGATTCTTTTGGTTGGGCTGGTCAAATAGGCGTAGATTACCAATTTAACCCTCAATGGAGTGTTGGTGCTGATATCCGATATGCGGATATCAAAACTGATGTAAAAGTAAATGGAGAAAAGGTAGGAAGTGTGGACGTAGATCCAACGGTGTATAGTTTAAATATCGGATATAGATTCTAAATATTAGGGTTTAAAAAAGGAGTCAATGCTAAGACTCCTTTTTTATAAATTTCAACAATAGTCTTCAATTAGCCATTGATGATCCCAGTAACACCAGTCACGATCATATCGATGGCAATCGTACCGATAAGCAATGCAGCAACACGCCCCACGATATCTACATATAAGTCGATATAATTAGAATATTTGTGCTGTAAATTATCATGCAAATATTTCATTAATATCAAAAGACTACAGGTTAAGAATAAGGTCATAAAGATGACTGTGATCGTCTGCCATAAACTTAATTGAATGCCTGTAATCACAGATGCAGAAATCGTTCCTGGACCGATCATAAATGGCATGGCGATTGTACCAGCCAAATGATTTGGTGCTCCACGCATGACCCCAATCGTATCAGCACCTTCAAATACATAACGATAACCAATCACCAAGAAAATGATCCCACCAAAAATTTGGAAAGATTCAAATCGTGCATGAAGCACATCATTAAAAAAGGCTTCACCTGTTTTAGCAAAAATGACAAAAACCACAAAGCTAATCAAACTACCTTGGATCAGCGCCATATTAAAAACTTTTGCATCTGAATTTCGAATAATCCCAAGCATATAAATGCTCATTAAAAAGGGATTAAGCAACGAAAAAAATAGAGCAAAGGCGTTTAGACTTTCTGACATGGTCATTTTCCTTGTTTAGATGAGCTACTACTAACTAAATGTCACGATCAGGAAATTGTGGACGTTTACCTGGACTGATTCGGTTAATATGAAGGTACATCATATGACGTTCATATTTGTCCAAAATGTCGTTAATCACTTGTTCTTTGTTGTAACCGACCAAATCGTTACCTTGCGAACCTTCAAACAAGTAACTTTCTAAACGATAGTAATAACGCTTTGTTCGTTTAGCACGGGTACTAAAGTTAGGGGTGTCATAACGAACGGGCCAAATCTCATATACGAAATTTTCTTCTTCATTCAAGTGAATAATGAGGTCCAAATGATAAAGCTCAGCATTATCTTCAAGAGGCTTAGTATTCACATCGACTTTGACACCTTTGGATAAAAGTTCCTGTGCCACAGCATCCATTGCAGGTTTACACACATCATCTAACATTTTTAATGTTTGTTCATGGCTTGGATGAAGCATTACGCGACTGAGTCGCTTTTTCCAATTGAGAATATCCACATTGCCCACGACTGGCGCGGCATTTAAGCTAGTACTGGCTTGTCTGAAATCTTCCAACCTCAAGGATTTGTATAAACCCGCCATCACAAAGAATATGACAAAGCTAAAAGGCAGACCCATGATGATGGTTGTGTTTTGTAAGGCGGTAATACCATTTGCCATCAGCATCGCTAAGGTTAATAAACCAATGGCTATAGCCCAAAATACGCTGAGCCATCTTGGAGAGTCATGCTCGATATTGGTGAATTTTGTCGTGAAATTACCCAAAACAAGAGCGCCTGAGTCTGCAGAAGTGACGTAAAATAATAATCCTGTTATTGTTGCGATACCTGCTAAGAAGGTAAAACCAGGATATTGTGCAAGTAGGTCATAGAAACCATGCGCTGGATTTTCTAAAACGGTTGTTGCAAGTTGTGCATTACCATCAAAAATTACATTGTGAAGTGCACTATTTCCAAAGATGGATAACCAAGTCAGTGTAAATAGTAGAGGAATAATCAACGTACCAAATACAAACTCACGAATGGTACGACCACGAGAAATTCGTGCTAAAAACAGACCGACAAATGGCGACCATGCAATCCACCAAGCCCAAAAGAAAAGCGTCCAACTGTTCATCCATTCTTTAGGTTGTTCGAATGGAAAACTCATTAAACTCAATTTCGGGAATTGACTGAGGTAATCACCTAAATTTTGGATTAAGCCTGCGAGTAAGAATTCTGTATTACCAATCAAAAGAATAAAGAGGAGTAATCCAATCGAGACATAGATATTGATTTCAGAAAGTACGCGAATCCCTTTATTCACACCTGCCGTTACTGAAATTACAGTAATGACCACCGCGATCCCGATTAGACCAGCTTGAATCCACAAATTTTCAGGTAGATCGAAAAGAACATGAAGACCATAATTGAGTTGTACGACACCAATACCACAGGTAGTCGCGATACCAAAAATTGTACCTAAGACGGCTGCTGTATCTACAGTATGACCTATAGGGCCGTTAATTTTTTTTCCAAAAATAGGGTAGAGAGCTGAACGGATCGTAAGGGGAAGGTTATAACGATAACTGAAGTAACCTAAGGCTACACCAACCAATGCATACATGCTCCAACCAGTTAAACCATAATGAAACAAGGTCCATACCATGGACTGACGTGCTGCTTCAAAGGTTTGTCCTTCACCCACAGGTGGGTTCATGTAATGCGATAAAGGTTCAGCCACGGAAAAGAACATGAGATCAATACCAATACCCGCAGAAAAGAGCATTGCAGACCAACTTAGTAAACTAAATTCAGGCTTAGAGTGTTTAGGTCCTAATTTAATTTCGCCATATCGAGAGCATGCGATAAATACAATAAAGACAAAATAGATTGTCGCAGCCAACAGGTAATACCAACTAAAGGTTCTGCTTACCCAATCGAGGGTTTGTGTAATGACGTTATTAGCATCTTCATTAAACAAAATTGTGGTGATCGAAAACAAAAGTATCAATGATGCTGATACATAAAACACGACCTTATTCAAACTATCCTGCGTTTGATCATTTTTGTTATGCATAAATCAGTGACCATTCAATGAGTAATGAAATGATCTACAGCGCAGTTCGATTTATATCCTGATAGAAGCTTGCTTGATCCACAATTACAAACTTTTGCAAATACAAAACAAACTGAGCTGTACATCATGGAAGTAATAGCACTATAATTTTTATTGATTGAACGTTCAATTAAAAAAACGTTTACTAATGTTACAGCGTTCTTATTGATAAACGCTAATTATAATCTCCTGTAAGTTTAGGTCATCTTATGCCAAAAGTTGGTATGCAACCCATTCGTCGTCAACAATTGATTGATGCCACTCTCTCCACTGTAAATGAGCTCGGTTTTGCTGATGCATCCATTCAACAGATCGCGCAAAGAGCAGGTGTCTCCACGGGTATTATTAGTCATTATTTTGGTGGCAAGAATGGATTGATTGAGGCAACCATGCGCTATTTACTACAGCAACTTGGAGAAAGTGTAAGGGATCTAAAATCAGAGGTTGGACATTCTCCAGAAGATCGTTTAATGGCGATTGTTAAAGCGAATTTTGCTACTCCTCAGACCAATCAAGCCGCGATGAAAGTATGGCTCGCGTTTTGGGCTATTAGTTTGCATCAACCCGATCTACACCGATTACAGCAAGTGAATCACTGTCGTCTACATTCAAATTTAAAACATGAGTTTTTAAAACGTTTAAGCCCCCTAAAAGCTGAGCAAGCAGCTCAAGGGTTGGCTGCATTAATTGATGGGTTCTGGTTAAGGGGTGCATTAACAAGAAGTGATATTGATACTGATCTTTCTATCCGTCTTTGCCATGCCTTTATCCAGCAGCAACTTACACAATAATTTTTAATATTTACTATATCTGAGGCTAATCGTATGAATAAATTCCCATTACAACGTCCTTATATTCATGGACAATTCGTCGATGCTCAATCAGGTCAAACTTTTGATTCGATTAATCCAGCCACGGGGCAAGTTCTCGCGACCATTCAAGCATGTTCTCAACAGGATGTGGATCAAGCCATTCTATCTGCCAAACAAGGACAGAAAGTTTGGGCTGAAATGACTTATATGCAGCGTTCAAGAATTTTAAATAAAGCTGTAGCTATTTTACGTGAAAGAAATGATGAACTTGCCACCATTGAGTCCTTAGATAGTGGTAAAGCATATAGTGAAACATCGACTGTAGATATTGTGACAGGGGCTGATGTACTCGAATACTACGCTGGAATTTTACCTGTACTCGAGGGTCAACAGATTCCTTTAAGAACAGATTCATTTGTCTATACACGCCGTGAACCTTTGGGAATTGTAGCTGGTATAGGAGCATGGAATTATCCAATTCAAATTGCCTTATGGAAGTCAGCACCTGCTTTGGCGGCGGGGAATGCAATGATTTTCAAAGCCAGCGAGATTACCCCATTAACAGCCTTTAAATTGGCAGAAATTTATACCGAAGCTGGAGTGCCAGATGGGGTATTCAATGTTGTAACAGGGGGCGGTGATATTGGTGCCTATTTAAGCCAGCATGTAGATATTGCGAAAATTTCATTTACTGGTGGTGTGAGCACTGGAAAAAAAGTGATGGCTCAAGCTGCTGAATCGAGTCTTAAAGAAGTCACGATGGAGTTGGGTGGGAAGTCACCATTAATTATTTGTGAAGATGCTGATTTAGACTTAGCTGCAGATATTGCAATGATGGCAAATTTCTATAGTTCTGGACAGGTATGTACGAATGGGACACGAGTGTTTATTCCAGAATCATTACAACTAAAATTTGAAGAAAAGCTATTAGAACGTATTCCTTATATCCGCTTAGGTAATCCGCTCGATTCAGAAACAAATTTTGGACCAGTATCTAGCTTTGCGCATATGAATAAAATTTTGGCATTCATCGATTCTGCTAAAAGCGAGGGAGCACGTTTAGTGTGTGGTGGTTCTAGAGCAACAGATGATCATTTAAAAAATGGTGCTTTTGTACTGCCTACAATCTTCAGTGATTGTCGAGATGAGATGACCATTGTTCAAGAGGAAATCTTCGGTCCTGTGATGAGTATTTTGACATATACATCAGAAGAAGAAGTGATTCGTCGCGCTAATAATACTTCTTATGGATTGGCTGCTGGCGTGGTTACCCCTGATATTGTCAAAGCACATCGAATCATCCACCAAATTGAAGCAGGTATATGTTGGATCAATACGTGGGGTGAATCTCCAGCTGAAATGCCAGTCGGTGGCTATAAGCATTCTGGTGTAGGAAGAGAGAATGGTTTAACGACTTTACAACACTACACGCAAATCAAATCGGTACAAGTGGAATTAAGTCCATTTCAATCTGTATTTAAAGCCTAAGGAGAACACTATGACATATGATTACATTATCATAGGTGCAGGTTCTGCTGGGAATGTACTTGCAGCGAGACTCACCGAAGATCCAGAAATTAAAGTTCTGCTCCTTGAAGCGGGTGGCCCTGACTACCGTTTAGATTTTAGAACTCAAATGCCTGCTGCTTTGGCTTATCCTTTACAAGGTCGACGTTATAATTGGGCATATTTGACCGATCCAGAACCACATATGAATAACCGCCGTATGGAATGTGGACGTGGTAAAGGTTTAGGTGGTTCATCATTAATTAACGGTATGTGTTATATCCGTGGGAATGCCATGGATTTAGAGCAATGGTCTCAAATAAAAGGACTCAGTCATTGGCGTTATGCTGAATGTTTACCTTACTATAAAAAAGCAGAGTCTAGAGATATTGGTGCAAATGAATATCACGGTGATCAAGGCCCAGTTAGTGTTGCTACGCCAAAGTCAGACAATAATGAGTTATTTCATGCAATGGTTGAAGCGGGTGTGCAAGCTGGATATCCACGTACGGATGATTTAAATGGATACCAACAAGAAGGCTTTGGTCCAATGGATCGTACGGTGACACCTCAAGGCAGACGTTCCAGTACCGCTCGTGGCTATTTAGATATAGCTAAAGGTCGTCAGAATCTAACGATTATTACGCATGCCACAACCAATCGAATCTTATTTGAAAAAAAACAAGCTATCGGTGTTGAATACATTCTTGGTCAAGATGCAACAAATTTACACAAGGTCTATGCTGAGCGAGAAGTATTGCTGTGCACAGGTGCTATTGCATCACCTCAAATTTTACAGCGTTCAGGGGTAGGAGCTAAGTCATTATTAGAGTCACTGGATGTAAAGGTTGTGCAAGATTTACCGGGAGTGGGTGAAAATTTGCAAGATCATTTAGAAATGTATCTTCAATACCAATGTAAGAAGCCCGTCAGTCTTTACCCTGCATTAAAATGGTATAACCAACCTAAAATTGGCGCTGAATGGCTGTTTTTGGGTAAAGGAATTGGTGCAAGCAATCAGTTTGAAGCAGGTGGATTCATTCGCTCTAGTGATGAGTTTGAGTGGCCGAATCTCCAGTATCACTTTTTACCAATTGCAATTAACTACAATGGTACCAATGCAATCAATGAACATGGTTTTCAAGCACATGTTGGATCTATGCGATCGCCGTCAAGAGGAAGAATTCGCTTAACCTCGAAAAATCCTTTTGATCATCCGAGCATTTTATTTAACTACATGAGCACTGAACAAGATTGGCGCGAATTCCGTGATGCCGTGAGAATTACACGAGAAATTATGCATCAGCCTGCATTAGATCAGTATCGAGGTAGAGAAATTAGTCCAGGTTCAGCATTAAAAACAGATCAGCAAATTGATGAATTTGTAAAAAATCATGCAGAAACAGCGTATCATCCTTCGTGTAGCTGTAAAATGGGTGAAGATGATTTAGCTGTTGTAGATGGTTACGGTCGTGTCCATGAAATAGATGGGTTGCGAGTGGTCGATGCTTCTATCATGCCGCTGATTATTACTGGTAATCTCAATGCAACGACGATCATGATGGCCGAGAAGATTGCAGATCACATTCGTAATCGACCTGCTTTAACCCCTTCAGATGCACCATTTTATCGTGCAGAAACTTCACCCTCATTTTCTAAATTATAAATTTTATGATGATTAAAACGACTCAAGCAGTGTTGTTGAGCACTGCTAGCTTTATTATTTTACCCAGTTATGCAAATTCTACGAATCAAGAAACAAATTCACCAATTCAATTTGATGGATATGTCACATTAACCTCCAAATACATTTCACGTGGTTTAACAAATGCACCAGAAAATGATGACCTCACAATTCAAACAGGTCTAAACCTCAGTTATAACAACTTCTATGTCGGGTATTGGGGTTCTACACTAGGCTACTCTTATGCTGAACTTCAAGGTGATAAGCGCCGTAAAACTGATAAATTAGAGCACGACTTTATTGTCGGCTACAGTTTTGATACTGGTAGGACAAATTGGAATATTTGGAATGCCACTTATTTCTATCCGAACGCGTCAAATACAACTTCCAATGAAATGGGGGTAACTGCCACACACCAATTCAATGATAAAAACTCTTTATCAACCAGTTTATCTGCATATACATATGATGTCGTGTATGCAAACCAAGGGGATACTTATCTAAACGTAATATATACCCACCAACTCAATGATAAATTATCTGCTACAGCAAGTGCTGCAGCGAGCTATTTTAATGATAAGGGGAAATATGAAGGTCTAGAGCTCGGTGATACAAAACGAGAATTTGCTTATCGCTTCTCATCTATCGGGCTAGATTATGCCTTGACACCAGAACTCGGATTGAGTGGACAATATATTTTTGGTGGTAAGAACCGCTATAACGAAAAACAGAAAAATTTAGGTGTAGTGGCTTTCACCTATAGTTTCTAATTTAAGAAAATCTTTAAATGCTTAGGCTTAAATTTTGAATACCAAAATAGCCTAAGCAAAAGTGTAATTTTTAAATTAGACTCGTCAATAAATAAAATCTCGACACATAAAAGATTATTAAAAAAACTTATCAACTTAGTATTTATTTAATGGGTAATAGAAGTGAGGATTGACCAAAAAAAGGTAATGAATGTCACGAGGAGAGTAAAATTTTACGCAAAATTTTTCAAGAATCTATTTAGAAATAGTTGTTGTGAAAAAAGTTCACTAAGGTTTTTTGAGGTTACATAGATGACTATACTCAAGTACTCAATCATTTCAGCCAAATTCATAAATCAACTAGATACTCATAACTTATAACTTATAACTTATAACTTATAACTTATAACTTATAACTAGTGAAGGGCAATGCATTGAAAAATAGGACTATGAATGTTCATATTAAACATAAAGTTAGAATTTGATTCTCTCCAATATTAAAAAAGGGCTTTTGATTTCTATCTTCAGAGTAAACAACAAACGTCTAATCTCATTTATTAAGTTTTAATATTTTGAAGAATTTTTTTCTCATCCTTAAAGGCGCTATCGGAAAAATAGCAAAGATTTATGAAGAATAGTTTTAATTGTTTTTATTTTATTGCTGTCATCAATATTAAAAATATACCTTAGATAAATATCTCCCTAAAATCATTGAACTTATTTCGCTTTTTGAGCCAGTATTAAGAATGCTTTTAACCTGAGTGAGCTGGCTTATCTATGAGTAAAATCTCTAATTTAGATATCAAATTGTACTAAAATTAGTACGAGTCACTCAAAGAAAGCAAAAAAATTAAAATTTCAGCATTAAAATTCAGAGCTTTAAATGCTAAAGCTCTGAATTTAATAAGTTAACGTGTAATTTTCCAGGTTTGATATGAATTATTGCTTTGACATCCAATCATTTGTAGGCGTGCCATACTATTTGCACCATCAGCGGCATCAAGGCATAGACCTGTTTTTAAGTTGATATATTGGCTTGTGTGGCGACTATACATCCATCGTTGACTACTATCATTATTGCACGGCGCAACTTTAACGAAATTATCTTTAACATCGCCCATCAAACACGCATCCCGATGAGTTAAATATAAGCGATGGGTGTGATCCGTACTCAGACGTTGATTACCGTTGTTGGGATCACATGAATACAATCCCAATTGTTGACCACCATTCAAGCTATCTGCACAAAAACCTCGTGCACCATTTTTCAAAATGAAAGGTTTTTGCTGGGTGTAATTGGCATTATTCACAGTAGAAATGCAAGTAGAATCATCCGTGCAATGCGCTGATGCCACTTGTACACAATTTCCATAAGTTTTAGTCGTTTGTGATTTAGACTTATTTGAAGAGTTTGCTATTGCAGGATAGGTCGCTGAAACAGATGTATGAACATCATTACAACTGTTATAGCCATAAATACCGTTGGGTTGTTGATGCTGTCTGAAATTTTCGGTAAATGTAACTAAACTATCAAAACCACCCCAGGTCTGCGGCACATTGATTTTTGCAATTTCAAGTTGTTTACCAGTACTCATGTTTTTAACAAAGGCTGAGACTGTACTGTCATTATTTTTCACAATCTTAAAATTATATTTCGTGCCTTCCTTCCATTCATAAGGTAAATCACATTGAACGCCATCACCTTCGTGATCGAATTGTCTGCAATACGCAGGGTATCCTGTTTTCCAAGATGTCGCTTTCCAGATTGAGAAATTTAAATATTTCTGATCATTGCTTCGTTGTTGCAATCCAACATAGCCACCATCTCCATGCTTGATAGAAAATTGATTGGCCCAAAATGTATTACCATCATTTCCTGGCTCATTGGTAATGATGATTTGATTTTCAAGTATTGCAAAGCCGTTAGCAGGAATATTGTTCCAATGGTAGTCAGTAGAAACCATTCCGCCTGCAACCACGGCATACGTATTCGAAACTCCAAGTAACAGAGAAGTACTTAAAGTGGTACGAATAATAAGATTGATTAAATTCATTGTTATATGCTCATATGATTATAAAAATAAAGACATAGATTCTTTAGTTTTACTTATGATTCTACAGTGATGAATACAATTTAGAATCACTATAAATAAATTTTATTTAATTTTAACTAAACATTAAACATGTTGAAATGTTATAACATAACAATTATGATTTAGTTACATCAAAAATCAAGATCATTCATTGATTGCAATAAGCGATCAAATGATGTGGTTGAACATTAAAACGAGTAACTCACCATGAATATTGATTCTTCACAACCGTATAAATTACCTGTCACTGTGCTATCTGGATTTCTTGGTGCAGGAAAAACCACACTTTTAAATCATATTTTAAATAATAGAGAAGGAAAACGTGTCGCAGTAATTGTGAACGATATGTCAGAAGTCAATATTGATGCTGCTTTAGTCAGAGAAGGTGGGGCGGAATTATCACGAACGGAAGAAAAACTCGTTGAAATGAGTAATGGATGTATTTGCTGTACTTTGAGAGAAGATTTATTAGTAGAAGTAAGACGATTAGCGGAAGAGAAAAAATTTGATCAACTCGTCATTGAATCTACCGGAATATCAGAGCCTCTACCTGTAGCCGAAACATTTACGTTTGAAGATGAAGACGGCGTATCTCTAAATGAGTACGCTCGTTTAGATACCATGGTGACCGTAGTCGATGCATTCAATTTTTTACGTGATTATCGTTCATATGATCTTCTTCATGATCGTGGCGAATCACTTGGAGAATTTGACCAACGTACTGTTGTGGATTTACTGATAGATCAAATCGAATTTTGTGATGTTATTATTCTAAACAAAACTGATTTAATCGATGAGCATCAGAAGTCCCAGCTTTATGCGATTCTCAAAAAGCTTAACCCTAGAGCAAAAATTGAGTCATCTACATTTGGTCAGGTTGAACTCGATAAAATACTCAACACACAGCTTTTTAATTTTGATGAAGCCTCACAAGCACCTGGTTGGTTAAAAGAGTTGAGAGGAGAGCATAAGCCTGAAACTGAAGAATATGGAATCGAAAGTTTCGTATATAGAGCAAGAAGACCCTTTCACCCACAACGTTTTTACAATTTTATTCATTCAGAATGGAAAGGTGTTATACGCTCAAAAGGATTTTTTTGGCTTGCTGCGGAACCAACAATGGCTATGGCTTGGTCACAAGCTGGAGGTATGGCTCGGCATGGTCAAGCAGGATATTGGTGGGCTTCGGTACCACAAGAGGAATGGCCACAAGATACGCAATCTATTCAGGAAATTGAATCGAGTTGGCATCCAGAAACGGGTGATGCCAGACAGGAAATTGTTTTAATTGGACAAGAGATGGATAAAGAGCAATTAATCCAAAATTTTGATCAATGTTTACTTACTGATTCGGAGATGAGTTTAGGACCAATCGTTTGGTGTAATTTCTTTAATCCATTTGAAGCTGAAAAAGAATTACTCGCCTAAATTGAGCAAGGAATTCCTTAACAAATTAAGAGTAATCTGAGTTCTCCTGCATTTTCTTTTGGAGCACGGTGAACACAAGGAAGTACTTTCTGATCAGGATGATCTACAGCCAAACGCCAGAGATGACCAATTCCTAAATTTAAAGGTGTTGCACCATTTTTAGGTTGATAGTGAAGATCCATATAGGTCTCTTCAAGAAAATCCTCAAACTCATGGTCTTCGCCATCAAACAATGATTTAATTTTTTGACGGATTTCTGGAATATGAATTTTTTGTTCAACCTCATCATTGGAAATAATATCGCTAGCCGCCCCGTAATAGGTACATAGATATGTATCCGTTGCTAATGGCGATCGATCTACATGAAAAGAATATACATCAGTGCTGATAAAATCCAATTCTTCATCACGCTGATATTCTTTGATTAAGTTTAAAGACGGCGATGCACCCAATTCGGTGAGCAACATTATATCATTAATAATAACGTCTCTCGCTTTGCTTGCAGAGTCTGAAAGTTTGAGTTGCTCTAATTGTGCGATGGAAATTTCAGTAATATCTTCTATGAGTGTAAGTTTTTCAACGATTTCTTTGAAATTGTAATCTAAATGCCTATACCAACATAAAGCATTGACATGGTCTTCAAAAACTTCATTCGCTAATGCTTGGAAAGTATTCACCAATTTGGCTTGAGGATATGAGTGAATGAGTTCGAGCATATGATCTAAAACTTTTTAAAAACATATTATAGCTTTTAGCTCTAGACTTAATAAGACTGGATTTAGATGATTGATCGTCGTTCAATGTAGTAGGAGAGTGGGGCTTCCACCCATAACTACACGATGTGAACAAAAACGATAGATACTCATTAAGGCTATTCTACAATTGGGTATAACAAGTTAAACATAGCTTAAGTTTTTTGTTGGCTAGAATTTCTGTTTAGCTTTTTGACGGAGAACATACAAATATAAGCTTTCTACTTTTTCACGTGCCCATGGTGTAGTCCGTAGAAATCGTAAAGATGATTTAACACTCGGGTCGATGCAAAAACAACGAATTTCAATTTTACGACTTAATCCTTCAAAGCCTCCGTAGTAATCCAATAACTCATCTAAAATGTCAGCAAGTTTTTTGCCATGTAAAGGGTCATTGGAGGTGTTCATAGTAGATCAACTGAATTGTGTAAGATGAGCATTATAACCTGAGCTAGACAAAAATTGAGAACGTTGCTGTATATACTCAATGGTCCATCAAAAATGACAGATTGTGTTTTGGTTTAAATTTTTTTTCCTAATTTGAATTCTAATCATTAGTTGTTTTAAGCGATGTAAGAAGACGATGGGTAGTATTGGTGTGCTGTTAAAGATATCCTATTTAACATAAATTGAAGTTGTGTGACTTCAGAATAACGTGAAGAGAAAAAATGGCTGATAATAAAATTAAAATTGCATTGTATTTAAGTGGCTGGACATTTGAAGATGGTAGCAAGGAGGATCTTCTACAAAATGCTGTAAAAATTGTTGCTACAGAATTTGATTCCTCCATGAAAGGGGGTATTTTCTGCCCAATATGTTTTACACCTTTATCTAGAAAACCCTTAAGTGGTGATTATTTTTCAAATGGGCGAAAAGCTTCATTTTCACATTTACCTTCATATAGCAAAGTTGAATGTAAATTAAGAACACCTAAAGCAGAAGGTAAATTGTACGAAAATGAGGAAGAAGCAAAACAAGCAATTGAAAACAAAGAACTAGCTATTATTAGTAGCTTCAAAACTGATCCTCCAGTAATGGATGATGAACAAGCAGGCGAATATGATGTGACAGCTATTGAGGATGAGGATGGTCCACTTACAACTATTCCAATTTCCAGACACAATGGTGAAGCTTTTGATTTGCCTTCAAAAATATCAACTGTTGCTGGTATTTGTAAAAAGTTCCACGAAAACTTCTATAAATATTTTTATTTACCAAACTCTAATGTAGCTGTTAAATTGAATGAATTGTTGCATAGTGTAGAAGATGTCACAGAGGAAGATGAGGAACCTAAACTATATTATGGAATCATTCGCAACTCTTATGTTGGTGGAAAAGGTGAAGATCATAATATACGGATGACTAGATTAGTTTCTAATCCTGAAATTCCTGATTTCTATTTAAAAGATACTAATTTAGCCCAGCGTAGACACGGAATTGGTGATAATTCAGAAGGACGAATTGTTCTTTTTTGGGGCAAAATCACAGGTAATGGTATCGGTCTCTGTGTCGAGTACTTAAAATGGGGTGAATATGGACTTTTACCTGAAAAATATAATTCTATCTTAATTGATTAAGCTGGTAAAAAAAGAGTCCACGTTATCTAATGGTGGACTCTAGTTTTAAATTTAAGAATAAAAGGGCTGTTAATCCTCCTAATTTTACAGCTTCTTTGGGTTTTAGATTCTTCAAGTAATATTTGATCAGAGCATGTAGTACATCTAATTCTTTCATCAAAAGTTTTTTCTTAATGACGAATTTCATCGAAGATTCTTTAATGCCAAATTCTTAGCCATCACAAAGTATATACACCCATGTTCAGGGTTGTTGTTCCAGATATTCTATTTAACATAATATACATTATGCGAAATTGTTTCGAATCAATCTCTGGTCAATCGACAAATCAATATTTCATGTGTATACATATGCTTAGTCAATTTTAAAGAAAATCGATTATGGATAATCAAAAAAAAATTCACGCTTTCACGGATGATATATTAGGTACGAGTGATGCGATTGAGCTCTCAAACAGAATCCAATCTAAAGACATCTCAATTGATGAGGTTTTAAGAGCTACGATAGAACGCGCAAAAACCGTAAATCCTCTGCTGAATGCAATTGAATTCGAAAGCTTCGAACAAATACTTAAATCGCCTACTTTTAAACCAAATCAGATTTTTTCTGCAATCCCTACATTTATTAAGGATAATTTGGATCTTATTGGTTTTCCTACGCAACAAGGATCAACATCGTTCAAATCCAAGGAAAAGATCAAAAATTCTAAAATTACTCAACAAATGTTAGATACAGGCTTAATTGCACTGGGTAAATCTAAAATGCCTGAATTTGGCTTAAATGCTTCAACAGAATTTAAGTCTGGGGATTACACACGCAATCCTTGGCATACTGATTATTCGTGTGGAGCTTCTTCAGGTGGAGCTGCGGCACTCGTTGCATCAGGCGTAGTACCAATTGCACATGCAAATGATGGTGGTGGTTCGATACGAATTCCTGCAGCAAATTGCGGTTTAGTCGGTTTAAAGCCGACACGTGGTCGTTGGTATCCAAATGAAGGTTCGCAGTATTTACCAATTGACCTTGTTTCAGATGGTGTTTTAACACGTTCTGTGCGTGATACCGCGTTTTTCTTTGCTGAAATGGAAAAACAATATAAGCCAAAAAAATTACCCGAAATTGGCTTAATCCAGCATCCATCCAGCAAACCTTTACGGATTGGCCTTGTTTATGATTCATTACAAACCAATACTGATGCTGAGACCCGTCAAACTGTTGAGTCTACTGCTCAATTACTCAGGAATTTAGGTCATCATATTGAAGAGTTTTCACTTCCTCTTCCAGATTCGTTTGTAGATGATTTCAGCCACTATTGGGGTTTTTTATCATTTATGATTCAACAGTTTGGAAAACCGCTACTTGGCAAAGATTTTAACGTGAATGAGTTAGATCATCTAACAGTTGGGCTTGCAAACTTGTACAAGAAAAATTTCTATAAAACTCCTTTATTTCTGTACCGTTTAAAGCAAATCCAGCGCATCTATCAACAAATATTCCAACAATATGATGTCATCCTTTCGCCAGTTTTAGCGCATGTTTCGCCTCAAATTGGATATCTTTCACCTCAACTCGAATTTGATGTTTTATTTGAGCGTTTAAGAAATTATGTGGCATTCACACCTATTCAAAATATCGCAGGTGCTCCAGCGATATCATTGCCGATGGGTATGACCAAATTAGATTCAAGACCGATAGGTATTCAGCTTTCTGCTGATTTGGGACAAGAACGTTTACTGATAGATCTCGCTTTTCAGCTTGAACAGATACAACCTTTTAAAAAAATATTCGATTAAATTCATACGCTAAGGATCATTAATCAAATTCTTGATGATCCTTATCAACAATACTCAGTGCTTGTTTATCACTTTTTATGCATAATATATACATAAATGTGATTTAGAGATTTGTATGGATTTAACGAAGCATTCTGTGGAACGAATCATCCCAGCTTGGAAATGGTTAAAAAAATACAATACTCAAGATTTTAAATCTGATTTTCTTGCATCTGTGATCGTGCTTGCAATGCTTGTACCACAAGGCATGGCATATGCCATGATTGCAGGCTTACCTCCAATTATGGGGTTATATGCCAGTATTATCCCTATGATTGCTTATGCATTGATTGGAGGGAGTACTACCCTTTCAATTGGTCCAGTTGCATTAATCTCCATGATGACTTTTGCTACATTACAGCCATTATATGAAGTGGGTTCACCAGTCTATATTCAAGCTGCCTATTTGCTAGCAGTAATGGTTGGCATAATTTCATTTTTATTGGGGCTATTTAGATTTGGTTTTTTGATTCGTCTCATTAGCCATCCTGTGATTAAGAGTTTTATCATTGCTTCAGCTGTCTTAATTGCATTAGGTCAAATAAAATTTATTCTTAATATTCCATTGCAATCCAGTAATTTAATCGAATTTTTTACGAGTTTGGCTCAATACATTTCTTTATATGATTTGGCCAGCTTATCTTTGGGTTTAGCTTCAATTTTAGCGCTCATTTATTTACCACAATTATTTAAAATTCCAGCATTTTCAAATCATCAAAAAATGATGCAATTTATACAAAAAGCAGTACCATTATGCTTAGTGCTATTTTCAATCTTACTGGTTCAGTCCTTTGATTTAACTGCCTATGGAATTAAAACAGTAGGTGAAATTCCAAGTGGATTACCCCCGATTCAAATGCCGTACTGGACTTGGGACATGGTAAAAATATTGCTTCCTGGCGCAGTAATGATCGCTATGGTGAGTTTCGTTGAATCTATTTCGATCGCGCAAGCTACGGCTTTTCAATCACGTAGCAATTTGAACAGTAATCAAGAGCTTGTTGCACTCGGTGTTGCAAATTTTGGCGCTGGAATCAGTGGCGCATTTCCTGTCACTGGTAGCTTATCACGTACAGTGGTCAATGCTGATGCTGGTGCTAAAACACCTATGGCTGGGGTTTTATCCTCGCTACTTATTATTATGGTCAGTCTATATTTTACAAGCCTATTTGAATATTTACCTTTAGGAGTATTGGCTGCAACAATCATTGTGTCGATATGGAAACTTGTTGAAATTAAACCTTTTATAGCGGCTTGGAAATATTCCAAAGCAGATGGTTTGGCAATGGCTCTTACATTTTTAGGGGTGCTGTGTGTAGATATTACAACAGGCTTAATGGTGGGTATTATTTCAACATTTGTGTTGCTGTTATGGAGAATTAGTCGTCCACATATTGCAGTGATTGGTCTCGTTGAAGGTACGCAGCATTTTAGAAATATTTCAAGACACCAGGTTATTACCAGTAAAAGGCTCGTTTCGGTGAGAATTGATGAAAATTTGAGTTTTCTCAATGCAAACACCCTGAAGGAATTTATTATTTCAGAAGTTAGCCAACATGATGAGCTTCAACATGTTGTCATTAACTGTTCCAGTATCAGTAATATTGACTACTCAGCTTTAGAGACTCTTGAGGAAATGAATTCTGAGTTATCTAAACTCAATATTCAACTACACTTAAGCGAAGTCAAAGGTCCTGTTATGGATCGCTTAAATTCAACCAACTGGATACAACATCTGACAGGTAAAATATACCTCACTCATTTCCAAGCAGTATATGAATTAGACCCGCATTTCAGTGAAAATAAATCATCTTTTGCATAAGAATTTGATATTCTTAAGTAAGAATTATCAAAAAAAATCCAGTGATTTGATTCACTTAATTTTTATTATGAATAAGTTTTATATTTAAAATCATTTTTAAGTATAGAATACCCGACTTATTTATCCGATTTTAAGCCAGACTCGGCATTATTAGGTTCAGTTATGTTCACTGCTCTAGCACGTTTGAGTTTAGTCACCAAAATCCTTATCGCCATTATTCTGGGCGTTTTGGTGGCTATATTTTTCCCTCAAGTTGCACCACAATTAAGCTTGCTGGGTGATTTATTTATTAAAGCCCTTAAATCTGTTGCACCAATCCTTGTTTTTGTTTTGGTCCTTTCTTCGATTGCAAACTTTAAAGTTGGTGATAGCAGCAGTGCGAAAATCAAACCCATTATGATGATGTATGCCGTAGGTATGTTTTTATCTGCGTTAACTGCTGTCGTTGTGAGTAATTTATTTCCAAGCACTCTTTTCCTAGATGTCGCTGCGCAAGCTGATTTACAGCCACCTGGCAGCTTGACTGAAATTCTTAAAAATTTATTACTCAGTTTTGTTGCGAATCCTATCGTTGCATTAAGTGAAGCAAACTTTATTGGGATTTTGGGTTGGGCTGTTGCACTTGGTATAGCATTTCGTCATGCCACAGACACCACAAAACAGTGTCTGACGGATGCTGCGAATGCCGTGAATCACGTGATTCGTCTTGTCATCAGTTTTGCACCTTTCGGTATTTTTGGACTTGTTGCAGTGACTTTTGCAGATGCAGGTCTTAAAACCTTAGCAAGTTATGCACAATTATTGTCTGTTCTATTAGGGACTATGTTCTTTGTTGCACTTGTAATTAACCCAATTATGGTGGCATTTGTTACGCGTTCAAATCCTTATCCATTGGTTATTCAATGTCTACGTGAAAGTGGGATCACCGCATTTTTCACCCGTAGTTCAGCAGCAAATATTCCGGTGAACTTGGATCTTGCCAAGCGTTTGGGCGTGAATGAATCGACATCGAGTGTAGCAATCCCGTTGGGAGCTGCAATTAATATGGCGGGCGCATCAGTAACGATTACTGTATTAACATTAGCAGCGGTGAATACACTTGGTATTTCCGTTGACTTTACTACAATGCTTGTTCTTTCTGTTGTGGCTACTGTTTCTGCCTGCGGTGCTTCAGGTGTAGCGGGTGGTTCACTGTTATTGATTCCTGTCGCTTGTGGCTTATTCAATATTTCACCAGATGTGGCTATGCAAGTTGTAGCCATCGGTATGGTGATCAGTGTTCTACAAGATTCAACTGAAACAGCCCTCAACTCATCTACAGATGTATTGTTTACTGCTGCGGTTGATCGCGCTCCTTCAAAATAATATATTCATGGCATAAACTTTTAGAATGAAAGATATGCCATTTCAATTCCTTCCAAACTGGGTACAATTTGGGGCTTTCATGCTTGCAGTAAATGCAGGCATGATCAACGTTTTGGGTCTCATTTCTCTATTACATCAGTCAGTTTCACATATGACAGGCAATGCAAGTCTGCTTGCGATCGGTATTATTGACCATGATTTCAAAGCTGTATTTTTTCTGATTCTTATTATCCTGAGTTATGTTTTAGGCTCTAGTTTTAGCGGTCTGATATTGGGGAATAGTCGATTTAAACTCGGACGCAGATATGGTCTACCATTGAGTTTAGTGACTTTTTTTATTCTGCTCTGTTGGGTATTTATTCCCTATTATCCTCGTTATGCACTGCTATGGGCATGTTGTGCGATGGGTGTACAAAATGCCATGGTAAGTCATTATAAAGGTGCGATTATTCGCACGACTCACCTTTCTGGTGTCTTAACCGATCTTGGTTTAGCATTTGGATATTTTGTAAGAGGTCTTACAACGGAATCCAGAAAAGTTATTTTGCATTTAGTGATTTTATTTGGTTTTATTATTGGCAGTACTGTTGCGGCATTCAGCTATCCTTATTTACAATTAGAAGCATTTTTAATTCCTGCAGGTTTAAGTTTTTTACTGACCCTGATCTATTGGATTTTATATTTCCGTCATTGTTATTTTCAAAAATCGTAGTTGGTATTACTCATGGTAAAAAATGCCTTGCAAGCACAATTGCTCAAAGCCGGTTTAGTCGATCAAAAAAAGGCTAAAAAACTTTCTAAACAAGCTGTGCATGAGCAACGCACGGGTCAAAGCAATGAAGCTGAGATTAAAGCTAAGATTGAACAAGATTTAAAGCTAAAATTAGAAAAAGATCAGAGTCTTAATCTTGAAATCAAACGCCAGCAAGATGAAAAAGCATTACGTGCAGCAGTAGTGCAAATGATTGGTCAGCATAAAATCAAAGATATTGATGGTGAAATCAGCTACCAGTTCGTTGATGAAAATAAAATTAAGAAAATTTATATTAATCAACAAGTTTACAATGCACTCGTGGCAGGCACATTAGTTATCGCCAAAGATCAAACAGGTTATGCTGTTCTACCAAGAGCGTTATCTGAGCGGATTAATGAAAAAGTCGAAGGATTTATTATTGTGAATAATGCTGAGAAAAATGAGGCTATTACAGATGAGGAAGATCCATATGCAGCTTATGTTATTCCAGATGATTTAATGTGGTGAATTCCTCAAAAGCCTAATTTATTAGGCTTTTTTTACGCTTGATGTGTGATTCAGATTGCGGTGTAGCGGGTATAAATTCATGATTAAGATGCTTTAGGTCATATTGGTGCGTCCAACCATCACGAGAAGACTCTATCAATTTTCTGCGCTCGTCTTTTATTCTCTGATTCGATTTTTTTCAATCGATGTTGTTTTGGAGAGCTTAAAAAAAAATGGATTGATTTTCTCATATTATTTTTTCATTTTCAAAATGCTGAAAATGAACAAGCTCAATAATGCTTCTTTCAGGACCTTTCGTGCAGGTTAAGAATACAGTGAGATTGAGAATGAAAAAAAATCTGGTTACAAGATAAGCTTTATAATTTAAAAATGTAATGACGATAATCTAGGAAATTTTATAGTGTGACTTAATTCACATTAATTTCATTTAAAATAGAAGTTCATAAAATTTATTTCAAGTAATTAATTTAATCTATTCTGTTTGATAAACGTTAACTCTAATAAATTTAATAACTTAAACCATTAAGCTAATACCAATTCATTTAGAGGTGATCAAGTTGGACAGATTAAATTTTGTAACTCAAATCCAAGAATGGTCAGATCAATTTCCTTGGTTAGAGATGTTGACCTCTCTGAGCATTCTTATTCTCATTGCATTTATCGCAAATTTTATTGCTAAACAAGTGGTCGTCCGTGGTATTCGCAAAATTATTAGCAAACTACGTTTTAGTTATAGTGATGTCTTAGCGGAACATAGCGTTATTCGAAGAATTGCAAACATTGTCCCAGCATTGGTTATTATGAATGGAATTGTGACGGTTCCACACCTGTCTGAAAAAGTCATTACATTGATTCAGATGTTTGCACAAGCCTTCATTTTCTTGACCATTGCCTTGGCAATTAGTCAGCTTCTCACCATCTTTAATATTATTTATCAACGTAATCCTAAATCTCACAATAAGCCAATTAAGGGTTATTTACAGTTAGTTAAACTGATTATTTTTGTTGTTTGTGCTCTGATGGTCTTAGGAACATTTCTTAAAAAAGATGTTTTCACGCTATTGGCAGGTTTCGGGGCAATGGCAGCAGTGCTCATGCTGGTTTTCCAAAATACAATTCTATCTCTAGTGGCTTCAGTTCAAATCTCTTCATATGACATGGTTCGGATTGGTGATTGGATTGAAATGCCAACCTTAAATGCGGATGGCGATGTCATTGATATGTCATTACATACGGTGACCGTACAAAACTTTGATAAGACCTATACCACTATTCCGACCAATCGTTTGGTGACAGATACTTTTAAGAACTGGCGAGGTATGCAAGAGCAAGGTGTTCGTCGTATTAAACGTGCACTCTATATCGATCAAAATAGTGTTCACTTCTTATCTGCAATGGAATACAGCAAACTTAAAGAATTTCTGATTTTAGAAAAATATCTGGATGAGAAACAAACTGAGTTAAA
This sequence comes from Acinetobacter sp. ANC_7504, assembly GCF_056779995.1. Taxonomy (NCBI): domain Bacteria; kingdom Pseudomonadati; phylum Pseudomonadota; class Gammaproteobacteria; order Moraxellales; family Moraxellaceae; genus Acinetobacter; species Acinetobacter sp. ANC_7504. The sequence goes on along the minus strand of NZ_JBWYIZ010000001.1, from coordinate 758,508 downwards.
AAACTTTAATCAGCAATACGCAAATAATGGGGTCAATAACCAACGTCGTTTAACCAATTTAGGAACATTCCGCGCATATATTGAATACTATTTAAAAAATCATCCAGGTATTGCACAAAATCAGTCCTTAATCGTTCGTCAATTACAACCGACAGGTGAAGGTTTGCCTATAGAAATTTATGCTTTTACAAATACGACAGCATGGGTGGCTTATGAGGCGATCCAATCCGATATTTTTGATCATCTTTTGGCGATTCTTCCTGAGTTTGGATTAAAAATATTCCAGATTCCTTCTGGGAATGATTTCAAGATTCCTCAAGACACAGTAAACTGAGTTTTGATTAGATGAATTAAGATTAGTCGTATGCTGCAGTGGTTTGAAAGACTCGTTGATCCATATCCATCCAAAGATTTAAATCAGCCCTTGCCGAAGAAATTTTTTCCATTTGTTTGGCAAGCAGCATCAGGAGTTAAGCGCTATCTCTTGGTGTTGGTGTTATTTACTGCAGCAACAGCTTCATTTGAAGCTATTTTCTTCTCTCAAATTGGTCATTTAGTTGATTGGTTGTCCGTATCGACGCCTCAAAATTTTCTCGAAAATAACCAAACAAATCTGATGATTTTGTCTGGTTTTCTACTTGCTAATATTTTCTTTGCAAGTTTGCAATCAATCATAAGGCATCAGATTTTATTCAGTAGCTTTCCAATGCGCTTGCGTTGGCGTTTTCACAACTTATTACTTCTTCAAGGTTTAGACTTTTTTCACAATGATTTTGCAGGTCGATTGTCAGCTAAAGTCATGCAAACTTCACTTGCAGTTCGTGAATTTTGGGTAATTTTGGGGGATATCGTTACTTATGTGGTGATTTATTTTATTACCATCAGTGTGGTTTTAGGAAACGTCTCCCCTCTTCTCCTTATTCCCCTGATGGCATGGCTGATTTTATTCATTGGCGCGGCATCCTTCTTTATCCCGCGACTTGGAAAAATTTCAAAAAAGCAGGCTGATGCACGCGCGGTGATGACTGGTCGTGTGACTGATGCTTATACAAATATACAAACAGTAAAATTGTTTGCACATGCTGGTCGTGAAAGCCAATATGCCAAAGAGTCTATGCAACTTTTTATGAAGACGGTGTATACCCAGATGCGTCTGGGAACTGCTTATGAAATTAGTATTAATCTACTGACCGCAATTTTATTCTTTGGCGTTTTAGGTACAGCAGTTTGGCTTTGGTTTATTGGTGAAGCAAACATCGGTGTGATCGCCGCAACGACAGCCATGATTTTAAAGCTGAATAGTATGGCTTCTTTTATGATGTGGCAAACTTCAGCCTTATTTGAAAATATTGGTACCATCCAAGATGGGATGACCACGCTAGCCAAACCAATAGCAATTCAAGACAAAGAAGCTGCACTGCCACTCGAGGTACACTCTGGTGCGATTAAATTTGATAATGTGAGCTTTGCATATAATCAAAAAAATGTTATTAATCACTTGAATTTAGAAATTAAACCGGGTGAAAAAATTGGAATTGTCGGTCGGTCTGGTGCTGGAAAATCGACACTGATCCAACTACTACTTCATTTTTATCAAACCCAACAAGGTAAAATTTATATCGATGGCCAAGCGATTGATGAAGTCACCCAAGATAGTTTAAGAAAAAACATTGCTCTCGTGACGCAGGATACTTCTTTGCTGCATCGAAGTGTTGCTGAGAATATTAAATATGGTCGACCTGAAGCGACTGATGAAGAAATGTATGAAGCTGTCCGTAAAGCTCGAGCAGAAGAGTTTATCCCTCAGCTTACAGATCTACGTGGTCAGACAGGATATTACGCTTATGTGGGTGAACGTGGTGTAAAATTATCTGGTGGGCAAAGACAGCGTATAGCAATTGCACGGGTATTCCTAAAAGATGCTCCAATTTTGATTTTAGATGAAGCAACCAGCGCACTCGATTCAGAAGTGGAGGCTGCGATTCAGGCAAGCCTTGATGACTTGATGGAAGGTAAAACGGTAATTGCAATTGCACACCGCCTTTCAACAATTGCTCAAATGGATCGATTAATTGTTTTGGATCAAGGAAATATCGTAGAACAAGGATCTCACGATGAGCTGATCCAACAGAATGGAATTTATGCCCAACTTTGGCAACGCCAAACGGGTGGATTTTTAGTTGAACAAAAAGTGAAAGACAAGGAATTAGACGAAGATGCTTTATCTTGATGATTTAAAAGTGGGTGATCAGTTTAAAAGTCGTGAATATGAGTTAACACTCGAAGAAATTAAAGAATTTGCACAAAAATACGACCCTCAAGTCTTTCATACTGATGAAGAGGCTGCGAAAGATCATCCTATTTTTCAAGGTATCGCAGCCAGTGGTTGGCAAACGTCAGCCATTACCATGCGTCTTTGGACTGAATGTTTTCCAATTGCCAAGGGGCTTATCGGTTCAGAGTCAAGCTTAAGATGGCCAAAACCAGCTCGTGCTGGTGATCGTTTGCATGTAGAAGTTGAAATTGTTGCTATCAATCCTTCTAAAACAAAGCTAGATCGCGGAATTGTGAGTTATGTCACACAAACAAAAAATCAGCATGGTGATGTTTTGTTGATTTCAACCACAAAAATTGTCGTTTTTAAGGCTTAAACATCGGTTTCACACTAGATTTGTCCGACAAAATTGGTATTTTCTATCTGGAATTTATGTCAGTATTATTTTCACCAAAAATTATGAAAAAAATTGTGTAAAGCAATGGATCGCACATGAAAACAGTTTCAGTTCGCCCAGATTTAGGCATTCCAGGTGTTTACGGACTCTTACTTTTAGATGTTGTTTCTCGTTGGGGTTATAGTGCTGAGTCGCTATTCGCTCCCTTTGGATTCACCAACGAGCAACTTGCCGATCCTGAATTTAGAATTCCACTACATGTAGCGAATGAGATGATTATTCTCGCGCGCAAAATGACAGGTGAAAGTTCTCTTGGTTATCATCTTGGTAACCAAATGCGGATTTCTATCCATGGTTTTATTGGCTATGCCATTATGACCTCGAATGAGATTACTGATGCACTTATTTTAGCCAATCGCTTTATACAACTGCGTATGCCTTTTCTGCAATTTCATTTCTCGACATTTACAGAACAAGTTTCTTTGCAGTTACAATGTGATATTGATCTTGAACCGCTGAGAACTGAAATTGTCATGGCTTTGACTTTTGGTGTCATTACAATGGCAAAAGCACTGACAGGCATTAATGATTTGTATGGCGAAATTAATTTTGACTTCCCGAAACCTGAAGGCTTTGACAAATACATCAGTCGTCTACATCCCAAAACGATTATTCATTTTGACCAGACTCATTTTCTTGCCAGTTTCGATAAAAGTTATTTAGGCCTGAAGATGGTTAACGCAGATCCGATTGCCAGTCAAATTGCAATTAATCAGTGCGAAGCAGAACTATCAGAGCTGGGCGAACGCCGTCGAATTTCAATGCGTGTTCGCGATATTTTGACACATTCTGAACAACACTATTTAAGTATTGAAAATGTGGCAGATCGCCTGCATATGTCTGATCGTACATTGAAACGTCAGTTGGCTGCAGAAGGAACTTCTTTTTCAACCTTAGTGGATGAAGTTCGATATCGTCATGCAACCTCCCTACTGTCACGTACTGACTATTCACTCGAACAAATCGCAGATGAACTCGGTTATTCAGATGTTGCGAATTTCAGTCGTGCATTTAAACGTTGGAGTGGTCGAAGTCCAAGCAGTTGGCGTAAAGATCCATATTTATAGAACTTTCGTTTTTAAATAAAACACTGTATAACACAAGAAAATTTTTCAAATCGAATTGAGGAGTCGTGATGAATCATCCTTCAGAGCTTAAATATGCTCGCACACACGAATGGGTACGTATTGAAGGTGATCTCGTTGTTACTGGGATCTCAGATCACGCACAAGATGCATTGGGTGATCTTGTCTATGTAGAAGCACCTGAAGTAGGTCGTGAATTGACTGCTGGTGAACAAGCGGGTGTAGTTGAGTCTGTGAAAACAGCTTCTGATATTCATGCTCCTGTAAGTGGTGTAGTTGTAGAAATTAATGAAAATCTAGAAGATGATCCAGATTTTGTAAATGATGATCCCTATGGCAAAGGCTGGATCTACAAAATTAAACCATCTAATTTGGCAGATGTAGAACAACTTCTCTCAAATACAGATTATGAATCAGGTTTGTGATATTTATGACCAGTCTACGGACTGGTTTTTTATTTATACATTTTCGGATGAATGGCTCACTTTTTGCTGTAATTTTCATGTAATTTGATTATAATTAATTCAACTTCTCTCCCTACTTCATTGCTGACCAAAACCAAAAATAATTTTATTTGGCACAGATTGAAGCTTTTAATTGTTCAATATTTCAAGGTTGTCTATGTCTTCTATACATGCTGAGCATCTATGGAATAAATCTTTTATTCTGTGTCTAATTAATAACTTATTTATTTTTATCTTCTATTTTGCTCAGACAACGATATTGCCAATTTATATTCTGAATGATTTAAATGGCAATATTACCCAAGCTGGGCTTGCACTGACTTTATTTCTAGCTTCATCGATCGCAATACGACCGTTTACCGGTCTCATTATCGAGAAGATTGGGCTTAAAAAAGCACTTTATATCTCTGAGTCATTTTTTGTACTGCTCTCTTTCGCTTATATCTTTGCTGATAATCTAACCCTATTACTGGTCATTCGGTTACTACAAGGAATTTGGTTCAGTATTTTGACCACTGCCATGATACCAATCGTCAATGACTTCATTCCAAATCAGCGTAAAGGTGAAGGCATGGGCTATTTTGTCATGTCAGTCAATCTTGCCATTGTACTAGGACCCATGTTGGGCTTGATTCTCATTCAACCATGGGGATATATTCCAGTGGCTACACTTTTAGCTGCAATTGTTTTTATTGGTTATTTGTTCTGCTTTTTGATTCCGATCCAGACACAATTTCAAACTGTTAAGCGCAAAACAAAAATTAGTGTTCATGATTTTGTTGAGATTAAAGCTTTACCTGTTGCGATGATGGCGATGCTCATCTCATTTTCTTATGCAAGTATCATGTCTTTTATCTCGACATATGCTGAATCAAAAAATTTATTGACCTATGCGAGCTTATTCTTTGCTGTTTTTGCAATTTCCATGATGCTTCTAAGACCCTTCACAGGAAAGTTATATGACTCTAAGGGTCCTGCCTACGTTGTCTATCCAGCGATTGTGAGCTTTAGCATTGGGCTATTCATTCTAAGCCAAATTCATTCTGCTGCCGGATTATTGATATCTGCTGTCTTTATTGGTATAGGCTTTGGGTCTGCTCAGCCATGTCTCCAAACGCAAGCCATTCAAGCTGTAGCACGTGAACGTGTTGGACATGCGAGTTCAACTTTTTACACCTTTTACGATATTGGCATCGCATTAGGTTCTTTTATTTTAGGTATTGTGATCACACACTATCAGTATTCGATTGCATATATATTATGCGCGATATTGACGCTATTAAGCTTGCTGTTTTACCGCTTCGTTGTTCAAACTAAAGTAAAAGCGTTCTAGATAGCTAAAAATTTGTCCAAAAAAAAGCCTTCAGATGAAGGCTTTTTTATTTAATTAGCTCTCTGCATCTTCATCAAACATACTGAAGGTTTGTGAAGAGGTTTCAGCATTCTCTCGGACGCGTGTACTTTTTAGCTTAATCTGTAGACGTAATTCATTTTTAGAGTCAGCATTACGAATGGCTTCATCATAACTGATCGCACCTTCGTTATATAAATCAAATAATGCTTGGTCAAATGTTTGCATACCAAGTTCTCGCGACTTGGTCATAATTTCTTTCAACTCATGAAAGTTACCTTTCAAAATCAAATCAGAAACTAAAGGTGTATTTAGCATGACTTCTACAGCAGCTCTACGTCCGACACCATCTTCAGTTCGAACTAAACGTTGAGAAATAATGGCTTTCATATTTGATGAAAGATCCATAAGCAACTGATTGCGCCGTTCTTCAGGGAAAAAGTTGATAATTCGATCTAAGGTTTGATTGGCATTATTCGAATGCAACGTGCCTAAGCACAGATGACCAGTCTCTGCAAAAGCGATCGCATGCTCCATGGTCTCCGTATCACGGATTTCGCCAATTAAAATTACATCTGGTGCCTGACGAAGTGTGTTTTTAAGCGCATTATGCCATGAGTGACAGTCCACTCCGACTTCTCGGTGAGTGACCATTGATTTTTTATGTTTATGCACGTATTCAACTGGATCTTCTACAGTAATGATGTGCCCTGCTGAGTTCTCATTACGGTAATCAATCATGGCAGCAAGTGAAGTAGATTTACCCGATCCAGTGCCACCAACCACTAGAATTAAACCTCGCTTTTCCATTACCACATCTTTCAATGTTTCTGGTAATTTCAACTTTTCAAAGTTTGGAATTTCAGAGGTAATGGTACGAATGACCATCCCTACATTAAGTTGCTGTTGAAAAACATTCACGCGAAAGCGCGATACATCTGGGACATTAATGGCAAAATTACATTCTAATTCACTCTCAAATTCTGCTCTTTGTTTTTCATTCATTAAGCTATAAGCGAATAGTTTTGTTTTTTCTGCAGTCAAAGCTTGAGAACTTAAAGGCTTCATTGAACCTTGATGTTTCATACTTGGAGGAAAATCAGCTGAAATAAATAAATCTGATCCCTCATGGTCAAAAACGCTTTTAAGCAATCTGAACATGAATTGCCGAGCTTCGCTAAGTAATTCATTACTGAACATTAATTTCCCCAAGTTATAAATATTAAATACTTAAAATACTAATAGAAATATAAGGTTATTTCAGCTGTTTCATCAAATATTTAATGCTTTGAACAAACATTCAAATCTTAAAGGCAAAAAAAAGAACCCATATTTCATGGGTTCTTTTTTACGAATTATATTAGGAGAGTTGTTGAGCAACATCCAAAATCAATTGCTCTGTACTTAACCAACCCAAGCATCCATCAGTCACTGATTGACCATAAGTCATGTGATCAGAAATTTTCTGATTGCCATCGACTAAAAAGCTTTCTAGCATGACGCCACGGACTTGTGTTTGAGGTCGTTCATTCACAATTTGCTTTAATACAGCAGGTTGATTCAATGGATTCTTAGCGCTGTTTCCATGGCTACAATCAATAATCAAAGCTGGTAGTACATGGTTATTGTTTTCTTGAATCTTTTTAATTTCAGATAATTGGTAATTTGTACCCTGATTCGATCCACGTAAGATCAAATGTGCATGCGGATTACCCTTTGAAGATAAAATGCTTGGACCACCATCTTGACTTAAACCAAGAAATTGATGCGGTTGTGAAGCGGACTGAATCGCATCCAATGCAATTTGGATTGATCCATCTGTACCGTTTTTGAACCCAATGCTATAAGGCATATGGCTAGATATTTCACGGTGAATTTGCGACTCGCTTGTTCTCGCCCCAATCGCGCCCCATGAAATCAAATCATCAAAATATCCTGTTGCCATTGGGCTTAAGATTTCTGTGGCCAACGGCAAACCCATTTCAGCAATTTGAATGAAGAGTGATCTAGACTGTTCAAGTCCTTTTTGCATATCTGCTGAACCATTTAAATCTGGATCATACAAGAAGCCTTTCCATCCTACAGTGGTGCGAGGTTTTTCAATATAAGTACGCATCACGATGAAAATCTGATCTTTGACTTGTTCTTGCAGTTGTTTTAATTTTTGTGCGTATTCGAGGGTTGCTTTAGGATCATGAATCGAACATGGACCAGTAATGACCAATAAACGTGGATCATGACCCGCTAAAATGTCTTGTATTGTTTGGCGATGTTGACGAATTTGAAGTGAAACTATCGGACTAACTGGTAAAGCTGATTTTAGTTCTAATGGTAAGCTTAATTTTTTTTCTAAAGTATGTTGAGCTGTGGTTATAAGCTGAGAATTAATTGCATTCATCTTGAATTCCTTTGGGCAGCAATTGCCCTATCTTTTATTTGAGCGTGAGGTGTCTATTGGCTGGGTTTTGTTCTTGACTAAAATAGAACCAATAACCGTTGCTAAAATAAAAAGTATTCAATGTTTTCATGAGATGCTCCTATATTTGTTGAGATGAAAAAAAACCTGATTGGTGTTGCCAATCAGGTATAAACTTGATGGGCAACATTTTTGTTGCCCGAACGCGTCTAGGCAACTAGATGTTAAATTGCCAAAAATAATAATAAGCGTTAGTAATCAAGTGTGTCGTTTTCATCAAATTATCTAAAATATAACCCTTAAAAGTAAAATACGCATAAATAGACTGATTGACAAGCAATTTATATAAAAAATATTGTTATATCAATCATAACTCAAATATATCAATGGTTTATTGCTTATCTGTAGGAAGCCAATCTTTTATAGCACATACTTGTTTGAGCATCAGTTGCTCAGCCTCAGACTTACAAATCGCTTGGCTAAATAAAAAGCCTTGACCATATGCACAGCCAACATCCTGAAGACTTAAGAGCTGTTGGCATGTTTCGACACCTTCTGCGATCACATCCAATGACAGAATAGGTCCGAGCTTAGCAATGCCCTCTACAATTGAATTGATTGACTTCTCCTCATTCATTCGATTCACAAAAGCATAATCAATCTTGAGACAGTCGACAGGATAATCTCTTAAATGCGTCATTGAAGAATGACCGGTTCCGAAATCATCCAATGAGATTCGAAGACCATAATTTTTGAGCTTTTGTAGTGCTCGAATCACAAATTCTATTCCACGCTCAGCCAGAATATGTTCTGTAATCTCAACCTCGATTAAATGAGCAGGAATTTGATGTCGTTCTAAACGTTGAATTAACAATTCTGCATAATTGTCACGCATGAATTCAACTGGAGAGGCATTAATTGAGATCGGTACAAGTTGAACGCCCTTAGACATCCAATCTGCCATGTCACTGAAAATCTTTTGATGCATGATTTCACTGATTTTACTGGCCAGCTCATAATCGTTAAACGCTTCTGAGATTGAAGCTGGATAATGAAGTTGCTGCTGTGTATCATGCCAACGCATCAAAGCCTCAAATCCGATTAGCTGACAGTTATCTAAGCGAACCTTAGGTTGATAATACGGTTCGATTAAATTGTCCTGTATGATATAGCGAGCAGTATCAAGTTGTTGCATCTTCTTTTCAGCAAGTGCAAACATTTCGTCATCATACATACGATACCCACCACGACCTTTTTCTTTAAGATCATTTAGAGCGGTATCCGCACATTTCATCAATCCGAATACATCTTGAGCATCTTTAGGATAAATGGCACATCCAATACTCATCCCACTATTAATCACTTTTCCTGCATAAGTAATGGGGGCAATATTTTGTTTAAGCACTTTCTGTGTAGTTTGATGTAATTCTTCTTCTGAGGTCATCCCTGAGACAATAATTGCAAATTCATCTCCACCTAAACGTGAAACAATACACTTGCGATCCAAACTCTTTTGCAGACGTTTAGATAAGACTTTAAGTAGATGATCTCCAGCAGGATGACCTAAAGTATCGTTAATGTTTTTAAAATGATCGAGATCAATAAACATCATACCAATAAGTGTTTTTTCACGATTTGCTTGTGAAATCGCCGCTTTTAATTTATTTTTGAAGGCACGACGATTCATCAGACCCGTCAGATCATCATATTCACTGCTGATTTTTAGTTTAGCTTCGGCAACACGTTGACGGGTAATATCACGTGATACACAGAGAATACTGGTCGTATTTCCTTGTTCATCATGCACAGGTGTTAAAATATTATCCCAATACATCACAGTATCGCCGTGTGTGCTCATCCCCGCAAAACGGGCATTCTTCCCTCGAGCTGCTGTTTTAATCGCTTTTGCCCCCTGTTCACGTACTTCAGGTGGTAACAGCGTTAACCAATCCATTCCAAATTTCTTAACACGCTCTTGACCCAGTAATGCCATGCATCCAGATTTGTTCATGTGTTCAAGCTTGCCATCTGGTGTGATAATTTTTATACAGTCTACGCTGACATCGAGCATATCTGTATTCGCACGCAAGGCCTCAGCAGTTTCACGCATTTTGATTGTACGATCATGGATATTTGTGCAACTTATCATCCAATTTTGCTGGTTGGATTGAATCACCTTAGGTTCAGCAAGCATTAAGAACCAAAGATATTCACCTGATTTATTTTTTATACGACACTCTTTTTCAAATTTCTGACCGTTTTTTTGAGCATCATTCCAAATCTGATAAAGATGTTCAGCATCATCAGGATGAACAAATTTAAGCCAGTCTACGTCACGTAAGATTTGCGTATCCGCACCGATATATTGTTTAAGTGCGAGATTACAATACCCTGAGTTGGTGTGACTGACCCAAATCAAATTGGGCAGTAAATCGAGTGCAAATTTAAAGTCATCTGACAGTGTTAGATGCAAAGGCACAGCTTTGGACTGTAAATGATCAGCTCTATTCAGATCCAGAATGCTCATAGTTCACCTATTCGAAAATAACAACCCATCAAAATGACGAATACAAAAATCAGCGTAAAAATTTAGAATTTAATTAATCAGTATTTAAATTTAGTTAATAATGATTATTAATCATCATTAATTTTAAAATACGTGATAATAATAACACTTAAATGGACTAAATTAATACAAATACCATTTCTGCATGATACATAATTTTTATCACTTGTGAATATTAAATAGACAAAATGCATAAAAAATAATGAAATACGACACAATAATGAATTTATTTGATAATTCGACATCTTAGAATTAAATAATTCCGATTTTAATTAAAAAAATACCTACTTATATTAAGTAGGTGTTGAATAATATAAAAATAATCTAAACTTATTATTAATTTATTATAAAAAATCTTTAATGTTTTTGATCACCTCACTTGGTTTTTCTGCATGTAACCAATGTCCAGTGCCATCAATCGTCACAAATTTAGCTTTAGGATATTGGAACCGAATAAGATCGTTATCACGCTCGAGATTAATATAATCGGATAATTCTCCTTTTAAAAACAAAGTTTCATTCGATTGTGGATTAAGACGTTCCCATGACAAAATCTGAAAATATTGTTGTTTAAGTGCATCTAAGTTGAATAGCCAATGTCCATTGCGGAAAGATTTGAGCAGAAATTGAATAACGCCAATTTCATTAATATATTTCTGCATCAACTCGGTTGCCTCCTTTCTTGAAACAACTTGAGCTTTTTGAACTTCTTCTAAAGCTTTGAAAATTTGATCATGATGAGATTTTTGATAAGCGACGGGTGCCATATCAAGTACAATCAACTTAACTACTCGATGTGGTACAAGGTTTGCTAAGTGCATGGCAACTTTCCCCCCCATCGAATGACCAATGATGTGAAATTGTTGCACATTCATATCATCTAAAGTTTCTACAACATCTTGCGCCATGAGTTGATAACTCATTTGATTAGAATGAGGTGATAAACCGTGATTACGCAAATCAATTTGGATGACATCATGCGTTTCCTGAAATGCTCTCGCGAGCATGCCGAGGTTCGATAAACTACCAAAAAGACCATGAATCAGAACAAGAGCAGGTTGACGTTGATTCGCATTTGATTTGGTGATCTCAGCATTTAGTCGCATATATATACTCAAATAGCTTTAAAAATGTGATTCAAATTCTAACAGTAGAGTTTGTATTTTGGTGTTAGTTTAATTTTTATTTATATAATTCAGTAAATTAAAGACAATCAAAAAAATTCGGTTATAAGTAAAAGTATTGAGTTTTATAAAAATTAGTCCTGTAATTCGATCTTGTGATCGTGCGGAAATTATATATATTATCCGATTAAACTTTTTACTTTGAACATTTTAGGAAATTTAGACCATGTTTCATCATGTAGATGCTTATGCAGGTGACCCTATTCTTTCACTTATGGAAGAATATAGTAAAGATGAGCGTACTCAAAAAGTGAATTTGAGTATTGGTCTATATTATAACGAAGACAGTATTGTACCTCAGTTAAATGCGGTCAAAGCTGCGTACAAAAATATTGAACCGAGCAACGATAAAGTTAAACTTTATTTACCAATGGATGGTTTGAAATCTTATAACGAAGCGACTCAAGCATTAGTTTTAGGTCCTGATAGTCAAGCGCGTAAAGATGGTCGTGCTGTCACGATTCAAACACTTGGTGGCTCAGGTGCACTTAAAGTTGGTGCTGATTTTTTGAAAAAATATTTCCCTGAGTCAGATATCTGGGTAAGTCAGCCAACTTGGGATAACCATATCGCAATTTTTAATGGCGCTGGTATCCAATCTCATTTCTATCCTTATTTTGATGCTGATACAAATGGCGTTAACGTTCCAGCAATGCTTGAGGAATTAAAAACACTAAAAGCAAAAAGTATTGTTTTGCTTCATCCTTGCTGCCATAACCCAACTGGTGCAGATTTAACGCCAGCAGAATGGGATCAAGTGATCGAAGTACTTAAGACGAATGATCTTATTCCATTCCTTGACATCGCTTACCAAGGTTTCGGTAAAGGTCTTGAAGAAGATGCATACCTTATTCGTGCTTTAGATAAATCAGGTATGAATTTCATTGTGAGTAATTCATTCTCAAAAATCTTCTCACTGTATGGTGAGCGTGTCGGCGGCTTAACATTTGTCTGTGATGATAAAGCTACTGCTCAAAAAGTGCTTGGACAATTAAAAGCAACTGTACGCCGTATTTATTCTAGTCCAGCAAGCACAGGTGCATTGTTGGTTGAAAACGTGTTAAACAACGCAGATCTAACTGCTCAATGGCAAGCTGAATTACAAGAAATGCGTGAACGTATTATTAAAATGCGTGAATTGTTAAATGCTAAATTGAGTGCGGCTCTGCCTGAACGTGACTTTAGCTATCTAGTAAAACAACAAGGTATGTTCAGTTATACAGGTTTGACTGGCGAACAAGTGGATATTTTGAAAGATAAATATGGTATTTATTTAGTCCGTAGTGGCCGTATGTGCGCAGCAGGATTAAACTTGAATAATATTGATTATGTGGCTGAATCAATTGCAGAAGTTTTGAAAGCTACCGCTTAAAAACAAAAAACGGGTATATCGCCCGTTTTTTATTGCCCAATTAAAAATGTACAACTGTACGGATTGATTTACCTTCGTGCATTAAGTCAAAGGCTTTATTAATGTCTTCTAGCCCCATAGTATGAGTAACAAAAGGTTCTAATTGAATGTCACCCTTCATCGCATCTTCAACCATTTTTGGTAATTGAGTACGACCTTTTACACCACCAAATGCTGTACCCATCCATTTACGTCCAGTCACTAATTGGAATGGACGAGTTGAGATTTCTTGACCTGCACCAGCCACACCGATAATGACAGATTGCCCCCAACCACGGTGTGCACATTCAAGCGCTGAGCGCATTACGTTTGTATTACCGATACACTCAAATGAATGATCAACACCCCAGCCAGTCATCTCTACAATGACTTGTTGAATAGGTTGATCATAGTCCTTAGGATTGAGGAAATCTGTAGCACCAAACTGCTCAGCCAATTTAAATTTTTCTGGATTAGTATCCACTACAATAATTCGGCCAGCTTTGGCTTGTTTAGCACCTTGAACAACTGCTAAACCAATACCACCTAAACCGAACACAGCAACAGTATCACCTTCCTGTACTTTTGCAGTATTGTGAACCGCACCAATACCAGTCGTCACGCCACAACCCAATAAACAAACGTGTTCAGGGTTTGCTTCAGGATTAATTTTTGCTAACGATACTTCGGCAACAACTGTGTATTCACTGAATGTTGAACACCCCATATAATGGTAAATAGGTTCGCCGTTATAAGAGAATCGAGTCGTTCCATCAGGCATAACACCTTTACCTTGAGTGGCACGTACAGAGACACATAAGTTTGTTTTATTTGATTTACAGAACAAACATTCGCCACATTCTGCAGTATAAAGTGGAATGACATGATCACCTGGTTTTACACTGGTCACGCCTTCACCAACTTCAACCACAATACCTGCACCTTCGTGACCAAGTACCGCAGGGAATACGCCCTCTGGGTCTTCACCAGAAAGTGTAAATGCATCAGTATGACAAACACCTGTATGCGTAATTTTCACCAATACTTCACCAGCTTGTGGTGGAGCAACATCTAATTCAACAATTTGTAATGGCTGACCTGGACCGAATGCCACCGCTGCACGAGATTTCATGATGAAAACTTCCTTTGTAAATTAAGATTTAACAGATAAGTTACAGTAACCGCTTTTGATAAAAACATTCAACTATTTGATTGATGATATTATAGCCATACAACTGAATAATAAGATTTAGGAACGACAGCTTTGATGCTTATGTTGCGACATATATTGTGTTTACTCACATTCTTTATTTTAACTGGATGTAATTTGGCGATGAATACAAGTATAAAACAAGCCCCAATCCAACCTCATACCGCACTTTGGCTCAGTAATACACCAGAAACAAAACGCAATATTGAACAAGGTTTAACTGCATTTTTACCACTTCATGATCCTTTTATGAGTATGGCTTCACGTGTTCATTTAATACGTGAAGCAAATCATACGATCGATTTACAGTACTATATCTGGGAAAATGATGTGATAGGTCAGCATTTATTGTCTGACCTACTCAAAGCAGCTGATCGTAATGTGAAGGTTCGACTGTTAATTGATGATCAAAATGGCACTCAATTAGACTCGACCTTAAGTGCATTGTCTAAACATCCTAATATCGAAATTAAGCTATTTAATCCCTACAAATTTCGCAGCTTTAGAGTTTTGGATTATGTGTTTCGCTTTAATAAAGTCAATCATAGAATGCATAACAAACTGATTATTGCTGACGGAGCGATTGCTGTTACTGGGGGGCGTAATATCAGTAATGAATATTTTGATGCCAGTGACAATTTTCAATTCGCGGATATGGATATTTTATTTGCAGGGCAATCAGTTTCAGCTGCAAACACGGTGTTTCACCAATTTTGGAATGATGAGCTGAGTTATGATATTCAGCAAATAATTCCTGAGTCTCAAAAAGAATTAGCGCATTTAAGATCGCATTATTCAACCAAGCAAAATTTTCAAGGTGCTGAAACTAAAAAACGTATTGATCAAGCAGAACATTTTTTAGAAGAAAATTTAAAAAAACATCCTATTCGTTGGTCTAAAGCTCATTTTGTTGCAGATAGCCCCAATAAAATCAGAGCGAAAGCTCAATCTCATGAACTGCTGTTTAATCAGTTCAAATCCATTATGGGAAAACCCGCTCAAGAAATAAACTTGGTGTCTGCCTATTTTGTTCCTACTGTTCATGGTGAGTCTTTCCTCAAACAATTGAGTGAGCAGAATGTCAAAGTTCGCGTCTTAACAAACTCATATTTGGCAAATGATGTCCCGATTGTTCATGCATTTTATCAAAAATATCGAACCTCACTCTTAAGGTCAGATGTAAAACTTTACGAGTTTAAACCTTATATTGAACGGTCTGATCGGACTTGGTATGAAATTATGACGGGTAATGTTATTCCTGCGAAAGGAAAAAATGCGTCGCGGCTTCATGCTAAATTTTTTACTGTAGATGATAAAGTTTTTATTGGAACATTCAATTTTGATCCACGTTCAGCGTATTTGAATACTGAACTTGGACTGATCATTGAGTCAGCCGATTTTAAAACAGAGATATCTCAATCTTTAGATGAAAATCTTCCCAAAGTTGCCTATCAACTACATTTGGATGCACATCAAAACTTAAGATGGGAAGAACAACGAGGTGAAGAAAAGTTAATACATGATCATGACCCTGAAACGACTCGTTTTCAGAGATTTATGTTCAAATCTTTGTCCTATCTCCCAATCGAATGGATGATGTAAATTCTTTGTTGTGACTGGTTTGTACAATCAGGATAAATTGCATTATTATTCACGTTTTATTTTTTGAACCCTTGGTTCTACTCTACTCCCATGCAATTTTTTGATCTTAGTCGACAGTATAATCTGAACGACATACTCACCCCTTTTTTATCACTTGAAGATTTATCTCAGCATGAATGGTATTTAGCTAAAATTAGTGTTGATTATGATTGCCTTACTGATGAAGACTTAGTTGAAGGTTCTATCACGTTAAAATCTAACCATAATGTTCAAATTGATTTGGCTTGGTTAATTTTAGACAATGGTCATGAGTTACAAGTTTTTTTCAAAGGCATTGAAACCTCTGTCTCAGAACAAACGCTCGTGATTGTGAAGGGTGCCCGCTTAGTTGATGAAGAAGGACAAGAATTATCTGCTCAAGCATTATCTTTATGGATTGATGGTACTCTACTCAATATGCTTCCACATATTCGTAAAGAAATTAAATCACGTTTAAACTTGTGGGATTATGTAGATTATGATGTGTAATAAGCATCTCGATTGACTTTAACAGGTTGTTAAATTAATCCAATTGACTGGAAAAGTTCACGATAGTATTCGGCTTTCTTTTCAAGAGCTAAAGGATAAGCTCTTGAAGAAGATGGCATACGATGAATTCGGATATCTTTGTTATCAAATTGCAGATCCACGACTGTACCCATTTTAACTTTAGTGTGTACAGACGCATTCATTGACTTTAATAAGGTCTCAGTTGCTTTATCACCTGTGGTCATAATATCTCGACAATATGGAATTTTTTTAAGCAATAGAAACATATCTGTCGGTGTAACGATTTCTAGAAATTGATCTGAGGCATTGTCTTTCAAACGCCGTACTTGATAGGCTGTATCAAATATTGCAATGCCCAACTCATTTAGAAAATCTTTCAGCATTTGCTCTTTGAATTGTTTATTTTCACGGTCTAGAAAATAATGAGAGTCTTGAAAAAAGATCAACCCATATATTTTCCACATATCATTTTGAAAATTCGGATAATAAAAATCCATTTTCCATCTTGCTTTCGGCGGAGGAAAACTGCCAAGCATGAGCAATTTGGCTTGTTGAGGTACAAATGGCTCAAGTGGATGTGTTTCGATATCACTCATATCAAATTTCGGTCTAACTTTTCGATCTACAGTGATTTTGAATAATCGAACTAATTTTTTTTGCCCAAAGCTGATAGATTTCTTTACTTGGATGAAATCCATCCTCAGCCATCTTCAAATTGAGTTGTTTATACTCATCCAAATCATATTTAACCAATTCAAATTTTGGTTGTGGTTCAATCCAATTTTCCAATTCAACATTCATTTGATGGGCATATTTTCCAAACAACCAAGCTAAAGGATTTGGTAATGCAGGAAACTCATTCATCGGTGGAACTCCAGTCGCGATAATGAGCTTGGGTGAAAATTTCTCAGCGATCAGTGAATATAATTGTTCTTGTAGGCAGATCCATTTTTGTGGTGAGATGAGCTGTGTTACATCATTGACCCCTATCGAAGTTACTACAATATCAAACTGATCGTTATTAATAGCCTGTATAGTTCGAATTACATCTGAAGTACGATTTCCAGTTTTTGCAATTAATGACCAGCGAATTTGAAAATGATCTCTTAGTTCTTGTAACAATGTTCCGCTTAGCGCATCTTCTTGAAATTGCACACCCACACCAGCAGCAGCTGAATCACCTAAAATTAAAATTGATATTTGAGGGCCATTACCAACCAAACCATTTCTTTCCCCCAAAGCTTCTGCTAAACGAGGTGTATTTTTCTTGACTTGGTAACCTTGCACAAGTAAAGCTGGAATGAGTGCGATTGTCGCTAATTTAAGAAACATGTATTTGATTTTAGGTTTTGATATTTCCTATTTTAAACGATTTTTTGATATTTTCATTGCTATTTATTATTGAAAATAATTATCATTTACATAATTAATTCAAAGCTAAAATCCATGAATCATCCTATCAAATTTTTTTGTATATTGATGTTAGTGAGTTCCGCAGTAAGTGCTGATCTCTCTGTAAATCATTCATTACAAGTCAGCACTCAATCCTATGCCCCTGTATGTGAGGATATGGATGCTAAAAGTAAGGTGCTTCAACAAATCCAAAAACAGATTCAGATGTATCCTGATCAAAAAAATCATCTCCTCGATCAATTTTGGTCGGAAATTCGTAAAAATCAAACCCCAATAATTGAAGATTTTAATGAAACACACCAACGTGTCATTTATTTATATCGTGGTGCAAAACACAATGTGCGATTAATCGGTGGTCCGAGTAATGATCATGAGTGGTTAACTCGACTTAAAGGTACTGATATTTGGTTTAAAGAAAGTATTGTCGATTCAAGATTTATCGGAAGTTATAGTTTTGCTGTGGATTCACCGAATATCGATGGATATTTATCAAATTACTGTCCACATTTAAACCCAAATTTAAAAGAATCACGAGATCAGCGTCGATCTATTTTAAAGGTACAACAACTCGACCCTTTCAATCCTCATAAGTGGTTTGATTCTAAAAACATTGCCTTAAAAACGAATACCACGCTGAGGAATGAAAATATCGCAAAACTCAGTCGAGCGCCCAATTTTATTGATCCAACTCAAATGGCTGAAAAAAGTGAAAAACAATTAACTTCTTCCGTGTTGAAAAGTAAAGTTTTGGGAAATGATCGTCTTATTCAGATTTATGCAACTCCACCTCAAGTCGGAAAATCATATATCACTCTGATTTTTTTTGATGGTGAACAATATGCGCATTTAGTTAAAGTTCCCCAGATATTAGATCAGTTGGTTGAACAACAGCAACTCCCACCTATACAGGCTGTTTTTGTTGGACACCCAAATGATCAATTACGTGCTAAAGAACTTAGCCCCAATCCAGAATACACACAGTTTTTTCAAGAAGAATTATTGCCTTGGATGAGTCAACATTTGCCCAACCAACGTGATCACAACAAAACAGTCTTATTGGGTTCAAGTTTAGGTGGTCTGAGTTCTGCTTATTTGGCGTTAAAAACATCCAATGATATTAGTCACGTCGTGTCACTTTCTGGTTCATTTTGGTGGAAATCTGATCCAAACGATACAATCAATGGTATGAGTAAACTGATCAGAGCTTCAACATTAGACAATACAAAGAAACTCAATTGGTATATTTCAGCCAATAGCTATGAAAATTCGAGACAAAATAATAGCTTAAGCATTCTAGAAACCTCTCCGATTGTCGCTCAGGATTTAATCGATCAAGGACACAATGTTCACTATCAAGAATATATAGGCGGACATTCATATGCCGTTTGGCAAATCGTCATACAAGATGCTTTGAAATATTTCTTTAAAAATAAATCCCACTAAATGTGGGATTTATAAGACGTTATTTTAACTCAGCTTATTGACGAGCTGAAGCGGTAAAACCTTCATTGCAAAACCCAATGGCAACCATGGCCACTTTGGTACATATGCTTTGACTGGTTGCTTTTCGATTGCTTCAGCTAATAGTCGTGATCCTGTGGCTTGATCGACCTCAAAAGGTAATTTTCCAGCACCTTCATTAATTTCAGTTCGAATGTAACCAGGATAAATCGTTGAAACTTTAATTGGTGTTCCAAGAAGTTCAGCCCGAATCCCTTCGGCTAAATGCGCAATTCCCGCTTTACTGGCAGCATAAGCTGTAAGATGTTTTGGCATACCACGCAAAGCACTCATCGACGAAATTACAACTAAATGTCCTGAATTTTGAGATCTAAAAATTTCGACCGCTGCTTCACATTGTGCCATCGCAGAAATAAAATTAGTTTCAACTGTTGCTTTATTAATCGCAAAATTACCTTTACCGATACGACGTCCTTCGCCCACACCAGCATTGACTATCACTCGATCGATAGTGCCTAGCTCATCTTTAAACTCTTTAAATACACGGAAAACTTGCTCATCATCCGTGACATCCAATACCTTCGCACTTACTTTTACCTGATAGCGTTGTTCTATTTCATCTTTTAAAGCATACAACCTTTCTAAACGACGAGCACAGATCGCTAGGTTATATCCTTTTTTTGCAAACTCTTGTGCCATCCCAGCACCGATACCTGAGCTTGCACCTGTAATTAATATAGTTTTGTTCATTCCATTTTCTCTCTATGGCATATAGCCTTGATCAAATCCAAGTGAGCAAATCACGATCTTGTTCTTTTAAATAATGATGTTCATTTAAACTGAGTAATTGTGGTTCTGTACCAACCAATCTTAAGGTGGTAAAACTGGTATTGGTGATTGCCCAGTTCAATGCAAAAGTTTTGTCTGCACTTAAACCAAGTAAATGCCCTGCAACGACAGATATCACACCACCAGACGTATAAACTACGGCATAGCGAGGTTTTTCTGTTTCAAGTTGTATACATAGTTTGTTCAAGCCTTGAAGTACTCTTTGCTGAAATTGAGGCCAGCTTTCATCATAATCATGATGATGATCTCCCTTAGTCCAACGTTGAATTGCACCTTCAAAAATTTTTCCTAAATAGGCACGAGGATCTACCGCTTGACCAACATCTTTTTTAAGTAATGCAGGATCTGCAAAACGTGGTTCATATTTTGCAAACACTTGTTGATGATTGAACTCGTTCCAATGTGGATCGATATCAATATGACTGTCAGGAAAACACTCATTCAAAGAGATATCTGCCGTCTGCTGATGACGTTTCATCGAGCCAGCTAATACATAAGGCTGCTCTTGTATTAACTTTTGAAAATATTGTCCCAACACACGTGCTTGAACTTCACCTTTCTGAGAAAGCTGATCATAACTTTCAGCACCAAATGAAGCTTGACCATGTCTGACCAAATATATTGTCGTCATCTTGGCAGAATATCCTGTAATTTTGCGAGATAAGTTTTTGCAATTTCATTCGCTTCAAGCTTTTGTATACCTATAAGTTTTAAAGCACGAATATGTAATGCATGAATCACAATCCAAAAATCCTTAAATGCAGGATTATCCGTTTGTTTATGGTAATAACGATAATAAATTTGTTGTGCTATGACCGCTAATCTAAAGATCCCAAAAACTTCATAGAACGTCCAGTTAGATGGCTTTAGTCCTGTTTTTTCTAGGTAATAATCCACAACTTCTTTACGTGTAAACATGCCTTTAAGATGTGTAGGTTGTCGACGTGTCGATTTAAAGATCATATTGTCGTTTTCTTCAACCCAATATGCTAAGGCTGATCCTAAATCCATAAGTGGATCACCAATTGTCGCCATTTCCCAATCCAACACCCCGATGACCTCAGTAGGCTGTTGAGGATTCAAAATGACATTATCAAAACGCCAATCGTTGTGAATAATACAGTTGGTTGAATCCTCAGGAATATTGTCTTTAAGCCAATTTCGTACAAACTTAAAGGTCGGCACATTGATGGTATGGGCTTTGTCGTAGCGACTGTCCCAACCTTCGACCTGACGACGGCAGTAACCCTCACCTTTTCCAATTTGCTCAAGAGCTGTTCCTTGATAAGGAACTTGGTGCAATTCAATCAATTTGTCTAAAACATTTATACAAAGCTGATGCACATCAAATTCAGTGAGTTTTAGTTCTGGTGGAAGCTTTGCCCTTGGTATAATTCCCTCGATTCGCTGCATCACATAAAAATCGCATCCGAGTACAGATTCATCCTGACATAATGCCAGCATTTTGGGCACGACTGGATATAGATCTTTTAAAGCTTTCTGAACATTATGTTCTCGAACCATATCATGAGCAGATTTGGCTTTGGTTCCTGCGGGTGGTCTTCTTAATATCAGATCTGCATTGCTATATTTTAGCCGGTATGTCCAGTTTGAAGCTCCACCAGAATATTGTGTAACTTCTACAGGCTCAATCACTTCCACACCATTTTGATTTAACCAGTTTGTGACTGAAACGATATCGAGCTCTTCACCACGTCTGACTTGCCCTGCTGTATCTATAACTGACATATTTCTTCCTTAAATCGAGTGCTCATCTTATTGAGAATGACGAGTTGAAAAACCACGTTTCGCAAGTTCCAATTTTGCAATCATGCCTTTATGCACCTCATCTGGCCCATCTGCCAAACGTAATGCACGCGCTTGTGCAAAAAAACCTGTCAATGGCGTATCTCTAGATAAACCTGCACCGCCGTGAATTTGCATTGCCATATCGACAACTTTTTCCAAAACACTAGGTGCAACGACTTTAATTGCAGAGATTTCAGTGAGTGCAGCCATATTGCCCAGTTTATCCATTTTATATGCCGCATATAAGGTCAAAAGACGTGCTTGATCGATGGCAACACGCGCTTCCGCGACTCTTTCCAAATTACCACCAAGTTTCAAAATTTCCTTACCGAATGCTTTTCTTTGCATTCCACGATCAATCATTAATTCCAATGATTTCTCAGCAGCACCGATACAACGCATGCAATGATGAATACGTCCTGGACCAAGTCGCCCCTGTGCAATCTCAAACCCTTGACCTGCTCCACCAATAAAATGAGTGACTGGAACACGAACATTATTAAAGGTTACTTCTCCATGACCGTGTGGCGCATCATAATCACCAAATACAGGTAACATTCTTTCAATTTTTACGCCCTCAGTTTCAACTGGAACTAAAACCATTGAATGTTGTTGATGTCGACCTTTATTTGCGTCTGGTGTATGTGCCATAAATATAATGATTTTTGCATTAGGATCGCCTAAACCCGAAGACCACCATTTGCGTCCATTTAAAACAATTTCGTCTCCCTCAATTACAGCAGTGGCTTGCATGTTCGTCGCATCTGAAGAAGCAACTTCTGGTTCAGTCATGCAAAATACGGATCGAATTTTTCCGTCTAAGAGAGGTTTTAACCATTGCTCTTTTTGTTGTTCTGAGCCATAGCGCCAAATTAACTCCATATTACCGCTATCTGGCGCATTACAATTGAAAACCGTAGGAGCCAATAAACTACGGCCAGTTAACTCAGCAATGTGTGCATATTCTTGAACTGTTAAACCTTGACCAAATTCTGGGTCTGGTAAAAAAAGATTCCACAAATTTTGCGATTTAGCTTTTTGTTTGAGTACTTCAAGTTCTGCTGGCCACATCCATGATGTCCAATCATCACTTGAATTTAATTGATGAGCTTTATGCCAAAATTCTTGTTCTATAGGCTCTATTTCGTCTTGAATAAAGCGTTGTGCTAAATCATAAAAGTGTTTAGCTTTTTCCGTTAATTGAAACATTAATCCCTCGAACTATATTCTCATCACGCTTTACATCAACATAGCTTGAAACCTACTATGAATGAAATGATTTATTTAAATATTACTTTATGAATAGAATTCATCAGGAATCTGTGGATCTGAGCGCTTTTTCACACATTGATATCAATCTATATCCATTATTTATTGCGATATACGAACATCAAAGTATCAGTAAAGCCGCAAATTTGATGTGTATTACACAATCTGCAGCCAGTCACGCTTTACAGCGATTAAGATTACAATTGAAAGATGATCTTTTTATCCGAAGTGGTATAAAGATGGTTGCGACACCCTTTTCACATCAAATTTATCCACGAATAAAAGAAACATTAATCGCAATTCAGCATATCTCTACTCATCATATATCTTTTGATCCACTGACGATTCAATCTATTCGTATAGCAATTCATGATGAAATTGAGCCTTTAATTTTTCCGCAGTTAATCCGTCATTTTCGTGATTTAGGACTAGCAACACGGTTTCAAAGTATCAAATTAGATCGAACTAATTGGGCAAAAGATTTATTGTCACAGCAACTTGATTTAGTGGTCGATCTTCAACAGAAAGTTGATGAGAAAATTTATTTTAACCCTTTAGTGAATGATCGCTTTGTCATATGTGGTTTGACAACCATCGAAAATTTAGAACAATACAAACATGCCCAACATATTGGTGTTTCATCAAGGCATTCTGGTGTGCTTATTGAAGATTTACATTTTAAAAAGTTGAATATTCAACGTGATATTTTTTTACGCTGTCAACACTATTCAACAGCACTACAAATTTTGAAGGAGTATCCTGACACATTGCTAACCTTACCTTTTAGTATTTTAAAAAATTTGAAATTACCTCAAGATTTAAAAATTTCTGAACTCCCTATTGAACTGCCTCTAATGAAAATGGGAATTTATTGGAATTCACAATTAGCATCACACCAAAAGTTTGAGTATTTAATTTCAGAAATTAATAAAATTTTTGCTTAGGCTATTTAGTAGAAAATCTGTGTGAACACCATCTGTTCAATATTGAATCAAACACTCACTTGGAGTTGATTTATCATATTAAGGCTTGTTTTCTCTTGTATTTTCTATGTTTGATCAACTCCCTGCATCATGGCTCATTGGGCTTGGTGCAATTTTATGCTTGTTACTTCTTATTATCTTCAGACAAATATGGATTTATCTTCTTCAAGTATTTAAACCTTTTAAAAAAGGAAAAACTTATTGGTGCCGTGTTACAGCGGTGAGTGATGGTGACACCCTCTCCTGCCATCGTTTGAATTTTAGACGTTCTAAAACTAAATTACGCTTTGCTTTTGTAGATGCGCCTGAATCTAATCAAAGTTACGGGCTTGAATCCCAACGCTTAGTTAAGAAAATGGTTCAAGGTAAAATTGTTCGTGTAAAAATCACGGATATTGATCGTTATGGACGTTGCGTGGGTGTGGTCTACCGCTATCGCAAGAATATGAATGAAGAATTAGTGAGGCGTGGTGGTGCGTGGGTTTACGAAGAATACATACGTGATCCAAAGCAATTAAAATATATGATCTCGCTACAAGATAGTGCAAAACGCAATAAACGAGGTCTCTGGCGCGGGACCCGTCCTATTCGACCAAGTACTTTTAGAAAACAAAAAAACTAATATTTTCAGTACCCTGATTATCAATAAGTGCATTATGCTTGATTCGTCTAATAATTGAGCGTAAATTCAAGCCAACAAACTAGTTAGCTTGGTTAACTATATGCAAAACTCTCCCAAATTCCGTGTCGTATTGCTGCGAAGTGCGCGACTCTTTAGTGACCGTTTAAATGATATCTTGGCTCAATACCAACTGAACTATTCAATGTGGCAGTTGATTTATCATATCTATGATCATGACTCCATCACTTCAATTGATTTGGCTCATGAACTCAATGTTTCGAAACCATCAATTGCAAAACGCATTAATACTTTACATAAATTAGATGTTATTCAGTTTTTAGAATCATCTGATAAACGCCAAAAATTAATTCAATTAACCGAAAAAGGTAGAGATCTTTATCAAATTTGTACAATTCAGATTGATCAATTTGAACAACAGTTTTTGAATCAAGTAAATCCTGAAGACATTGCTCAAAGTGCTGAGACACTTCAACTGTTTTTGTCTATTTTAGAGCGTTATAAAAGCTTAAATATCGTGGAGGAGTTATGAGTACTTCCTCAAATCAAGTTAATCAGCCTCTTTGGACACGTAACTTTATTTTGGTCAGTTTAATTAACTTTCAATTGGTACTGACTTTTTATCTTCTCGTCATTGTCATTGTGGGATTTTCGATAGCAGAACTTGGAGCGACGACGGCGCAGGCTGGTTTAGTATCAGGATTTTTTATTGTGGGTACACTGATTGGTCGTTTATTGGTGGCTAAATTCCTCGTTAAATTCGGTTCTAAAGTCACCATGCTGTTCGGACTCACTGGATTTCTCATATTTTCAGGCTTTTATTTTCTCCATTTAGAGGTTGGAACTTTATTAATCGTTCGATTCTTGCATGGCTTTATGATGGGGGTTGCCTCCACCGTATTTGGCACAATTATCGCTCAAATTATTCCCGCAACCCGTCGTGGTGAAGGTATAGGTTACTACAGTATGAGTAGTACTTTAGGAACTGCAATTGGACCATTTTTGGCAATCTGGCTAATGCTTCATGTCAGTTACAACATTATTTTTGCCCTATCTTCAATCCTTGCAGTTTTATGTTTAATTACAGCTTTATTTATTCAAGTTCCTCAATTGCAACAGGTTTCGTCTATACCTGATCAGGCCCATACTCAAAATAGTTTTCTATCTCAATATATTGAAAAGAGCGCCTTACCCATTGCTCTGATCATGTTGGTAAGCTCCCTCTTTTACTCTGGTGTTCTATCGTTTATTAATTTTTATGCCAAAGAAATTGATCTGGTTGAAGCAGCATCATTTTTCTTTCTCATTTATGCGTTGACGATTCTGCTCTCTCGTCCTATTACGGGACCACTGATGGATAAAAAAGGCGAAAATATAATTATGTATCCGGCCTTTCTCATTATGGCACTTGCATTCTTCTTGTTAAGCCAAGCTAACAGTTCGGGCCTTTTGTTGATTTGCGCAGGATTATTAGGTTTAGGCTACGGTAATATCCAGTCAATTTGCCAAACAATTGCAGTGAAAAGTACTAGTTTGGAACGAATGGGATTTGCAACCTCAACTTATTTTATCTTTTTAGATGCAGGTTTGGGATTCGGTCCTTATTTCTTAGGTTTAGCTTTAGATTTGATCAGTTACCAACAACTCTATTTATATAGTGCTATGGGTACTTTATTTTGCATTGTCTTATATTATGTATTACATGGGAATAAAGTTAGAAATATGAATATTGCTTAGGCTATTTATGGGTTTAAAAAAAGCACTCCAATGAGTGCTTTTCCATATTTTATTTAAACATTTTAAAACGTGTGGCGTCGTCAATATAGCCTTTATCGAAAGCCTCTCCTTCTTTAGATCCAAATACCAATTGTGCGCGTAGTTTCCACGAAGCCGGTACAGCCCATTCAGATTGGACTTGATCATCTACAATCGGATTATAATGTTGAAGGTTTGCACCTAAACCTTCTGTATGTAAAGCTGTCCAAACCGCAAACTGTGCCATTGCTGTTGAATGTTCCGCCCAAATTGGGAAGTTTTCCGCATACGAAGGATATTTCTCTTGTAAGTCAGTGATTGTATCCATTTCTTCGAAAAATAATACAGTGCCTACGCCTGCAGCAAAGCTATCCATTTTTGCAGAAGTTTTTGCTGCACTCGCCTCGTCCTTCGCATATGACTTTAGCTTCTCTTTCACAAAGCCCCAAAACTTTTCATGTTCAGCGTTAAATAAAATCACCGCACGTGAAGATTGAGAGTTAAAAGATGATGGGCTTTGTTTAATCGCATTCTGAATAAGATCTGTTAAGTACTCAGGAGATTGTTCAACTGCTTTTCCTAAAGCATAAATCGTACGGCGTTTTTGAATTAAATCTAAAAATTGATTCGACATTTTCTGAAATCCTTTGGTATTTCCTCGGGGAAATACGATACTCTGACCTTTAATTCATTAGAAATACTTAACCAAAGATTAAATATTCAACAAATCAAATATGTTGTAGTGTTACATTAAGCATTTATCAGACCAACATCTATCCATTTTGAACCCTAATTCGAAGATTTGATTTTATTCGTATTTTTTTTACCCAATAGTAAAAAGCCCTCCATGATAGAGGGCTTTTCTTGGCATATGTAAGCTTAAAATTTAGCCTCAAGAACCTGAGCCGATACTTGGTTTTTCCATAGGGAGCGTAAGGTTGGCAAATAGAATTTTTCACCTAACTCTACTAATTCAGCATCAATCGCCGTATGAACTTCATGCATGAACAAATAGTCTAAATCTACCGTACTGAGCTTAGGTTGTTCTTTAGAAAACTTTGCTCTTTTTTGTTGAGCAGTTTTTACTAGCTGATCTGCAAATTCACGATTTTTGAATTGTGTAATGGCATTTAGACGCAGTTCAATAACACCCCAACCTGTCAGTAGAAGTTTGAACGTTTCAAAATCTTTTGTTGTTGATTCCCACGTCATGTCTTCTAGATTTTCATCTTTAGGCAGAACAGGAAGTAGTAATTCCATGATACTTGGGAAGATTTTTTTAAAGTTAAGAATAAATTTAACAGGATGTTCACCTGGATAATCTTGAAATTGAACATTTTTTTGAACATCTGTTAAATATATATCGAGCATTGAAAATTTCCGTAGATTGGCTGTCTTAAGTCTAAGATAAGAACTTTGATACAACAGCAATTAAAAGCAATGTGTATTTTAACAATTGTGACGAGTTAATCAATCTCATAATAATTACATGACTATGTGATGAAGTTTTTACTTATTTTTTTAATGTTTTACAGTTATCGCATAATAAATCTTCCTCCGTTGAATATTTCGTTAATTTCTCTATTAATCTCATGATAGCTATCATTATTAGCCACCCTGAGCCCGTTAAAATTGTTAATGTAATGTTCCGAAGATTATTAAATTTATGTTTCTTTCTATTCTGAACTTCATCATCAATACCTTGCTTACAATTGATACATTCTGGTTCTTTGTTCTCTTCCCACCTTTTATGCAAAATTTCGAGTTGATTGTAAATTTTAGGACTATCAATCTCTCTTAAATATTCAATTACTGGTTGGAAGAGGTTGTAATTAGCTTTAAGTATTGATTTGAAACTACTTTTTATTAATTCTTCATCTAAGTTGTTATGTCTGATTCCAATTGCTACAAATTCCAAAAAATTTAATAAATATGTTACAGCCGATTTTTCCTCATCTTCCAATGAATTAAATTTTTCTCTAGTCAATTGCACTTTATCTTTCGACTCTACGTTTTGATCCTTCCCCAAATTCCTTCTTATTTTGGTTGCAATATCAACCTTAGCAATATACGCAGTAGAATTCCTACTATTCATCAATACTTGTACTGAATGACTTCTTATAGTGTTTATAATTTGCACCCTTGAAGTAAAAATCCAACCAAAAACGGCAGCTATAGCTGCTAAAACCGTAACTAATGCTGTCGTTTTAAACTGCCCATCTGTATTTTCTATATCAAAATTTAGAAATTTATAATCTTCAAAAAAACTTTTCCAAATTAATATTTCTACAAACGTGATACCTAATAAAATTAAGATGAGAAGGAGTTGATTACTACTTCTAATCTTAATAAAGAAATTATCTCTACGATAAATATAAAAATAGGCAATTACAGTGACATATGGAATAATCAAAAGATAAGTATAAAAGTAATTCAATTTTATTTTACTCAAAAATAAAGCACCCTAATGGATGCTTTATTACACAAATTTAAATGAGTCTCAACCTAATCCATAGCCTTCTTCAAGGATTAGACGAGCTTTATAATTATTCATGATTGTCTCCTTTATAAAAGCCTTAAGTGACGTATGAAAGGTCGTTATATAAATAGTATTCTGAAATGAATAATTGGTCAATATATTAAAGACAGTTGCTTGTCAATATATGTTATCAACATTCAAATCATAAAATTCACCAAATCAAAATCACTTCACATTAGGTGAAACCATATTCTCAGGTACAACGACTTCATCAAACTGCTCAGCTGTGACTAAATTCAGCTCTACAGCAACTTGTTTCAGAGTCTTTCCTTCCTTATAGGCAGTTTTCGCAACCTTAGCCGCGTTTTCATAACCAATCACAGGATTCAATGCAGTAACTAACATCAACGAGTTATGCAAGAAATAATCGATCTTATCTTGGTTTGGCTCAATCCCCACAGCACAATGCTCATTAAAGCTATTACATGCATCACCTAGCAGTTGAATTGATTGCAGTAAATTATAAGCAATAACCGGCATAAAAACATTTAGTTCAAAATTACCTGAAGCACCAGCGATATTAATTGTCGTGTCATTACCCAAAACCTGCGCAACAACCATCGTCATAGCTTCACTTTGAGTAGGATTCACCTTACCTGGCATAATACTCGAACCTGGTTCATTTTCAGGAATACGAATCTCCCCAAAACCACAACGAGGACCACTCGCTAACCAACGAATATCATTGGCAATCTTATTTAAACTCGCAGCAAGTGTTTTCAGTGCGCCAGAAGCAAATACTGCAGCATCACGTCCTGCTAGTGCTTCAAACTTATTTGGTGCAGTCACAAAAGGTAAACCCGTAAGCTCAGCCAATTTTTTTGCTGCATTTATAGCATAATCAGGATGAGCATTTAGACCTGTACCGACAGCTGTACCACCTAATGGCAATTCATATAACCCTTCTAAAGCTTGCTCTAGACGCTTTAATCCATGATCGAGTTGGGATACGTAACCACTGAATTCCTGGCCTAAAGTTAACGGCGTTGCATCTTGTAAATGTGTACGCCCAATCTTAACGATATTTGAAAATTCTTGAGACTTCTGATGTAAAGTTTCACGTAAAGCTTGAACTGCTGGAATCAGTAACTCATTGATCTGTAAACTAGCAGCGACATGAATCGCTGTTGGAAATGAATCATTTGTAGATTGAGCTCGATTAACATGATCATTTGGATGAACGGGTTTCTGTGCTCCAAGCGGATTACCCAGCTTTTGATTCGCAATATTTGCAATGACTTCATTACAGTTCATATTACTTTGAGTACCAGAACCTGTTTGCCATACCACTAATGGAAATTGACTGTCCCATTGCCCCGTAATCACTTCTTCTGCAGCACCCACAATATAATTCGCCAATTCAGCAGGAATCTGATTTAACTCAGCATTAGTAAGTGCAGAAGCTTTTTTGACCAGCCCCATACCACGGATCATCGCACGAGGAAGTCGCTCACCACCAATTTTGAAATTTTGCAAACTGCGCTGGGTTTGAGCCCCCCACATCGCATCACTTGGTACTTCTACATCACCCATCGTGTCGTGTTCTATACGTGTTTGCATATCAGCCTCAAATATTTCGCTATTCCTTGGAAGAATCATGTTTGATTCGGATTCATCCACCGTTGATTTGATGCTAATCAAAAAACCCATAAATGTAAATGATTATCATTTTAATTATTAAAGGTGCTTTGATAGTATCGCCATTGATCTTCAATCATTTGTTCTAGTGATCGATGTGCTTTCCATTGCAATAATTCTAATGCTTTTAAACTATTCGAACCAATTTGATCTAATTCTTGGAAAACATAATCAGTTTCCTCAGTTCTAATTTTTGTTTCAGTCACTTTTTCTACAGTATTAATCAAGTTTTGAATTGAACTTGGCTGACCTGCGATATCAAATGCTTCGCACGTTGATCTTTGATTAAATAACCACTTTAAAGTTGCAATGACTGCCTCGCACACATCAATGACATGCACAAAACTTCGTTCAACCGTTTGGTCTTTTGTCTTGGCATTCTTTTGTAATTGAATGGAATCGCGCTGCATGGCTGCGATTTGTAACACCAAAGGCAAAATATTTTTAGGTAAAGGGGCAACCACTTCACCCAAAACTCCATGTTCAAAAGCACCAGCTACATTTGCTAGTCTCAGGATCGCAATACTCCATTCTTCGTCCGTTTTAGAGGTATCACGGATGATCTCTTCGATCATTTGCTGGGATTTAATATAAGGGTTTGGATTGGCAAAATTGAGAGGATGTTCTTCATTTAAATTCAAACTCGAAGTGCCATAAACCGCCATACTTGAAAGATGCAATAATGTTCGTACACCAGTTCGTTGCATTGCACGCATCAGACTCATAATGCAACTGACATTATCATTATAATATTCAAGCGGTTTTAAGCGAGACTCCTCTAAAGACTTAAATCCTGCAGTATGTATAACAGCACGGATTGAGTACTGCTCAAAAACTTTATTCAGAGCAGGCGTATTTCTAACATCTAGTTTTACAAAAGGTACATACATCCCAGAAATGTATTCAAGACGTTCAAGCGTTTGTAAATTCGCATTGGCAAGATTATCTACAATGACGACTTCTTGACCATGTGCCAATAAGCTTAAAACAACGTGTGAACCTATAAAGCCTAATCCACCTGTCACTAAAATCATTGTATACTACCTTTTTGTTTAAAAGCCTGAACAAGCTATTTTCAGTTTGATCACCCTATGCGAAGTTTTAAATGAGTACGTTATTACTAATTACCTCGGCACCTAGCTCAATCCATGCTTGGCATGCATTAGGACTCGCACAATCATTGCAAGCGAAAGGCGAAATTTTTCGAGTTTTCTTTTATCAAGACGGCGTTCAAGTTGCAAACAACTTACAGTGGTCGCCAGATGATCAAAGAAGTCTCACACAAGAGTGGCAAAAATTAAATATCAAACTTCCTGTTTGCGTAAGTGCTGCCCTAGCACGTGGAATCACTGATGCTGAAAATGCTCAACGCCATCACATTGAGTCCCATAATCTGGCTGAAGGTTTTCAGCTGGTAGGACTCGGTGAATTGGCAGATGCTGTCTCATCTTCAGCACGTCTAGTTCAATTCTAAATTATTCATTTTTCATTGATTGTTGCAATTGAAAGGTAAATTGTGTGAAATCTGTACTGGTTATATTAACCCAATCAAATCTCAACTCGCTACAAGTTCATGAGAGCCTTTCTGCAACCATGGTTTTAGCAACTTTTGGCGCTGAAGTAAAAGTTTTATTGCAAGGCGCAGCCTTAAGTTTACTCCGTTCCGAATTAAGCTTCGAACCCATTAAACATGCGTTTAAACTGGCTTCCAACCTCGTCGATAGCTTTGAGTTTTATGATCTAAGCCCTATTTTGGTTGAATCAAATCAACAAGATAATCCCTTTGTTCAACATACTACGCATGAAATTAAATTTATTGAATTTAATAAAGAGTTAATTCAAAGCTTTGACCATGTACTGTATTGGTAACTCATATGACCGATAAAACGCTTTATTTAATACAATCTCAATTTGCAAATACTGAACATTGTATTCAACAGGTTCAAAAAACACTGGATACCAATGATGCTTTAGTGCTTATGGGGGATGCGGTGTTGGCATTGTTTACACCATCTGTACTTACGATTCAAAACAAGGTCTACGTTTTAGATCGAGATGCTGAGTTATTACCTTCGCATCTATTGAACGGCGAGTATTTTCAAATTGAAGTGATTGATTACACCACTTTTGCAGATATCATTCTGGGCTTTACACGCTGTATTAGCCTTAAATAAAACAAATTTATTGACTTAGGTTTTACCATGACCACTGAATTATCCCTTGAACTCGATCAAGATGGTCATTTAGTTGACTATACCATTTGGAATGAAAATGTAGCGCAAGTACTCGCGAATACGCTCGAGCTTGAGCTAACAGCTTGGCATTTCGAAGTATTGCATGCGGTGCGTCAGTTCTACGCTCAATTTGGTCATTCTCCTGCAACTCGTCCCTTAATCAAATTTTTAATGAAACACGTCAGCGCTGACATTAATAATGCAGTATTGCAAGAAAAGTTTAAAACAGGCCTAGTTGCTCGCCATCTAAGTCGATTAGCCGGAATACCAAAGCCTGCCAATTGTCTGTAAACCAAAACTACTTTTTGATTTACATAGCATATCGAGTCAGTTCGTAGCTTTAAAAAATGAATTAATCAGTGAAATAGACATTAAAAAACCCGCTATGCAGCGGGTTTAGACATCACCTAGACTAATGATGGTTAAGATGTCGCGTGTCAATCAGGGAAATTGGAATACGTCAACTCAACGCAAAAAATTATAATAAAGTTCGAGTTATCAATTCAGTCCAAATTCATATCAATATCTGACAAATTTGCTAGTTTGCGCTACACCAATCATCAATTGTCATGCCCGATTGTTGAAAACTCGTAGATTGCTGATTTAAATAAAATTGCGCAATACGTTTCATTACATGTGCTTGTTCAACTTGAATAAACTCGTCTGCTAAACCAACAATGTTTAGATAGGCCTTTAACCTTCCACATAAAGCAAGTTGTTGCTCCATCGGTGTGGCTGTACTGTGTTCATCATCTAAAATCTGCTTGGTTTGTTCGATCAGCTGCATTTCATGATCCAGTTTTTGCTGATACACCATCTGTTGTGCATCAATCAAATCATTCGCTACAACCTGTTGTGATACAAAAAAACTTAAACCTACAAAAATCAACCTCACCCATAACATGCACATTAGATTCCTAAATCAGGCTCAGCTTTCCAAACATCCTCATAATCATCTCGATCAATCATAAAACGGAAACCTGTTTCCAATGCAAGAAATGGAATTGCGTCGGGTAAAATTTCTTCAAGCTCTTTCACCGTCATCGTCTCAAAAAAATCTTCGCCCTCGCCTAATTCACCACCATAAATAAACCATGCCACTTTCTCACCTGGTTCAGGCTTATTACGCAAACCGACGATTGGCTCTTGATCTAAAGTATGCTTAGCCACAGCAACAACATCATCTTCATTCACTTTGATGTAAGCAGAATCAAACTCCTCACAGACTAATTTTTGCTCTTCAATAAAATCTTGCAACATGGATGATTCCATTTTCATCATAAATTCAGACCTAATTTTAAGCATAGTGTCGTATAAGCACAATCAATCCGACGAAACAATCTGTTTTTACAATGTTTTTTTTGCTATCTTGATTTTGTTACATATTCAAGATTAAATGGGGGGAATTTCATATGAGCAGCAATTCAAATATTTCAGCAACAAATACCGCTTCTCTACATGGTGGTAAACGTGCCAATGCAGGTCGAAAATCACAGTTTTCAGAAAAAACAGTAGTAATGCGTGTTCCTGAATCAAAAGTGATTCAAATTAAAGAATGGTTAAAAATACGACCTGAAGATGATTTCAATCAACAAATTGAAATTTCACCAATCCAATTTAGAACACGTTTAAAAATTGCCTATCCTATTGAATCTGTGGCAGCAGGCTTCCCTTCCCCAGCACAAGATTATGTAGAAGGACATATTGATCTAAATGAATACTTGGTTCACAACGTAGCATCTACTTTTATACTACGCGTAAATTCTTTATCAATGAAAAATGCAGGGATTGAAGTTGGTGATCAAATCTTGATTGACCGGAGTTTGAATGCAGAACATGGTGATATCGTCTTGGCGCTGATTAATAATGAATTCACAGTAAAAAGATTAATGTTAGAAAAACAAAATGATGGAACGATCCTTTTATGGTTAAAAGCCGAGAATCCAGACTACCCTGACATCTATCCTCGTAGCGAAGAACAAATCATGGTCTGGGGTGTAGTGACTTGTATTTTAAAAAAACTGAAATAAATTGATCTAAGCAGTTCACCCTACTCCTATGCAAAATATTTATCATCAAGAGATTTTTGCGCTCATTGATATTAATAACTGCTATGTCAGTTGTGAGCGTGTATTTAATCCAAGTTTAAATGGTCAACCAGTCGTTGTTTTAAGTAATAACGATGGTTGTGTCGTATCCCGTAGTGAGGAAGCGAAAGCTCTCAATATTGGCATGGCCGTGCCATGGTATGAAATTGAAAAAGATATGCTTAAAGCTGGTGTTAAAGTATTCTCAAGCAACTATGCCCTCTACGGCGATATGTCTAGTCGTTTTTTCACTATTTTAGAGCAACACTTTCATGCAGATTCAGATTTAGAGCCCTATTCAATTGATGAATGTTTTATTCGTCTAACACATTATCAAAATCTTTTTGATTTAGAAAAATTTTGTCGAGAATTAGTCGACCGTATTCAACAATGGATCGGTTTACCTTGTTGTATCGGGATTGGTTACAGTAAAACACAAGCTAAACTCGCCAATCACTTTGCCAAAAAACGTTCTGGTTTTAACCGAGTGTGTTCTTTATTGGATTTGGATCCATGCAGTTTTGATCAATTACTTATAGAAACCTCAGTATCGGAAATTTGGGGCGTAGGTCGAAAAATTAGTAAACAACTTGAAAGTTACGGTATTTATAATTGCTATGACTTAACTTTTGCCAATGAACACTATTTGATGAAGCAGTTTTCAGTGCTCATGGGGCGTACCATTCGTGAGCTAAAAGGTCAATCCTGTATTTCACTAGAAGATCCTGATTTACCGTCTAAACGAATCTTAGCATCACGAAGTTTTGCATCAGCATTAAAGGATAAAGCATTAATCAAGCAAGCCATGATTTTTCATTTAAGTCGGGCTCATGAGCGTTTAACCAAGCAAGAACAATTATGCGCCTGTGTCCATGTGTCTCTTTATGAAAAAATTCCAGTAAAACCATTCAAGAAATCACATTCTCATGTAATTGGTTTGGAATATCCGACGGATGATTTATTAATCCTGACCCATGCAGCACAACAGCAAATTGATGTTTTATTTAAAGAAAATATACGTTATGTAAAAGTTTCCGTCATGTTTTCTGCTTTGAGTGCTAAAAAAACACATACACATGACCTTTGGCAGCCTCATGATTTAATCCAGCAGCGAGATTCACTCATGACAACAATTGGCGCTATGAAAAACCGCTTTGGAAAGCATTGTATTCAAGTGGGCTATCATACCAATCAACAACAATGGAAAATGAAGCAATTGCACCACTCTCCACGCTATACCACCTCATGGTCAGAAATGCTGACTATTGATGACTCACATATGGCGGTTACACAAAACAAATGAATACTTTTGGTCAATTCGGTTTAAAATAGCAGACTCGAAGAATTAAAAGAAAAATGTAATTTTTTAACATTGCCAATTGACTGCAAAGTTCTCAAAATACAGCTCATTGACGACATTGTTTTTTTGCTATTTTTGAAACAAAATATAAATGAAAAGCTTAAAAACATGCCATAATATGCAAACTTTGCAGACATCTTGCAAGGTTATATTGCAACTTTCATATTGGAGCTGTCTTCATGAGTTCGACCATTTTGGTCATACATGGACCAAATTTAAATTTGCTAGGAAAGCGAGAACCTGAAGTTTACGGACATTTAACTTTAGACGATATCAATCATCAACTCATACAGCAAGCTCAAGAAAGTTCAATTCAACTTGAAACCTTCCAAAGCAATTGGGAAGGTGCCATTGTCGACCGAATTCATCAAGCCCAAATTGATGGTATAAAATTTATCATCATCAATCCTGCTGCACTGACCCACACCTCAGTAGCAGTACGTGATGCCCTATTAGGTGTTGCGATCCCATTTATTGAAGTTCACCTTTCAAATGTTCACGCACGTGAAGCATTTAGACACCACTCTTATCTCTCAGATAAAGCTGTCGGTGTCATTTGTGGACTAGGCGCACAGGGTTATTCATTTGCATTAACTCATGCCGTGCAAAAAATTCAAACTTCTACACATCTTTAACCTTAGGAATACGAATTCATGGATATTCGCAAAATTAAAAAGCTCATCGACTTAATGATTGAATCGGATCTTCAATCTATTGAAGTAAAAGAAGGTGATCAATCCATTGCTTTAGCGCGTCGTAATCCTATCGTAGCCGCTGGTGTTGCACCAATACAATCTGCTGCGCCAGAAGCTCCAGTTGTGAAACCAGCTTCTCGTGGTGCTGTTGAAACCTCACCAATGGTTGGCGTGTTCTATGCTGCACCAAGTCCAGGCGAAGCACCATTTGTAAATGTAGGACAAACTGTTTCAGCAGGCGAAACGCTTGGAATTATTGAAGCAATGAAAATCATGAACCCAATTGAGGCAACTCAAAGTGGTGTGATTGAAGAAATTTTAGTTAAAAATGGTGATGTAATCCAATTCGGTCAACCTTTATTCCGCTACCGCGCGTAATCGTTGGGGGTTGGTATGTTGCAAAAAGTTCTCATTGCCAACCGAGGTGAAATTGCACTGCGTATTACACGTGCTTGCAAAACACTCGGTATTAAAACAGTCGGTATCTACTCGGATGCCGATAAAGACCTCATGCATTTACGCTTTGTTGATGAAGCCGTTTGTATTGGTCCTGGTGCAAGTAGCGAAAGTTATCTAAATATTCCTGCAATTATTACAGCAGCGGAAGTGACTGGTGCAGATGCAATTCATCCAGGTTATGGCTTTTTATCAGAAAATGCTGAATTTGCTGAGATTGTAGAAAGTTCTGGTTTTATCTTTATTGGTCCACGTCCTGAACATATTCGCCTTATGGGGAATAAAGTGTCAGCGATTATGGCGATGCGTAAAGCTGGTGTACCAACCGTTCCAGGTTCAGCTCATGCTGTAACACCAAACAATGCCTTGGCCGAAGCAAAAGAGATTGGCTTCCCACTTATCGTTAAAGCTGCTGCTGGTGGTGGCGGTCGCGGTATGCGAATTGTTGAACGTGTTGATACACTGTTGGAGTCTGTACAAGCAGCTCAACGTGATGCTGAAATGTGGTTCGGTGATGATACGGTTTACATGGAACGTTTCCTTCAAAAGCCACGCCATGTTGAAGTACAGGTGATTGGCGATGGTAATGGTCACGCCGTACATTTATATGATCGTGACTGTTCATTACAACGCCGTCATCAAAAAGTGCTTGAGGAGGCTCCTGCTCCGAACCTTCCAGAAGAAGCTCGTGCTGAAATTTTAGCAGCTTGCGTAAAAGCATGCGAATTAATGCAGTATCGTGGCGCAGGCACGTTCGAATTCTTATTTGAAGATGGTGAGTTCTTCTTTATTGAGATGAATACACGTGTTCAAGTAGAACATCCTGTGACTGAAATGGTAACGGGTGTCGATATTATTGAACAACAGCTTCGTGTAGCCGCTGGTCTTGGTTTAAATCTAGAACAAGATCAAATCAAAGTACACGGTCATGCAATTGAATGCCGTATTAATGCAGAAGATCCAACCACCTTCCTCCCATCACCAGGTAAAATCGAGCAATTCTACACACCAGGTGGTGCAGGCATCCGTTTAGATTCTCATATCTATCCAGGTTATAGCATTCCACCTTACTATGATTCGATGATTGCTAAATTAATCGCACATGGTAAAGATCGCGAAACCGCTTTGGCACGTATGAAACAAGCCTTAGATGAAATGATCTTAACTGGAATCAAAACCAATATTCCGCTACACAAAGATCTCATCCTTGAAGATAAGAACTTTGCAGAACAGGCTATGGATATTCACTACTTAGAGAAACATTTGTTGAAACAGGTACAAGGACATAGCGAAGCTGAGTAATTACAGCTTTACAAGATGAATAAAAAAGCCTCTTTTTCAGGAGGCTTTTTTTTATTGAAGAATACGCTGGAAAGATTTTAGCTCATGGCAATATACGATTAAGTTTTGCAAAACATTGTCCACCCTTTTCAGATGCACAGAAATTGATTTGATTCGGATTGTCCCATTTTACAAAATATTGAGACAAATCTCCTGCCTGATCTACTTGATTACCAGAGCAGTCTTTTTCGTTGTTCTCATAATTGACTTGCATGACCAAGGTAGGCAACAAGCCCGAAGAGCTGTCTTGAGATGGTTGATACTCAAATAAACCGACCGACCACTCTTTAGCACTATTCACGACCACCTCATTGTTACCACGGAAATTATAATACTCAACACATTTTTTATTATTTGGAATTTCCATTCCCCATAAACCTAAAATTTCTGGGCGCATGTTGATTCGAATATTATTTTCAGGCTGTTGTAAATCAGCACCTTTAGCTTGCGCTTGGACATTTTGATCGGCAGAAGAAAAAGACGTCATTAATAAAAGTAAAGGTGCAAAAAAAACTGTTTTTTTCATACAACATCTATAGGTCAACGTTTAGAGCTAAATTAGCACATTTCAGCAAGAAAACTCATAGAATTAACGTGATAAGAACAATTTTATATAAGAAAATGAATTCCCTATTGATGAAATTTAAATCATCAGCAGTTTAATGCGATCTATTGATTTATTAGTGCAAAAATATATTCTTATCAGAATAATATTCATTCTATACCTCACAGAAAGCTTAAAAATATAAGATTTTATGCAAGGGAATATACGTTAAGTATGACCATATGGATACGAACAGAGCTGATTAAAAACAATGCACAATCTTTTTTGATTGTCATGCTCATCATTACACTTTGTGCTTTGGCTGGAATACTTGGTCGACCTCTCTCATTTCTCGCAATTTTCTGGCCTGCAAATGCCGTACTACTTGGTCTTTTTTTAAGATTTAGTTATCTCAATAATCTTGGTGGCTGGCTTGGGGCCTTTTCTGGGTATATGCTTGCAGACCTAGGTACTGGCAACACTTTACAACTTACTTGGTTGTTAACTCTTGCTAACTTGCTAAACCCATTAGTGACCTTATACCTACTGAACCGGTTAAAAATCAATTATCAAGAATTCAATAAAGGTCTTACATTTGTTTACTTATTTTTAATTAGTGCTTTTGGAG
The DNA here is from genome assembly GCF_056779995.1 of Acinetobacter sp. ANC_7504. NCBI lineage: Bacteria > Pseudomonadati > Pseudomonadota > Gammaproteobacteria > Moraxellales > Moraxellaceae > Acinetobacter > Acinetobacter sp. ANC_7504. The sequence continues at coordinate 718,258 of NZ_JBWYIZ010000001.1, read as the reverse complement.
GGTGCCTAGCGAGCCCAACCTTTGCGATTTTAACCATCCCTTATGTTCCTAACAGCTTTATGGAGCTCAGCCGTATTTGGGTTGATTTTGGCATGTGGTGGAGTGGTGAAATTCTTAACTTTGTCGCTTTTTTACCTATTGTTCTCGCATTACCAAGCAAAACTACAGTTCAACAATATTTTGTAAATCAAAAAAATCAACGTTTAAGTTTGCCCCTTGTCTTACCCTTCATATTTGTTGTTGTATCTGTAATTCTAACTCACTTTTTTATTGGCCCTGGCGCCATCATGTTCCCGATCGGAGCACTCATCTGGGCAGCATTAACCTACAATTTATTGTTGGTTGCAATCATCAACTGCTTTGTATGTATGTTCTTATACAACAGCTTAAGTGCATATTATCTAACAGAATCTCCAGAAGCATTTATTTCGACAACACTGTCTGTTCGCATCGGTCTTTTCATGCTGGCTTTAGGCCCACTAACATTATCAATTATTAGTTTGAATCGCCAAAAGCTATATCACCAAATATTATATTTAGCGAACCATGACAGTTTAACAACGACTATGAATCGCCGATATTTTTATGAAGAAAGCGAAAAGACGATAGACTCAACTCATAGGGAGGCGAAATCCAATATTCACAGCGTGTCTATTCTACTACTCGATATTGACCACTTTAAAAAAATTAATGATCAATATGGACATGAAATAGGTGATATTGTTCTCAAAGACTTTAGCAATATCGTCAGATCTCAAATTAGATCAAATGATTTATTCGGTAGAGTTGGCGGTGAAGAATTTGCCATCTTAATTAAAGATAGTAACCTACCAGCCTGCATTGAAATCGCACAGCGTATATGCGACCGCGTGGCAGAAACACCGATTATGATCAGGCAAAATCAACATCTCAATATTAGTGTAAGCATAGGTTTAAGTTATCAACAACTTCCGTCTGGCACCCCATTCCAACAATTGATTAATCGTGCAGACGTTGCCCTTTATCAAGCGAAATCTGCAGGACGAAATAGATTATGCGTGGATCCGGAATTACTATTTACTCAAACATCATAAGTCACTATCTTGCTTCAGTGGGCTTGAGATTTGGTAAAGCGGATAAAAATATGAAACCAATCAACGTTGAAGCTCCTGCAATGATAAAAATATAGCTGCCAGAAATCAGCTCCCAATATTGTCCTGCCAATACGCTTCCAGATGCCACACCCAAGCCCCACATCGTACTATACAAAGCTTGAGCTCTACCCTGCTGCCCAGCAGAAAAGTGCTCAAAAATAATGCGCATCGCCAATAAGTGAAATAAACCGAAACTGAATGCATGCATTGTCTGGGAGAGAAATTGGAGAACAAAACTTTCAGGAAATAAACCAACAATCAAAAACCTAAGCCCAGTCATCCATAAACAGATCGCAACCAAATGACGCCATGTAAAACGATTTAAAAAAAATGATGCATAGGCAAACATCATGATTTCAGCAATAACACCTGTTGACCAAAGAAATCCTGTTGCTGTGGTACTAAATCCAGATGACTGTAAGTAATTGCTATAAAAACTATAGAATGGTGCTTGAGCAAACAACATAATGAACTCAATTAAGAAAATTGCTTTCACAACTGGTTGTTTTAAAACTGGAATAATGGATTCAAGTGTTTTTTGGGCTTTTGGTGCGCCCTTCGGTTCTTTTACTGTAAATGACCATAAGAACGCTAGAAATGAAATACTCAGTAATAAAATCGGGAGATATTGAATATCAATAATTTCAAGAATTAGACCAATAAAGAAAACACCAACAATAAACCCAATCGATCCCCATTTTCTCACTTTGCCATAAAGTTCATTTCGATTTTCGCCTAACCAAAATAATGTAACGCCTTCAAATTGAGCAAGTATCGCATTTTGAAAAAAGCTGAAGATCAACATTAACAAGGCAATTGATTGAAAATTATTGGGTATAATAAAAATGAGGAACCATATACTCGCTTCCATCCATGTTGCGATTCGCACCAATAGCATTCTTTTACCCGTTTTATCCGCCACCCACCCCCAAATAAACGGCGCAAAAAAACGTGTCATGATTGCAATTGCACTAAGCCACCCAATCTCTAAAAAGCTAAATCCCTGATCTTGCAGATATAGACTCCAATACGGCATGAAGGTACCGACAATCGCATAGTAGAAAAAGTAGAATCCACCTAGTTTTGTTTTAATTGGCAACGCTTGTATCATAATGCAATTACCAGTATTTTCAATAAGTTAATATCATTTAATAGTTGCATACATTTGTTACCACTTAGGTGTAATTGCACTTCATCAGTCTACAAATCAGTCTACAAATTTATTTTTTTGTAGACTCTTCATTTTTTGTAGACTGAAGATATTTACGTCTTAGAAAATAATTCTGTGATCATTTTCATCAGAATTAATTGTTAGTAAGTTACTAAAGAAATTTTATACTTTACCTATAAGGTTTCCTACCCAATTTTGCTATTTCTCTTTTTTGAGAATTCAGCGGATAGCATAACTTGCAAAGTATTGAAAAAATTTCAATCTATAGATTGAATCGTACTAGACTGGGGTAATAGAGTTTGATGAGGAGATTACTGCTAAATTGCTAATGTAAAAATTTATGACAATGCATGAGTAAGAGTTTTTATAAATTACAAATATATTAATTTAAATATTATATTAATAATCGATTAATATCAGGCACTCATAATAAATATTTCTAAAACTATAAATCTTGATACATATTCAGGGTATCTATTAATAAATATAAGGCACATGCTGAGTTTGTCGATAATACTATTGACAATTCAAGGACAATCATTATGTCAAATTTCACAAAGTCAAGTGACTCTAAAACCCAGCAACAGAACCAGCAACAATCAAATCCTGCAGGCGATAATACGCAAAAAGCTCAGCAAGAAAAAAATAAGGAACAGCAATTAAATGCTGAGAACAGACAAACTAAAGATGCTCCGAAAGAGCATACTGAGGTCGAAGTTAAAAAATAACTTATAACTCAGAATTCTTAAATCATTTAAAAGGTTTAACTCCTTTTAGGTGATTAGGATAAATAATGAATATTGTTAAAGTTAAAGTCCATAAAATGTATGAAAACTTTCACAGAAATCCAGCTATTCAATATGTTGGTTTTTTTGATGATAATAATGTATTAATCAGCTTATACGATAACAATAATATTAAACTCATTAATAAAATCGGGACGTTGCAATGGGTAAGCATTGCTACTAATCAAGCTTACTTTGTTGAAATACCAGATTATATTAGTGCCGAGAATTAAACTCATGATGATTAAATACCCTCAAGTAATCCTCGTTTTTCACAAAGAGTCAAACCACAGTGATCGTAGATGTGCTTGGGCAAACTATAATTATCAAGGGAAACTAAATAACATTACAGATTTTTATGGCCAGAATTTATCTCTTTACGATGGCAATAAAGTTGTCATCGATGGTGATATTTGGGTTCTGGAAAGTCATCTACACAAGGTATATAGAGATAGAGGTCGCAAATGAAAAAAATTCTAAGTGCATTCGATTTAAAACGTAATTTATATTTCAGAAAATTAATGCTCGATGGTGATTACAAACAAAATGTATATGATTTAAAGCATAGGAATAATTATGATTTATATGTATATAAATTAATAGATAGTGAATCAGGCAGAAAACTGTACTTTAAAAATTTTATTATATTTAAATAAATTAGCCCTCATTTAGAGGGCTATTCCTTTACTGATTAGCGATAATTACTTTTGAGATTTCCCTTGCAATCAACCATGCTTGATCTTGAATTAGCTTTGCTTCAGCATCATTAGAGATAAAGCCAACTTCAAGAATTAAACCTCCATTTTGTACGAAAGCCAATTTGCCTCGAGCCGATTTAGATTGATCAATCCAGCCACTATCTCCACGAAGTCGTGAACCTGTGATTTTCTGAACGGCTTTAGAGATCTGTTGAGCCAATTTCTTATCTTTAGGTAATGAGATTGTTTCAATACCAACAGCAGTTTTGTTTGCTGCTGCATTCATGTGAATCTCTAGAGCAATTTTAGAGCCTTTGATCAATTTGAGTGCTGAAGACAATGGATCGTTCTGAGTGCCGATACCATCAGTTTTAACCTGTAAGCCCGCCTGCTTTAGGTAATAAGCTAAAGCATTTCGAATGGTTACAACAAAATCGGCTTCTTTAAGATTGCCATTTACCGCACCAGGATCAGAATTTGAATGCCCTGCTGTTACAGTTACAAACTGATTAATGCTATGCAGTTCAGGTTGAGCCTTCAAGCGAGCAAGAATTATAGCTACACCAACAAAACACCCGACAAATTCTTTCCATTGTTCGGGAATGTAGGTTTTTAGCTCTGGTGGAATAACATTCCACACCTGTACAAACTGATCACAGAATAAAATTAAGGCATAAAAAAAGGCGCTAAATGCGCCTACTTGTACTGACTTGAGTTTCCAAGCCTGTTTCCAATTTTCAATTAATTTCATTTTCTATCCTCTCTGAGGCTTTTCATAATAGCCACATCTTGTTTGAGTTGATTGATTGTATTAATGGTCCACGAAGCACTAGTTATAGATATGCCGAGTAGAATAGTTGATGCCCATTTAAGTAAACCTATCGCACCTTGAGCACGATTGTTTTCACGCTCTAGGGCTTCAATCTTGATCCGATGCTGATCAAGTGCTTGGTGATACCCTTTGTTAATGGCATTTGATTCAATAAGTTGTTCAGACACTTTTTGGAGTTTGTCTGTTACTTCATTTAATTTTTTCCAAATTGATGCACTAGGTTCATTCACTAACGCCCCCTTAAAATTGGCAATAAAAAACCACCCAGAGGTGGCTATACATTAAATGGGTTATAGTCCCATTCAGTAAATTCAGATATTGGCTTTTTATATTCCAAAATCCATTGATCAGGTGGTGGTAATGCTACCCATTGCTGAAAATTAAAAACAAACCAAGTTCCGTTTTCTTCTTTAAGATAATAATGTTCGCCAATTTGACTGCGATAATAATCTGAAAAAAACTGGGTACCTTCAGGCGGCAAGTGCATACTGATCTCCTATATACGGCTTACCAATAGCTATAAATTGAACAATCGCCCCAACTGCATTGGTTAGAACCATAGCTGCCAGCAATCCAGCAGCATTCGCGGTTTTTGCTCTACCACGTGCACGCGTAGTTGTAATACTTGATGGGAATAGGCAAGCAAATGCAGCATTCCCGACAGCAGTATTTGTTTCGGGATTTAAAGCAAATCCTGTGATGAATATTTTGGGTGGTTCAGCAAATATGTTTTCAGGAATGTTGATTGTAAAGAAAGCATCCGATTCGTCTGCCACAACCTCACCTTCGTAAACAACTCTAGGCCCACCACTCGAAGACTTAAGAACATTACCTACCCGATTCCAATCAACATATAGTTGATTGTTATGCAGAATAAAGTCATCCGAAAATTCTTCAAGCTCAGGTACTTTTACTTCACTCGGAAACAATATCGTGTTGTTCTGGCTCATAAGGTAAAATCCACCCTTTAATATCACCTTTTAAATTTCTCAAGGCGACCGTAAACATACTTTTAATCAATGCACGTACATCAGCTTCACTCATAAATTGAGTCAAATCAATTCGCACTTGATCACCTGCAGTATCAGTGAGCACTAACACCTTTCCCTCAACCACACCACCATTTACGTGGACATCAGTCATAAATGCTGAAAAATTTAATTCTGTCGTTTGACCAAGCTCATTAACATAAGTGATAAAACGTGCACCTGACTCTGCATCGACTCTTGAAGAGAGAGCTGTTAATGTTTGATTAGCTTTAATAGCATTAATCAATAATTGCGATTCAAAACTTAAGGCAATGGTTCCGTTTGGCTTGATATGAATAGATTCATTATCGACATTTACTTGCAGTTGATTATTCGCATTGATTGCTAGGCTCGGATGCAGATCATCCTTTAGTAAAATATCAAGTATCTGAACCATATATATTCCCTGCTAAATCTCTGAACAAAATTCTATTTTCATTAATTTTTTGATCAATTCGATCATCAACCTCATCTAAAGTTAGTCCAGGATCGCCTTTGGGTCCTTGACGACCAGCTTCATTTACTTGAACGACTTTGATGGGCATTTTCGCAACTATTGCTTTATTTGATGTGCTGACTGTCACCTTAAGCGCTGAATTTTTCACAATGACTTTCTGTGTGTTTTGACTCATAGAAATACCCTCCATTAAGAGATTCTTTCATCAACAATCCATTTGCTTACACCTTTGTCTGGCATAGGAAATACATGACCATCTTTCAAATAAAAGTAGACATCCCAAACATGTTCTCCTATAGGCCAATCATCAGTAGGACCTGTTTCTATAATGAGTCGACCAGGTGTTTCCTCATCAATGGAAATGATGAGTTCTGCAATAACCTCACGACTAATATTTCGTATCTTGCTGCGGATCTCAGTCACATCACTAAAGTCATATGGTGTGCCATCACTATTATTAACGTCTAATGGAATAGGCTTATTCGTACCCTGTTTAATCACGATATCTCGCAATTGATTACCCCTTTAAAAATGAAACCACCCGAAGGTGGTTTGTGATTAATCCGCAGTGGCTTGTGTGATTCGTGTTGAATAGTTCCACGAGGTCGGCTTCCATACGTCCCGTGCAGCAACACGAACATAATATGTTGTCGTTGATTGCAAGCCAGTAATCGTGCAAGCATTTTCGGTACCCGTCCAACGTGCTGCCGTTGTATCAGGATCAAAGTTCGCATTGGTACTGATCCACACTTGGTAATCTTTCAGATCAGGCACTTCACTTGGAATCCAAGTCACTGTGATCGAATCTGCAGTTGCCGATGTGTACACGTTCAACAATTGTGGTGGCACTGGATTACTGATATTCAGTTCAGCATAAGTGCTGATAATCGAACCGTTTTTACTTGCAACACGCACTGTATAAGCACGTTGAATACCGTCGATTTTCGCTTCATCCATACTGTATGAATAATCGGTATTCGTCGTTTCAACTGTGCGAAGCAATACACCATTCGACCAAATCTGAACAATATAACCTGTCGCGCCAGCTGCACTTTGCCATTGCACTTTAAAGCTCGTTCCTTCAAATGCAGATTGAAGCGATAAACCTTTCACACCTGCAGGACGACCACCATTGATGGTGTAACTGTATGCCGTCACTTCATCTAAGGATTCTTCTTTTTGCTCAAGACCATTGAAGCTTGTGAACTTCAGATAAATCTGCTTACCAACCATATTTGAGTTGAAGTCATATTCAAAAATGGCTCGGTCAATACGAACAAATGATTCACCTGCATTATGTGTACTTGCATCATCAAAACGGCCACGAAGCATGCCACTTAATGTATAACGCCCTGATCCATCCAAGGTTGCATCGATATAATTGATATATTCATCACCAACTTTACACAGTGTTGCATCAACTTCAGCATCTTCTAGCGTACCTCCAAAGATTTGAGATGATGTATTCAATTGCACTTGCATCGATGTGTCATCCGCATCAATGGCTGAAACTAATGTACCGTAACGTGCAGAGCCATAGATGGTGCCGATCATTTCATAAGTCGTGTTGTCTATACTTGCCCAGACGTTACAACCACCCCAATTAATACCACCAGATGCAGCTACCCAGATTTGATTTTTACCATCGGTTAATTCTAAAGGAGGCTCAAAAATTGCCGGTGCATTGACGTTGCCTGGTTCCTCATTCCCACCTTGGTACCCATTCGATGATTGCAGATCATACTCAACTGCTGAACGAGATCCGACTGCTAACTCTTCAGCGGTAATCGAAAGTACACCCTCTTCATCTTCTTCAACACGAATGATCCGTACTGGAAACTGATTTAAACCCAAGGATTTATCTGTAATGGTCACAATATCCATCGGTTCAAGTCGGCAGTACTTCCATCCTAATTCAAACTCATATTCATTTCGAACATACAGTTTTCGCTGTAACAGCAATTGCACCGCATGACGAGCAATTTTCGGCTCACAGAAAAAGTCGAACTTAACTGGATCTTGTGTACGCAGACCGAACATTTCGATATTAGCTTGGTCCTTGGCTTCAACTGTTTCAGTGTTGTACTGGTTAAACCGATTCACGTACTCAATCTGGCAATGGTTGTATGCATCGGTATCACGGCTTCGACGTACACGTACTGGTTGATCTTCTCCCAAGAAATCGTCATCTGTTAAGTGATAAACCGGTTCAAGATTTGGCGTAAATGTCACACCATTTCCTGTCACTGCACTGTCACCGTATGAACGGATTTTTAAACCGTCTGGACTTGGTACCACTGCACAATTCACTGCTTCAACAATTTCATTGATGATCTCGAATGCTTCACGCTGTTCAGTTAAAGCAGGACTGATCAACAAATTGGTGGCTGCACAATAGGTTCGAAATTCAGATAAATCTGCCATATTCAGACTAGGTGCTGCACCATACCGTGGATTGGTAATGAAGTCTTCAATTACATCTGCAGGATTGGCATCTTGAATCGTTTCTGAGAATGTAATATCGCTAATTACTTCAAAATTATGATTCGATAAGCTGGCGCTACCGCCCAGATCGTAGTTGGCACAGGCAACATAACCGAGAAATGGATAGTGCAATGCCTGATCAGGATGCTTTGATGGGAGATAACCCCAGACGGGATTATGATCACCATCAAACAGTTCAAAACCTAGTTGATCAATTGGCTTGAGCTGCACACCACCCTCAGTTTTCGTGACAATCTGCTCTTTGTCACGCCAAATAATGCCAATGTCTTTGATCTTGTTTTCACAAAGCCCAAGCATGAAAGACGCGCTATAGGTATAAGTCGTGTTTTTAGTTTTTACACCACCACCTTTACCGCCCTGCTTTGTCGTTGTTGTGTGCGCTGTGGCGGTAAAATCCCCATACCAGAACATATTGGCAGCAACACGGTTTTTGCCGTAAACCAAAGGTTGGCAAAGACCATAAGCAGATTGTTGAATCCGCATTGAATTGATCCGCTTGTCAGATGTGCTGACGGTACCACCACCAAAAACACCACCCATTTTATAGCCCTCTTAAACGATAAAACCCGGCAATTCGCCGGGCTAAACTTCCTTTGGTTCCATCTTGGAGGATGACCCCCTGATGGATATATGAGTGAATGATCGTTGGCCACTCAACGACAATTGCAGCATGACTGATGCATTTGCCAAAATGATACAGAACAATGTCACCAGGCTGCGGCTCAGTCACTTGATCACAAAATTTCTGAATGTGTTCAAGATAGCGCTGCCCCATCTGGTGCATATGCCAGTCAGGTGGATAAGGACCCGGATCGTAATGATCAATTAGCCCCACTGCTTCATAGACTTCACAAAGCAAAGTGGCACAATCCACACCCACACCTTTGATACGCCCTTGGTGATGGTAGGGCGTGCCGAGCCATGTGAGTGCTTCTTGTACTGCAAGTTGGTTTTTCATTTTAAAAACTCGATTTACTGTAGACGCACCAGTTATAAAGTGGCATACCATCAACAATCGACGGAATTGCGTCTTGATCGCGCAATTGACCACGAGGTTTTCCTGCTTCAACAAATGTTGGATAAGGATTTTCATGTCCGATTAATCCATAACCGACATAGCCCGCTGTCAAGCTTTCGCTCACAGTTAAAGTAATTTTATTACCATTTTTTACTTTATTAGTGATTGTTAGCTTTACTCCCGAGCTGTTGTGTACAGTTAAGCCCCAATTTTCATCTTTAGCTGTCACAGTTGTATCAACAGTCAAAGAACCAACTGGTGTGTAAAAATTTACTTCGAGCGTATTGTTATTGATCTTTACGACTGACTCGATTTGGGTTGGCTTAAACTTTTTGCCGATAACATTCAAATTTAATGCTTTGCCAAAATACTCTCCATTTTTATAGTGGCCTGTGTCAGTTAGATGCGTAAAATCAGGGTTTATTGGTAGCGTGTATGGTGCATTCACTAATATGAAATTTTCGTCCTCATTTGAAAGTTCAAGCATAGCTAGTGAACTTTTATACGCTTCACCACTCCAGCTGATCGGCTGAGACATAATCATCTTCACATCTGCAAGCTGCCCAGTAATCGCTTTGATGTCTGCGTTAAGTTGAGAATAGAAAGCGACTAAACTTGATTTATAAGTTGAACTATTTGCATCATTTTCACCGTGAACCCAATTAATCGCAGGAACAAATACTTTGAGTCCTTTGCTATTTGCGATTGCTACAGCTCTAGTTAAACCCGTTATCAAGTTTGTATACGGAACAGTTCCAACTGTTAACCCGGATAAACCAGTTCCACCTTTAGCACTTGTCCACGTTAGAATTTTTGGTCTAAATCCTAAATTTTTTGCACAATCAATCGCTAGCTTTCTGCAAGCACCTTCAGTCACTGTTGCAACTTGTTTCAGTGAATTTTGAATCGTTTTCATCGGCGCAAAATCAGTTAATGTTGCACCATCGACTGTGTTGTTTTCAGTCTGATTGTAGTCAAGCCTGATATCTTTATTTTTGAACATTAATAAAGATGATGCAAAAGTAATGTCATCTGTCATGATTTCAGTTCGATCAACATTTCCAACACTCCCCGTTGCACCGATTGCGTTAGATTGCCCGTAACTCGGGATGACAGTTAATAGATTTGGCGCTGAATAAAAATACGTGTTTTTATAACAGTTGAGTGCAACAGGGGTTTTTGAAATGCGTGTAACCAAGTCAGTTACAGCTAGAGCACAAGCTCCATTATTATCCAGACTCAAAAATTGTCTTGGTGAAATATCACAAACAAATGAATCTGTATCCGCTCGCACAGCCTTCAATTTCCCTGATTCTAGATACAGATAATCGAAAGTCTCTATTGTAGAAATTTGATTACTTTTTAATGAACCTACATTATCTTTCAAAATATTTAGTTCATTACGCAAAGCTGAAACCGTTGATTCAGTCGCTATTTTCTGCCAAGTTGTCCATGTGATACTGTCTGTTGGTGTGGTACGCAATCCAGATCGATGGTATGAATTATTATTCACATCATGTACTTCTTGCATAACACTGTAGCCATCCGAATGAGTTTTGTATACTTTTAACGCAAACGGTACAGTTGTCGGGCTATTTATAGACGCTGCTGCAATACCATTTGAACGCACATAATAAATACCGTCATTTTCGTAAGTATTTAAGTCAGGTGCAGTGGAAACTACTGTTGGACTATTAAATTTATTTGCAGGAATGTCAGTCTTTTTCGCAACTTGATGCCATTTATTTGCTTCGCTTGTTGGGCTAACTGTAGAGTTAAGATTTCTAAAATATAACTCCTGTCCTGTCAAATAAAACTGTACAGCATAATCCCCAGAATTTCCGATCAGGCGTGTAATTAACGTACCTGCCGCTGTTGTTGGTGTTAATCCTGTTGGCAAATTTGTGCTAGACAAAGCAATAGTATGCGATATGTTGCACAAATCAATATTTCCACGAATAGCATTTGCATCGAATTGTTCTGATACTATTCGCTTTTCAACTGTCTTTTCATTGATTTTTAATGATATAGAACTATTTACACCATCGTCAGTCGCTATTTTCTGCCAAGTTGTCCATGTGATAATGCCTGTTGGTGTAGTACGCAATCCAGATCGATGGTATGAATTATTATTCACATCATGTACTTCTTGCATAACACTGTAGCCATCCGAATGAGTTTTGTATACTTCTAACACAAACGGCACAGTTGTCGGACTATTTATAGACGCTGCTGCAACGGCATTTGATCGTGCATAGTAAAAACCATCTGTTTCATAAGTATTTAAGTCGGGAGCTTCGGAGACGATATTTTTACCGAACGCATTCTCAGCAACTTGTGCAAGCATCTCACGCATCTGAGCGTTAGTTTTCGTACGATCCCGAAATTCGGTAGGACTTGGTAAAGACATTTTCTTACCCCATAAAAAAACCCAGCGATTGCTGGGTATGGATTAATACAAATTTGGTTAAACGGCTGTTTCTGGTACCGGTATAAATGGCGCACCACGAAAACGGCTGAAATTATTAAAACGATTTTGACAAGTTTCCAAACGCTTATCACATCCTGGATAAACCTTGATTCGTTGCCCGGACTGCGGTGTTTCCAACAATGGCAAAGTCAATAACAAAGCACCTGATTCATGCATGCGAATCGTCCGTTTCAGACCTGCATTACCACCGTCCAAGAATTCAATTACGCCTTGCGTAAACCAACCCTGTGGCTGATTCACCTGGCATAAAATTCGAGCGTTCGTGCTGCCTGATTCAATCGTCGTTTGCACTATGAAGTTCTGACGCAACAAACCGCATGCCGTATCAAATAGCGTATTCGTACAACTTGGCTGATACAGATTTCTTGGCATTTGCACGTTCAGCTCATCGAGATCCGAAGCAACGCTCGCTTGAATTGAATTTCTGTCTAGGTCAGGTTCAATGATTCGACCTTCAAAAAGCTTGATGGTGCCGGCACTGGTGTCCGTTGGTGTATTCATATCCATAAAAATACGCTCTAACTTAAATCGAGCACCATCAAGCTGACCGTTATGAAACGCTTTAACAACATTGATGCCGTTCCATTCATTATCATCAATACAATCAATACTGATCGACAAATTATCAACTTCAATACCGAGTGACAGACTAATTCCTTCACGGCTGATGATCGGACCACTCGAACTATATGTTTGACCTGCAACAGTCAAATCAAAGTCATAATTCGTATATCGGAATTCATCACCTTGTACAGTTGTGATCGTATACAGATCAGCCATCACAAACTGATCAGCATCAAGCAATTCGATTAATTTTGCAGAAGCAGCTCTCATACTTTATTTCCTAGAGATCCAACGAGATCAACTCTTTTTGCATTCCAAAGTTTATGCATGAAATTCGTAAACTGTTGTTCATCATCAGCAAATCGACAGCGGTAGTAATATGTTCCATCGACTTCAAACTTAAAGCCTCCATCAATTGGTTTGGATAACGTGATCTTTCCATCTTTTGAAATAATTGCAGTTGTATCATCCCAGAACAGATCATCGTCGTTCTCACTCCAAAATTGCTGATTGTCGTTATCATTCCAAAATGTTGGATCCACTTCAAAAACTGTTTCAGCTTTTGTATGAGCCAAAGGTATCACGGATGTATGCATCTGCTTATACAGTTGGAAGCTTGTCGTACTACCATCACCACTGTAAGAGCATGTGTAATCACAATCATCAGGCATCTTGAAAAGAAAGGAATCGAATGCACCACGGCGTTCTAAAAAGAAGCTTTCCAGTTGCTGTAGTTCATTCTTTCCTTTTGATTCACGCAGAAAAGCAAATGACATTGAGATTTCATATTTGGGAATGGCTTGATAACTTGCGCGAAGTTCCCGACCATTCACAGAAGTCATAATTTTGGTATTAAAAATGGGAGTTTTTGACAACTCCCATTCAAGACCAGGTAATTCAGGAAATAATACATCAGACACGAAAACCTCCTTAGGTACCGAAATTACGGCGATGGCCCTTTAATCCACTAGCCAATTCACGACCATGCTTTTCAAAGAAACGCTTTACGTCACGTGAGTCAAAGGCTTGAATTGAGAAATGGTTACTCACTTGCTGACTTGGAGTTTGAGGTGTGCCAAAGCCTCCATCTGCACTTAGTGACTTACCTAAGGCACGAATCGTATTCGCGTGCTGTTTAGGTAAAACCATTTCTTCTTCGTGAAGTTGTGTCATAGGGTTTACACCTGCAGGAATATCGTAACCACCACGGGCTGATGCCACTTTTCCCACAATTGCAGATACACCTGCAAATGCGGCAATACCAGCAGCCACACCCAATGCAGGACCTACGATTGGAATTGACGAAAGCGCCGCCCAAGCACCAGCCATAGCCTCCCAAGCTGACATCATGATTGACTTTAAGACTTCCATGAGCTTTAAACCTAAACGAGCTATTACACCTGTTGAAGTTGCAGCGGTTTTCATGCCTTCACCAGCTACCACGGCGCCAGTTTGTGCAGCTTGCCCAGCCACTTCAGCCGCCGTCTCTGATTTGATATACCCTAATTTAATCGCCATACGAGTTGCTAAACTTGCAGCGTATTTTTTTAGTGGTTCACTAATCATGCTTTGAATAAATGCCCCTGCCAGTTCTGTAAAAATGGCATTCATGGCATTTTTCCAAGTTAGCGTGCCATTCATCATGGACTGAATGCCTTTATCCCATAGACCAGACATTCGTGACGTTAGATTCCCAAACTTATCTTCAAAGTCTTTCATTTGGGCATCAGAAATCATGCCTGGTACTTGGATATCAGACACCGATCTTTGATGATCTAATGCACTGATTTCATTGGTTACGCCACTTACCCCAGAACTATTCCCAGTGAGTTGACTTAGCTCTTGTTCAAGATCTAGGCGCTCCTGCAATCCAATACGCTTGATGGCATACAACTGTTCTTCAAGTTGCTTTGCAAGACGTACCTTTTCAGCATTATTGATTCTTCCAGCATCAAGATCAGCATCTAAACGTGCCATTTCTAGCTCGAATATTTGCTGAGACAAAATCATTTTGCCTTGAAGCTCTTCCTCATGAAGCGCCTTGAGTTTTTCAAGCTGCTCAATACTAATAGCTTTGATTTTGTCAGCGGCTTCCTGCTCAGCTTTGATTGAAAAAGCTTTCTTTTCTTCTGCTGACAATATAGAAGAATCAATGTTACTTAGTTCTTGCTTAAGATCTAAAACAACCTGCTTGCTTTCAACTGCATATTTATACTGCAGTGCTAGCATTTCCTTTTCAGCTTCTTCAGCTTTGCGGATTTGTTCTTGAAGTGATTTATCAAAATCTGAAGATTCAGTCCCTGCTTCTACACCGTTAACGCCAGCCATGTAACCCTTGACGTTTTTCACGTACTGGCGATTAATTGGACCAATACCGGTACCACGATCAACATTCCCTTCACCTGCATGATAAGCAGAAATAGCCTTGTTGATATCACCATACTTATCTAGCAAGAAACGCATGTATTTGGCTGCGCCTTCAGCAGCTTGTTTTGTGTCGAATGGATCAGATACGCCAAAGCGCTTGGCGGTCATATCCAGCATTTGAAAGTTGCCTTTCGCCGTGCCGTATTTAGTCTGAACGCCTTCAACATTTCGACCCTTAGTCTCTTGCATGTTAAGAGCTGATAGCATGCCACTCGGCAAGCCATACTTGGCTTCAAATCCTGAATAGTTAAACTTTTCAGCATTAGCTTTTACACGTGCATTGACCTGCAAGATCTGTTGCTGTTTTTCAAGCTCCTTGGTTTGACGTTTTTGAGTCTCCTCAGCTTTCTTTTCAGCCTCCTCACGCGCTTCAGCTGCTTGTTTACGCTTCCAGTCCGCTTCTTCAGCCTGTTTAACAGCTTCAGGCATTGCACCGTCTTTAGCGGTGTATCCCATACCTGCCTTATCACGAGCATCTGCCATATGCTCAGCACGCTCACGCGACACACCACCAACTTTCATGTTGTGTTGAATATAGCGTTCTCGTTCAGAATGTTTGTTAGATTCACGAACATACTCCATCTGCTTTGCAGTCAAATTGGCTAATGCATTTGCTTTATCGTTGATGGAATTGGTGTGTTCTTTATTATCCTTAGTACCTTGTGTCACAACTTGGTTATAAGTCTTTAGAACACCCTGAGCATCAATGACTGCTTTACGCTCTTTATTAACGGCAGCAGCTTTCTCATCAATTCCAGCCTTATGTTTAGACTCAACTGTTCGTAGGTTATTAATACCTGTGGCTAGTTGATCTGCATTCAGCTTGCCTTGAATATATTGATCGTGGAGCTCTTTAGCTGCTTTTTTATCAGCATCTGATGCATCGGAATGATTAACAACCGCACGCACCAAGCCAAGTAATGCAATTTCCTGTTTACGGAAACCTTGCTCAGCTTTGGATAGGTCTGCCGTGGCTTGTCGCGTCAATACACGCTGTTGAGCCTTATCAAGCTTTTCATATTCCTCACGAAGTTGAGCAACTGTTTTACCTTGTGTGCTTAAAGCAGGTAGAGCTTCATCACTGCTTCGTTTCATGTAAAGAAATGCAGCACCTGCCGCTACACCTTGAAGTGCTAACATACCTAAGCCAGCAGGTCCACCAAGCAATGCGGATGCGCTTCGCAGTACACCCATCGCCGTAGCGGTACGCATTGCCTGTCCTTGAAGCGCAGACAATTGCATTTGATAAGCCATGCCTTGGGCAACACCAATCACAAACTCTTTAGCTAATACGGCGCATTGAACAACCAATTTAGCTGAAATAGCAGCACCTAAAGCGATGACCACAGCTTTGATGTTGTCAAAGTTCTGCGCAATAGCAGTCACTGCAGGCGTTACTGTATTGATCAGCATTGCCTGAAAGCCTTGGAACTGAAGCTCTAGTGTGTAAAGGTTTTCTTTAGCCTTACCGAGGTTGTCCACCATATCCTTAGACATGATAGCGCCAGCATTCTTGGCTTCTTCACCCCATTTTTTAAAGCCTGCACCGCCGTCTTTGAGTAGTGGAATAAGCAAACTGCCATCATTGACGATCTGCTCCATGTAGGTGATGGTTTCAGCGTGCGATAAATTGGCTTTTTCCAATCCATCGTAATATGCCTGGATAACTTCTGGTCCACTTAAATCTTTGAACATATCGATGGTCACACCAATTTTAGGTGCGATCTTTTCAAAGAAGTCCATCATTTCGCCTTCACCACGGCGTGCTTCACCTAGCCGATCTAGCGCGTCCTTACCCATCATGCCGAACTGTTCTAATGACAATCCAGCTGTTTGAGCACCTTTGGCAAAGTATTGGAGGTCTTCTACCGATTCACCCAGCATGTCAGACATTTTCTGAACTTCTGAAGCGGTGCTAATTGCATTGCGAGTGAAACTGACCAATCCATCTACAGCTAAGGCAGAACCAATACCAGCAGCAATTTTTTTACCTAGGCCCAGCATCTGCGTTGAGATATTACTTGAGAGATTATCAAAGGTCTTTTGTACACCAGACACGTCAATCTGAAAGTCCACTTTTTTACCTGTGACTTCAATCTCCTGCGCCGTATCTTTGACAATACTTTCAGCTTCATTCATGCCTTTTTTAAGTTCGGAAGTCTTCGCACCAACGTGCACTTCCACTCGATTGTTGCTCATAATTCCTCTCTTACAGGCATAAAAAAACCGCCGTGAGGCGGTTCTTTAAAATCTATGGATAATCAGAATTTTTATCTTTAATTTTTCGTACCCAAGAATAAAACTGCATTATCTCGGCTACTTGTTTCAGTCACTGCATATAAAGTTTTGTTAGCTGAATCATAATAAGCCACACCCTCAACTGACTGTCCTGCCAGATAGCAAGGTGAATAACCAAAAACTAAATCAACATTGTAGTAAGGTTCATTTTCTTCAGCTGCTATTTTCCCTGAGAACGTACAGCCACTTTGTCCTTTACCTGAAATCACACCCGTATTTGAAATTGTTAAGGTTGCTTCTTCAATACCTTCAACTATCGCTGATTGACCTATATAAGATCCTGCGATTGTCGTGAGATTGGATACCGAGTTATTTAATTCAGCATCATATAAAGTGTCAAATGTAACCTGATTTGAAGGCGTATAAGTGATCGTTCCATTTAGGCTCTTTTTAGTTTCAAAAGTACCATCAATAGATGTGTCGTAAACTGCACTGCCACCAAAATAAAAGTCTTTCCCTTTATTCGCTTTTACTGTGTTATCAGAAACAGTTAAGTCACCAGTCATGAAGCCAGTAATTCCGTTAGAATAAGGTGGTGTATATAAAAACCAGAATTTATTATTTTTATCCACCAATCCAACTACATTCTGTTCTTGATTGGTCTTTCCAGTATAAATACCTGAGACTTCAGCCTTAGACACTGGTGGGTTGTTACCATCATTATTGGAAGATGAAGAATCACCCCCACCACCTCCACCACAAGCAGCCAAAGTGAAAGCTAAAAAACTCACCCCTAATACTTTTTTCATGGTTATATCCAAGTTGTTATAAAGTTCCCGCGAACTTTAACCAACTCAAATACTTTAATCAATCAGGGCGGCCTTAGCCACCCTGAGGAAAGTTCTGCAGATCCGCAAACAAATCATCTTCATCATCGCTTTGAGCATCTTCTGAACCAGTACTGTCTTCAATCCCCATAAATGCCTCAAGGATCCGACACAGACGCTGAATGCCAACATGGCTGGGAGGACACTGCTTTTGATACGCATTCAATGCTTTGACTCTTGGAAAATCCAATTCATTACGCACATAGTCGTAATCCTTGCCCAATGTAAGCACCAAATGCGTGTACAGCTCCTCCCAGTCTATTCCCCCGAATCAGTGGCCTGCTCGTCTTCACCTGTATAAACTAGACCAGAAGCCCCCATGACCGTATCAAATACGGCGTTCACGTGACCAATATCAAGTAGTTCATCAGCAATAAATTCGCGGGTAATGTCAGGATAGTTACGCTTTAAAGAGCTATGTGCTACATCTGCCACTAAAGCAAATTCACTTGGATCAAAGGTTTTAAGCTTCGGCATCAGCTTTTCAGCAGTACCTAAGGACAACGGCGCAAAAATCCAAATCTGGCCATTTATTTTAAGCGGATTACCACGTGGGTTTTCGACCTGGTTAAATTGCATTTGGTATTACTCCGAAGTAGTCCATTTGAAGACACGGCCTAAATCATCGGCCATTGGCTGGAATTCAAACTCAGGTAGATCGTAATCATCCTGTTTTGAACTGAATGCAAGCTTATTGCTGACACAGCGGAAGAATTCAATACCAAAGAATTTACCCTTGTAGTCACGCATCAGATCAACACTGAATTCAGGCGTATAACCCATATCCAAGTTGCTTACGACACCTGATTTGGCACCTGCCACCGTAGCTGTGTATTTAAAGCTGATAAATACCGTTTTACCCACATCGGCAGATGCAAAGGTATAAACACCTGTCGCTTCATCCACACTGTATTGACCTGCAACCGGTGCACTCGCCACACGCTTTAATGGAATAGCTTTGGCATCAGTCACGCCTAAATCTTTCAAGAATGTACCGCTGTTCGGAACGACTGGTGTTACAGATGCTGCAACGACTTCACCATTGATGGTTTGAGCGACTGCAGTAATACCACCTTCAGTGACCACGCCACCAAAGAAAATGGAATTCAACAATGCGCCGTTGATGCGACCCATTGTCGCTTTACACTTAATCGAACCCTTACCGCGTGCGGCATCTACGGCGAACTGACCACGGCCAAAGAGTTCTTTCAAGTCATAGCTGATATCAACTGACGTTGACTGCAGTACGCCCACTTCAACGGGTGTGCCATTGGTGATTGGATTACCGTGCACATCCTGTAATGGTGTGGCAAAGATTTTACCGGCACCAAATAAATATTGAGCCATATCGACCTCTTAAAAATGAGAAAACCGCCGTATTGGCGGTCATGGAATTTATAAATTGCTTTAGGTAGTGGTAAGGATCCGAATCGGAATGATGGCAATCCCTTGGTCATCGAGCATGTTTTCCACTGCTTCAAAAACTTCGATGGTGCCCTCAATCCAGCAATGTTCGACCAATCCCCCTAAGGTTTGGTATTCGCAGATGTCAGGATGATCAGGCGCAAGCTTGGCACGTACTTGATCAATCATCTGATTTAACTGCACGCTCGGCGGTATCGATGGATCTGATTCATGAATGTAAACGTATACTTCTGCTTCAAGTTCAACCTTGGCATCCAAGCCTTTCACTGGTGCTTCGGTTTGATTGCCTTGCGTCACAAATAACGCTGGACGCTGTTCGGGAGTAACATGGTTAAAATGCTTCAAGCGTCGACTGGTGGTTTTAATCCCATCAATACATGAAAGTCGGTCAAACAATGCCTGGTAAATGGCTTCACTATTCACTGCTCAATCCCCTTTCTATTGCTGCATCAATATTCTTCGGCACGATCTTCGCCACTTCAACCAATGAATCACGCATAAAACGGCGTTCTTTCATATCCACTTTACGTGAATGGGCTTTGATCATGATTTGACCAGGTGTAATCGGCTGACCAAAGACTTTCTTGATCATCCGAAGATGCGCCTTAATGGCCATCGCACCTTTAAGCCCAAATTCATGAGCAAAGGCATACGGTACCAAAGCACCACCTGCACCGACTGTACCCTCGATCCAGTCCTTATCCTCTTCCACCTTAGATGAAACGGATCCTCTTAAACGTCCAGATTGCACATTCAGACGCTGACCTGTCAGCATATCTTCCTGAATAGTTCGCTGAAGTTTAAGTGTGAGTGCATTTACCGTGCGCCGTATTTCAGCACGTACACGTTCATTGACCTCGTTAAAATCAACAGCAGCATCAACACGGTAATCACTCATACATCACCTACTTTGAAGCAGTTTCCTTTTTAGGTTCTGCTTTGGTTTCAACCGCACGTTTAAAACTATGCGGTGCCAGAATGTGTGCAATATCGGTATCCGACTCAATCACACCTTTTTCAACCTTGTATGTGGTGCCTGCAATTTCAAGCGAAGTCGCTTTAAAGTTTTCAGGCGCTTGATACTTAAATGACATGCCTTGCTCCTAAACAACGAAAACACCAACACCGATACGATTGGGATTGGTTCCATCATTGCCAATTGGAATTGAATTTTTTAATGCCAGGTAACGCTGACCATAAATACTTTGGTTATAAAATGCATCGGTACCCGAACGTGAAAAACTCACACTCTGACCTGCAATAGTCATACTTGATGCATCTGAAAAGCTGTTACCAGACTTTGATTTGTGTGCAACTCTGAGAATATGTGCTGCATATAGACCCACAGCACGTTCTTTCAGATCACCAAATTCAAGCGCCGTTACAACAAGACCAGCTTCTTCTAATGCATCGGCAATTTCAGCATCAGAAGTATTTAATAATGTTGTGTCGTACTTAAACTTTAATTTAAAAGCTTGTGGGTCCATAGTTCACCTTATTCAGTGGCTTGAGCAAGTTTTTCTTGCAGCTGTTCAAGGGTTTCATCGTCAGCAAAGGTGATTTCAAGATCAGTCAGCGCTTTACGCACGTCATCAATCATGAGCTCAGCAGGTTTAGATTCATCCTTGCCTTTACCTTCATCAGTTTTACCTGATTGAGAGCCTTTGCCACGACCTGAAGTAGGTTTTGAATCACCGACTTCTGCAACTTCTTCAACAGCAAGCTCACCTGCATCAATCAGGTGCTTGGCAAACTTATTTTTTTGAAGTGCTTTGTGCTGAGTAGCTTCAATCACTACGGCGATGCCTTTAGGTAAAGTCACCAGGCCTGCAAAAACAAAAGCGGCACTAGAGCCGCTGTAAGTGTATGAATATTTAGCCATGTGGTTTTAATCCTTATGCATGGTCAAGGTAACGAAGTGAATCAACACGCTTCAGCCAAACACCTTGGTATTTGTAGTGGCCTGGCACAAGTACATCCAGTCCTTTCGGTTGCGCCGTCAGGAACTCAACGCTGTTGCCTTTGAATTGAATACATGATGGATCACGGCGATAGATGATCGAACGGTCAGCACCAGCGGTACCTTTACCATTGCCACGACCAGAACCACGAATAGTTAATGTTTTGCCTTGAGTGGTGAAGATGTTGTTTTCTTCAATGTACTTCAGGAATGTTTTACCACCTGAATCTGGCACGACACGTGTCGATAAGTGAGTGTACTGCGCTGATGCCATTAAGTAAGTGTCAGGCTCAATTGAAGAATCACCATCAAACAAATCTGACGAATCAGCCAATGAGTTATTGAAGTCGGATAAAACCTCTTCAATGGTCGCCGTAGCCCAATCATGCTGACCAGTCACGATGGTCACGCCTGTTTGGTTCAAGAAGCCATTCACCTGTTCAAGCTGCCCACTGGCATTTGCTTTGGTGTAACCGTACCAAGCCACATTAGACATGTGCTTTTCAGCAGCCAAGTTTGCAGCCTGAACTTTGTCCGCTTCAAGCGTGAGGTTCATTTGCTGAGCGGTCGCCAATTCAACCACTGAATATTGGTAGCCAATCACACCCACTTTCACTGGTAGGCTTACAGTATCGTATTCAACTTCTGCAAGCGGAATATCATCACCAGTACCAGCATAATCTTCGCCGATACCCACACCTTTTTTACGAGACAGGATTTCACCACCACCATAAACCGCATTTACATTGGTCACTGGGATGAACTTGGCGTAGTCAAGGACCTGTGCAAGCTGTGGTGTAATTTCGTTTTGTTCTTCGATCTTTACGAAGAGCTGTGCCAATGCATCCATGTTGAACGCATCGCCTACTTGTGCCTGAATGGCATGTGAAATCGGCGTTAAACGCGCTTTCATTTTTGCTAATTTGCTCATGTGTTATTAAGCTCCACGAAGATTAAGAAGGGCTAAACCATCGGCACCTGTCACGGTTTCCCATGCTGCACCTGGTAATTCGGTGCCATCGGTTGATACTGATGAAAGCGAACCCAACGGCGCTAAGGTCGTACCATTGGCGGTTTTCACATAAACCTTGGCAGTGATGTCTGTTACCGGTGCGGTAGGCTTGACCCAAATTGCACCTTCAAACATCACAGGCAACATATCAGCCGCTTTATAGGCTTCTTTACCAGCCGCCGTTTTGCCTGTCTTACCAACGCCGTGGCGTACCACCACACCAAAGTGTGTAGGTGCAGCACCTGACACAGCCGTTACTGATTTGCCGTCAGTCGTGCGGACAACTACGTCACCGTCATTGACTAAAGTCAGACCTGAAAGCGGTAATGACAGTACAACTTCTTTGGCAGTTAAACGGCCACGCTGACCGACTACCGCATTTAATTGCTGAACCATGATTCAAGTTCCCCTTAAATTGTTTTGTATGCAGCAGACTTGTCATAACCCTTATTTTCTTTAGGGTCTTGACCTTGGTTTTGCTGTTGTTGCTGTTGATGTAATGCATCACCGACTGCATTGCCTGGTGTGGTCGACTTCACTGCTGACAGTGCGCGGAATACCGTGTCGATCTGCTCAGGTTTAGCATCACCCACGGCGACACCACCAAGTACAGCGGTCACCAATGTGTCACCTGCTTTAGCTGCAATCACATCACGTTTGATTTGCTCACATGAACAGCCTTCAGTTTTGATACCTGGTACTAAGGCAACGGCGTCCGCAACCACTGACGCACGTTCAGCCACGACCTGATCAAGCTTTTCCGGTGTGATTTGGTTTTTTTCAAGATCACCGACTTTTTGCTTCAGTTCTGCATTTTCCGTCTGCAAGGTATCAACCACTGCTTGTACAGCTGGCAATTCATCACCGATAGCAAATTGTTTATCACCAACTTTGAGTTTTGCTGCTTTTAAGTTTTCAAGCTGGTCTTCTTGTTGCTTTACAGCATCAGCTAGCGCTTGGTTGTCACCAATCTCAAAGCGAATACCGTTTACTTTAATTTCCATCTTCTTCCCCTTTGGGTTTGGTTTATGGTCACCGACGCGACAATCACCGCCACAGCGACCGTATTTCACCAGCGCCACGTGATTGCCTTTAAAATTAATAAATTTGGCTTGATACGGCGTACCATCTGGTGCCGTTCCTTGTTCAATGACAAGATCAGCCGCATAGCCCAATGAGATCTCAACACGCTCATTGTTTTGGATTAAACCGATACTGTTCTGGTCTTTAATGATCAGATCACCGACCAAGAATTCACCCTCTTGGCGCACATTGAAACATTCGCCAATGTGGTATTCCTTCCAGTTGGAAGCATTGATTTCATTCTTAGGTGGGTGATAGTCCGTTGCATCTACACCTTGAAGACTATTGATGACTTCAGGCTTAAATAGATCCTCAGCTGCCACATAGACATTGATAACCTGATCCGCTGAATAACCTTCCAAATTTGGAAATTCATAAGCGTAATACTGACGAACTTGCGGTGCTTTGGCCAAACGTACATTGACGCATTTCAGATACCCTTCTTGAGTAAATGAGCGTGTACTATCGCTTGGTGCAAAATCACCAATTTTGAGTTGGTAAATGAGTTTCATGAGTTAATGACTCAGCTTTTGTAAGATTCCGCATAATAGAAGTGCACAAGCTACGATTGCTGCCATGTGTAATAAGCATTGACCAAACAATCCTGAGTAATTATTTGGCTCAGTTACTTCAATTTTTTTCAAAGGTAGAGGTGGCACAAATTCAGGTTTAGGCTCAGGCTGTTTTGCTGAATTTTGGGCATTAAAAAAGAGCCCATCGGCTCTTAATCTTTTCATTACTCGACTCACATCCTGATGATTCAATGCTTCAATATGAAAATTACAGCTGGTCACCCTATTTTTGTTTTGAGCTTCCAAACGGCGATAAAAACGCTCCTTGGAAAATTTCTTTTTACGCATGACATCACCTTTCTGTGGGCAATAAAAAACCCACCGAAGTGGGTCAATGATCAGCATTGTTCAAGGCTTAAGATACACTCGGATTGAGTGGCCACCTCGAGCAGCATTATAACTATGTTCAACATCACGCACGGTACCTGAAACTTCGTCGCCGTGTTCTGTTGTACCGGTAAATATTTCACCAATTCGAGGTACAACGTCCAAATCCGCATCCATTGCTAAATGATCATGATTAATAATTTCAACTTGCATAAGAAAATTCCTATCTAATGAGAATCAACTTTATGAAAGTTATAAAATTTAATCAATCAGCACATTTCACATAGATAATAAAAAAGCCACATTGAGAGTGGCTTTTGTTTTTCATAAAGCTTATAGGTTATTTACTTAAAGCATTTTTGCTTTGTGCAACTAATGCTCTAGCCTCTTTCATGGCTGCTTTGAAATCCTGCCGCAATGAGACGATTTCTGATTTCGTCAAGGCTATTGGGCTTCTTGAAGTGCCCGAGCTCACCTTGCGTGAGATATTCGATTGGGAAACCAAATTCATTTTTCCACCACTCAGAAAGTTCAGGATGTTTGTTGCGAATAAAATTTAATGTTTTATCTAATGGGACAAGATCTAAATCTCGATAACCTGTTAGAGTAACTCCTAGTATAACCTTTCCACCATTAGATTCAATATGTCCTTTTAAGGCAGCCAATGTACCACCCATCGAAACAGTATCATCTATGATAACGTAGTTTCTACCCACCTCAACGTGTCCATCAAACATTGGCTGGCGTACTATTCGCTCATACGCATTTGCATCAGTATGGTTTGCCTTAACTGTTTGAACAATATCATCACAAACTTCAAGACCTAAATCACCACCAATAATCTCTGCAAAAACAGCAGGAATTCTATTTTTGCCTAAATGCTCTTGAGCTAGAACAGGAACAAGTATTGGATTATGTTCAAGTATTAAAGCACCTATATCTAAAATGTCTTCAGATGTTAAAACATGCTCTACAAGCAATTCATAAGCAGCTAAAACATTACCACCTTTAGCTTGTAAGTATAGCTCTTCAGATGCTTTCCTTAGTGTGCCAGAGGGATATAGTACTTTGATTTTTGGGAAATCACCCCAAGGTGTTCGTACAAAATTAATAACTATATTCCTGTAAGAAATATTCAATACTGTTATTTTAAGCGCTTGAAAATCAAAAACAACTCAATCAATCAAAATATCCTCATAATTCGGCAACGCTGTGCATCGACATCCAATCTTTTGACCAGGATGACCTCCCTTTGGCGGTGTATCCCATCGAAAGGTTTTACCATGATGGCTTCGGCATAACGGACGAACCTTTTCATCCTTTGATGTTAAATAATCGTAAGTCGTTACACCTAAAGACGTCTGACGCTTCTTATTGATAGCACCGTTGATCTTACCCATCTGATCGGCTGCAATCAGTCGTGCACGATTGTCTGTGCTATGACCGAGTTTTTTTATTTCCTGAGCCAGTTCCTGATTAGTTTGCCCTGTCTGCAAGGCATTCATCACCAATGCTTCAAGCTTATCGGTATATTGACTTGGAATAGACTTAATCAGCGAAACGTTTGCAGCAATCTGATTATCGATTTCATCCTGAATATCAGCGCCACGGAAAAACGGCGTAAGGTCCACACCAAGAATGGTCTTGGTATGACTAGCAATCTGCTTATCAACATCCTTGCTGGTATCCATAACCACTTTAGTGGCCAAAGATACCGACACTTCCATGGTGTACTTCACCATCTTTTCACGTAACGCCGTGAATAGGTCTGTCACCCAGCTATCACCAATGTTGTGACCTACCGTAGGTAAAACTAAATCTTTGGTTTGGTCTTGGCAATATTTGGAGATTTCCAAAAGCTGACGTGTATAAAACAACTCAACACGGCGATTGGCCTTGACCGCCTTAGGCTTAGCCTTGCGACCTTTCTTGCGTTTCTTGATCTGCTGAAGCTGAGGCTTAAGGATCTGTATGATCGTCGTCATTTGGCTTCACCATGGTTTCCAGCAATTTGATGTGTTTTTCATCAATGACTGAATAAACGCCGTCGATATTAAGCTGACGAGCGATCTGCGGTTCAGTGATGATGCCCATATTGAGATACTTCTCATCGCGCTCAGCATTGGCTTTTTCCACTTCCGCACGGACTTTCGCATCTAATTGCCAAAGCGGATTAAATACCACATCCAATTCAGGAAATTGACGTCCGAACGTAGACTGACAGATCACGGCGAGGAACTTCATCAAGATCGGCTTGAGGTCCCATTCCTGCTTAGTGGCAATCGAGTCATAATAATTACGAGTGTCATGCTCACCAGTGGCATTCATACCTGCAGGTGATTGGCCAAACAGAATCGTATAAGGGATATCTGCCGCGCCTGCTGTCTGGACTGAGAATTCACGCATCATGTCAGGCAAGCCGCCGAAACTATACGTTTTTGATTCGTACTTTTCTTCAGCATCAAGGACTAACATACCGTTTAGGCTTTTCATCAGCCCCACAGACATGAAACGTTCCATGACGCCTTTCATATCCTCTCTAATCTTATCGACCAAGTTCGGCGTTTGAATGACATCAATCTTTGATTCATGAATAAGGCTAGCAGATCCACGCTTCACGCTGGCATGATCCAGCAGATCCTCATAGACTTCTTGCAGAATGCTTTGTGGCTCTTCATTCACCACATCAGCATGAGCAATGCGAATTAGACGAGTATGGTGAATGCGCTTTTTCGCTTCATTCCCCATTTTCATTTCGTAAAATTCAGGCTGTTTTAGCAATCCACAGCATGCCGACGGCGGTAAATAACTTTTTTTATCCGCCGTGATATATTTCTTTTTCACGACTGTGAAGAATTCCAAACGACCTTGGCCGAGTTTTGAAATATCTAAAGGTTGGTCTAAGGCAGCGCCGTCAGCCGTTCCAAGCAGGATATACACAACGCCGTAGAGGCGAGAAAGGATTAAGCCCGATAAAAGCACATGCTCTAAGTGAAACGCCTTACACGCTTCTTCAAGGCGTTTTAAATCATCACCTTGAATGCCTTCATAGAACCATCCAGCACGCAGCATGTCAGATGCAGGACGATTGACAATACGGCGTGCAAGCCAATTCTGATACACCGCTTCAAGTTGATCATCGTCAATGTCTTTACGGACAAACTTGCCACCTGTGGCTTTGTCACGCTCGGTACCAATATTGGATACCAAGTTTGTATATGCACCAGCATCACCAATAGCGTTTATTGCCTGTTTTACTGCGTCAGCTACAAGCGTTTTAATTTTACCGCCTGTATCAGACTTTTTATCTTTAGCCATAAATACCTCTAATCAAATACAGTCGGCTTTTTCGCAAGTGAGTCATTAATCGCATCGATGGTAGGGTCCCATTGGTCATCATGCTCATGTGTGAAGTCAGCTTTTAGGCCCTCGATTTCTTCAACATAATTCAATAACCATGGTGCACTCACAGGTAGAACAACACGGCGATCTTCAACATAGAACACCACATCCATAGTACGAGTCAGCTTGTCTATATCACGCTGAATCGCTTTGATCGGTAATGTGGTTTCACGCGAAATGTTTTGAATCAGCATCGTTCCAGATGCTTTATCCTCGATGGCCATGTATCGAAGCTTGCCGATCTTGGTATTGCTTTCCTTATGCTTATTGATGAAAGCCTTAGCTTCCTTAATCAGCTCAGGTGCTTCCCATTTGCCACGGCGCACATCGATGATGTACAGGCGATTGTCATAACCAAGCCCTGCACATAAGAACACTGAATAGTCGTTATGCTCTTTGGTTTTTTGCGCCGTATCTGCCCATATCGCACGCCACTTCAGTGGAGGCAATTCAAGATAGCGATCAAACCATTCAGCTTTAACAAGGTCACCGCCAAGCTTTTTAGGTTCTTGCTGGTACTGACTGCGGAACGTATAACGCGACACTGTAGCGCCGTCTTTGTCCTGACCGCCTTTCTCTAACTGCAGTAATGACTGTAACGACTCTTTCAGTGGCCAATAACTCTGACGTCCTTTCTCATCACGCTCGACATCACGTGGTACCTTACGGCGTATATGCTCAGGCAATGAGTTGATATAGTCATCATCAATCAGTGCTGGTATCGAGATCTGATGCCATTTCCCTGGCACGTTGCCAGTCATCACAAAGTTGGTCGGATCCTCAACGTGTAAACGCTGCATGATCAGAATAATCGGAGTAGTTGATTTGGCTTTACGTGAGTTGACCGTGTTCAGAATCTTACGATTTGCCTTGTTACGTGCCGTCTTACTAAATGCATCTTCAGGCTTGAGTGGATCGTCCAGAATAATCGCACCGGTAAAGCCAGCATCTGCCAAAGTACCTGCACGGCGGCCCGTAACTTGACCACCCATCGAAGCAGAATAGACGTGCCCCGCTTCATAGCCATCTACAGTAGTTTTCCAACTTGCCTTAGCATCGGTACTGGTCGAGATCTTTACAGGCCATAAGCCCTGAAATTCGACCGATTTCACGATGTTTCGCGCCGTAGATGACACATCCTCTACAAGTGACTGCGAGAATGACAAATATAAGAATCGTGAACGCTGATTACGTGCGATACCACGTGCGATCAAATTGGTCAGTAATTCAGTCTTGCCTGAACCTGGTGGAACGTTAATGACTAGGTTTTCAATGCGACCAGCAATGACTTCATCAATTGCCCATGCAATATATTCATGGTGCCAATTGACTGAGAACTTAAACCCCATACGAGGCATGAAAAAACGGCGTGTGAAAAACAAATGTTCACGTTCGCATTTCTCACGTTCGATCTTTATCTCAAGCGGTCTAGTATTTACTTTCGAGTTCATCTAACACCTGCTTCACTAATTCAGGGCTAGCATCCACGTAGGTAACATTTTCGCTTTGTAATGGCCCACCACCTGCGCCAGTCAATTCTGTTTTATTGGTGTACTTGCCACCGACGTCTTCAGCCACCTGTTTAAGAATGGTCAGCTGTAAAATAGGGTTACGTTTGTTCTGTGGGTTATTCAGCAAGTTCTCATAATGACGTAAGCGCACGGCGAGATTCGCCAAGGGCATTTCATCTGTGTTTTTACGGAACTGCTCCCGGGTTTTATAAAACTCGTCAGCGAGTGCCTTACTGAGGTTTTGCCCTGTCCGTTTGGTCGGGTCGTATGCCTCACACTGCTGACGTGAAATAGTGATGCCAAACTCTTGTTGGACAAGCTCAACGGTTTCAGTAGGTGTATTCCACTGCGCTAAGCTACGTACGATAAAGAGTTTGTGCTTTTGATTTAGCGTTGCCATTGCTCTTTATCCGTCCAACTTCGTCCAACTTAATGGACAAAAAAATTTAAACGACCTTCAGGAAGCAAGTACCACACGCATGGTAAATATCGGCTCTTGAAATTTCAGGTCGCTGTTTCGCTGCATCAATCATGGTTTGAACTTCTTCGCTTGCACCATAACGGCGTACCACACCAGTGAATTCCTCCACGTCATGCCCTTTGATCTCAAGCTTTGGTAAACCTGTTTCACGGTTAAATTGTGGATTACCCCATTCATCACGCTTATGTGCAATGTGGTAAAGCTCATGCTCAACCAGTGCACAAAAGGCAATATCATTCGCCACTTGGGCAAATTTGGCATCAACCGTAATGAGATATTCAGGAACTTGACCAAACCATTGTTCAAATTGTTCCTCTTGGCGTGCTTTCTTCCATCCACCCACATTGATCATGACTTTCTCAGCTTGACCAACGACAAAACGCCCCTGTTTGATAAATCCGCCGTTTGCCCACATCACGGCGATCTGTGGCCAGTAAAATGAGTCCAGATGAATATGATCAGGGTTAAATACTTCAGAATGTTCATTTAGGAATACAGCTTTAATCCATGCCCATAGTTCTGGTGCAGGCATAAAGTTAGGTGTATCCAAATCGAATATTTCTTTTGGTGGGTATGGTCGAACTGGTATGGCTTGTCCGACTTCATTGCTCATTGCAGTACGTTCCGTAAGTTTCGGATGCGCTCCTTAAGCTCAATCATGATTTCATCAATCGCAATCATTTGATGACGCTTAAGACCTGAACGGCTGAGGTTTTGATATTTCGCCAGCTCCGCACAACAGAACTGTAAATCTTGTTTAGCTTGCACACGATCTGTCATATAAGTCCCTACCGCGTTAATACAATATTTCAAACAAAAGAAACCCCACTAACAATTACGTTAGTGAGGTTTAGTGCCGTAATAAGTTCGGCCAGTACTTCAAAAAGGGCTTGCTCTTACCTGCGAGCCCTTTAGGTTGGCATGGTGCAAATACATGCATGCGTTAGAAATTCAAGTTAGATGTTAAACATCCAAGTTTATTGAAAGGAAAACGCAATTCCGTATTTCAACTTGAACACTTCCGTTTTGCTTACGGTTACAACCCAAGATCACATTAACACCCATTTAAACTTGAAATTTAAAGTTAATGTAAGGGAATTTATTTAGTGTTTTAACTTGCTAATTCAATGAAAGATTAATTATGTAAATAATCCAATCTCAATTTATTTGTGATTTTAAACACAATAAAATTAACTGATAGATATTCATTAACTGTTAATAATTTAAAAGGCAAAAAAATACCTCCTGGGTGAGGAGGTAAAATTGAAGAACAGGTTAGGTCCTGTGCATAAATAATATTCAATTTCTAAAAGCGTAGCATTAGCAATAAGTTACAATATTATATTAGAAGAATTCATTAACCCGAAGATTTTAATTCAAGCTGTCTATCATCTTGAGTAATCTTAATTTTAATATTTTGATAAGTACGCTTACTAGGATTCATAGCGGATCCTACTACCTCTTCAAAAAACCTTCTATCTTTCATTAACTCTGCATATAGCTTGTAGCCTATCAATATTCTTTCAGGTTTTTTATTATTCGCTAATGTTTCTTTAAAAATATTGTTTAACTGGTTTACATCTACCATAAATAAAAATTAGCTCTAAGTTTAAGAAGCCCATTATGCCTTATTTAAAAGTTCAAACAATGACAACTTCCTGTTATTAAAGCTTTCAGAACAAACAAACGTTTAAAACATTATACTTCGTAACTTTATCACCCAAAAAAAGAAATATTGATAACAAAAAAAGCCCACCATTTGGCGAGCTTTTAAATTAACTTCATGTATCAACGTACACTTCGGTCACTATAGCTGAAATATGCCATAACCCTTGTGCAAGGTCAAACATTCATCATTGTTTTTGAACAGTATGTTCGTTAGTATTTTTAGTAACCTCATCTCGCTGCTCAATGATGTCTGATTACAAGCTAACCTTAAGTGAATATTTATCCACTGTTCAAGAAGTTATACGGGTCACCTTTGATGAACCTGTTTGGGTCAAAGCAGAGATAAGAAATTTAAATATTAAAAGCGGACATTATTATCTTGAGCTGGCTGAAAAAGAGGAAGGTTCAGACAAAGTAATCGCAAGTTGTAAAGCGACTATTTGGAAGTCTTCTGCTCAAAAGATGGTTCTAAAGTTCGAACGTGAAAGTGGTATTGAGTTATCTCGAGATCTTAATGTTCTGATAAAAGTTAAAGCCAAGTTTGACCCTCAATATGGTTTCTCAGTTAATGTAGAAGATATTGATTCAAGCTTTACGTTAGGTGACATAGCACGGCGTTATCAGCAGACATTAGAAAAATTACAAACCGAAGGTCTTGCAGATAAAAATAAACAGCTACCTACGCCGTTTGATATTCAAAATGTCCTGGTCATTGCACCTGAAAATGCTGCAGGTTTAGGCGATTTCAAAAAGGATGCTGACGCATTAGACAAATCCGGTGTCTGCCATTTCGTTTATCACAGTGCAACTTTCCAAGGCAATACAGCTCCAACAAGTATCCGAGATTCTTTAATAACTGCCCTTAAGCAATGGGTCAAAGATTATGAAGTTGCCCCTGATCTCATCGTTCTTATTCGCGGTGGTGGATCTGTAAATGATTTAGCATATTTAAATGATTTTGATTTGGCAGCTCTGCTTTGTAAGCGTTCCGTCCCTATCTGGGTCGGTATTGGCCATGAAAAAGACCGAACGATTTTAGATGAAATTGCACATCGATCTTTTGATACACCCAGTAAGGTTATTGGAGGTATACGTAATTTGATTGTAGAGCGTGTCCAAGATGTAACTGATTCTTTACAAATTATTAAGTTGTTATCTCAGCATCAGATCACGGCGTATCAAAGCCAGAATGATCAACACATAAAGTCAATCAAGACACTGGCGAATAATCAAATTAGTTTAACTAATCGAAATTTAGACTTAATTAAAGACACCACTCAATATTTAGCTCAGCAACAGGTTAAGCTGGCTTCTCAGCAAGTTGAATCTCTCATGCGCGAAACATTACTTCAGAATCCCAAAAATGTTATGGCCAAAGGTTTTGGTATCGTCCGTAGCCAAGGCAAAGCCATACGTTCTATTCAACAAATATCAGGTGATAGCATTCAAGTAGAATTACAGGATGGTATTATCAATGCCAATGTGACTCAGGTATCTAGCAATGACTAAGAAAGAATTAACGTTTAAAGAAGGCTATGAAATTCTCAAAAAGAACGCCGAGCTCCTTGAGTCTCAAGATGAACCAGATATTGATAATTTGATGAAAATTGTTGAAGAATCGATGTCAGCATATAAAGCCTGTAAATCACGTGTAGACGCCGTTCAACAAGCTTTGAATGAGACATTTAAGGATTGAAATGCATAATTCACTTGAAAGCTTCTTAAAAAGAATATCTTTTTTCCTTATTTATTTACCAGCACTCATTTATGGTTGCCAAATTGCTTATTTTTCAGGAATAAGTGAACCGTTGGGAATAGACATCTCATCCTTAGGAATGAAT
The DNA here is from genome assembly GCF_056779995.1 of Acinetobacter sp. ANC_7504. NCBI lineage: Bacteria > Pseudomonadati > Pseudomonadota > Gammaproteobacteria > Moraxellales > Moraxellaceae > Acinetobacter > Acinetobacter sp. ANC_7504. The sequence continues at coordinate 684,742 of NZ_JBWYIZ010000001.1, read as the reverse complement.
TATTTTGAGGTTTCATTTTTTGGTTATTTAAATCTATCTACTACGTTTTTAGATAATTTAAATAAACTAGTATTATTAATTGCATTTTCTATATTGTATTTAGCCATAGCATTTTTATTACATGTTTTGGCGATTCACCCTTCAGAAAAAGAAAATGAAAAATTCAGAGTTGATGCACTATTATCTAGTTTTGAATTTCAGAAACCGATTATTTACTCTAAGTTTGTCAAAATGGTTAATTCATTTTGGTTTACCACTACTATCTATTTCTTTATATTTATTTTTAGTCTATTTCTCATTTTTACATTCTATAATAAAGGTAAAAAAGATATTATTTCTACTGTTGATAAGATTAAGACATCTGAAATTTGTGAATACACTACTGGTTATATCAAACAAAATAACGAACAATTCAGAGTCAAACCTATTCTGTGTGGCAACTATAAATGTTATGGAATTAACTTAGATAGACTTGAAGTAATCACTTACCTCCCTGAAAACTATAGTCAATTTTTAAATGTCCCAAATAAATTTAAATAAATGAATACTTCAATAACGGTTAATAAAGCACCTTATTTGGTGCTTTTTTTATATCCAACAAACCCATACCGACTATGCAAAGCAGCTAAACCGCACTTAACATCCATTCTTGAATCTGCTTGAGTACGATTTTCACGTACCATTTCAGACCAAGAATTCCCATAAAAATATCGATCAATAACTGCATCCATCCAATCATCTAAAATTTCAGATTGTCCCTGCATATCTAATATTAAACGCTGTACGGCGCGTGCTTCATTATCATCAATCTGACACACAATTTTTGTCTGCTTTAATTTTGGTAATTGATAATCACCAGTCAGGAAGTCAACAATGATTTTTGATTCCTGTAGATTGGTCAGTTTTTTCTGTTTTCTTTTCTTAGTGGCATTATCCATGGCCACTGCAATCGGATTAATACTTTGGCTACATGTACCACTAACTGAATTCATCCATGCGCCGAATTGGTGTAACCATCCTTCTAAATCAAAACGTGACCAATCTATTGTTTGTAAAATATGTTGTTTCGTTGCCTCTGCTACAACCATGACTATTCCCCTACCATCTTCTCAATTTGTTGTATTGCTAAACCTGATTTCACTTGTTCTGTACTAAACCGTAATATCTGGTAACCCATCATTGTTGCTGCGTTGTATTTTTCCATATCGTCGATATACCCCTTGCCTCTGGTATGGCGTCCACCGCTCCATATACCGCCTTCGACCTCAATCAATATTTTCTTGCCGATTAGGTGAAAATCAGCTTTCCATTTGCGTTTGGGATGGAACCTAAATTCCTGCTCAAACTGAATTTTCACCGCACGTAATTGCATGGCCAGTTTGGATTCACCCACACTTTCACGTGCTGCTTTAACCGTGGGACGCTTACGCCCCTTTTTCGGTTTTTCGATTCCTAGCATCTTGTGGTATTCAGCCAATGAGTAACTCGTCATTAATCACCACAAGTCCTAATAGTAAAAATTTGTTTTGTTTTTTCTGTCGGCGTAAAACCTGCCGGTGTCGCATCATCTCGGGTTACATAGCCAGCTCTTTCCAACTGATCTAAGTAGCGTTGTGCGGTACGACGTGTTTTTCCAATCCATCCTAAAACATCAGTAGCACTTGTTTTTCCACGTTTAGCCATCATTTGACGCAATACCAGTAGCATCTGCTCACCTTGAGCCACCGCATGTTGTGATCGGCACCAGTCCATCGTTTGGAAGTCATGCACTACTTTTTGCTGTGCCATATCCTTTCCCCATCAACGGATCCAAAACCACAGATCAAACATGCAACGTCATAATCATGTTCACATGCTTCAAGCCCAATTACTTCAACATCACTTGGTGAGCACATAAACGGCGTACCGTCATTCAATCGACCAAATACGTACCCATCTTCAAGGCGATCTATTACGCCGTGGCCAGTGAAGCGATTGCCTGAAAACTCAGTACGTGATTCAGAAACAAAATCCACTTTTACACTATTTCCTACATGCATCGTTTAGCCCCCAAACTGATCTACAACGCATGATTTGATTCGTGCATCTTGCCAATTACACTCAACGATATTTAATCCCTCGTGCTGGAATCTAGACCACAGTCGGTCACCCAAATCTTCTTTAAGTTTTTGAACTGTCAAATTAGAAATTAACATTGTGGGTTTGGCTTCGTCGTACCGTGAATAAAGAACCTTGTGAACCAGCTGGAGTCGATTTTCATGGCGATCATGCAAACCATATTCATCAAGTATTAAAAGATCAGTATCGGTGAATCGATAAATCGCTGCAGCTTCACTGTCATCAGCTTTCTTCCAAGCATTTGCAATTTCATTAGCCATATCTTCTGAAGTTATGTATCTAACAAATAAACCCTTGTTAAGTAGTGTTCTTGCAGTCGCACAGCCCAAATGCGTCTTCCCTGTCCCAGTCTTGCCAGACAAAATCAAGTTTCTTTTTTCACCATCGATCATTGCCTTTGAAAACGATATGCAGCTTTTGAGTGCAAAATTTTGTCCAGGTAATTCTGTCGTATAGTTTCTGAATCCAGAATGTGTGTGACGATGTGGAATCATGGCACCAGCGAAATGAAGTTCACGAACTCGTTGATCAACTTTCTCTTGATGGTTTTTATTTGATTCTGCTACTAATTTTTTGGCACATTCAGGACAAATTTGATTCGGTCCTGCCTGAATTTTTTGGATCTTGTGCACAGTGCAGTAGGCTGCAACTTGCTTGAACTTCATTGAAATCATGTCGTTCATACGAAATCCTCTGGTATTTCAACCGCTGATACTTCACCCTGATACTGTGGAATATCAGCCCAGGCATCATTAACGTTGCGTCCATGATTTTGTGATAGTCGGCTGCCTAATTTTTCAGTCTCTCTCACAGCTTTCGAAATTTGTTTTTCAAACTCCTGAATCAACCAAGCTGCAAATTTTCTCGTTTTTTGGTTTTCAGTGAGATTTATTTTGTTTTCCCAATGAGCATTAAAATTTCCTAGGTGAAAATTGAAATCAGGAAGTGCGATTATTTCATCTGCTCGATTACTGAATTTTGTTTGAAAAATTACTGTCTTCAAAAAATTTAAATTTGGATTCCACTGTTCTGAGAAATCGTTTTTTTCGTGCGCGTTTTCTTGTGTGTGTGTTTCTTTAATATTTTCTTTAAGTGTTTCTTTAATAGGGTCCCGTTTGGCGGTACTAGTCCCGTCACCTTTCACGGTACTAGTCCCGTCCCGTTTAGAGGTACTACCCTTAAATGGTACTAGTCCCTTTTTGCGGTACTGGTTAAGCGTCAAGAAATACTCATTTAAACATCCTGTTTTTCTCTCAACATGAATTAAAAAACAGTCTTCAAGTTCTTTAATCGCTGACATAGCGGTATCACGTTTTTTTAAACCGCAATACTTTTGAAATTGAGTGATTGAAATAGTGTGAGATTCACGCCCAAAACCTAGAGTTTGGCGAACAATGAACATTAAACACTTGAAAGCTTTATCACTTAAATCAGCCATAATCTCGCCATCAATAAGCAAATTAGGCATTCTTGTGTAGCTCTCGTCTTTGTCAGACATAGCATGTCGCTCTTTCTTGGGGAATTGAACCACTTCACCTTGCGAATCAAATGGATCATGTGCTAAATTTGATTTCATATTCATATTTGATTTACCTTGAATTGAATAACCTGAAGAAGCCTGACCTCGACCGTCAGGCTTTTTCGTCTACGCATGCATGAATTTGTGAATCCAGCTTTGCTAAAAATAAGTGCAGTTGATTTATGACTTTGGACATGTCCAAGGCTTCTCCTTGTGTAATTCGTCCATCCGCCATCATTTCTCTAAATACTGCACATACATCCCCTCCGCCCTTACCTATGCTTAAAACTAGATCAGTCAGCGCCGTATCTCTACATTCTGGAATCTGAGGAAGATCAATTGAGACCTTTCCGTGTTCAGCATTAAGTGCTTGCAAAATCCTGCAATCCCCTGTGATCGCGATTAACTTTGAAGCTTCGACTAGCGTTAGATGATGTGTTTCCGTATTTGGATTGACTTTACTGTTCAACACAGCAGGACTTTTAATACCAAGACGTGGCGCGAGTGCATTTGCTCCGCCTGGATAATCGTGAACTGTGTTATATGCAGCATCAGTGATGTTCATTCGTATTCCCTTTGAACGTGTTTTTAGGCAGATGCTTTATTACTATTTTCAGCAGAACGTTTGATAGGTATTTGGCCTTTTGCTAAATCCCTAATTTGATATTCACGTGCCAAAGGAATTTTATGCTCTGACCATTGACTAATGGCTTGTGAAGATACTTCTAACTTTGCTGCCAGATCAGTAACACTGCAATTTAATAAATTCAGTGCTTCTTGTTTTGTCATTGATTTTGCCCCTAAAGGTAACTTTACTTACTTTATTAAACAACATAAAACTTACCCAGTCAAATGGTAAGATTACTTACATCAAACTTGGTTAAAAAATATGGAAACTCTAGGTAGTCGCTTAAAATCGCTTAGAAAGAATAAAAAAATAACTCAACAACAATTAGCTGATGCTATAGGCGTATCTAAGACATCTGTTATTTATTGGGAGAAGGATGACAACACTCCTAAGCATGATAGTCTCATGGCACTTTCTAATTTTCTGTCAGTTTCACCTGACTTTTTATTATCTGGAAATACTACTGTTAATTTGGATTCCAATGTCGCTTCTCCATTCTCCATCATTGGTCGCCTAGTTCCAGTCATTTCGTGGGTTCAAGCTGGATCTTGGACTTCAGTTGACTCAGTACCTAATGGCACACAATTTGAAGAATGGTTACCCCCTAACCCTAAATGCGGAAAGAATGGGTATGGATTGGAAGTCGTCGGAGAATCTATGATGCCTGACTTTAGACCAGGCGATAAGATTTATGTAAATCCTGATTTTCAAACGGCGGATTTGAGAACAGGTGATCTTGTGATCGTTTCCTGTGAAGGTGATGCTGAAGCGACGTTTAAAAAATTAATACTAGAAAGTGGCAATGTTTACCTACAACCTTTAAACCCTCACTGGCCTGAACAAACAATCGCTTTAGTTGATGGGTGTAAGTTAGTCGGTAAAGTTGTTGGGTTGTACAGGGATGTTTAAACGTTGAGTTACTGTTGGCTTGGGGGATATTAGATGTGCAAACGATAGAAATCAATTCCCACAAGATCAGCTATGTGCTTTATCAGCACAACCTTCTGACAGTGGGACTTCAGACGGGTGAAAGATTTCTGTATCGCCTGATTGAATCTAGCACATTTGTTAAATTTATGGATTCGGCCGATAAAGACAGATTTTATAAAACAGAAATTGAAGCGAATAAAAAGTTTAAGCGTATTCAGCTTTTTATTTAATTAAAAAAACCGCTATATACGGCTTGGGTTTTATAATAATGGAGATGGGGTATGCTTAAAGTTCTTTCCGAGAACTCTTATCAAGCAACACTTGCAGAAATTGATTTGGGTCAAATTGGAGCTACTAAAAAAGCGAGCATTCTTTGGGAGGATGGGGTCGCAAGAAGCAGCTATGTAAAAGTTTATCAGCCAGAAGAGCGTTGCAGAAAACTTTGCAATGAGGCGATTGGGTTTATACTTGGCAATAGCCTGGGCTTGTTGCAACCCACCCAAGCTGCATTAATGCCAATTCCCGAATTCATAAAACCTGAATTTGACTTGATTTCAGATATTTACTCAGAAAATCAAGTGTGGGCTTGGGTCACAACAGAGTGTGGAAATTCTCTAAAAGCTCAATTTCGAATTAAGTCCACCCCCCTCCCTCATAAAAAAGAAAAAAATAATATATTTCTTTATGAATGCTTAAATTTTCTAGCCAAAAAGGAAGGCTTGCCGCCCATAATTGCATTTGATGACTATATTGCGAACAACGATAGAAATATTGGAAATCTAGTTATTGACCTGGATGGATCGATTGGGATTATTGACCATGGTGAAGTGTTAGGGAGGATTGATTGGCTGGAATATTTGTCATATCTTTATGATGATGAATATTTTGACAATGTTCTTTTAAAGATTGTGGATGACTTCTCTCCTTCTAAGTTCCAAATACGAGGGGCTTCGGTTTTAGCTAGCAAAGAGCACACCTCTGCTTATAAAAATTCTAAAGATGATTTGGAATACTGGTTGCGAGTACTTTTGCAGCTTAGTAAAAAAGATACGTTATTCCAAGAAAAGTGCTTGGCACGTCTGTTAAAATATTTATCAGTCAGAAGCTTAGAGCCTTCTGAATCATTTGCACAAAGAATAGGATTGGTGGCTTAAATGAATAATCCTAGTTTAAATCAATTAATAAAAAGTGTTACCAACCATCATGTTAATGGTGAGTGGATGGTGATCCAATGGACTCCCAATATTACTACTCGTGAATCATTTAATCTTGGTGTTGCGATCGATGCTGATGGGGCAAAATTTATAAAAACCATAGATCAGGATAACTTTTCAAGATTTGCTTGCATGTTTGGTGAGGATATTCTAGATCACGTTAAAAAAATAACTAAAATTGCAGAGTTAGCTTTTAATAATAATATATACGATCTATCAGATCAGATACGCTTTGATAGACGTGGCCCAATTAAGGGTATTAATGGTGCTTCACTGGTTGAACATCTTTTTGAATTAACTGTACCATTAGGTAGACCTAAACTCCCTTCAAAGCGAGTTAATTCTGGATTTTCGGCTATTAATTTACAAAGCTTAAGCAACAACATAATTGATGAGCTTAAGTTCCAAAATGGATTAAATTACTCCGAAATAGTAGCTCAAAATTCAAATATCACTATTAATGATAAATCCATTTATATGCCTTTAAGACCTAAAAACAAGAGGATTGTGGGCAATTGGGCCTCTGTAGTGTACGCGGATATTAAAAGAGTTAAGACGGATTATTTGCAAGCTTTAAATGACCTTAGAACAGTTTCTAGCAGCTTAGATAGAGCACCTGCCTTATTCATTCTCAAACCAACACAAGAGAATTTTAATAAATTATCTCAGGCGCGAAAAGATGCGTGGGATGAGGCTGTAGACAAGCTTGATAGCTCTCTCAAACCTCAGGGGATTGAGCTTTTTTCCAGAAGCTCTTCAGCTGAATTAGCCCTTGATATTAATAACTGGTATAAAAAAGCAGGTTAAATTTTTAAATACTAAAAACCCCATCCAACCCACCCCCGCGGTGGGTTTTCTTTTATTAACCAGTCTAATAGACTAACAATAATTTAGAAGAACTCAAACATATGGAAACTATCTCATTTTTGTGTCTAATCACTTTTGGAATTTTTGGATGTTATGAAGCTGAAAAAGTAGACCCAGAACGTGAAAAACTACTATTGCAGTTTAAAGATCTCGATTCAACGTTTATGTCGTACCAAGCTCAATTGGTTGCACCTTCAACCCCAAATGAGATTCGTAAACAAATTATTTGTAATGAATTCCCTTTTACCTATGAACAAGAATACATGCCTTTAATGATCAAACTTGACGGTACTCATGAAAATGAGTATTCAACTGATCTAATAAACGCATTTGACACATACAAAACGAAATACAATATTCAATGTTAGTAAGTTTAAAAGGCCTATTATTTTTAATGGGCCTTTTACTTATACATCTTCATGTCTTTAAATTATTTCAAAGAAAAAATTAAACATAACGTGTGAATTATCAGAGTTAATCAAAGAATTAACTCTAACTACAAACCCGACGCAGTCCTTAAGTACAGATGAGTGAGAGTAAATTAAATGTATGGCTTTCCGAAACAACCTAATTTTCAGTCAACTAAAATTCCAAAACTCGATTTAACTTTAGATGAAATTAAATCAAAGTCTGATGAAGAGCTTTTGAGATATTTAAGTGGAGAAAATAGCCCTGGAATAATACCAGCACCTTTACTTCAGGCAATCAGTTACGAGCTAACATCAAGACAGATACAAATAGCAAGTAAACCTCACTGGACGGTGACCCCTACATTTATCGTTGGATGTATTGCATCTATCCTGGCGGCCATATCGATTCTTGTTACTATCTATTTTTCAGTTTTTTATAAGGCAGAAAATAATAATAAACATACAAATCAAAGTTACACTGTTGAAAAAAATAGTAGCCCAAAGCAGGCGCTTAACAACTAAAGATTCATCTTCAGACATCTGAAATAGCTCCAAACAACCCACCCAGTGTGGGTTTTCTTTTGCCTAGTATAAAATAATTAAAGCAAAATAGTAAGTTTAATTACCAATAGTATTGACATTAAAAGTAAGTTATCTTACCTTTATCTCACAGACAACAAAAAAGCACACCGATCTTCGACCCCCGATGTGCTTTTGCAAACTGCGAGATCAATTATGAATCTAAATTTCACCCCATTCAATACCGTCGCCGTAAGTTTATTAGTTTCTAGTGTAACGATTGGTGCATTAGTCTTCACTAAACAACCTCAAGCGACAGATTTGAAGCTTAGCTACTCAAGCTATATACCTAATCAAACATCAGTTGCAGCCCTAAAACTGACCTCTGAAACGACTGGCTACGCTGTAATACGTTTTGATGAATACACACTCGATGTGTCATTTGACTACGAAAAATTTACGAATGATTACGGCGTACCTGGTAGTGAATTTGATGATGCAATGATTACATCGCTGACGATCGACAAAATTCACGATGTATTAGGTAATTCAGTAACAGATTTCACAGATCACAATGACCATTACAACATTAATCAAATGTTGATCACTCACATGCATAAGAATCGCATGTTAGGGGGTGTGTAATGTCGACTGTATTTTTTAAAAAAGCGCAACGTAAAAATGCAAAATTACGCCTTGCTCTTGCTGGGCCTACCGGTTCAGGTAAAACCTTAGGTGCACTTCTTTTGGCTAAAGGAATTGGTGGGAAAATTGCTGTCGCTGATACAGAAAATAGTAGTGCTGAGCTGTATGAAGATATTGTTGAGTTTGAGCATGCGAACATTCAACCTCCCTACACTCCTGAAAAGTTTATTGATGCTATTCATGCTGCAGAAAAAGCAGGTTTCGATACCTTAATTCTGGATAGCATTACTCATGAATGGTCCGGCGTTGGCGGTTGTTTGGAGATTGTAGACAAACTTGCCAGCACAACTTTCAAAGGTAATAGCTGGGGTGCATGGAGCCAAGTTACACCAAGACACCGTAAGTTTATCGATGCAATGCTTCAATCTAGCATCAATATCATTGTGACCATGCGCAGCAAGATGGATACGGTTCAGGTTGATGCAGGTAACGGTAAAAAGAAAGTAGAAAAAGTGGGGATGAAAGCTGAACAGCGTGATGGTATCGAATATGAGTTCACCACCGTTCTGGATCTAACTCACGATAACTATGCAGTTAGAACAAAAGATCGTACCCGCATTTTTAATGAACCCATGCTTCTTTCTGAACAGGCTGGTGTACTACTTAAACAATGGTTGAACTCTGGATCTGCTAATGCGTGTATCAATGGCAATCAATTCTTAGAACTTGAGGCACTTATGCAACAAGCTGGAATTGATATTGAAAAGTATTGTGCCAAACGAGGTCTAAATAGTCTTCACGATGTTCAACAGCAGAAGTTTGATGAAACAAGCGCAGGCATTCACGCAATCATCCAGCGTAACCAACAAGCACAACGAGCTAATGAACAGCAGCTACATGCTGAAAATGAAGCACGTCTAGAAAATGATTATCAGGCTGCGTTGAGAGATATTCGGAATGCTAATCACGTCAATGATCTAAATCGGCCTGCGGACTACTTCAAAGGCACAAAGTACGAACAACAAATTTTAAACGCCTGTCAGGCGAAATCAGATATGGAGGGATGGTCAGCATGAAAATTTTAAATGGTAAAGAAGCCTTTGAAGCAATGATGGCTGGTAAAAAAATTCTGTGCCGTGCCATTGGTGATTTACTTGAATTCAACGATCTGGAAAATTTTCCGGCAACTATCTTTGCAATGCCTGGCTATGAGTTCTCTATCAAAGTTGAAACTATGGAGTTGGCAGGTATTACTTTTGCTAAGCCTCTAACGCTTGATGATGTAGTGGAAGATCAGGAAATCTTTATTGTTCATCCTGATCACGTTTCCCTGGTTAAATACAGTAAACAGAATGAGGAATATTTTGCTTGTGTGCGTAATGGTTTTGCTCAAGCAGATAATAAAAATGCAGTGTTACAACTAGAGGCAATCGGTAAGCTATTTGGTCGAGTCATTTGTTATTCACCAACAATCGATAATACAGGTAAGGCCAAAAAGAAACGATCAACCAAAGCTAAGAATGATGTAGACCAGGTCAACACACCAGTTACCCAACAGCCTGAGCAGGAAATTAAAACCATTTATGGATCTGATGTTAATTCTGAAGAAGTTTTTAATACGTATAAATCAGGTATCACTAACACCAGTAGCACTGAAACTATCGATGGATTGGTTTTCCAGGTCAAAACAGACCCAATATTAAGTGCTGACCAGATAAATGAATTGGTGAATTTTGCTGAAACACATCGAAAACAATTGAGTGATGCAGTTGAGCAAGATGAACCTGTGCTTGATGATACGGATCCTGCGATTCGGAGATTTATCGAAGCTATTGATAAATGTAATTCAGATTATGAGTTGCAAGGTGTTGAGCGCAACCTGGAAGGCAATAAAGACAAACTTGCTGATGATGATTACCAGGATCTGGTCAATCGTATTGCTGGTAAACGTGAAAGTTTCTTTGATACCAAGCAATCAGGTGTACATCATACAGAATCATCAACCGGCAATTTAAGTATTGCTGAACTTAAACGACTGCAGGAAGAAGCTGAAAAGCTAACACAAAACAAGGATCAAGATGCAGATGGAGAATATCAATCATTGCTCGCTGATCTAGTTGATCGTGCCAGTAAGGCCAATACACCTGCTGAAGCCAATACCTTAGTTCGATACACCAAAACATGGACAGAAGAGCAACGCAAACCACTGCTTGATGCCATCCATAAACGCTTAGTTCAGCTGAATGATTCAAATGAACAACCATCACTGGCGGTACGTATTCAACGAGCTGAGGATCTGACTGAACTGGATGTTCTAGAGATTGATGTATCTGCATGTGATCCGGTTATTCAACCTAGATTAATAGATCTTATTGAGCAGCGCCGTATTGAGCTTGAATCACTTACTGAAGCTGGTGAGCCACAATGAAATTCAACTATTCCTCTATTACCCGAACACTCACAGTGTTCGGGACGCGAATGACCCATATTTTCGAAAATGTTGGTATTGGTGAAATTGATTCTTTGGTCATCAATGCAAAGTTTAAAGAAGCAACTTGGAGAAAGTAATGAAAAAAATTTATGTATCAGATTTTCAAAATGAAAAACAAATACAAACAACAGAGGTGTTTTCATGGCTTTGAAAAGTTTAAAAAATATCAATGAGGATGAACGATCTAAATTATTAAAACCTTTTTTAGATGCTCCAGATGATCAAAAGTTTGGACAAGATTTGGTAGCTCTATATTTAGATTGTTCGCCTTGGACTTTAGCTAGAATGCGCTGTGATGGGTCTGAACTTCCCTACACCAAAATAGGTCGTCGAGTTGCTTATAGAAAAGCTGATGTACTCGCTTTCGAAAAAAGGAGAACTGTGACCTGCACTGCTCAATACGTATAATTAAGAAGGCAGGTTTATCCTGCCTTTAATTGTTTGAGTCTTTCATCCCAGACACTTTCGTAGTTAAAACAATCAATTTTTCCTTGGTATACAGCCTCAATCATATTCATGGATGCTCTTAATTCCTCCATCGGGATTTGAACATATCCACCTGTTACATCTAAACGCGGTTTAGCAGTATGGTTAAGCAGTCGTTTAGTCACATAGATATTAAATCTTAGTAAGTTACATATCGTCGCGAAGGTGCGTCTAAAATCATGCATCGATACATAAAAATTAACTTGGGTACCTATTTTCTTGAGTGCAGTATCTACTACAGTAGCGTGAATATTATGAGAAGTTGGAAGTTTAGTCGCTGGGAACACCCAATCATTTTCTTTTAGTAAGTATCTTTCTTTAAGTATGGATAGTAAGTGGTCCCCTACTGGAAACTCATGATTTGAACCATTTTTCGTATCTCTAAAAATAACTATACCTTCTTTAAAATTCACATCTTCCCATTTAAGACCACAGACTTCTTGGCGACGGCAACCGGTATACATGGTAAATAAAATGATATCTCTATGCGTGTTGGATCGTGCAGTATTTTCTAAATTGAGCTCATCCTCATAATTTAGAACGGCGTTGTAGTATTTATGAATGATACTTTTATCTAAATGCCTATTACGACTTTCAATCTTATTCCAACCTTTAGTTACGGCAATAATATCTACCGGATTGCTTTTTAAAATTGGGTTTTCATCGGTTGAATAAAGTACATGAATATATTTCCATACCGTGCCAAGCAATGAAATAGCACCATTGGCTGATGACTTGCTGAGCTCAGATACTTCGATAAATTTATCCAGGACTTCTTTTTTTGTAATTTCAAAGAGCTTTCGATCTGACCACTTTAAGTATAAATCAAAGTATTTTTTATACTGTCTAATTGTTTTAGGTTTGAAATCATTTCTATCGATATAAATCTTTAATGCTTCATCAACAGTGATATTTAAAAAATTATTTACGCTGACTTTTTCATTTGGACTAATGTATTCCCCATTGGAGATTTGAGCCAAGATCATTTGGGCTTTTGCTCGAGCAGAATTTACGGATATTTCATTCGCTTTCCCAATCACGACTCGATAAAGTTTACCCTCGTGTCTACGTTCAACAATATAGGATTTTGATTTCGTGGTGATTCGAATCGCGAAACCGATCAAATCTGTATCTCTGATAATTTTTTGACCAGAATCCGTCAATGGGATAGCATCAACATTAGACTTGTTGAGTTTCATGATTAATCCAATAAACCTTCAGTAAGTTTATTAAATCATGCTTCTCAACAGTCTACAAATAGTCTACACGTGATTTTTTAAGACTTTTATAGCATCGTTAAAATTAATATAAACTACTAATAAATATATAATTTTAAGTTAAGAATAATCCACAATGGTGTTATAGAAAAAGTAGAATCCACCTAACCTACTTTGGATTGGGAATGTTTGGTGCATATTGAACCGTGCTTAATTTCGAATAGAACTATATTATAAAATAGATAATGAATAGTGATGAGAATAAGAAAGGCAGCTCAAGGCTGCCTTTAAATTAATTCAGTGCGATGACTTTAACTAAGATTGTTTGTGATTCTTCAAAGTCATCAAATATTTGCTTTCGATTAAGTTCTTTTGACTTCACTTTAAACTCATGATTCTGGTACTGAATGACTGATGGAATTGAATCGAAATACGCATAGTCTGCCTCGATGGTTTCTTCAAACAATGGAGTGCCCAATTGATAGTCTTTGCTCTTCAGCACCACATATTTCACAGTCGTTTTCATTTCATACTCTTTTATTAACGCTTTATTTTTAGTTATATCACCTTTTGAAAAGTGTTCAATCAAAAATAGAAGCGTTTGACCATAAAGGACTCAATCAATTATTTTTTACCACCTTTAAACTTAATTCAAGCAACCTGACAAGCATCACAAAAAGAAAAATAGCAAAACACGACAATAAATATATATTTTTTGATAACTAGTTAACATTTATATGGATTATATGCTAAATTTAGCATATACAAAAACAACATCTGTTTAACTGGTTGATAATAATGAAAGTTCAATTTATATCTATTCTTACTGCTCTTTCACTGAGTGGGTGTATCGTTGTATCCAATAAACCAAATGCAAGTTCTGCAAAAGCTTATGCATCTAATGTTATTGATTTTAAACCTTCAGAAAATGCCAAGCGAATTGAAACACGTGGTCAGGTGATTTGTGAACCGTCAAAACCATGTACTGAGTTAACATTTGATTGGAAACAGCAGAGCAATAACTTATTTAGAGTACATACCAATCTATTTGATCGAAAATCTTTTGATATCAAGCAAGTGATCTTCACGCTAGATGGTCAAACTTATCCTTATACAACTTTAACTCAAACCAATACACGATCAGTCAACAATTCCGATCTCATTAACTCTTCAAATTACATTGATGTACCAATGAATTTTGTCGTTATGTTTGATCAGTCTAAATCTATCGATATTGCTGTAGTGACAGATCAAGGTGCTATTACGCATAGCATTTTAAAAGATGGGCATGCATCGTTTGCCTATCAAACATTTAAAAGTGGCTACCAACAATTTAAGCAAAAGTAAAAAAAGACCCACTATGGGTCTTTTTTAATCATCGATACAAAACTGCAACGTGTTATTAGACTTCTAGGCATTTCATTTTTTAGAATTTTTCGTTAGATTTAACAAATTGTGTACACAGTTATAATAAACAAGACAATAGGTAAAATCATGAAAATCAAACTAGCGCTTATTTCAGCATTGGTTGTATTAACAGGTTGTGCAGGAAGCTATCCAGAACGTGTTGTAACCAAAGGACCTCTCATCTGTGCTACTGATGAAATTTGTCCTGAACTTGCACTCCGTTGGAATGATGAAAAGCGTAATGGTTTTAAAATAACTGCAGATGTAAATGACACTGTACAGCACGATATAAAACAATTGAACTTTATTGTTGATGGTCAACCTTATGTCTATTCAACAATTCAACCAACCCAATATGCAACTGCAGCCGGTGTAACGAATTCATCTAATTTTATTGTCGTTCCTGTAAGTTTTTTAAACTCATTTAGAGACGCAAAACAAATTGATCTAAAAATCGTGACAGCTAACGGCGAAGTGACTCGTCCCATCCTGCAAGCTGACGGTCAGAAGTCTTCTGCTTACTTAACATTTATCAAAGGTTATACAGGTCAAACTATCGAATAAATGAATTATTCACTAAAAAGCCAGTTCGTTGAACTGGCTTTTTTTTAAGGCTTACAACTTTTTTGATAACTTGTTCCTAAATCTTGGAATGATAACTCAAAAGAATTTCTCATTTTTTTTGCAAATAATGCTTCTTCTTTTGCTTTAGCCATATGAATATTCTTTTGTGCTAATCGTTCTAAAGCATTTAATGCATCTGCATATTCACAAGCTCTTTGAATGATCAACGAAATATTCTGCTTACTATCGACCGATTGATGTAATCGAATTTGACTCGCTTCAATTTCGTTATAAATTGACTTCACTTCAATATCAAACTGAGATTGTGTTAAGCCATTCGCATAACTATACGATAATCCGCATAAGACCATCGCCCCAACCAATATCCTTATTTTCAATTGAATTCCCCATAAAACGTTCAATTGCAATTTTAAAATTATATTAAAAAGCCAGATCAATTATCTGGCTTTTTACATCATACGCTTTTTTACTTTGGTTAAATTGGCTCAAATGGCGCAACAACGTCGGCATTTTGGGCACGATGACGCATAAAGTGATCCATTAACACGATTGCAAGCATCGCTTCAGCGATTGGTGTCGCACGAACACCCACACAAGGATCGTGACGACCTTTAGTAAGAACATCCGTATCTTCACGATTAATGGTAATCGTTTTGCCTGGTGTGGTAATAGAAGCAGTAGGTTTTAGTGCAATTGATACACGAATATCTTGACCACTTGAGATACCACCTAATATACCACCAGCGTGATTCGCTAAGAAGCCATCAGTTGTCAGTTCATCACGTGTTTCATGACCAAATTGTTCAGCCACGCCAAAACCATCACCAATCTCTACACCTTTAACCGCATTAATTGACATCATCGCATGTGCGATATCAGCATCTAAACGGTCGAAAACAGGTTCTCCCCAGCCTACGGGTACTTTAGAAGCAATAATTTCAAGTCGTGCTCCACAGCTTGTTCCTTTTTCACGCAATGATGTCACAAGTGCTTCAAAGCGTGGTACGGCATCAACATCACCACAAAAGAATGGATTATTCGGCACTTCATTCCAATCTAATTTTGCTGTTTTTTCAGTTCCGATTTGAGTTACATGCCCACGGATTTCAATACCAAATTTTTCAAATAAGAATTTTTTAGCAATTGCACCCGCTGCAACACGCATCGCTGTTTCACGTGCGCTTGAGCGACCACCACCACGGTAATCACGGAAACCATACTTTTGTGTATAGGTATAGTCTGCATGACCTGGACGGAAAGTTTGTGCGATATTACCGTAATCTTTAGATTTTTGGTCTGTATTACGAATTAAAAGACCAATGGATGTCCCAGTGGTTTTACCTTCGAACACACCTGAAATTATTTCAACTTCATCTGGTTCTTTGCGTTGTGTTGCAAATTTAGAGGTACCTGGTTTACGACGATCTAAGTCTATTTGTAAGTCCTCAGCTGATAACTTCAGACCTGGTGGAACTCCATCTACAATCGCCATCAAACCCACACCGTGAGATTCACCACAAGTTGTTACACGGAACAATTGTCCAATACTATTGCCAGCCATGTTCAACAACTCCTTTATACTTGAACAGATTGAATGAATAAATCACGATATTGACGGCATTGTGCTGCAGTCAGTGCAAAAATACCTGACCCACCACGTTGGAATTGCAACCAGTAGAAATCAACAGTATTAAAGTTTTGCTTCATCGCCCATTCTGAGTTGCCCACTTCAATGACGATTAAACCATCTTCAGTTAAATAGTCTGCGGCTTGAGCCAGCATTTTACGCACAAGATCCAAACCATCTTGACCCGCTGCCAATGCCAACTCTGGCTCGTGATGAAACTCATCTGGTAAATCTGCCATATCTTCAGCATCGACATAGGGCGGATTAGAAACAATTAAATCATATTGATTTTCGGCAGGTATTTTAGCGAAAAGATCAGATTCCAATAAAGCGACTTGATACTGTTTATTGTGATGCTCACAGTTGATTTGTGCAACTTCAAGGGCTTCTTTTGAAATATCAGTAGCATCGACTTCAGAATCAGGGAATGCATATGCCAAAGCAATTGCGATACAACCAGAGCCAGTACACATATCCAAAATACGCTGTGGAGTTTTAGGATTTGGATTCACTGGCAAATTATTGACCGCCTCACCCATTTCACCATTTTCAGTCAAACAATAAGGTGCAAAACGGTTTTCAATCAGCTCAACGATTGGTGAGCGTGGAATCAGTACACGCTCATCTACATAAAATGGTTTACCAAAGAAATAAGCAAGATTTAATAAATATGAAGTAGGAACACGGTCATTGATACGACGTTCGAGTAAGCTCAAGAATTCCGCAACTTCGCTTGGCAGCAATTTTGAGTCTAAAATCTCAGCATCGGCATTCCAGTCTAGTGACAAAGTTTGTAAAACTAAAGCAGAACTTTCAGCAAAATAATCTTCAGTACCTTGACCTAAGTGTGCATCGTATTGACGTAATGCTGTAACTCCAAAACGAATAAAATCTCGAATAGTTGTTAAGTTTTCAGCGGCTTCCTGTAGATGTTCAGGGCTAATAGTCGGTCGATCCACTTAAGGCGTCTCCAAGGTCAATTTTTTAAAAACGCTCTATGATACCTTGTTTTATCCTATTAATAAAAAGTTCTATCCGTGTTATTCGGCAAATTTGTATTGAAAATTTGAATAGTTAGAATTATCCATTGAATAAGGTCTACTCATTCAGGTTTTAAAATAGCAAGAAAGTTGATTAAAACTAACGATATTGAAAATAATCGTGTATACTCGAAGCCAACTAGAAAATTTATGTTGTTTCATTAAATCTTTTATTTCGCAGTGTTAGTCATAATCCTACGTTTGGTTTCAGATTTTAAGTTTCATTTTTTTTCCAAGTTACATCATTGAGTTCAAACTCATAACATTAAAGTTTTATTAGGATTCCTATTATGTCTAATACTGTTAAAGGTACAGTTAAATGGTTCAACGAAACTAAAGGTTTCGGTTTCATCCAACAAGAAAACGGTCCTGACGTTTTTGCTCACTTTAGCGAAATCAAAGGTTCAGGCTTTAAAACTTTGGCTGAAGGCCAACAAGTTGAATTCAGCGTAACTCAAGGTCCTAAAGGTCCTAACGCTGTTGACATCGTAGCAGTTTAATTAACTGTTAAAAAAAGCGGGCTTTGCCCGCTTTTTTTTGACTCTCGAAAAGCTCACCAGACTTGAAAAAGAAAATTTAGACTCAAACTAATAAAAGTTAAAGTGAATTTCAAAAGTTAAAGTATGAGTTATAAACACAATAATTTAATGGCAATCCGTCAAAATTACTGGAGTGATGATTCTTCCCCTCGTGTCACAACAGAAAAACAATTTCTTAAGCAATTTTTGATGGATCATCAAGTTTTTGAAAATCCAAGTTTGGATGATGTTAAATATTTTGTCTTCAGCTTACCTAGCGTCATTATTATCAAAGCATATGCCCTTGGATTTATTCATGAAACTGTTGTCAACTTAATGAAGTTATTCATCTCTGAGTATCGCGTGCCTCTGTCTAATCGAGCTCAACTCCCAGTTAAATATCGACTTTAAAAAGCTTAGGCTATTTCAGTTTGAATAAATTGACCATTTATACACCTGATATTGAAATACTTGAACTATTTTAATACGTTCATAACATGTAATATTCAATACAATGATTTCTCTGCGCGATTCGCTTAAAGGACCTAAACTTCATGTCAGATCAGAATGAAAAGCTTAAACAATTAAAAACTTCTTCAATGGATCGCCGTCTTTCGATTGCGAAAGCTTCTCTACTGGCTGGCACACGCTGGGCTGCTTCAAGTGCGAGTTCTATTTTTTCAAGCGAAGAAGAAAAAGAAAAAAAACGTAAACAAGCGATGAAAGAACAAGCTGACTATCTCGTTGCTGAAATCGGTAAATTAAAAGGCTCTATCGTCAAAATTGGTCAAATGATGGCGTTATATGGTGAGCATTTTCTACCTGAAGAGATCACGCAAGCTTTAAACACTTTAAATAATCAGACCGTTGCCCTCGCGTGGCCTGCGATCCATGAGCAACTGCGCAACCAACTTGGCTCTAAACTCGATGATCTCACTATTGATCATGAGCCTTTAGGCACCGCATCATTAGCACAGGTTCACCGTGCAACACGTAAGTCTGATGGTCTTGAATTGGTGCTCAAAGTTCAATATCCCGGTGTAGCAAGCGCAATTGACTCAGATATGAGCTTGTTTAAGAACATGCTCAAACTTACACGCATGGTTCCTCAAACTCGTGAATTTGATCAATGGTTTGATGAGGTTCGCGAAATGATGCACCGTGAAGTAAATTACAAAATTGAAGCTGAAACAACACGTCGTTTTAGAGCGCGTTTAAAAGATGATCCGCGTTATGTTGTTCCACAAATTATTGATCAATATTGTACAGATCGAGTGCTTTGTATGACTTTTGAGCGTGGTGTTCCGATTAATAGCCCAGTCATGCTTTCACTCCCTCAGGAACGTCGCAACAAATTAGGTGAAGCATCGCTTGAAATTGCCGTTCGTGAAGTGTTTGAATGGGGCGAGATGCAGACTGATCCTAACTTTGGTAACTACCTAGTACGCTTAGGTGACGGCGTGCAAATTGAAGATAAAATCATTCTTTTAGACTTCGGTGCGATCCGTCAATTTGATGATCAACTCCTCAAGGTAGCTCGTAATTTAATTACCGCGGGCTATCATCATGATGCTCAAGCCATGGTCAATGCTATGACAGGTTATGAGTTTTTCGATGCAATGCCATTAAGCATTAAACCTGACATGGCAAAAGTGTTCCTTCTAGCTACTGAAGCTTTTAGTACTTATAGCAATAATCCAGACCTACCAACAGGCATTATGGATGAACAGCAGCGCTATGATTGGAAACAAAGCCAACTGCATAGCCGTGTGATGCAACGAGCATCCAAGTCGATGGCATCGCGCTATTTTTCAGTTCCACCGAAAGAATTTATGTTCATCAGTCGTAAGTTCATAGGTGCATATACATTCATGACTGTGATCGAAGCAAAAACAAATGTGCGCAAAATGATCCAATCATATGTTTAAGGAACAAAGACCATAGTGATCTATCGTGTCACTATGGTCAATTTATTAAATAAAAAATTTAATTACTAAAAAGAATATATCTTAAATTTCATTAGAATACCTATTCAATTACCATTTATCTGTTTGGTCAAAAAAGTCTTTTAAGCTAGTCATTTTCGACATAGTCATTTCACTAAACACATGTCACGATCTTGTTGTATAACAAAACCATCAGGGAATTTACAACAATGAATGATATCGCAAACAAAGCGCAAGGTTTAGGCTTAGCCTTGATCACTAAGCTCGCAGGCAGTGATTTAATCGATCAATTAAAACTAAGAAAAATTATCGAACGCTCGCTTTATCAAGGTTCTAAGGCTGGATTTAAAACCTTGGGCTCTACACAGAAAATTTTTAAACAAAAATCAAATACTCCGACTCAACGTTTATCCAATCAGCAAAAAGGGTTATTTGATCTCAGCCTTTCTGAAGAACAACAGATGACTGTTGATGCGATGCAACAATTTGCTCATGAAGTTCTCTACCCCCTAGCACATACAGCCGACCACCAAGCTACTTTTCCAGAAAACTTATGGGCTCAATTTAAAGATTTAGGTGTCAATTATTATGCATTGCCTGAACAATACGGCGGCGTTGCTTCAGAAAAGAATGTGGTTACAAATGTGCTGATCGCAGAGCAACTTGCACAAGGTGACTTCTCATTAACAGCTACATTACTCTCCACGTTCTCAGTCATTAATGCAATTACACAGTGGGGTTCAGCAGAGATTCAAAATAAGTATTTGTCGGCATTTAGCGAACAAGATGATCTATTTGCAACTTTTGCTGTTCAGGAAAATACACCTGCTTTCAACCCTTTCCAATTAAAAACAAAAGCGACACGCCAAGGCGATCATTTTGTCATTAATGGTGAAAAAACTATCGTTATTCTAGGTGAGCAGGCAGATCTTTTATTGGTTTCCGCAGATTTAGATGGAACAGCTCAGGTTTTCATTGTTGAGCGAAATGAAACGATTTCATATAAAGCAAATCCAGCAATGGGGCTGAAAGCAACCCAATCTGTGAGCCTAAAATTTAACAACACACCAGCATTTAAACTAAATGAGCAAGATTTTGATTATTCAGCGTTCATTGATCTGGGCAATTTAATGTGGTGTGCAATGGCAGTGGGTACATGCCAAGCGGTTAAACAATATTGCATTCAGTATGCCAATGAACGCACTGCATTTGGTGAACCAATATCCCACCGTCAAAGTGTTGCATTTATGATCGCGGATATGGCTATTGAAATTGATGCTATGAAAATGTTGGTTTTGAATGCTGCAAGCCGCGCAGAATCAGGTTTATGTTTCCATCGTGAAGCATACTTAGCACGAATTTTGTGTGCAGAAAAATCAATGAAAATTGGCACTGATGGCGTACAACTCTTAGGTGGACATGGCTTTACCAAAGAACATCCAGTTGAACGTTGGTATCGGGATTTGCGTGCTACTGCCATTATGCATTCTGGTTTACATGCTTAATCAAATAATAAAAATTTAAGGACAAAGATGATGAATTTAGAAAATCCGAAAAAATTTAAAATGCTTGTTGATCAAGCTCATCAGACAGCGTTAAACGTGCTTCGCCCTATTTCACGCAAATATGATAAAGCTGAACATGCTTATCCCAAAGAACTCGACATGTTAGCATCCCTATTGGATGGTATGAATGAAGGTGGCGATGGCATGAATGCTGGCGCTGCCGTCAATAAACGTGGAGATACGACTCAAGGCAACAAAAATGGCGTGAACATGTCTACTGCTTTGGGTGTAATTGAGATGTGTTATGGCGATACTGGTTTATTACTTACCATGCCTCGCCAAGGATTAGGTAACTCTGCAATTGCTGCTGTAGCCAATGAAGAGCAACTTGAACGCTTCAAAGGAACTTGGGCTGCGATGGCAATTACCGAGCCAGGCTGTGGATCTGATTCTGCAGCAATACGCACCACAGCGACTAAAGATGGTGATGATTATATTTTAAATGGCGAGAAAATTTTCGTCACTTCTGGTGAACGAGCTGATTCAGTCGTGGTTTGGGCAACACTCGATAAAAAACTTGGGCGTGCAGCAATCAAATCATTTGTTGTTCCTAAAGGCACGCCTGGCATGACCGTTGAACGTCTTGAACATAAACTCGGAATTAAAGCTTCAGATACTGCTGTCATTCGCTTTATCGATTGTCGTGTCCCTGCTGCAAATTTATTAGGTAATGCTGAAATCGATGTTGCAAAAGGTTTCGCTGGCGTCATGGAAACTTTTGATAATACACGCCCTCTTGTGGCCGCAATGGCAGTTGGGTGCTCTAAAGCGTCTTTAGAGCGTATCAAGGAAATTTTTAAAGACCAACTAGATGCTGAATATGCCACCCCCTACCTTCAATCCTCAAATATTGCAGCTCAGATTTATCGTATGGAAGCAGAATGGGAAGCTGCTCGTTTATTAACCCTAAAAGCTGCATGGATGGCTGACAATAAAAAGCCTAACTCGCGTGAAGCTTCAATTGCAAAAGCGAAAGCTGGACGAATTTGTAATGAAATTACATTGAAGTGTGTCGAACTTGCTACAAGTGTAGGCTATACCGAAGATGAGTTGTTGGAAAAATGGGCGCGTGATTCCAAAATACTAGATATCTTCGAGGGTACACAACAAATTCAACAGCTTATTGTTGCGCGCCGTGAACTTGGAAAATCATCAAGCGAATTGAAATAAATCACGTTGAATTAAACTCAACTCCGATGAAACTTAGATATACTCTGTGAAGATTTACTAAGTTTCATCGATTATGTACTTTATTCGAACTATTCAACCCCAAGATAATCCCCATATTGCAAAAATCATTCGTGAAGTCTCTGTGGAGTTTGCTCTCGCTGCTGAATCAGGCTTCGCAGTAGCAGATCCAATTCTAGATCAACTCTATGACGTTTATACAAAACCTCACTCCATATATTGGGTTATTAGCAATGACCAACACGAGGTCTTTGGTGGTGGGGGCATTGCACCTTTGCTGGGCCACGAAAACACCCTAGAGATACAAAAAATGTATTTTATGCCCTCAATACGAGGTTTGGGTTTTGCAAAACAAATTCTAGAAAAATGTATCCAATTTGCACGAGATCAGGGTTACACGCAAATTTATCTCGAAACCACAGCATCTCTCTGGCAGGCTGTAAAATTATATGAAAAATTAGGTTTTCAACATCTACAACACCCATTAGGAAATACTGGACATAGTGATGCATGCGAAATACGCATGTTAAAAGTATTATAAAAAAACCGACCCATGGTCGGTTTTTTTATTTTTGAGTGTTAGCCCAATAATTTATCAATAACACCAAATTTTTTAAAAATTTTTGCTCGTCGTTTTGGATGAATATTGGCTTTATTTAAATCGCCACCATAATGGTCAAATACGCGCTTATCCATAATTTTAAACCATAACTTAGGTATTAAAACTGGGATCAACATCGTCGCATATCCACTTGGCAACACTGGCGCTTCTTCAAAGTTTCTCAATGCTTGGAATGGTCGTGTCGGATAAGCATGATGATCCGAATGGCGCTGCAACTGGTATAAGAATAGATTGGTTGTGATGTTATTATTATTCCAACTATGTTCAGGCATAGTGCGCGAGTAACTTCCATCCTCCTTCTTTTCTCGCAATAAGCCATAGTGCTCAAGATAGTTGACCATTTCGAATAAAGTCACACCATAAAGTGACTGAATGGCTAAGAATGGTAAAATTTTCTTACCATACAGTTTTAGCATCGTTGCGTGAAAAGTTGCACTAATGGCTGCGCCGTGAAATAGCTCATTTTTCAGTGAAAAGAACGACTCACCCTTACGATTTAATCGATGTTTTTCAATCTGTATTGCTGACTTCAAGCCACCGCTAATGGTTCTTGGAAGAAACTCATAAAAGGTCTCACCCATCTTAGAGGTCGCTGGATCTTCTGGAGTAGCTGCGCGCTTATGATGCCCATATGGGTGCTCAATACGGAAATGATTGTATCCAAGTGGTGCTAGTGTCACGTGTGACCAATAATGATCTGCACGCTTCGGTCGATGGCATAGTTCATGGGCAGTATTCACACCAATACCGTTGATCAACCCCATAGTACAACCAATCAACAACTGATCCAACAATGGGGTTTCTTTACGAGAGACCACGTACCCAGCAAAAAAATTGGCTGCATATTGTAAAGGAACAAACATTTTTACTATACGATCATAGTAAGGATCACTGACTAATTTTTTGATCTGCTCATCACTCGGATTATTCTCATCAGTACCGACCAAAGCATCAATGGTGGGAATAATTACGTGTAATAATAAAGGTCCACCTAATGCAAACAATTTTTTAGTTGCTTTAGGTCCGTATTGATATCCAGCCAAAAAGCCCATCCCTAATACAGGTAGTGCTGGACTAAGCAACCATAAGTAACGCTTCTTATCCAGTTGTAAGCCTTGCGCTATCGGGTTCTGACTCAATAACTCTTCAACTTTTACCTTTGCATTCACTTGCCATTTTCCTTTTCTATTTCTTATTTTTATCTTTGTTCATTTCAAATTTCAAATACAGTCGTAATCGTCCAAAAAAGCTATTGAGTCGTATTTCCACAACGATTTTGAAGCTAAAATACATTATATAAATCTTTACACATGTTAAGATTCAGCAATTGTAAGCGTATAGGGAATATACGAAAAACATGGATGCCCTCAGTCAAGTTTTTGAAGATATTCACCTCAAAAATACGGAATATCTCTACCTTCAAGCACAAGGTAAATGGGCTTTTGAGTTAAGTCATCAAACAGCCATGATTACCTATATTTTATTATACGGTGAAGCCTTTTTTAAATTTCAAAATGGCGAACAGCTACACTTAAAAGCTGGAGATATGGCAATTATTCCTTCTGGAATGTCACATCAAGCCTATAGCCATCAAGAACAAAGATTAGTCAACATTACTCAAATAGAACATTTATTTAAAGGTTTAAGAGATGATGAAATTATCCTCGGTGACGAAGATGATAAATCTGAGAAATCTCTCATCTTCAGTATACGATCTAACATGGACAGTATTATGGGTGGACCATTGATTCAAGCCTTACCCACTTATATCCATTTAAACAATGCACTGAATGCTAGAGAGCCGGAGTGGTTAAGGATCGGGCTTTATTTCGTGGCTGATGAAACCAAGATGAACCGACCTGGTCGCCATAAGATTATGGATCACGTGGTGAGTATTATGTTAATCGAATGCGTGAGAGATTACATTTCCACGCTTACAGATCAGAATAACTGGTTAAATGCACTTACTCACCCAGAATTGAGCCCTGCATTTTCAGCGATTCACAGCCAACCAGAACGAAACTGGACTGTAGAATCATTGGCAGAAACTTGCTTTATGTCACGTTCAAAATTCGCTCATTTATTTCAAAATATGGTGAATGAAACACCATTAGCATACTTACAGAAACACCGTTTAAGATTAGCCAGTCAACTTTTACGCTTGAGCCAGCTTTCAATCCAACAAATCGCACACAAAGTTGGTTATTCATCAGAGACTGCATTTAGTCAAGCCTTCAAAAAACATTATCTATGCAGTCCAAGCCAATATCGTAATACTTATTTGAATTAATCGAATTGAATAAATCATAGCAAAAAAAAAGCACCGAAGTGCTTTTTTTTATGAAGATAGAATTACTGGTGAGTTACTTGATTTTTGCAACTGACTTTAAATACTCAGTGTAATCTTTAAGTAATTGTGTACCACGATAGTTTTGATAAAGCTGTGCAAGCTGCTGTTTTTCTTCAGCCGAAATCGAATCCATAGATGTTTTTTTTACCTCAGCCACACCGATAATTACCATTTCATTTGGTAATTGAGCTGTAGTCACAGACCACATTCCTGCTTTAGGTGCAGGCACACTAAATGCAGCACGTTCAATTTCTCGTTTAAGACCTTGAGAACGAGTAAAAACACCAGCATTTACGAAAGATTGCTGATGCTTAGTTAAAACCTGCTGTGAAGGTAGTGTTTTAAAATCCTTTAACATTGCAGCAACTTTTGCTTGAGCAGCTTCATATGCCTTTTGATTCAACAGCTTTTCCTTAACCTTCGCTTTGGCTACTGATAAAGGTTGAACACCAGCTTCACGGTATTCACGAACTTTCAACCAAACTGTATCACCATTCGCCAATTGTATATTGCTGGTCGCGTTACGATCACCATTTTTTACATCTTGACTAAAGATCTTAGCTTTTACAGCAGGATCCGCTAGGACTGTATTTTGAGTGGCAAGAGTTACATTATTCGCAGTAACCAATTTAGCCGATTTTAATTCCTGAGGGACTACATCTAATGCATCGCTACTTACAACGAGCTCATTCAAACCATTTACTAGATCAGAATAAGCATTGGCATTTTTAGATTTTAATAAATCAGCCTCAAGACGTGCTTTTTCAGACTCAAAACTAGCAACATTCACTTGAGCAGCTTTAGCTTGAATAATATGTACACCAAAATCGGTTTTTACTGGCTTAGTAATCGTACCTTTTGAAGCTTGAACTGCATTATCAAAAGCATCACCAAATACACCGGCTTCATAACCATCAACTCGACCCGCATTATCTTTGGAACTAGAATCTTCAGAATACTGTTGAGCAGCCTCTGCAAAAGATAATCCTGATTGAATTTTTGCATAGACATCATTGGCTATTTTTTCAGCCTCAAGCGCAGTACGATTATCTGTTGTAATCAAAATATGTTGGACTTCAACTTTGGCATTTTTATTTTGTTGAGTTACATATTGATCATAAGCTTGTTTTAATTCTGCATCTGTAACAGTTGTTGTGGCATTTGCTACCATAGCAGGCGTTACCAATACATAATCAAGATCAACTGAGGCAGGTTGCTTAAACAGCACTTTATGTTTTTCATAATAATCAGCGACTTCAGCATCAGTTATTTTTACAGACGTTTTGTAATCATCCAATTTTACAGATGACATAAATAACGTACGTTGCTCACCTTGTAGATTTGCGATTTGCTGAATATCACTTTGGCTTACCAAAGAATTATCACGAATGCTTGAAACTAACATTTGAAGCGCATGATCTTGTCTTAAATTTTGGATTAGACCCTGGCTCGTCATATTAATTGATCGAAGATAGTTTTCATAAGCTTGTTGTGAAAATTTACCATCAACCTGCAGACTTGGCTGTTGAGCAATCATTTGTTCAATCTGAGCATCACTTAAACTGATGCCTAACTTTTCAGCCTGCTGAACCAATAAAGCACGATCAATTAAACTATCTAGAGCCATTTGTTCAATATACGATTGATTCAGAAGTGATTCATCACCTTGAACCATTTGTAAGAATTGATCTTTATAATTCTTCGTTTGAACTTCTAGCTCTTTATTAGAAATTTCTAAATCATTAACGGTTTTAGCAATCCCATCTTTGTTTCCGCCACCGAAATAGCCTTCAATACCGACCAATGCCAATGGTGTCAAAAATAATACTAGAAGGACTTTGCCGAGCCACCCTTTAATGAGTTTACGAAACGATTCCATAGGTATTCCAATATTTTATTTCAAAGCGATTCTAACTGATAATCTAAACCGAATATATCAGATGAAGCCATAAATTTTCTTTTTAATAAAAAACGCGCCAAGTCGGCGCGTTTTGGACTTAATAAGAATTAAGCTACAGAATCTTTTAAACCTTTACCAGCTTTAAAGCTAGGAACTTTGCTTGCTTTAATTTGTAATTCTTCGCCAGTTTTCGGGTTACGACCAGTGCGTGCAGCACGATCTTTAACGCTGAAAGTACCAAATCCTACTAAAGTAACAGAGTCACCTTTTTTCAGCGCTTCGCCAATAGAAGCAATAGTCGCGTCCAATGCCTTACCAGCATCAGTCTTAGACAATCCCCCTTTCTCTGCAATTGCATCAATCAATTCTGATTTATTCATGAAGATTACGTCCTCTTATATCGTTTGTTTAAAATCCAAGGCTTGTATTTTAAAAGGCCATGACGACTTTATAGCAATGCTTTGGGGGGAAACGCAATACTGCTCGACCTGTTTTGATCAAAATAAGCGACA
Source organism: Acinetobacter sp. ANC_7504 (assembly GCF_056779995.1). Lineage (NCBI taxonomy): Bacteria > Pseudomonadati > Pseudomonadota > Gammaproteobacteria > Moraxellales > Moraxellaceae > Acinetobacter > Acinetobacter sp. ANC_7504. Next base: position 656,438 of record NZ_JBWYIZ010000001.1, on the reverse strand, counting down.
AAAAATACCAAAATTACAGTTTTATCTCTAAATCCATCATTTTTTTTCGAGTTTAGCTCGTAAAGCTTGATTTTCAGCAATGAGCACATCTAATTTCTGGTGAATATCTAAAATCATATTCTCAAGATGTTGTACATCTTTAGTTGAGACGAGCCCAATACGATTAAGCGAAGTACTCACCCCGTGATCTAAAAGTTTTTCCACCTTATCTTTTTTATCCGTAACAGACTCTTTAGTTTTTTCCGCAACTTTGTTTACTGTTTGATCAGTAAATTCAACCGTTTTAGATTCAAGCTCTTCACCAACTTTGACTAAAGAGTCAAACATTTTATTACCTTCTTCCTCTGCGCGAGAAAAAGCACCTAAACCAGCAAGCCAAATTTGTTTAGTATATTTACGAAAATCAAGTGTGGACTTACGTTGATACTTTGTTTTACGTGAGTTTGCAGGTTGTGAGTTGTCCATTAATTCCTGTTCTTTATTGTTATTTACATCTTGATCCACCGTTACACTCCTGTATATTTTAGCCTCTAAACTGACTATTCGTGCATAAAATACATTGATAATATCAAATATCGCTATTGAACCTTGTTCAAAACTGTTCTACAAAGCAATGATAAATGATGTAATCTTAGACTTAATTTAAGTTTGTGTTAATAGAACTTTTTAGATTTATTAAATTTGAATAGGATTTATTTATGAGTGAATCGCAACAACAACAAGGTCATACCCGTTTGTTGCTTAACATTGTTATGTTAGTTTTAGAGACATTCTATTCTTTCGTCTTGAAACATGACCGTGTTGTTCGCCTTCAAGCAAAAAAATTTGTAGAACAACAAATTACAATTAAAATGAATAGCTATATCCCCTATTTTGACTTTTATATCCAATTTACGGATAAAGGCATCTTATTTGACCTTCAAGCGCCAGAAAAAGAACCTGACCTCAAGGTAAGTAGTACTTTAGTCGATATCATTCAAATTTTCGGGTTTGCAAACCGCAGAAGTTTGAAAAAAATGCGTATTGAAGGTGATCAAACCCTTAAAGACGAATTCAGAGATTTAGCATTGCATCTCTCAACACCGAAATTACTTGCAGATTGGAAAAATTGGTTAACAACAGCTTCTGAAGACCAAGATACAAAGGCTTCGAGAAAACGCATTGCACCATTACTTGAAAAAATTGACTTACAAAGATCTAAAATCAATACACTTCAAGTAGAGGTAAAACAATATAAAAATCGTATTCGTCGCATGCAATCCAACCAAAAACGTATCAACATTGCATTCGGGATAGTTTCGGTTCTATTCGTGGCTTTAATCGTGTATAATTTATTGAATATTTATTAAAATAATAAAGTTTTATCTGTTTGAATCCTCGCCATATTTAATTCCGATTAATTTAGTTGGTTTTTAGAAAAAATACTTGACTAAATTAGTCGGAATTCATAAAATTTCATCATCTAGCCTTTTACACGTGTATCGAATCATGCGCTTAACCACTCGCGGTCGCTACGCAGTGACTGCATTACTTGATCTAGCTTTGCAGCCGACTGAACAAACCATTACTTTGGCAGAAATTGCTACTCGCCAAACTATTTCTGTGGCTTATTTAGAACAACTATTTGCTAAATTAAAGCGTCATGGCTTGGTTTCGAGTGTACGTGGTGCTAATGGTGGATACCATTTAGCGCGTAATGCTTCTGATATTACGGTCTTAGAAATTATTGAAGCTGTAAACGAAACTGTTGATGCAACACGTTGTGACCACAAAGGTAACTGCCAAAATGGCGCAATGTGTCTAACTCACGATTTATGGCAAGAACTCTCCCTCCACATTGCCGATTACTTAGCTAAAATCTCTCTTGCTGATTTAGTTGCTCGCGATAACGTTCAAACTGTTGCGATCCGCCAGAATACAGCTCCATTAGATTCAGCCCTTTTATCGGTTACAGGTATTTGACATGAAACGTCCAATTTATCTTGATTATGCTGCAACGACTCCAGTCGACCCACAAGTTGCTGAGCGCATGATGGAATGCCTTACATTCGATGGGACTTTTGGTAACCCTGCATCACGTTCGCACGCATATGGTTGGCAAGCTGAAGAAAAAGTTGAATACGCTCGTGAGCAAGTTGCAAATCTTGTAAAAGCAGATCCACGCGAAATCGTTTGGACATCTGGCGCTACAGAATCTGACAACCTTGCACTGAAAGGTGTTGCACAGTTCTACGCTTCAAAAGGCAAACACATCATTACGAGTAAAATTGAACATAAAGCAATTTTAGATACTTGCCGTGAATTAGAACAAGAAGGCTTTGAAATTACCTATCTTGAACCAGAAGCTCAAACAGGTCTAATTACTCCTGAAATGGTTCAAGCTGCTTTACGTCCAGATACAATTCTTGTTTCATTAATGATGGTCAATAATGAAATTGGCACTGTGACTGATGTTGCCGCTATTGGTGAATTAACTCGTGCGAATAAGACATATTTCCACGTAGATGCCGCTCAAGCTGCCGGTAAAGTTGAAATCGATTTATCAACCATGAAAATTGATTTAATGAGTTTCTCTGCTCACAAAATTTATGGCCCTAAAGGTATCGGTGCACTTTACGTACGTCGTAGTCCACGTGTGCGTCTTAAAGCTCAAATGCATGGTGGTGGTCATGAGCGCGGTATGCGTTCTGGTACGCTTGCAACTCACCAAATCGTTGGTATGGGTGAAGCATTTGAACTTGCAGGTAAAAACCTAGTTGCTGAACAAACTCGCTTACGCACTCTACGTGACAAACTTTGGAATGGTCTACAAGATCTTGAACAAGTTTTCTTAAATGGTCATCCGACTCAAAACGTAGCAAACTACTTAAACGTAAGTTTTAACTTCGTTGAGGGTGAATCTTTAATGATGTCACTTAAAGATGCTGCTGTTTCATCTGGTTCAGCTTGTACTTCTGCAACATTAGAACCTTCTTATGTTCTTCGTGCATTAGGCTTATCTGATGAGTTAGCACACAGTTCAATTCGCTTCAGTTTTGGTAAATATACGACTGAAGAAGACATTGATCACGTACTAGAAGTGACAAAAGCTGCTGTAGAAAAATTACGTGACCTTTCTCCACTTTGGGATATGTACAAAGAAGGGATTGATCTGTCGAAAGTTGAATGGACAGAACACTAATTTAAACCAAACACATGCATCTTATTAAGCTTAAATATTGAAATTTAATAAGATGCACCCATATTAAATATTATCAGCCGACCCTGAGGTTTGGAGACGCATCATGGCTTATAGCGAAAAAGTGATTGATCATTACGAAAATCCTCGTAATGTTGGTGTTTTAGATAAAAACGCAGAAAACGTAGGTACAGGTATGGTCGGTGCACCAGCTTGTGGTGACGTTATGCGTCTTCAAATCCAAGTGGATGAGAATGGTGTAATTGAAGAAGCTCGCTTCAAAACTTACGGATGTGGTTCTGCAATTGCTTCAAGTTCACTTGTAACTGAATGGCTAAAAGGTAAAACTTTAGACCAAGCACAGCAAATCAAGAATATTGATATTGCAAATGAACTTGCGCTTCCTCCTGTAAAAGTACACTGCTCTGTACTTGCAGAAGATGCAATTAAAGCTGCTGTAGAAGACTACCGTAGCAAAAAAGCGAAAGCTTAATTTAGCGCTTGATGATTGAATGGAGTTTTCATGATCAATTTAACTGAAAATGCTGCAACTCATATCAGCAATTATTTATTGAATCGCGGTAAGGGTGAAGGTATTCGCGTTGGTGTGAAAACTTCAGGTTGTTCTGGATTGGCTTATGTTCTCGAATTCGTTGATGAAGTTGACGAACATGATCAAGTCTTTGAACAGTTTGGGGTTAAAGTTTTCGTTGATCCGAAGAGCCTTGTTTATCTAGAAGGTATGGAAATGGACTATGTTAAAAATGGTCTAAACGAAGGTTTTGAATTCAACAACCCAAACAAAAAAGGTGAATGTGGTTGTGGTGAATCTTTCACTGTTTAAGATAATCATTCTCTTTTTACCTGATTAAAACAGTGCCCTGCACTGTTTTAATTCTATTCAGCGCCCACTTTTATTTTTCACTATTTTGGAATTTCCAATCCATGAATCATTTTGAGTTGTTTAATCTCCCTGTAGCACTCGATATTGATTTAGCAACTTTGAAAGCTAACTTTCTAAAATTGCAGCAACAATATCATCCAGATAAAGCTGAAAATAAAGACCAAGCCTTGATCAAATCTAGCGAAATCAATCAAGCTTATAAAGTTTTATCTCAAGTTGACAGCCGTGCTGGATATTTACTTACACTCAAAAAACAAGACTATCATTTAGATCAATCCATCAATGATTTCGAATTTTTACAATCTGCATTAGAAATTCGTGAACAGTTAGATGAAGCTCAAAGTTCTGAACAACTTTCATCTTTAAAAACTGAAGTGCAACAATGGATTGATGGTTTAGTTCGCGAATTCAAAATAGACTATGAAGCTGAAGATTGGGCTGAGTCTCGCGATACTGTTCGAAAATTACGTTTCTTCCAAAAAGTGATGAATGATATACATCAAGCTGAAGATCGTATTCTCGATGATGAAGATTTTGACTTAGATGACGAATTCTAATTTTATTTTTTTGTTTTATTTTCAAGGGATTTAACACATGGCACTCTTGCAAATTGCTGAACCTGGACAATCAAGTGCGCCACATGAACATCGCATTGCTATTGGTATTGATTTAGGTACGACCCACTCTCTTGTAGCAACTGTGCTTTCTGGCAAACCTAAAGTTCTAAACGATGAACAAGGTCAAGTGTTACTTCCTTCTATCGTACATTATGCTGAAAACTCTACTGTGCTCGGCAATGACGCAAAACCGTTTATAACTCGTGACCCACAGAATACTATTGTCTCTGTAAAACGTTTTATGGGACGCTCAAAAGCTGATATTAAATTTCAACACCCATATCAATTGGTGGGTGAAGACAATCAGATGCCTGCTTTTGAAACAGCGCAAGGTCGTAAAACACCTGTCGAAATTTCTGCTGAAATTCTAATAAATCTAAAAGATCGTGCTGAAGCAAGTTTAAAAAATCCCATAAATGGTGCTGTCATTACAGTACCTGCCTATTTTGATGAAGCACAACGTCAAGCAACACGAGACGCTGCACAGCTCGCTGGTTTAAACGTACTGAGATTATTAAACGAACCTACAGCAGCAGCTGTAGCGTATGGTTTAGATCAAGCAACAAATTTAAGTACAGATCAAAATTATGTGATTTACGACTTAGGTGGTGGTACTTTCGACGTCTCCATCCTACGTTTCTCACAGGGTGTATTTGAGGTACTCGCTACAGGTGGACACACTGCACTTGGAGGCGATGATTTAGATCGTCTTATCGTCAAGTGGGCTAAAAAATCACTCAATATCGAGACCTTAGATGATAACGAGTATGCACACTTCCTTGTTGCAGCACGTAAAGCGAAAGAAGCTTTATCGGACCAAGATCAAGTTAATCTTCAGCTTTTAGAAAACGAATTAACTTTGGATCGTTCAACGTTTGAAAGCATCATTAAAGTTGCTCTAGATAAAACGATTTCAGTGTGCAAACGAGTATTACGTGACGCTAAATTGAAATTAGACGATATAAAAAATGTCGTTTTAGTAGGTGGCTCTACTCGCTCTTATGCGGTACAAAAAGCTGTAGCAGAAGTATTTAGTCAAGAACCCCTGTGTACCATTAATCCAGATGAAGTCGTTGCAATCGGTGCTGCAATTACTGCCAACCAATTAATTGGTAATAGTACAGATGGTTCTCTACTACTTGATGTAACACCATTATCACTTGGTATTGAAACCATGGGTGGACTAGTAGAGCGATTAATTTCACGCAATACTGCAATTCCTGTCGCTCGTCGTCAAGAGTTCACCACGTATCAAGATGGTCAAACTGCGATGTTAATCCATGTTGTCCAAGGTGAGCGCGATTTAGTAGAACATTGCCGTAGTCTCGGACGTTTTGTTTTACGCGGCATTCCACCGATGACTGCTGGTCAAGCACGCATTGAAGTGACTTATCAAGTCGATGCTGACGGTCTCTTATCGGTATCTGCTCGTGAAACAACATCTAACGTCTCAGCTCAGATTGATATTAAACCATCATACGGTTTATCTGATACTGATATGGAGCGCCTACTGGTTGATGGTTTTAAATTTGCAGCAGAAGATAAAGCCCTTCGTCATTTACATGAAACTAAAGTTGAAGCTCAACGAGAACTTGAAGCTCTTTCTCAAGCGCTTAAAGCTGATATTAAACTCTTGACTGAACAGGAAGCTCAGGATTTAATTTCTGCACAAACTCATTTGGCTCAACAACTTGAAACTTCTGATATTGAAGCAATTGAAGCTGCTGTTACTGCGTTAAAAGTTCATAGTGATGCATTTGCTGCAAAACGAATGAATCAACATATTGATCATGCTCTCAAAGGCACTAAGCTTGACGATTGGTCAAACTCAAACTAAACATAGGTAAAAATTTATGCCACGTATTAAAGTTCTTCCACATGCGCAAATTTGCCCTGAAGGTGCTGAGTTTGAAGTTGAGCAAAATGCCAATCTTTGCGAAAGCCTTCTAAAAAATGGTATTAAAATTGAACATGCTTGTGATATGTCTGCAGCTTGCACGACCTGCCATGTCATTGTTCGTAAAGGTTTTGATGGTCTTGAAGAAATGAATGATGTAGAAGCAGATTTACTCGATCGTGCTTGGGGTCTAGAGCCAGATTCACGTCTTTCTTGCCAAGTAAAAATTGAAAATGATGATTTAGAAGTTGAAATTCCGAAGTACACGATTAACCATGCTTCTGAAAATCATTAATCATTTGTAAAACCATATAAAAAAGGTCACTTAAGTGACCTTTTTATTTATGTAGATATAAAATCCTAATTTAGATATTTTACTTCATCAGATAATTTTAACTTCACAATACCAGAAGAGTTGGTTAAATCCTGCTGAAGTTTAATACGTTCAATCATTTTTTCTAAAACTGCGATTAATTCAGCATATTCGTAATTTTGTACTTCTTCCATATTCAGCACCAGTTGAAACCCTTTGTACTCGTAATCAAACCAATGTTGATGGGTTTGCTTGGTGCTATATTTTTCCATGACCTGCCAACTTTTAATTGAACCATGAATCCCTTTCAGCTCTATAGGTTCCTGAGGTGCACAAAGATAATAGTTTTTAACTAACTTATAAGTCTCATCCGAGATTAAAATTTCATCAATTTCTGCAGCATTTTGAAGTCTTGCAGCTAAATTTGCATCCCGCCCAACAATGGTATATGCCATTCGATGAACTGCGCCATAGTTACCAACGTGACAATAACCTGTACTAATGCCCATACGTATATGCAGTGCTGAGTATCCCATTTTCACCCAGCGTTCACGCAAAAATTTCATTTGTTGACGCATTGCCATCGCCATATCGATGCAATTTTTGGCATCCTGCTCAACCCCTTGCGAACCTGGATCTCCAAAGAAAATGAGAATCGCGTCTCCCATAAACTTGTCAATTGTTCCACCATATTGCTTGGCAATTTCAGTCATATGGCTCAGATAGTCATTCAAAACAAAAGCTAAGTCATCTGGAATAAGAGTCTCTGAAAGCTCAGTAAATCCCTGAATGTCAGAGAAAAAAATCGTAATTTTTTTTCGTTTATATTCAAGTTTCGCTTCAGTTTCACCACGCATGATTGATTGCCACAATTGAATTGGTGCATAGCGGCTTAACTGATTCGATAACTCAATATATCGATTCATTTCTTTAAAATAAGTTTGACGTTGAACATCTAATTTTTTTACACGTCGATTCTGATAATAATTAGCAAAATTCACAAAAAGAATCGCACATATACACGAGACTACGGACAATTCGATTGAAGTTTGCTGGAAATAATCTTCAAAACCAAAAATAAAAATTGTACAAATATAAAAAACAATGATCGCAACTAAAATTGCAATCGAACTCACCATCATCGAAATTTTATTATTAACGGCGGTAAACACCAATCCAAACAGGAAAACAAATGTTGGCAACAAACTTAAATGCACTGCTGCTAAGGCGGTAGCTACAACAACAACATCAATAATAAAGAACGCAAAACGTCTGGTTTTACTACCATAACGATATTGGATACTGTGTGAAATTCGGGGTGCCAATAGAATCAGCAAGAAAATAAATAGAGGGTATAAAATCTGATAATTTTGGTTTTGTGAAGTGAAATAATAGATCACAACAAGAATCGCGATCATCACATACCCCATCATCCTGAGGAGTACTTCAAACTGCTGTGGCTCTTTATCCAGCATTCGTTCAAATGGCAATTGCTATTACCTCAATTCACATTATTTTTATTCTTCCTTGAAATTGACGTATTTACTCCATACGCCAATCGAAAGGCATGTCACCTTGACCACGTAGCGCGAGCATGAGCGTTTGACGCATATGCGCTAAAACATCATTACTGTAAGGAACTGCAGGTGAAGCACCCCAAACAGGCTTAGGCCATGCAGAATCATTCTGATAACGAACTACATGATGAAAATGAAGTTGAGGAACCATATTTCCTAGTGCTGCAACGTTCATTTTATCCGCACGGAAAACTCGAGATAATTGACTAGATAACCAGCTAGATTCTCTTAAAAATTGTTCTTGGTCTGCTTGGCTTAATTCATATAATTCAGTTACACCAGGAACACGCGGTACCAAAATCAACCATGGAAATTGCATGTCATTCATTAAACGACAAGTTGAAAGTGGAAAGTCGCCAACAAAAAAAGTATCTTGAGCAAGTTGTGGATGCAAACTAAACATATATTTATAAATGACGCAAAAATTAAATGGATAGCTAATACTAACACAACAGTTTTAGACTGAGTATTATTAGTCATGTGTTTCGATACAAAAAAATATGTATTTCATTGATTTGAATCTCACTCATTCATTGCAATGCATCGCTAAAAAATCAACCTATAAGGTTGACTGTCAGCCAGTGCATTTTGAGCAATGAACAAGTCTAGATTCAAGCCCAACTTAGATCAGTTGAGCCCTCTCATCAACTCATCTAAAAGATCATTAATAAACTGAATTCTTTTATCATTTTCCTCAAGCATAACCATCACTTTCAGACGTTGACCACCGTCCATTCTAAAAAATGTCGGATGTTTTTGCATCATTTGGATAATACTCATCGCTTGAACAGGAGTATCAGGTGAAAATTCAATTTGGCCACCCTGCTTACTCAAATCAATTTTGGTAATACCTAATTTTTCTGCTTTTATACGCACCTGATGAACAGTAAAAAGATATTTCACTTGTTGAGGTAGCACACCAAAACGATCGATAAGCTCCATACGGATATGATCGAGTTTTTCTTGTGTATCCGTATTACTAATTCGCTTATAGAACAATAAACGCTGATGCACATCACCTAAATATTCATCTGGAATTAATGCAGGCATATGTAAACTAATTTCAGCCGTGAGTGACAAAGGGGCATCAAAGTTAGGAGTCTTACCATTTTGGATAGCTTTAGTCGCTTTCTCAAGCATTTCCATATATAGACTATATCCAATTGCATGCATTGAACCACTTTGTTGCTCACCTAAAAGCTCGCCTGCTCCACGTATTTCTAAATCCTCTGTTGCCAATACAAAACCAGCGCCTAAAGTAGAAGCACGCTGAATGGCATCAAGTCGTTTTTCAGCATCACCTTTTAAGCCTTTAATAGACGGAACCATCAGATACGCATAGGCTTGATGATGAGAGCGCCCCACACGACCACGCAGTTGATGAAGTTGTGCCAAACCTAGCTTGTCTGCTCGCTCGATGATAATTGTATTGGCATTTGGTACATCAATTCCCGTTTCAATAATGGTCGAACACACCAATACATTATATTCTTTATGATAAAACTGCTGCATGACCTGTTCTAACTCACGCTCACGCATTTGACCATGCGCAACTGCAACCCGAGCTTCAGGAACTAACAACCGAATATTTTCAGCCGCTCGTTCAATGGTATCCACTTCATTATGCAAAATATAAACCTGACCACCACGTAATAGTTCACGCAAGATCGCCTCTTTCATCGTGGCATCGGTCTGCTCATTGACAAAGGTCTTAACAGCGAGACGGCGTGCAGGTGGTGTAGCAATAATTGAGAGGTCACGCATACCTGAAAACGCCATATTTAAGGTACGCGGGATTGGCGTAGCGGTTAGCGTCAGCATATCTACATCGGCACGCATCGCTTTAATACGTTCTTTATCTCGCACACCAAAGCGATGTTCTTCATCAACAATCATCAATCCAAGTTGTTTAAACTGGACATTTTCCTGCAAAATTTTATGCGTTCCAATGACGATATCAACTTTACCCTCTGCCAAATCTTCGATCGTTTTTAAGTGTGTTTTATTTGAGCCAAATCGAGATAAAACTTCAATACGGATAGGCCAATCAGCAAATCGATCTTTGAAAGATTCATAATGCTGTTGCGCAAGTAAAGTTGTTGGAACTAAAACAGCAACTTGCTTATTGTTCTGTACAGCAACAAAAGCAGCTCTCATCGCCACTTCTGTCTTACCAAATCCAACATCACCACAGACTAAACGATCCATTGGTTTAGCTTGTTGCATGTCGTATAAAGTCGCTTCGATAGCATTCGCTTGATCAAGCGTTTCTTCATAAGCAAAACCACTAACAAACTGCATATAAGTAGTGTGATCTAATTCAAATTGAATACCTGGTTTTGAGTGGCGTCTTGCTTGAATATGAAGAAGTTCGGCTGCAACATCATGTATTTGCTCTAGTGCTTTGCGCTTAGCTTTATTCCAAGCATCAGTACCAAGTTTATGCAGTGGTGCTAAATCAGGATCACCTCCACTGTATCGACTAATCAGATGCAAATTGGTGACAGGAACATAGACTTTGGCATCATCAGCATAATTAAGTTGCAAAAATTCGTGGTCTTGCTCATCAATACATAAAGTCACTAATCCCGCATAGCGACCTACACCGTGATCAATATGAACTACAGGAGCACCTATACTTAATTCAGTTAAACTTTTAACTAAGAACTCTTCAGAAACTTCATGCTGGCGTTTTCTACGGCGTTGTACAACACGATGCTCATAGAGTTGATTTTCTGAAATGACAGATATTTGTCCTTTAATCTCCAAGCCACGTTCAAGTGGTGCATGCGTTACTGCTACTGAATATTGTTGATTAATAAACTCCTGATAATGCTCTACAACAGGAATTTCACCCATACTTGCTCGCAAGGAGTCCTTTAACGATTCACGACGTCCCGCACTTTCAGCGACGAGTAAGACAGGGTGTTGCGCAGCATCAATAAATGATTTTACAGCATGAAATGGCTGTTGATGTTTAGGCTCTACCGCTAAACGAGGTGGCTGTTCAGCAGAGGTATTAATTACACCCGCTTTAGGTTCAAAAACTTCGTCAGATGCGATAATACGAGGAAACTGATTGAGTTGTTCAAAAATTTGATTTTGTTGAAAGAAGATTTGTTCTGGAGCTAATAAAGGTTGATCAACATTATGACGTCGGTCTTCATAACGCTGATAAATATCTTTCCAAAATTGAGTTAATTCACTTTCAATATTGCGATCTGTAATGACAATGGAATGTTTTGGTAAGTATGATGTAATACTACTTTGTTCTAGCATTTCTTTTTTTGAAAAAAACAGCGGAAAGTAATAGTCCAATCCCGGTGAAGATATACCCTCCATTACATCCTGATAAATTGGATTTTTTTTCGGGTTCGCCGTTGGAAACTCTTCAGCATAACGGTCTCGAAATTGAGCTCTACCTTCTTTTAAAGGAAACTCTTTAGCTGGTAAAACCTTAAAATGTTCAAGTTTCGTCGTGGTCCTTTGAGTTTCTGGATCAAAAAATTTTAAAGAATCAATTTCATCATCAAACAAATCTATTCGAATTGGAGCATCTTGCCCTGAAGCAAAAATATCAACTAAACTTCCCCGAACAGCAAATTCTCCATGATCATATACAGTATCGACCAAATGATAACCAGCCTGAATCAGGCGTTGTTTCTGCTTTTCTAAATCAAATTTTTGCCCAACGCTAATATCAAAATGCTCCCCTAACACCCAAGACGTCGGCGCAACACGTTGTGCCAAAGTTGTGCTTGAAATGAGTAGTATCCCTTTTGTTGGCATATTAGAGAGCACTGATAATCTTTCTGAGACAATATCTTGATGCGGAGACAACCGATCGTAAGGTAAGATCTCCCAATCTGGAAAGATGGTGGGCTTCACACCATAAAATTCAAGTTCACTCTCAAGTTGAGCTAAATGTTGATTATTTCTAGCTACCAGAACAAAGAGTCGATCAGAGTTTTGACTTATTTCTTTTAAAAGCAAAGCGATGGCAGAGCCTTTAAGCGCCCCTAACCATCTTTTTTCGCCAGATTTTATTTGTGATAGATTAAGTTGAGAAATTTCTTTTTGGAACATGAAGATCGCTTTAAAAGTCTGGTAGGACATTGCACTATTTTATCATGTTCAAAATCGAGAATGAGTTATTTTTAGATATCACAAACATTCAGTCGCAAACATTAGCGCTCACGTTTGAATTCACGATAATAATCATTGAGCAATATCACGAATTTTTTTAACTGTTCTAGATTCTGTTGATTATTACCTAATCTCGTTGTAAAACGACCTGTATTCAACTCGAGATCTATTTTCTCTTTGATCAACATTCCCCGATAAAATAAATTTTCCAAATCATCAAAACGAGTAACCTTTCGGTTCGAAAAATATGACAATCTTTCATTTAGTTCATTCAAAACAACGTCATCGATAATATATCCTAATTCAGGATCATGACGAATTTGATGAGTCTGTAAATAAACTTGCTCAGCCGATGGTTTTTTTTGAATCAAATCAGAAATTTTTTTAAACATAGTTTGGGAAGAAAAGCTGAAAACTCAAAATGATGGTCTATCTTAGCATCTGGTCACGAATACACCTATATTCATGACCAAAAAGCACTCAAACTAAAATTAACCGTAATTTTTTCTTAAATATTCTACAATCTTCTTCGATTCGAACAATTTTACGCCTGTGTTAGGATCAACTAAGTACGGGACTTGTATATCCTGCCCCTTGCGATTCATTACCTTTACAACCTGCTCGCGTTTACCGCCAGCCAAAGGAATATATTTCCCAGGCTTCAATCGTAAAATCGCTGGTCCTTGATCCTGCCAACGCTCTTTAGCGACATTATGAAACTTAAATGGTAATTCAAGTTCTGTGAGTTCAGCGCGCACGATTCTGGTGTATGGACTCGCTTCAAACCCCCACAGCTCAATTAAATGCTCGGGTTGTGGTCTCTGCTTAATCGCTTTATTTATAAAAATCCCACGAGCACCATTAATCAGTGTTCCAGCTAGAGCAACTACAGGCAATTTGGGGTAATGTGAGAATTGCTTCGGTGTTTGACCTGTCTCACCATAATGCTTAAAAAGATAGTGAATAATATCCTGAGACTCGTAAAGTTTAGCCCCAGTATTTTCATCAATTAAAAAAGGAAATTGAATCTTACCACCAAGTGTTTTTACTTGATCTCGATAGACCCTTCCACCTTTCGGACAAGGATACACTTCGTAGTCAAGATTAAGTAAAGTCAACACCTCTCTTACACGACGACAGAATGGTGATCCTTCAAATTCGTAAAGCTTTAATGCTTTTTCTGGCTGTTTAGGAAACGGTGTACCTGAAGTCCCACGTCCACCTTCTGCAACAGCTGAAGCTAGCGCCTGAGCCACTTTTAATTGATGAATCACCATACTGATTACCTCGTTTTTGTTTTATTTAAATTAATCGACTAATTTTGTCTTGGACACAATAATTCCATTATTGTCTGCATAGATATAATCACCTGGTTGGATTGTGATATTTCCAATCTGAATCGTGATATTGGTTTCGCCCACCCCTTTGCGATTACTTTTTTGAGGTATAGCCGCAAGTGCGTGCACGCCTAGATTTAAACTCGCAATGGCATCAACATCTCTAACACAACCATTAATAATGACACCACTCCATCCATATTTAACGGCAGACTCAGCAATCATATCTCCCATCAATGCACAACGCATGGAAGAACCACCATCTACAACTAAAACTTTGCCTTGCCCATCTGTAGCGAGTAACTCTTTTACTCGTGAATTGTCCTCAAAACATTTAACAGTGACAGCTTCACCCCCAAAGCTTTTTACACCGCCGTAACTTTTGAAGAATTTTCCATCAATAGATGGATACAATACTTGAATATCTAAATCAGGATGGTCATCCAGTAAATCACACGTCACAAATGTTGGCGTTGTCACTTTTTATACCCTCAGTTATGTTTTTGAATCTCTAAATTATCATAAATCTTAATTTTTTCATTTTGAGTTCTTGCGCTCACGACCATAGTATTAGCGACTTGCTCTGCTGTCACTGGCTTATATTTGAATGTATTTGGCAGAAATTGCGATACTCGCTTGAAAATACTCTGAGAAATATCTTCGAGTGTCCTTGTTTCAGCTCTTTCACCAATTAAGAGTGAAGGTCGAATGATCGCCAATTGATAGAGTGATAATGATTTTAGATAATTTTCTAACTTTCCCTTCACTTGATTATAAAAGAAATGAGATCTTTCATTCGCACCTTCCGCACTTACAATTGCAAAAAAAGTATCGGTATTCACAAGCAAATCAGCAAAATGAGCATTTATCTCAAAATCGATATTGTAAAAATTTTCTTTAGAGCCTGCTTTTTTAATTGTACTTCCTAGGCAACTAAACGCATGTGAGAATCCAGAAGCGTCCTCATCATTTAACATTAAAAAGTCATCAATGACCAACTGATCAACTTTAGTGAACTTTTCAAATTGTTCATCATGCTTACGAACAACTACGACAATTCTTTCGCAATCTACCAATTGATTCAAATGATTTACCAAAGATCGACCAACTAAACCAGTTGCCCCTATAACTATTGCACTTTTAATATTTTTAATCATTTTTTCGCCATTCCTTCCAATATTCATATAATCTAACGCGCTAACCGCATTTTATCTGCATCAAAAATGTTGTCAAAGCATGTCAAGACTTGACTTTGCCGCATCATTTAATCACAATATGGCACTTGTTTACGGGCTGGTGTAAATTCTTCTAATGTTTGTATTTAGTTGAAATTTCAGCCCGCCCAGACCAATCAATTTCAAGGAGTGCACGAGTGGCAAACTCTGCTCAAGCAAAAAAACGTGCTCGTCAAAACGTTAAAGCACGTAAACACAACGCAAGCTTACGTTCTATGGTTCGTACTTACCTTAAACGCACAGTAGCAGCGATCGCTGCGGGTGACTATGCAGCAGCTTCTGAAGCTTACAAAACTGCAGTACCTGTAATCGACCGTATGGCTGATAAAGGTATCATCCACAAGAACAAAGCTGCTCGTCATAAGAGCCGTTTAAATGCACAAGTTAAAGCTTTAGCTTCTAACTAAGTTGCGTTAAAAAAAGCCCTTTAAGGGCTTTTTTTATATCTTAAATTTATCAATAATGCTTAAAAAATATTAAAATTACTATCTTTCTTGCTCTATAAATTCACGAATAGACAGCTCATTAGATTCACCACGCCATATCCATTTCAATTTTGCATCTATAAATGCTTCACCTTCAAACCAAACAAACAAACCTTCCATCATTTCTGGCCAATCCTGCTGACTAATCTGTGTTTTACCTGAAATTACAGCCAGAATACCAGCGAGAATAGTGTCATGGCTAACCGCCAAACTTAATCCATGATTCTGTTGAGGGTGAGTTTGATAAAGCAAATGTAAAACATCAATCACACCTGTAATTGGCTGCTTCATCCCAGGTAAAGTATTGTTTACAAAGCTATTGATAAATCCCAAAGCACCTTGTTGCTTAAAATATGGCGCAGCTTGCTCGATATCTAAAACGAAGCTACCAGGCTCGACCAAAAGCCCCTGCTCAACAATTTTAATATGATGGGTATTTGACTTAGGATTGATTTGATCAGCACCTTGAATCATCAGTGCTGCAGTATCAATACAACGTTGAATTGGACTAGAAATACAGTGTTCAATCACACGATCTGTTTGATCAATAAGATAAGCCCCCCAAGCCTGCGCCAGATCCTTACCTTGATCTGTTAATTGCAAATCATATCCAGCGAGTCCTTGGCCCACCACCATTTCACGAATTGAGTGGCGAGTAAATAGTGTAACAGGCACAGCAACATCGGGCAGTAAATCAACCGCTCTGAGCATACTTGGAGGAAGCAACTTCAGCGACATAATAATTCTAATAAATGAAATTAATTTGACTATAACACGATGAAATTATAGTTCCACTCCCCTAAAGTACATTTGACAACGCATCTAAAGCCAATTGCCTCATTTCAGGATCACGATAGGCGATAAAACCATTATTCAAAACAGTATCACGCTGATTATAGGTAAATGGCACAGAATCCAAGGTCAACAAACCACCTCCTATGCTCTCTAGCAAGCCTTGTCCAGCACTAGTGTCCCACTCGGAGGTTGGATGAAATCTTGGGTAAATATCTATTTCACCCTCAAGCATCATACAAAATTTATAAGCACTTCCAGCTTCACGACGTATAACCGGTATTTCTCTTTCAATATAATCAATATAGTGTTGATACTTAGGATTTTTACTACTATGACTCAGCCCAATTTGGATGGCATCGACTGGTGAGGCTTTAAATTTGCAATATTTTTCCCAAATATTGTTCATAAATGAATATTTATAAGGAAGATCTGTCAAATAGCCCATATACATAACTTTCTCAGTCGGTACAACTATGACTGAAAATACAGTTTGATGGTTCTGAATAAGACTCAGATTAATTGTAAATTCATCACGTTCATGAATAAACTCCTTCGTACCATCCAAAGGGTCTAGCATCCAACATTGAGGCCATTCATGTCGCTCTGAATAATCACTTTCTTCAGAAATGATCGGAATATCAGGTGTAAGTTTTGCAAGCTCTCTGAGCAGATATTGATTGACCTTTAAATCTGCTTGAGTTACAGGAGAATGGTCATCTTTTTCGTTGATTTTAAAATCACGTCCAGCACAATAGTTTTGATATTCTTCTAATAATATTTGGCTTGCAACAGCCAAAATCGGAACCAAATTTAACATTTGTTGATCTTGGGGAGCATGCGTTGTGATAAACATGGATAAAACCTATTTTTTCTGGCGCTACACACTCTAAGCACGACGATCATATTAAGAACCTCAGCCTAAAATGCAGCGTGATTTAATTTGCATTGTTGGATTTATATTTATAGTAGCAAACCTATAAAATATAACCACTTTGAAACACATAACCCATTTCAATCATAAGAACTCTAACACTTTTAAAACAAAATCCGAAGCGTGATTGCCAACAACCCTCAATACATCTTAAATAACACCCGCAATAGTTCCAAAAATCAGAGCGCCTTAGAGTCAGTATCAACATAAAAAAACAAGCCTTCTTAAAGAAGGCTTGTTTTTTATTTTTGCTCTTTGACTGGACTTTCAGGCTGTTCATTCGGTTTTTTTACAGGCTCTTTATTTTTAAAAGAGTCCTGATTCCCTTTATCCTCATTAGATTCTTTGTGTGGTTTCGAACTATTATCATGTTTTGTCATACTTCAAACTCCTATGCACCATTTTCAAAAAATATGATGCTTTCATAGCGACTTCTATACTATTTTTGTATTCATTCTTAAGATCTAAATTTGTGACCTTACACATCCAATTCGATATAATACGAATGGAATGAAATATAGAAGTCACCACGCACACCCATTCTTGAAGTTCAATTTTAAAATGCTGATGCGAGTCCAACCTTTTGCATCAAATGATGGTGTAAATCGATATTTAAATAACACCCATTTTGTTGTTTTTATTTGTGCTAAATTGCAACAATACCTGAGGAAAGATGAATGAATAAACCCATCATCATGTTCGACATGGATGGAACCCTACTCGATCTTGCTTTTGACGATTTAATTTGGAATCACAAACTCCCTGAGCGACATGCCAAAACTCATCAAATCAGTTTAGAGCAGAGCAATCAAATTCTATTTAAATTTTATCAAGATCATAAGCACACGCTCGATTGGTATTCTACGCGCTTTTGGACAGCCAAAGTCGGCGTTGATACTTTTCAGCTTCAACACGATCACAAAGAATTCATCAAGCCGAGACAGGGATGCATTGCGTTACTATCAAGCCTTAAGCAAGCTGGATACCGAATATGGTTAGTCACCAATGCTGATGAAAGAGGTTTGGCATTGAAAATGAATCAAGTTGACCTCACCTCTTATTTTGAAGTGATGATCAGTAGTGAAACAATCGGTTTTGCTAAAGAGCGTTTTGAATTTTGGGATCAATTACAGCAAATGCACCCATTTGAACCTCTTCACTGCGTTCTCGTTGATGATACAGCGGTAGTACTCGAAGGTGCTAAATCTTTTGGTATTGAACATCTAATCACAATTACCCAACCATCTAGCGCTCAACCTGAGCGCGAAAGGTCTAAACTTCAGTATCCTGCAATTAATGATCTAAGATCATTAATCCCCTATTTAGACCAAATTAACCATGAGAAAGAAATGAATGTCAAAACAGCATGAAACTAAAATCACAGATTCAATGCGAATTGATAAGTGGCTTTGGGCAGCACGCTTTTTTAAAACCCGCTCAATTGCCAAAGCAGCAATCGAAGGTGGTAAAGTTCATCACAACAATGATCGTGTTAAAGTTTCCAGAGAAGTACGTGTAGGAATGGAGTTAACGATTCAGCAGGGATTTGAAAAGAAAACCGTCATTGTGAAAGCATTATCATCTGTACGAGGCGGGGCACCTACTGCACAATTACTCTATGAAGAAACTGAAGTCAGTATCGCGCGTCGTGAGTTGCTTTCTGCACAAAGAAAATTGCATAATCTTGCACGACCAGATCATCGACCAAGCAAAAAAGATCGACGTGATATTACAAGATTCCGTCAACAAAATGGTCAGCAATATGACGAAGTTTGGTCATACGATGATGAATAAGTTAAAGCGACAAATACTGTCGTTTTGAAGTTTAAAATTATAGAACAGTCCGATTTTTTCTGTCACTATAAATGCCGTGGACATTAGACTTAATTAAAGACATCCACTTAAGTTATCAGTGATTTACATCGTTTTGAGGTTATGAGATGGATGATAATAAAAGCAAAGCACTGAGTGCTGCTTTAAGCCAAATTGAAAAACAATTTGGTAAAAATACGGTAATGCGCCTTGGTGACAATACTGTTCAAGCTGTAGAAGCTGTATCTACAGGCTCTCTTACACTGGATATCGCATTAGGTATTGGTGGTTTACCTAAAGGCCGTATTATTGAAATTTATGGTCCAGAATCATCAGGTAAAACCACCATGACACTTCAAGCGATTGCGCAATGTCAAAAAGCTGGTGGTACTTGTGCATTTATTGATGCTGAGCATGCTTTAGATCCTCAATATGCTCGCAAACTTGGTGTAGATATCGATAACTTATTGGTGTCACAACCTGATCACGGTGAACAAGCACTAGAAATTGCAGATATGCTGGTACGATCTGGCGCTATCGATTTAATTGTTGTCGATTCTGTAGCAGCCTTAACCCCTAAAGCCGAAATTGAGGGTGAAATGGGTGACTCTCATATGGGTCTACAAGCACGCTTGATGAGCCAAGCATTGCGTAAAATTACAGGTAATGCAAAGCGCTCCAACTGCATGGTGATCTTCATTAACCAAATTCGTATGAAAATTGGAGTCATGTTTGGAAGTCCAGAAACCACTACTGGTGGTAATGCGCTCAAATTCTATGCTTCTGTACGCTTAGATATTCGCCGCATTGGTCAAGTGAAAGAAGGCGATGAGATTGTTGGTTCTGAAACACGCGTTAAAGTGGTGAAGAACAAAATGGCACCTCCTTTCCGTGAAGCATTATTCCAAATCATGTACGGTAAAGGTACAAATCAGCTTGCTGAATTGGTCGATCTCGCTGTACAACAAGAACTTGTTCAAAAAGCTGGTGCTTGGTATTCATATCAAGGCAACAAGATTGGACAAGGTAAGAACAACGTGATTCGTCACCTTGAGGAAAATCCTCAACTTGCACAAGATCTTGATCGCATGATTCGTGAACAGTTGTTAACCACAGCGACACCAGCTCCAACTGAAGAAAATGACGAAGAAGCAGATTTATTTGAAGTATAATTTTTCAAAAATTTGAAATCGAAGCGCCCAAATTCTGGGCGCTTTTGTTTAAGTGCATGGATTTAAAATGTCAGAGAAGTTTCCCAAGTTCATTCATTATGAGCAATTAAAATCAATAATGAATGAAGATGAACCTCAACATCTCATCAATGATCAACACTCGGCTAGTCAACACCTAACCGATCAAGCACCAGATGAATGTGATTTAGATGATACTCATTCATCAGTTCTAGCACAGAATAAAGGCTTAACAGGGACTCGTTTGAGATCGTATGCATTTGCAGTCTTAACTCGCAAAGAATACTCAAAAAAAGACTTAATTGATAAACTTGCTTTGTATGCACAAAATAAGGAAGAGGTTTTGAGCTTAGTTGATGAGCTAGCGCGAGAAAATTATCAAAGTGATGCTCGCGTTGCAGAAATGACGGTACGCAGCCAATTACGTAAAGGAAAAGGTCCAAATCGAATAAAGCTAGCGCTTAAAAGCAAACACGTTGATAAAGCCTTGGCTGAACCAGAAATGGAAGAAATAGATTGGTATGAACAAGCATACTTATTGAAGGTCAAAAAATATGGCTATGAAGTTGCTCAGGACGCAAAATTAAAAGCAAAACAAATTCGCTTTTTACAATATAGAGGCTTTGAAATGGATGCGATTATGAAAGCTATAAAAAGAAAAGAGAATGAAGAATAAGAAATAAAATTATTATAATGGTGGCAACCCTACTAGCAAAACTCCGGCACATCATAGTTCTGATACCGTTGCTACCTTCCGGTCCTGGCGGGGTTCTCAGAGTACAATTGCGAAGCCACCAGCAGGGCTACCATTGCAAGAACAGAGTATAGAGATTTTTAACGATCTTGCAAGACCATAATGGGCTTTAAAGGCACTAAAAAAGTTCAAGTGAATATTTACTAATCTATTAACAACAAACTTGATATTTTTCATCTAAATAACTTCAACTTAAATTTCTTCATTTATACAGTTTCATTGTAAATTTATATTGATTTTAAATGCTATGACGTTTTTAATGATCTGATTATTAAGAATTGAAAATACTCAAAGTTCAAATTTGAGTATGGACACAAATGGAATAATGAACATGCTCAATAAGCGTACTTTTCTTGCACTAGCATTGATGAGCTCAACATCAGTTTTTGCCAATATTCCTATCGAATCAAAAGGATTAAGCCAAAATTCGAGTTTGAACCAAACAGCAGTCGCAGCGAATAACACCGCTACAGCCCCTACCAACACCAGTTGGCAGCTTATCCAACAAAGTCAACGCTTAGAAAATCAAATTCGTGCACTTCAAGGCAAATTAGAAGAACAAGAACATCAAATTAATCAACTGACCAACGAATTAAAAAATCGCTATACAGATCTAGATCAAAGATTAGAACTCCTTCAACAAAAAATTGATCCTGTGGAAGAGTCCAATATCGAGGATCCTAATGCTGCACCACCCGTTCCTAATGAGTCAACTGCACCAAGCACTAGCACTAACTCAAATACCACAGCATCACAAAATGCAACGAACTTGAATCAAACCAACCAACAAGAACTTGATAAAGCAGCTTATACAGTTGCCTTAGATGCATACAAACAAGGTGGCGCAAAAAAAGCCATTGCACCTATGCAAAACTTTGTACGTAATAATCCAAATAGTGTGTATACAGGTAATGCCTATTTTTGGTTAGCTGAATTCAATTTAGCAATTGAACCACCCAATTATGAAGAAGCAAGAAAACACTATGAAACTGTCGCGTCGAAGTTTCCAAATTCAGGAAAAGCAGCGCGATCTTTATATCAGCTGTATAGCATCGCGAAAGATGTAAATAAAAACGCTCAAACTGCTGAAATTTATAAAAATAAACTACTGAGCACCTATCCTGACTCTGAAGAAGCTGGATATTTCAAAAAAAGTTGAATAAAAAAAGACATCATAAGATGTCTTTTTTTTCTAGCAAAAGCTCTTAACGAACAATACCGCGCTTAGATTCATTTAGAGAATCTATGAGGAGCTGAGCTTCAGAAACATTTGGTAAAATTTCAGCAGTAATCTGCTCAATGGCTTGTTGTGTCGTTAGACCACTTTTATAAATTAACTTAAATGATTCTCGCAAACCATTGATTACATCTTTTGACCAACCCTTACGACGCATACCTTCTACATTCATTCCAAATGCATGCGCCGGATTACCAGACACCATCACATAAGCAGGAACATCCTTCAAAATCAATGATGCTCCACCAATCATGCTGTATGAGTCGATCTTACAGAATTGATGAATACCGGAGTTGCCACCGACAACAACGAAGTCACCAACATGCACATGACCTGCGACACCAACATTGTTTGCAAAGATGTTGTTATTACCCACCACACAGTCATGCGCAATATGCGTATTGACCATCAACAGATTATTACTACCAATTTTAGTAATACTTTGATCCTGCACTGTACCGCGATGCAGACTGCAATGCTCACGAATTTTGTTGTTGTCGCCAATCTCAAGCCAAGTTTCTTCACCAGCATACTTAAGATCCTGACACACCTCACCCACACTGGCAAACTGGAAAATTTCGTTTGATTTACCGATGCGGGTATATCCACCAACCACCACATGAGAATGTAACACTGTCCCACTATCAATCGTCACATGAGGACCAATAATCGAATAAGGACCAATTTTTACATCAGAAGCAATCGTTGCCGTAGGATCAATAATTGCTGTAGGGTGGATTAAATCACTGTTACTCATGCTTGCTCTAATTTCTGATGAGAAATAATAATTTCAGCTGTCGCTGCAATTACACCATCAACGCTCGCACTACAAAGATACTTGTAAATACCACGTTTCTGCATTACAAGCTCTGATTTTAACACGAGTTGATCACCAGGAACGACTTGTTTTTTAAAACGAACTTTTTCAGCGCCAGCGAAAAGAAAAAGTGAACCAGGTTTGGGTTTTTCATTGTTCATGATAAAGCCAAGCACGCCAGAAATTTGTGCCATCGCCTCAACGATTAAGACACCCGGCATGATTGGATAACCTGGAAAATGACCTTGCATAAACTCTTCATTTATGGAGACATTTTTAAATCCGACAATTCCATTCTCAGTCACTTCTGTAACACGGTCTACCAATAGAAATGGATAACGATGCGGCAAATATTCACGAATTGTTTGAATATTCATCGGCAATTCAGGAATTGAAAAAGATAAAGTAGACTCTGTCATATTATTTACGCAATTTTAAAGTTGATTCGATTGACTCTAACTGAGCCTGCATATCATCTATTTGTTTGACTAATTTGGTCAATGGCACATCTGCTAATTGTCTTAGACGAACAACTGTTCGTTTCCAACGAGAATTTTCGAGCAATCCCATTCCTGAAGAATATGTACCAGCTTCTAAAATGCTACCTGTAACCATTGACATTCCAGTTAGCGTCACATTATCTACAATTTTTAGATGTCCTGAGATACCACAAGCACCTGCAAGGATACAGTTTTTGCCAATCACAGTACTGCCCGCAATACCGCATTTTGCAGCAATTGCAGTATTTTCACCGATTTGAACGTTATGTGCGACTTGCACAAGATTATCAATAATCACACCATCATGAAGTATAGTGTCATCCAAAGCGCCACGATCAATACTACAGTTGGAACCAATTCTGACATCATTTCCAATTTGAACAGACCCGAGTTGAGCAATTCGGTTCCACTTACCTTGATAAGGAGCAAAGCCAAAACCCTCTCCTCCAATTACGGTATTCGCATGGATACGAACACGTTTAGCAATTTTAGATCGACCCGTAATCGTGACATGCGAATCAATGAAACAATCCTCACCGATTTCAACATACTCATCAATTTTAGTTTGCGAATGAATGACTGTATTTGAACCAATCACGGCATGCGGGCCAACCACCACATAATGTCCAATATATACATTATCCCCTATCATAGCACTCGGATCGATTACTGCGGTGGCCTCGATACCACGTTGCACAGTTTTAGATTCGAACACATGAGTTAAAATCGCGAAAGCAAGATACGGATTTTGTACGACAATAAAATTATTATGCTGATTAAGCTGAGCCTGCATCTCAGAAGTGACAATTAAGGCACCTGCTTGAGATGAAATCGCTTCGTCTAAATACTTATCAGAATTTACAAAAGAAATTTGGTTTGAGTTCGCTTGAGTTAAACTTGCAAGACCCTCTAGCAACAGATCTGCATCACCAATAACTTGGCCTTGTACAAGTTTGGCCAAGTGATCGAGACGAAATTGATTTGATTTCATTGACTATTTGATTGCATTAACCTTTTGAATCATTTTAGCAGTTAAATCGTATTTTGGGTCATATGCCAAGGCAGCATTTTTATTTAAAACTAAATCAAGATTATTTTCTTTGCGCAATTGTTCAGCAACTTGTTTAATTCTTGAGTCGAAAACTTTATTTGTATTTTGAATGGTACTTTGAACACGTGATTGAACAATCTGTTGCAAAGATTGAAATTCGTTCATCTTCGTTTGATATTGAGAGGATAGTTTCTGAGCATTCGATTGATTGGCTTGAGCTGATTTAGCCAACGCTTCAATTTCTTTACCCAATTGTTCTAATTTTAACGTTTGCGGTTTAATTGACTGCTCAAGCTGAGTATTCTGCTGTTTTAAGTACGTGCTATTTTCTACCACTTTTTCCAAATCGATTACCCCATATCCTGCTGCATGCGCAAAGCCAACTACAGATGTGAGTAAAACCGTTGATATCATTGTTTTAAATATATTCATTATTATTCCTTAAAGGCAAAAGGCCGTACTAGAAAGTACGACCAATTTCAAACTGAACAGACTTAGTTTCATCACCAGGCTTATCATTCAGTGGGTACGCATAGCTTAATGATAGTGGACCAATCATCGTAATCCATGTGAAGCCTACACCAACACTATAACGCATATTCCCGGCATCGAAGCCAAAGTTATCTTTACAGTATTGTCTCGCACCAACTGGAGTTGCTGGAGAATTACCAAAATATATGTCCCCAGTTGGAACATCACATTGAGTGTCGAACACTTGAGCGCCTTCTGCAAAGATCACAGGACGTACTTGGCGTGCCCAATCACCTTTAAATGGTACTGGTAAAATCAATTCAGTACCAAATTGCACTAATGCATTACCCCCCACTTCTTCAGGGTTTCTATCTTCTCGAGTTAAAGCAGCATCTGTAATACTCGGGTATTTTGGACCTAATGTACTATTATCAAAACCACGGACAGACCCATAGCCACCAGCGTAATAGTTTTTATAGAATGGTAAATCATTACCGAAACCTAACTTACCATAACCACGCCATACAAAATCCTTACCTATCGGAATAAAGGCTTGCGTATCGTATGTAACCTTCTGATATTCAACATCACTACCTGGCAATGCAATCTCAGCATTAACACGATGAGACATCCCAGACGTTGGGAAGCGTGGATTATTTAATGTGTTATAAGACCAACCTAAATTTAAACTATAAGTAAAGAAATCACCTTTGAACTCAGTGCCAATCTCATCAGTTTCATTAACACATAATGTTGGGTCATCTTTACTATACTCGAGACAATATTTCTGAGCTTTCGTTTGTCGACCATCATTTGCAAGCAAATAATCACGCACATATGTAGAAACAAATGGACCAGTCGTTACTTCAGTTTGATCAATATTAATACCAGCACTTAAGCTCTGATTCTCATCAATTGGGTAACCAAAGCTCAGACCACCACCAAAACTATCCGTAACATAGTTGTTAACGTTATAGTCTTCGTCTAATTTCGTCTTACGATAATAGAGATTGTAACCACGGCTGACACCATCAATTGTAAAGTATGGATCAGTAACACTTAGGTTATAATAATCTTGTGTCTCAGAACGAGAAAGATCAATCGCTACACGGTTACCTGTACCTAAAAAGTTAGTTTGACTTAAACCTGCTTGGAACGTGATACCGCCATTTTGCGAATAACCCACAGCTAAAGTACTTGATCCTGAGTGTTGTTCTTCAACAGCGATATTCAAATCAATCTGATCAGGCGCCCCCGGAACACGTACCGGCTTAACATCTACTTTACTGAAAAATCCAGTACGCATTAAACGGACTTTTGAAAGATCAATTTTTTCGTTACTCGCTAATGCACCTTCCATCTGGCGCATTTCACGACGTAAAACTTCATCAGCAGTCTTGGTATTACCTGTAAAATTAATACGTCTAACCGTAACTTGCTGACCCGGATTGATGTAATAATTCAAATTAACTTTTTTTGTTTCATTGTCAATTTGAGGCACAACATTAATTTCAGCATAGTAATAACCAGCATTACCATACTTACGCTGTAACAACTGTTTTACTGCATTCACCAACTCTTGTGAATAAGTTGCATCATCTTTATAAATCTTTAGTGCACGAAGATCTTCGTCTTTATATAAAGCATCACCTAAAAATTTGGTTTCACCAAATTTAAATTGCTCACCCTCATTCATTGAAACTTCAATGAAAATATTTTTTTTATCTTCACTGATATTCAAATTAGAGTTGGTAATTTCAAAATTGATATAACCTTTATTAAGGTATAAAGCTCTTAATGCTTCAAGGCTTGCTGCCATTTTTTCACGCGCGTAGCGATCATTTCTGGAAATGACAGATAACCATCCGCTTTCCTTGACAGCAAAGACTTGCTTAATTTCATCGTCTTTAAATACAGTATTACCAATTAAATTAATTTCAAAAACTTTAGCTGGTTTACCTTCAATGAAATTAATATTGACATCTACACGGTTATTAGCTTTTGCAACAGTTTCAACCTGAATATCAGCATTGTAGCGACCTTGTTGTGAATACTGTTGTTCAAGCTCGGTTTCTAGCGTCTGAAGTGCAGATTTAGTGAGCACCTCACCTTCAGCTAGACCCATTTTCTTCAAGCCCTCTTCCAAGGCTTCTTTTGGAATGAGCTTATTACCCTTGAAATTAATTTTAGAAATAATAGGACGTTCAACGACTTTGAAAACCAAAACATCGTTTTCTTTGAAAGCTTGAATATCATCAAACGAATTAGAGGCATACAACGCACGAATCGCATTCGCAATCACTGGATCATTAATGCGATCCCCAGCATTCACCGGTAACATTGCGAGTACATTAGCTTGCGTTAGTCGAACTAATCCATCAACACGCACATCCCGCGCGATAAACTCGTCTGCTGCATATACTTGTTGTACTGCTGCCATTGCGCTAACGAGTGCCAATGGCATAAATAAATGTTTGTGCTGCATGCCTATTGTTTTCCAGTAAGTTAATTATCCATCTATAACGCTTATAAACGCATAAAATCATTAAATATTGCGAGAAACATCATACTTCCCAGCAACACCATACCAATTTTTAATCCAACCAATTGTATTTGTTCAGAAACAGGTTTACCACGAATTAATTCAATTATGTAATAAACTAAATGCCCACCATCCAACATCGGAATCGGAAGCAAATTTAATATACCCAAACTTACACTCATTAATGCCATAAATGAAATGAAAGTTTGCCACCCCATTTCAGCACTTTGACCTGCAACTTTAGCAATCGTAATTGGACCCGAGAGATTATCCAACCCAATCAATCCACGAATCATTTTGACAATTGAGCCAAGTATCATAGAAGATAATTGACCCGTTTTTTCAACCGCAACCACGAAAGCTTCCGCTGGATTATATTGAATTGTATGCTTATATTCAGCAGGAATATTGATCTGACCAGATTGAGCTTGCACTCCCAACATTCCTGCCGTATTGCCCATATTGTCACGCTTTCCTTGCGGCATGACCTTTAATTGAACAACCTCGCCTTGACGCATCACTTCAATATTCAATAGTTTTTCTGGTGATTTTTGTACTATATCAACAACTTCAAACCAATCGTTAATTTTTTTATTATCAATCGCGACAATTACATCACCTTCCTTCATCCCTTGGCGTATAGCAGCACCATCTTCAGATAATTTATGCACAACTGGTTGAACATGAGGTCGATATGGTAAAAACCCCAAGACATCCAAAGGTGATTGAGACTGATCTTTTAGAAATTGCTGAATCGGTAAATTAAAAGTTTGCACCTGACCATCACGATCAGCTTGAATTTGAATCGTACCAGTTTCACCTACGCGATCAATCAGCGCATAATTCAATTTTTCCCAAGTTGGCGTTGCAGTTCCATCCACTGCTATGATTTTATCACCAGAACGCATCTCTACTTGTGCGGCTGGCGTATTTTCAATCACTTTACCAATTCGAGTGTTTAATTGTTCTTGTGCTGGTAAGAATAGAATCCAAAACAGTAAAACGGCAAAAATTAAATTAACGAGGGGCCCCGCAGCAACGATTGCAATTCGTTTTAAAGGGGATTGCCGATTAAACGCATAAGGTAAATCTTCTGCACTTACATTACCTTCACGCTCATCTAGCATTTTTACATAACCACCTAAAGGCAATGCAGAGAGCTGATATTGAATGCCTGACTTTTTAGAGGTCCACTTTAGAACTGTTGGACCAAATCCAATTGAATAAACAAGAACCTTAACGCCAAGTTTTCGTGCTACCCAGTAATGTCCAAATTCATGAATTGCAATCAATGGACCTAGAAGCAAAATAGCCGCGACGATAATGAAAAGTATATTCATCTTAGGTACCCAGTGAATTCGTGAGTTGAATAGCATAGCGACGTGCAAGCGCATCAGTCTCTAAGATTAGCTCTAAAGAATCAGCATTTGAATTTTGAACATGATTCAAAGTGGATTCAACAACTTTAGGAATATCTAAAAATTTGATTTTATTTTTTAAAAATGCTTCAACCGCGATTTCGTTTGCAGCATTTAAGATCGTAGGCGCCAATCCTCCAGATTTCATTGCTTCACGAGCCAATTGCAGCGCTGGAAAGCGCACAGTATCAGGCTGCTTAAAATTAAGCGTATCGTTTACAAATAAATCTAGCGGAGGAACATGTGTTTCAATCCGATTTGGCCATGCAAATGCATGTGCAATCGGCGTACACATATCAGGATTACCCATTTGAGCCAAAGTACTACCATCAACATACTGAACCATTGAGTGAATAATACTTTGTGGGTGCACAACCACTGTAACAAAATGTTCTTGAATTGAAAATAAATGACAGGCCTCGATCAACTCGAGACCTTTGTTCATTAGCGTTGCCGAATCAACTGATATCTTCTGGCCCATTGACCAATTAGGGTGCTTACAAGCCTGTGCAGGTGTCACCTTACTGAGCTCATCTAGCGTATGATGCAAAAATGGACCGCCAGAAGCAGTCAACAAAATTTGTGAAACACCTAACTGGGGTTTACCACCTGTATCTAATTGTAAATAATTTTGAGGCAGGCACTGAAATATTGCGTTATGTTCAGAATCTACAGGTAATAATAAGGCTTTATTCTCTTTAGCGGCCTTCATCATGATGTCACCAGACATCACCAACGATTCTTTATTTGCTAGAAGAACACGCTTACCAGCTTGAACAGCAGCGAGTGTTGGCAATAATCCTGCCGCACCCACTATCGCCGCCATCACGATATCAACCTGAGGATGCTCAGCAACAGCGATTAAACCCGACTCATCAGAGAGAATTTCGGTTGAAGTGATATTTTTTAATTTGAAAAATTGATGTAGTTCATCCACCTTGCCTGAAGGTACAACAGCATACTGTGGATGATATTGTAGACATATTTCGCTTAACTGCTCTACACGACTAAATGCAGATACCGCAAAAACATTGTACTTCTCTGGATGTCGATCAATGACTTTTAAGGTACTTTGTCCAATTGAACCCGTTACACCTAATATACATACTGATTGAGACATCTATAAATCTACACCAACAAGTTTTAAAACAAATATTCCCGCAGCAAAAATAGGTGCGGCAGCAAGCAATGAGTCAATGCGATCTAATACACCACCATGACCAGGCAAAATACGACCTGAATCCTTAATACCTGCACGACGCTTAATCATTGATTCAAATAAATCACCTTGAACTGAGCTAAATACTGTCAGCACAGATAGGAGTAAAAATAGAATATGCTCTACTGCGGTTAAATCTAAATAGTTAAATTGTACAAATAAGATAACAATGATGACTGTAATTACACCACCGATTAACCCTTCAATAGATTTATTCGGGCTCACCTCAGGTGCAAGCTTACGCTTACCAAGCTTCCTACCTACAAAATACGCCCCACTATCAGCACCCCACACTAAGAGGAATAGATACATGAGCCACCAAGGTGAACTTATCCAGACTTCGTATATTGCCGATACTGCAGCGCTAATAATCACTACACCAATCCAATTCAGTGAAGTGTTATACCACGCATCATAAAGAGGATATTGCTTAACCCAATAAATGGTAATAACCCAAGTAATAATCGAAGCACTCCACAACAGCAGTACTAGATCATCAAAATAAAGCGCAATTGCAGAAAATACCGCAGTGATTACACCAAAGCATCCTGCTTTAAATTTATTCACTTGATCAGTTTGACGAGGCATGAGTTTAAACCACTCATAGCCAGCCCCCCCGGCAGCGATAATCATTAACGCTAACATTGGATAAATGGATGTAGTTGCAAACATACAGCTCAAGACTACAGCCACTAAAATCAATGCGGTAATTATCCGCTCTAACATTATTAGTTCTCTATTTTCTCTTGTTGGACCTGCTCAGAGGTTTTTCCAAAGCGCCTTTCACGCCCTAAAAACACACCAAAGGCATGATCCAATTCTTCTGTTGTGAATTCTGGCCACAACGTCTCAGTAAAATACAACTCAGCATATGCAGATTGCCATAATAAAAAATTAGACAATCGATAATCACCACCAGTACGAATCAATAAGTCGACTGGAGGTAAGTCACCTAAACTGACATGCTGAGCAAACAAATCAACATCAACTTGATCAACATCAATTTTTTGTTCTTTGACGAGTTGTGCGATTGTTTTAGCAGTTTGTGCGATATCCCACATTCCACCATAGCTCACAGCAATTGTGAGCGTCATTTCTGTGAAAGTAGCAGTCCTTTGTTCTGCTTGCAACATTAATTGTTGCAATTCTGGCGATAAACGAGAGCGATCCCCGATGAATCTAAGCCCAATCTGAAACTTTATCATTCGAGGAATTTGTTCATTAATCGTCTCTTCCAACAGTTTCATGAGCAAATCAACTTCGTATTGAGGTCGATTCCAGTTTTCACTTGAGAAGGCATAAACAGTAAGTGCTTTTACACCCACTTTACGACAATGCTCTACAATCGGATCAAGGACATTTTTTCCTTCACGGTGTCCATCACCTTTTTGTAGATGTTTCTTTTTTGCAAAACGATTGTTGCCATCCATAATGATGGCAACATGTTGAGGCAGAAGCTCTGCTGAGATGGTCATTATATAGCTTAGACCTTCATCAACTCTGCTTCTTTTGCTGCTAAACGCTTTTCAACTTCAGCAACAAATTTATCTGTGATTTTTTGGATTTCATCGCCAGCACGACGCTCATCGTCTTCAGAAATTTCTTTTTCTTTCAGCAACGCTTTAATATCACCTAATACATCACGGCGAATATTACGAATCGCAACTTTTGCATTTTCAGCCTCGTTACGTGCCACTTTTTGCATATCACGGCGTGTTTCTTCAGTTAATGCCGCCATTGGTACACGAATTGAATCAGCAGTAATTGGGTTCAAACCTAAATCTGACTCACGAATTGCTTTATCAATTGCAGCAACCATAGTGCGCTCGAAAGGTTGAACAAGCAATGTACGCGAATCTTCAACACCAATGTTAGCAACTTGGTTTAATGGCACATCAGAGCCATAGTAAGGAACCATTACGCCGTTAAGAATTGATGGATGTGCACGACCTGTACGAACTTTAGCAAAACCATGCTCTAATGAGTCCAATGATTTATTCATGCGCTCTTCAGCATCTTTTTTAAGATCGTTAATCATGTGATCTTCCTTACCTAATTCTCAAAATTTAAATCAAAATAGTGTTTAGTATAAATAGCTTTGAAAGCCACGTACATCAATTAGTAACGTGAGTACCTTCTTTTTCACCCATAACCACTGACAATAACGCACCTGATTTATTCATATCGAATACTTGAAGTGGAACATTATGGTCACGGCATAAGCAAATCGCGGTTAAATCCATTACACCAAGTTTCTCATCTAAGACTTGGTCAAATGTTAATGCATCATATTTAACAGCATCTTCGTATTTGCTTGGATCTTTATTGTAGACACCATCTACCTTCGTCGCTTTAAGAATTAAGTTGGCCTCAATCTCAATACCACGTAAGCAAGCAGCGGTATCTGTCGTAAAGAATGGATTACCAGTACCCGCCACAAACACACAAACTTCACCATTATTTAAATGACGAATCGCATCACGGCTAGAATATGATTCTACAACTGTACCGATTGGTAATGCTGACATTAAACGGGTTTTAATATTACGACGTACCAATGCATCTCGTAGCGCCAAACCGTTCATCACAGTTGCTAGCATACCCATTTGATCACCTGTTACGCGACCAACCAAACCATCTTGCTGTAATTGGCTACCACGATAAAGGTTACCACCACCCACAACGATACCAACTTGCACACCTAGACCAACCAAGTGAGCAATAGATAAAGACATTTGATCAAGCACTTGTGCATCAATACCCATATCTTTATTGCCTGCTAGCGCTTCACCCGAAAGTTTTAGCAGAATACGACCAAAGCGTGGTTTTTTAGAATCTAACATCACAAACTCCAATATCCGAATTCATTTATAAGTATTACTTCAAACAATTATGCGGTTTTAATTTCAATCAATTCTGCATAAAGGTCGTATTCATCCGCATCAGTGATTTTAACAACCAGTAAATCACCTGCTTTAATCATGCTCTTATCAATATCTTCCACAAAGACATTTCCATCAATTTCAGGGGCATCTGCATAAGAACGCGCCACTGCAACTGGAAACTCTTCTTCTAGATCATCAACCAGCACAGTCATGGTTTGACCAATACGCTTTTGTAGTTTTGCAGCAGAAATTTCTTGCTGAACCTGCATAAAGCGTTCGTAGCGTTCCTGTTTAATTTCTTCAGGCACATGATCTGGCAGATCATTTGCAGTTGCACCTTCAACTGGAGAGTATGTAAAACAACCAACGCGATCGAGCTGAGCTTCTTTCAACCAATCTAGAAGTTGCACGAAATCTTCTTCAGTTTCACCCGGGAAGCCAACAACAAATGTTGAACGAATGACTAAATCAGGACACTTTTCACGCCAAACTTTTAAACGCTCTAGCGTGTTTTCACTATGCGCTGGACGCTTCATTAGTTTTAAAATTTTAGGGCTAGCGTGTTGGAATGGAATATCTAAGTAAGGCAAGATCTTACCCTGTGCCATCAAATCGATAACCGCATCAACATGTGGATATGGGTAGACATAATGCAGACGCACCCAAATACCCAATTGACCTAATGCTTCACACATATCATAGAACTTAGTTTTTACAGGCTGACCATTCCAAAAATCAAGCTTGTATTTTGTATCTACACCATATGCCGAAGTATCTTGAGAAATAACCAAGACTTCCTTTACACCAGATCGTTTTAAAGCCGCCGCTTCTTCTAATACAGAACCAACTGGGCGAGATACGAGATCGCCACGCATACTTGGAATAATACAGAAGGTACAACGGTGGTTACAGCCTTCAGATATCTTTAAATATGCATAATGTTTTGGTGTTAATCGAATACCTTGTTCTGGCACAAGATCAATAAACGGATTATGTTTAGGAGGTTCAGGAACATATTGATGCACAGCTTCCATTACTTCTTGATAAGCTGCTGCACCAGTAACTTTAAGTACGTTTGGATGCATTTGACGAATTTTTTCTTCATCTTTACCCAAACAACCTGTTACGATGACGCGACCGTTCGCACTCATCGCCTCACCAATCGCGTCTAATGACTCTTGTACTGCAGATTCAATAAAACCACAGGTATTAACAACAACTAAATCAGCACCGTCATAATCCGACGCTACATCATAACCTTCAGTTTTTAACTGAGTAAGAATTCGCTCGGAATCTACCAATGCCTTAGGACAACCTAAAGAAACAAAACCGACTTTGGGGGATTTCATGAATCTGCGCTCCACTAGAATCCGCGTATTGTATGTCTTTTCAATTCATAAAAACAGTTGAAAACCCCACTCTTTGCATAACGCACCAAAATATTCCCATAAATTTTAAAAAATATTGCAATCGCACCAATATGATGCATTATTAAATAAACCCAACTTTGCATGAATATTTTGCAATCGCTTCGCGCTTTTTTTCTTAATAAATGAGTTCATTTTAGTTGTTTTTAACGATTTCAAACAAAGTTGGCTCATATTTTGCTTTATTTGAGGACGTTAAAATTAAATAACTCCCTCTTTGTGAGCAGTGATGGAAAAATACATAGATGCAATTGCTCTATTTTAAGACAGGATTTTAAGGTTAATGAATCAACAACCAACGATTGATTACCGTTTACTCGTAGACAACTTGAGCACTGCGATACTTTTAGTCGATAGTGAATTAAATATTTTTTATTTAAATTCCTCATGTGAAGCACTCTTTGATATCAGCTTATTAAGAGCATCAGGTCAATCTGTGCTCAGTATTTTACAATCTCCAGGTGATTCATTTAACACAGAAGAAGCACTCACGAATACATTACTCACGGGGCAAGCTTATACCCGCCGCGAAGCGACTATTATTGTGAACTTTAAAGATGTACATGTTGACTATTCTGTTGCCCAACTTAACACTGGCAAAAGTTATCACCCCCTCCTTCTGATTGAACTCAATCCAATTGATCGAATGTTGAAAATTTCTAAAGAAGAAAATTTTATTCAACAACATCAGGTCGCACGCCAATTAATCAGAGGTGTCGCGCATGAGATTAAGAATCCATTAGGGGGCATACGTGGCGCAACTCAATTATTGGCACGTAGTTTAAATGATCCTGAATATAAAGAATTTACGGACATTATTATTAGTGAAGTAGATCGCCTGAGAAATCTTGCTGACACAATGCTCGGTTCTCGGCAGTTACCAAGCTATGAACCTGTAAATATTCACGAGCCTTTGGAACGCGTTCGTTCTCTGATTGTGAACCAAACAAAAAAGAAAATTAAAATTACTCGTGATTATGATCTTTCTTTACCTGATGTTGAAGCAGATCGGGATCAACTTATTCAAGTGATGTTGAACATCAGTGTAAATGCTATTCAGGCCATGACTGAAAATAAAGAGTTTTTTCAAGACACTCAACCTGAATTAACCCTGCGTACACGTATTCATCGCCTTGTCACGATTAACGGAACTTTACATCGCTCAACTGTTCGAATTGATATCGAAGATAACGGCCCTGGCGTTCCAGAGGAAATTTTAGAGTCCGTATTTTATCCATTAGTCACAGGACGCGCTAAAGGAACAGGCTTAGGTCTGAGCATCGCACAAAATATTATGCATCAACACAATGGAATGATTGAATGCCAATCCGTTCCGGGCAAAACCGTATTTAGTCTTTATATACCTTGGGAGTTAAACCATGTCGCGAAATAAAATTTGGGTAATAGATGACGATCGCGCCATGCGTTGGGTTCTAGAAAAAACATTTAAAGAAGAAGGTTTAGATGTTACCAGTTTCGAAGAAGCTCAATCTGCACTGGATCAGTTACTTGATGATACACCTGATGTAATTTTGACAGATATACGGATGCCAGGAATTGATGGTCTTAGCTTTCTCGCTAAAGTCAAAGGTCATTATCCTGATCTACCTGTGATCATCATGACGGCACATTCGGATCTAGAGTCAGCAGTATCAAGCTATCAAACGGGTGCTTTTGAATATTTACCAAAACCATTTGATATTGATGAGGCTTTAGCACTTGTCAATCGTGCCATCATGCACATTAATAAGCTCCAACAACAAGAATCTGCGAAATCAACCGTACAGCCAATTCAATCAACTGAGATCATTGGAGAATCTCCTGCAATGCAGGAAGTCTTCCGAGCAATTGGACGTTTGTCGCAATCACACATTACGGTATTAATTAATGGTGAGTCAGGTACAGGTAAAGAGTTAGTCGCTCATGCATTGCATCGTCATTCACCTCGTAGCAGTAAGCCATTTATTGCGCTTAATATGGCTGCCATTCCGAAAGATTTGATTGAAACTGAATTATTTGGTCATGAAAAAGGTGCATTCACTGGCGCTAATACTCAGCGACAAGGTCGTTTTGAGCAAGCCAATGGCGGTACATTATTCCTTGATGAAATTGGGGACATGCCATTCGAAACCCAAACGCGTTTATTGCGTGTTTTAGCTGATGGCGAGTTTTATCGCGTCGGTGGACACATTCCAGTGCGTGTTGATGTCCGCATTGTCGCTGCGACTCACCAAGATCTAGAAAAATTAGTACATGATGGACGCTTCCGTGAGGATCTTTATCATCGTCTGAATGTAATTCGTATTCATATTCCTAAACTTGCTCACCGCTCGGAAGACATTCCGATGCTCGCACAACACTTTCTCGCACGAGCAGGTAAAGAACTTGGTGTAAGTCCAAAGATTTTACGTACAGAAACTATTGAATACATGAAACAGTTGCCTTGGCAAGGTAATGTACGTCAACTTGAAAACACATGTCGCTGGCTGACAGTGATGATTACTGGAAGAGAGGTTTACCCAGAAGATCTTCCTTCTGAGTTAAAACAACTACCAATCCAAAAATCTGATGATCCAAATCATCCACACAATCAAGCAGATCGTATCGCTATTCAGCATTGGGATGAGTTGCTTAGTCAGTGGGCTGTACAAAAACTCAAAAATGGCGAAATGAAATTATTGGATATCGCCACGCCTATGTTTGAACGCACCTTAATTAATGCTGCACTACAACAAACTCGAGGAAGAAAACGCCATGCTGCTGAGCTTTTAGGTTGGGGTCGCAATACCTTGACTCGTAAGCTAAAAGAATTAGGAATGGATACTGCTGAAGATGATGAAGATGAAGCTGTAAGCACTACTGCCGAGTAAACTTCTAGATTTAGGTTAATCAACACATTTGATTAACCTATTCTTCATCATAATTCTAAAATTTTAAATCATGCTCAATATAAAATACAAAAAGATGAGTCCAAATGAACAATAATCACTTAAAGCATAAAACTTATCTAGGTATCATCTTCTGCCTTATTTCTTCACCCTCCTTTGCCACAGTCGGCGGTCCGGAGACAATAGAAGTACTAGGTTCAGATATTAAAGATCAGAAAATATATTATTTACGCCATTACCATGATGAATCTGGTCGACCACCAACACTTTATTATTATTTGCTCAACAGCAGAAACCCACATAAAGCGATTGAGGTTCAATCCATTTATACCCCATTAAATAGCCGAAATCACATTACTGAAACTCAGCATACGCTTCGCAAAATTCAAAGTATTCAAGCTCGCCTTGTCAAACCAGCGCCATTAAGCCCTAAGACTGCTAACCTAAAATTAAATAAACAAAGAGAACAGACTGGAAATTTTTGGTTAAACGTGCCTGAAATTAAAGTAAGTAAATTCCAATCTCAGGTACAACTCAGCCAAAGTTCTAAACCTTCAATGTATGAAAGCCAACAATTCGATAATATTCGATATCATCGTAATTTACCTCAGATCAAAAAACTTTACGCATTTCCTCACACTTTCCCCAATTATCGCGTTGCAGTTATTAGTTATATGGGTATTCCTACTGAAACAGGCTACGAAAAACAAGATGCCATTTTACTCTGCTCAACAAAATAAAAAGCTCCCGAAAGAGCTTTTTATTATGCTTTTCAAACACGCTGTTCAATTGGTACAACTTTGCGTAATTCAGGTCCTGTGTAATCTGCACTTGGTCGAATAATACGGTTGTCCGCACGCTGCTCCATCACATGTGCCGCCCATCCTGTTACACGAGACATCACAAAAATTGGCGTGAATAGCTTCGTTGGTATACCCATAAAGTGATAAGCAGAAGCATGGAAGAAATCAGCATTACAGAATAATTTTTTCTCTCGCCACATGACTTCTTCACAACGTACTGATACTGGATATAAAACAGTATCTCCTACGTCCTTAGCCAAGCGCTCAGACCATACCTTAATAATCCCATTACGTGGATCATTGTCTTTGTAAATTGCATGACCAAAGCCCATGATTTTTTCTTTGCGTTCAAGCATACCCAGCATTTCGCGCTCAGCTTCTTCAGGAGATTTCCATTGCTCAATCATATCCATTGCCGCTTCATTTGCACCGCCATGCAGTGGACCACGCAAAGAACCAATCGCACCTGTAATACACGAATGTAAATCTGATAACGTCGAAGCACACACACGTGCCGTAAATGTTGAAGCATTAAATTCATGTTCTGCATAGAGAATTAAAGAAACATTCATGACTTGTTCATGCAATTCATTAGGTTTTTCGCCACGCAATAAATGCAAGAATTGAGCACCAATTGAGTCGTCATCAGTATTTTCTTCGATACGAACACCATCATGGCTATATCGATACCAATAACAAATAATGGCTGGCAATGTTGCCAAAATACGATCAGCTATATCTTGCTGTTCACCAAAGGACTGTTCTGTTTCTAAGTTACCCAACATAGAAACACCTGTACGCATAACATCCATAGGATGTGAATCTGCTGGAATACGCTCAAGCACTTCTTTTAGTGCTTGTGGTAATGCTCTCAGTGATTTTAGTTTTGCTTTATAGTCCGCAAGTTGTTGCGCCGTAGGTAGTTCACCAAAGAAAATTAAATATGCAACTTCTTCAAATTGGCAATTTTCCGCCAAATCCTGAACATCATAACCACGATATGTTAAGCCTGCACCACTTTTCCCAACGGTTGAAAGTGCTGTTTTACCTGCGACTTGTCCACGCAATCCTGCGCCAGTCAATACTTTTCCTTCAGCCATTTTTTTATTTCTCCTGAGTGAATAGCTTATCTAGTGTGTTTTCGAAAGTATGATAATCAAGGAACTCGTATAATTCTTTTCGTTGTTGCATTTTATCAATAACATTCACTTGCGTGCCGTCTTTACGAATTGAATGCATCACTTCTAATGCTGCTTTCTGCATCGCACGTGTCGCAGACAATGGGTATAACACCATTGAAATCCCCTGTTCTGCTAGCTCTTCGGTTGTATAATAAGGGGTATCACCAAATTCAGTGATATTCGCTAGCACAGGCACACCTACAGCATCACAGACTGTTTTATACATCGTTATATTAGTCATCGCTTCCGCAAAAATAGCATCAGCTCCAGCTTCAACACATGCACATGCACGATCAATGACGGCTTGAAGCCCTTCTTTTTGCAGCGCATCCGTACGTGCCATGACCACAAAATTAGAATCAGTTTTTGCATCAACAGCAGCCTTAATACGGTCTACCATTTCTTGTTGTGACACAATTTCTTTATTCGGACGATGTCCGCAGCGTTTTTGCGCAACTTGGTCTTCAATATGAACAGCAGCAGCTCCAGCAGCGATCATTTGCTTGATACTTCGTGCAATATTAAATGCACCGCCCCAACCTGTATCAATATCCACAAGCAAAGGCGTATCTACACGTTCAGTGATACGACGAACATCTTCAAGCACATTATCTAAACTCGTCATTCCCAAATCAGGAAGACCATAGGAATAGTTTGCAACACCTGCGCCTGATAGATAAATTGCTTTATAGCCAACTTGTTTTGCCATCATTGCTGCATATGCATTTACAGTTCCGATGATTTGTAATGGCTTTTCCACTTCTAATGCTTGTCTAAATCTTAAGCCTGCAGACGATTGTTCTGTCATATTCCTTTCCACAGTGTTTACTATAATTATCGAGTTTTTAGTATATCTATAAATTTAGTTTGATATATGACCGTTTAGTATTTTTGCTCTAAAACTTTAGTCATATAAAAATGAATTATCATTCATTTTTTGATTTTGTTATTATTTTGAGTGTCAGGCGTTAAGTGCTTTAATTTGTTATACTCCATCTCCAATTTCATTTTCGCTATTGATACTGCATGCAACATCCATTTCCGCATATTGAAACTTCTGGTTGTGATATGCCCCATACTCGCCGTGGTCAAGAACGACGTTTAGCATTATTGCTAAGCGCTAATACGCTATTCTTGGAACGTGGCTACGATGCTGTGTCTTTGGATGATATTGTTCAACATGCTGGAGGCTCCAAAGCATCTATTTATAAATATTTTGGCGGCAAAGAAGGCCTTTTTACTGCTATATGTGATTATCGACGTGAACTCTTTTTTAAAGATATCTGTGTTGCATATGATCCAGATCATGGCGATTTTAGATCTTATCTGATACATACACTACTTAACTTTCATCGCCACATTAAAAAAGAAGATCACACTGCCTTTATGCGCCTCGTGATTGAGCAATCCCAAAAAAATCCAGAACTTGCTCTTTATTTGCACGAAAAAGGCCCTAAACATATCCAGTTAGCGATCGCAAATGCATTAGAAAATGCGCATAAACTTGGTGTGTTAAAATGTGAAAATCCTTTATTTTCTGCTCAATTATATTTTGGAATCTTAAGAAATTTAGAATGGAAAATTTTAATGGGGATACCAGTACTTGAAACCGATCAAGAAACCATCGAATACATCAGCTATTCTGTCGATCGCTTCCTAGATGGGCACCAAAAAGTCTAGTTTTTTTGCAATTCTCTTTACATATAGTATATTAGTCGATTCTCGTTTTTTTTCATCAACCAACAATTATTGGTCGTCTCATTCACTATTTTGACGAAACAATGATTGTGGAGTAACCATGGCTCTACGACATTTTCTTACTTTACGTGACCTTTCAACTGCAGAATTAAATCGCATTATTGATCGTGCTATAGAATTAAAACGCATGCAGCATAATCATGAAGTCTACCAACCCTTTGTTGGTAAAGTAATGGGAATGATTTTTGAAAAATCGAGCACACGTACCCGTGTTTCTTTTGAAGCTGGTATGACCCAATTTGGTGGTAGCGCAATTTTCCTCTCGTCCCGGGATACGCAATTAGGTCGCGGCGAACCGATTGAAGATTCAGCTCGCGTTATTTCAAGCATGCTTGATATTGTGATGATTCGTACTTTTGGCCACGATATTGTCACACGTTTTGCAGAATATTCTAAAGTCCCAGTTATTAATGCACTGACCGATGATCACCACCCTTGCCAATTGCTTGCTGATGTTCAAACATTCGTAGAACACCGTGGCTCTATCCAAGGCAAAGCCGTTGCGTGGATTGGTGATGGTAATAATATGTGTAACTCATATATCGAAGCTGCACATATGTGGGGCTTTAAACTTAAGATTGCATCACCAAAAGGTTATGAACCAAAACCTGAATTTCTCTCTGAATTCGCGCACTGCGCCGAAGTTGTAGACTCTGCTGAAGATGCTGCAGTGAATGCCGACCTTATCGTTACTGATGTTTGGGCCAGCATGGGACAAGAAGAAGAGCAAAAAATTCGTGAAAAAGCTTTTGCTGATTTTCAAGTCAATGAACGTCTAATGGATCTTGCTCATCCAGACTGTTTATTTATGCACTGTTTACCTGCCCATCGCGGTGAAGAAATTTCAGAAAATATGCTCGATCACAAAAATGCTGTGGTATGGGATGAAGCTGAAAACCGCCTTCACGCTCAAAAAGCACTTGTTGAGTTCCTCATCAATGAAAGCTTAAAAAAAGATTAATTTCATCCACTAAAAAAGCACCCTCGGGTGCTTTTTTATTTTCTAAATCTTAATGATCATCTTTTAAATATTTAGGTTCTTTGGGAAGTTGCCAACTACAAAAGAAACATACGATTAAAATAATGATCACGTAAATAAAAAATGAATTTTCAATTCCTGCGGCCTTAAACTGCAAGGCAACAGAAGGTGCAGAACCACCAAATACGGCATTACCTATCGCATAAGAGAAACCTACACCCAATGCACGTACATGCGGAGGAAACATTTCAGCTTTTACAATACCGCCAATAGAGGTATACAAACTAAGCAATAGCATCAGGAAAATCAGTAGCATCGCGACAATGAATGGAGTTTCGCTGAAATATCTCATCCCGATTGCCATGACTGGATAGATAAATATAGCCATCAGACCACTAAATAACAGCATAGAATTTCTGCGACCAATACGATCTGACAATGCACCAAAGAATGGTTGCGCCACCATGAGTACAAAAATGCAGGCTGTCATCATCAACCCTACCGTTTTAGGATCTATTCCAATATTGGTAAGGTAAGTTTTTGAGTAAACTGTAATCACATAGAAACTAAGAGAGCCTGCTGAAGTATAACCAACTACCAAAAGGAAAGTTTTCCAGTGATTTTTAAAAAGCTCACGAAGTGTACCAGAATCTTCTTTATCACTTTCATCACCGGATAAAGTCTCTTCTAATCTACTTCTCGCTAATAAAGATAAAATTGCTGCAACACCACCAATAATAAATGGAATTCGCCATCCCCCATCATAAAGCTGCTGTTCAGACATAAAAGCTAAGAATATTACACCCAATAAACTTGCAAGGAGTTGACCACCCGTGAGCGTTACGTATTGAAATGATGAAAAAAAGCCACGTTGACCTTTTAAACCCAATTCACTCATATAAGTCGCCACAGCACCATATTCACCACCAACGGATAAGCCTTGAAGCAATCGAACCATTAATAATAAAAACGGTGCAGCCATACCCACTTGCTCATACGTTGGTAACGCTGCAAACATGAAAGAACTTATAGCCATCAATATAATTGAGATGACCATTGATTTTTTTCGACCGTGTTTATCTGCAATTCGACCAAAAAGCCAACTACCGATAGGTCGCATAAAAAAGCTTGCTGCAAATACACCCCACACATAGATGGCTTGGGTAGAACTATCCATATCTGGCGCAGTTAAAGCTTGGGTAAAATATACAGCAAATACTGCATATATATAAAAATCAAACCATTCAACTAAATTACCAGAAGCTGCACCAATAATTCCTTTGATACGGCTGGTTTTTTCTTGCTTGGAATATGTTGTAGACAAATGAAAAATCCTTATTCTAATTACATTGTTTATTGTCGAATAATGATGAAACTCTGAAGTATTTCAAAATTATAGGCGGAAAATATATGCCTATTTCATGCCAATTTAAAAAGCCTTTATGTAAATTTTATTAAATAGGCTTCTAAATTTTTCTCAAAAATATTCAAGGTCGATTTATTATTAATTTAATTAAACAGACTTTCTCCTATAACAACTCACCGAATTAAGCCTTGTGGCTGTAAAATGATAATCAGCGCCCCGAAAATAACCACTCCGCCACCAATGATATCCCATTTAGTAAGATCCATTTGATCCACAAACTTTAACCACAACAATGCCGAACAAATATAAATACCCCCATATGCAGCATATATTCGACCTGATGCTGCTGGATGCAAAGTCAATAACCACACAAAAGCAGCGAGTGCGACAAAAGTGGGTAGCCACAACCAATGCGAACGCCCTTGATTTAGGATCAAATATGGAAAGTAACACCCTAATATTTCCATCAGTGCTGTCAGAAAAAATAAAGCTGTCGTAGATATTACTTTTGTAACTTGTATGTCCATACTTTCACCCAAAAATTAAAGCCCGTTTAAATAAACGGGCTTTAATACAATTAATAACACACTATGCTGGTTCAGCTGCAGAATCTTCAAATACTTCCAACTTTAATCCAACGGCTTTGCCATCTTCTTTTTTAACTGTTACTGCTACATTACCGCCGTTTTCAGCCAGCTCACCAAATAAAATCATTTCAGCAAGCGGCTTTTTCAAATGCTCTTGAATCAAACGCTGCATTGGACGAGCACCCATCAGACGATCATAACCGTTTTCACTTAACCAATCTCGTGCAGACTGATCTACTTCTAAAACAACTTTTTTGTCATCAAGTTGAGCTTGAAGTTCTGTAAGGAATTTATCTACTACAGAATCGATTACTGTCGTAGGTAGAGCTTTAAATTGAATAACCCCATCTAAGCGGTTTCTAAACTCTGGTGTAAATGCCTTCTTCATTGCTTCCTGATTATCACGACTATTATCTTGCTCTGTAAAACCAATACTTGTACGGGAAATACTTTCAGCGCCAATATTCGTTGTTAACACTATAATGACATTTCTGAAGTCTGACTTACGAC
Organism: Acinetobacter sp. ANC_7504; assembly: GCF_056779995.1. Classification (NCBI taxonomy): domain Bacteria; kingdom Pseudomonadati; phylum Pseudomonadota; class Gammaproteobacteria; order Moraxellales; family Moraxellaceae; genus Acinetobacter; species Acinetobacter sp. ANC_7504. The sequence goes on along the minus strand of NZ_JBWYIZ010000001.1, from coordinate 611,628 downwards.
CATTATTATCAGTTAATGAACCATGATCCATGACTTGCAGCAATAAATTAAACACATCAGGATGTGCCTTTTCAATCTCATCCAATAACAATACACAATGTGGATTTTTATGTATTGCGTCAGTCAGTAAGCCACCTTGATCAAAACCAACATAACCTGGAGGTGCACCAATTAAACGTGAAACCGCATGGCGTTCCATATATTCAGACATATCAAATCTGACTAGTTCAACACCGAGTAGTTTTGCAAGTTGTTTTGTTACCTCAGTTTTACCTACACCAGTAGGTCCTGCAAATACAAAACTACCAACTGGCTTATCTGGTGCTTTAAGCCCAGCTCGTGACAATTTAATTGCAGAGGATAATGCGGTAATTGCCTCATCTTGACCAAATACAACTCGTTTAAGATCACGCTCTAAGTGCTCAAGTACAGATTTATCATCTTTAGACACAGTTTTAGGTGGAATTCGTGCAATTTTCGAAACAATATCTTCAATATTTTCAACTGTAATCAAAGTGTTATCTTGATCAGCTCTCAAACGTCGTTGTGCCCCTGCTTCATCTATTACGTCAATCGCTTTATCTGGGAGGAAGCGATCATTGATAAATTTAGCCGATAACTCAACTGCAGAAACAAGAGCTGCATCATCATATTGAACTTTATGAAATTCTTCAAATTTAGACTTGAGTCCACGAAGAATATCAATTGTTTCATTAATTGATGGCTCATTAACATCAATTTTTTGGAAACGGCGTGATAATGCATGATCTTTTTCAAAAACTTGACGATATTCTTGAAACGTTGTTGAGCCAATGCAACGTAAAGTACCATTTGCCAATGCAGGTTTGATTAAATTCGATGCATCCATAGTGCTACCCATACTTGAGCCTGCACCAATGATCATATGAATTTCATCTATAAACAAAATTGCTTCGGGCTTCTTCTTTAGGGCATTTAACAATTGCTTTAATCGTTTCTCAAAGTCACCACGGTATTTTGTACCTGCAACAAGTGCACCGATATCCAAACTATAGACTTCCGCATTCAGCAGTGGCTTTGGTGCTTTATTGTTAACAATCAGCCAAGCCAAACCTTCTGCTATGGATGTTTTACCCACACCTGGATCACCCACCAAAAGCGGATTGTTTTTACGACGTCGACATAGAATTTGAGCTGCACGCTCAATTTCTTTTTCACGACCAATCAAAGGATCGGTTTTACCCTTTAAAGCTTCTGCATTGAGATTTAGGGTATAAAGTTCTAATGGACCTGCATTTGCTGAGGCTGAGTTTTCACCATCTAAGTCATCCGTTTCTTCTTCAGCTGGAACATCTTCCTTACGCGCACCGTGTGAAAGATATTGAGTTAAAGTAAGACGATTGATTTGGTGGCGTTTTAGCAAATAAACCGCAAATGAATCTCTTTCTGAGTACATTGCAACCAGTACATCTGCACCTTCAACTGTCCGATCTCCACCACTAGACTGAACATGGAAAATTGCACGTTGCAATATACGATCAAAGCTTTCTGTAGGATGAGGCGCTTGCTCAGCATTATCGCCTAATTTAGGCGTATGTTGCTCTACATACTCTTCAAGTTCTTTACGCAAACTGACAATTTCTGCACCGCAGGCTTTTAGTGCATTCACGGCAGAATCATTATCTAAAAGTGCGAGTAACAAATGTTCAACTGTAAGAAACTCATGTCTCTTTTGACGAGCCATGCTAACAGCCAAACGCAGTGATACTTCTAATTGACGACTGAGCATGTGATCCCCTTATTCTTGTGGCTCGATCTGGCAAAGCAATGGATGACTTTGAGAGCGCGCATAATTGTTGACTTGATTCGCCTTGGTTTCAGCAATGTCTCTAGGATAGACACCTGCGATACCTTTCCCTTGATAATGTACTGTTAGCATTACTTCGGTAGCTTGGTCAAGATTCAATGCAAAGTATTGTTGTAAAATTTCAATTACAAAATCCATTGGCGTGTAATCATCATTCAACAATACCACATTGTATAAGGGAGGTCGCTTAAATTGCGGTGGTGCTGTTGCTACAGCTAAATCGCCATCGGCTTCATCATTTTGTGCATCACTCAATCGTGGATTGAAGTGCCAATCCACCAATCCAGATTGTTGAAATGATAATTTAATGTCATTGAGACATTTATGACGTTTATTACTTCGCATAGCACTCTATAATCTATTATTGAGAATTTGCCGCAGCTTGCGGTACTTCAGCTGCAAATGCAGCAGTTGATTCGATTGCTTCACCACGTTGCCAACTAAAGCGCTTGGTTTGAGCACTTGAGCCTTTTACACGGATTTCAATAAATTGGGGCGTAAAGCCTTTTGGCATCGTCCAACGACCAGTTAATCGCTGATAATGGTCGAAATCGAATGATTTTTCTGAAATTGGAACAACCAAGACTTCCGTACCTTGAATTAATCTGATTTCAATTTCACCAGATGCTTTACGTTTATTCGGACTGACTTGAACTAAATCAACCTGATATTCATATACATTTTCTGGAAGCGACTTAACAGCTAAATTTTGCACTGTTAAACTTAATCCACCACGTTGTCTCAGCACTTCTCGGAAAATCGCACTCTGACCTTCAATTTGAAGTTTTTCAGCGTTGGCTTGATTTAATGCAGCATACATATCATTTGAGTTAGTTACAGCAACATCACGTTCTTGAACTGAGGTATTTAATTTCTTATTCAGCTCAGATAATTCTTTTTTTTGTTTTTCGACAACTTCAACCAATTGTTCCGCGTCAGCATCATAACCAACTACAGTTAGACCTTGACGATGACCAACCGTATAGCCCAGAAGTAAACTGCCTGCACATAAGATGATTCCACCCGCCATAAGGGGTTTATTCGATTGAAAAAAACCGATATTTTTTTCATCTTTATGCTGTGACGTATTATTTGATTCTGAGTTTTGCATCGTCATCTCTAATTTATAAAATCAAAACACACATTTAACTGCAAAGTTAAATGTGTGTGAAGTCAAAAAAGGTTTTTTATGGTAATAAACCAATCACGTTAAGGCCTGCATTTTCCGCAAATCCAAACATTAAATTCATGTTTTGAACAGCTTGTCCTGCTGCACCTTTCACCAAGTTATCTTGGGCAACTAAAATGACTAACTTTGTTGGTTGTGGTTTATACAACGCAATACGTAAATCATTTGATCCACGAACAGAACGAGTTTCTGGTGAACTTCCTACCGGCATAACATCAACAAACTGCTCGTTTTGGTAGAACTGTTCGTAAATTACTTGCAAATCGGCTTGCTGACCTGCTTCTGTTAAGTCGATATATATTGTAGATAACATGCCACGAATCATCGGCACCAAATGCGGAACAAAAAGGATATTGTCAAATACACCTTTCTGTCCCGATATATTTTCAAGCGCTTCAACAATTTCAGGATGATGGCGATGCCCTGCAACACCGTAGGCTTTGAAGTTATCAGCATTTTCAGTATAGATCATGCCTAAACTTGCTTTGCGTCCAGCTCCAGATACACCAGATTTTGCATCAATAATAATACTTTCAGGTTTTACCAATACTTCTGAAGATCTCAGTACAGGCGCCAAACCAATTTGAACTGTCGTTGGATAACAACCAGGATTACCAATCACTTGAGCTTGTTTAATTTTTTCACGATTGAGCTCAGAAAGCCCATACACTGAATTTTTAAGTAGATCTGGACAAGCATGCTCCATACCGTACCATTTTTCAAATTGCGCTAAATCCTGCAAACGAAAGTCAGCGGCTAAATCGATTACTTTTGTATTCGCTGCTACTAATTCTTCAGCGTGTTTCATCGCTACACCATGTGGTGTCGCAAAAAACACAACATCGCAAGACTTTAATAAATCTAAGCTTAAATCTGAAAACTCTAGATCGGTATGACCACGTAAACTTGGAAACATATCATCGACACGACGACCAGCCTCAGTACGAGAAGTCAGTGCTTTCACTTGAACATTTGGGTGTCGCAGCAAAAGACGCAAAAGTTCAACGCCTGTATATCCTGTACCACCAACAATACCAACTGAAATCACGATATCTACCTCTAAATGACTGTATTCGTTACAGGCAGTAGTATGACAGGAACTTGTGACTTTCTGAACCCTTTCATATGGGAATGCTGTTATTTTATAAGTTTAATAATTTAGATGGCTCTGTTAAGCATCTAATAAAGTCTATCATGTGACTTCATTGATTTACCTGCCAACTCAAATAGCATAAATACAGTGCAAATATAAACCCTGGGAGAGCAAGAAATACGATCGGATCCTGTTTCACAACAAAAGGAGTTACTCCCCATACCGAACATAACCCTCCACTCACGGAAAGCAATTTAGAAATCTTTTTTTTGATTTATCTATAAAATTGCCATGATCAATAATATCAACCACGCTATAGCCCCGCCAAAAAGCGATAAATAGTTCGTCCAATGAAAGTGAATAGGATTACTCGGGTTCAGTAGAATATACATGAGGATGCTATAAAGCATTAAAGCAGGTATTGACAAAATTAGAATCAAAAAAACACACACCAATTCGTCTTATGAGCATATTAGAGACAAACTAACCAAACAGAGCAATCATGATAGCCAAAATTTAGAATACCAGTCGCCAGATCAGACTAATTGACTAGCGCTAAACAATTGATTTTTTAATATCGACAAAGCAATCCCAGCATAATAATTAATTATGCATCCACCAATATGGCAACGGCGTTATTTTTAATTTTTTTCGGTTAAGTTTAAAATCTGGATCATACTTCGCCACTTCCGCCCAAAACTGAGCACTATGATCAAAATGCTTTGTATGTGCTAATTCATGCACACAAACATAGCGTGTTATTTCCTGAGGAAAAAGCACCAAAGCACTATTCAACATAATGTCATGACGTGCTGTACAACTTCCCCACCGCGTTTTTGGCTGACGAATCTTACAGCCACGATAAGCTAAACCACACTGATCAGATACTTGAGCCAGATATACAGGCAGATGCTGTTTAGCATAATCAATAACAAAGGCTTTTAAATATTGTTGAGGCTGACGATCACTCACACTCAGCTCATTCATCACTGAATCAAACTTATAGTTTAATTTCTGCTGAATATATTGAATTTGAATAGGATTTTCTAAATTAAATAACTGTAAAGATAAAGGTAAAACGTGATCAATCTGTTGAATTTTACTTTGTTGTGCCTGCCAAGTTTGAACAATCCAAGCTTCTGAATCTTGAACAAACTGTTGTATTTGTTTATGGGTACAAAACCATGGCGCAGTCACACGAATTGACGTTCCATCTATACGTAGACGTAGTCTTTTCGATCGAATACTTTTGGTGATTTCAATATCAGGAAGGTCGGATAAAGTCATTGTTATTCTTTAATTATTAAATCCCCATCTCCCCCTTTAAGAAAGGGGGAAGAAAAGCCCTTCTATTTAAAAGAGGGAGTTTGGGGAGAACAGCTCGTCAAGGAGTTAAAATTAAACTGCTGTACGCTCTTCAATACCATTGTTGGTCGCAACAATCGCAATGTCTGCTTTATTCAAAGCAAAGATACCGTTGCATACCACACCAGGAATATCATTCAATGTTTTTTCAAGCTCAAGTGCATTTAAGATATTTAAGTTATGCACGTCTAAAATCACGTTACCATTGTCGGTCACTACACCTTCACGATACGCTGGGTCGCCACCTAAAGAGACAATTTTACGAGCAACAGCAGAACGTGCCATTGGAATCACTTCAACAGGAAGTGGAAAATCACGCCCCAACTGATCTACCCATTTCGAATCATCTACGATACAGACGAATTTTTTTGCAATCGATGCCACGATTTTTTCACGTGTCAATGCCGCACCACCACCTTTGATCATGTGCATATGACGATCAATCTCATCTGCACCATCTACATATGCATCAAGACCACCCACTGAGTTCATATCTACCACTTCAATACCCAGCTTCTTCAAACGCTGTGCAGTCGCTTCCGAACTTGCAACTGCAGCTTCTAATTGAAGTTCAGGAAGTAAATCAATCAAAAAGTTAACAGTACTGCCTGTGCCTACGCCTAAAATGCCCCCTTTCGGTAAGTGTTTTAAAGCTGCTTGTGCTGCTGCTTGTTTTTTCTCATCTTGGGTTGCATATAGACTCATGACTTCACTCAACTAATTTGGACTTTTGCAGTTATTTTAAACCGCTAAGCCTTATGGTTTGTTACAATAAGCGCCTATTTTAAACTGTTAGATGGAAAATTAACATGCTGTCTCGTTTGGTTCGACAAATTTTACAAGCAACGGTATACGACGTTGCTATCGAAACCCCACTCGAAGCGGCACCACGAATTAGTGAACGTCTTAACAATAATATTCGTTTTAAACGTGAAGACCTACAACCCGTATTCTCCTTCAAACTCCGCGGTGCCTATAACAGAATCAGCCAACTTCCTAAAGCTCACCTAGAACGAGGTGTCATTACCGCTTCTGCTGGTAACCATGCTCAAGGCGTAGCACTCTCAGGAAAAAAATTAGGAATTCGCGCGATTATTGTGATGCCCAAGACAACACCAGACATTAAAGTCCAAGCTGTAAAGCGTTTAGGTGGTGAAGTCGTACTTCATGGTGATTCTTTTGATATCGCAAATAAATACGCAATTCAACGTGCGCAAGAAGAAGGAATGACTTTTATTCCGCCTTATGACGATGAACTCGTTATGGCTGGTCAAGGTACAATTGCCAATGAAATTTTACGTCAATGGCGAGATGTGGATTATGTATTTGTTGCCGTTGGTGGTGGCGGTTTGATTGCAGGCGTTGCTGCTTACCTTGGTGATGTAGCACCGCATGTCAAAGTTATTCCTGTGGAATATGACGAGTCAGCTTGTTTAAAAGCTGCTTTAGAAGTAAATGAACGTGTAATTCTGCCTTCAGTTGGTTTATTCGCCGATGGTACAGCTGTGGCGCAAATCGGTGAAAAACCTTTCGAAGTGATTCGTCTGCAAAAATCTGACAATTCAGGTCCAATCGTAGAACCAGAAGTTGTTCTTGTGAATACTGATGAAATATGCGCAGCAATTAAAGACACCTATGATGAATGCCGTAGTATTGTTGAGCCGTCAGGTGCGATGGCACTTGCTGGTATTAAAAAATATGTGGCTGAGCACGGCTTAGAAGGTAAAAACATCGTTTCAATTGTATGCGGTGCAAATATGAACTTTGACCGTTTACGATATATTGCAGAACGAACTGAATTAGGTGAACGTAAAGAAGCTATTTTTGCTGTCACGATTCCTGAACAAAAAGGTGCATTCCTCAATTTCTGTCGTGCCCTTCAAGGTCGAAATATTACTGAATTCAACTACCGTGCAAGTAGTGCGACTGCAGCGCAAGTATTTGTTGGAATTAGTTTAAAAAGCGGCGAAAAAGAACGTCAAGAAATATTCGAGACATTAAAGTTTCAGTACGATGTGGATGACTTATCTGATGATGAAGTTGCCAAATTACATATTCGCTACCTGATCGGTGGTCATGCTGATATTGAAAATGAACGTTTATTCCGCGTTGAATTTCCTGAACGTCCAGGTGCATTATTAACATTCTTGGAACGTCTTGGTCCAACGCATAACATTACCCTGTTCCATTATCGTAATCATGGTGCGGCTGAAGGTCGTGTATTGGTTGGACTCGAAGCTGAAGATGCACAACAAAACCCTGATGGTTTAGTTGAAACATTAGAAAGTATCAATTATCCATACGAAGAAATTACCAATAATCTTGGTTATCAACGTTTCCTCAAATAAAATCAATACAGCCTGTCATTTTGACAGGCTTTTTTAATTCAATAATTGATATACAATTAAAATCGAAAGATAGAAAAAACGATCACTTTAAAATTTTAGATATTAAGATAAATCATGCAAATATGGTTCAGTTTTGTAGTAATTCCTTTTCTCATGTGGATCATCTTTTCCGCAATTCTGTTTATTTCGAAATATCTATATCCTGAAGTTACCACCGTAAGCAAATTCCTCGAAGTTTTTATTTTTTTAGGTTATGCAGCACTACCCTATATCATGTTGGGATTAGCACCTATTTATCGTTATCGTATGACGTTGATATATATGATGGCAATTGTGCTCATGACAAGTTTCGTTCATGCTAACTTTATGATCGATCATATTCATTTAACTTATATTTACTTAGCACTTTCATGGACATTGATTTCAATTACGATTTACTATTTTTATAGTGATCACAAATAATCCTCAATAAATGAATTGAATCAACTCAGATCAACAAGATAAACTCACTCGAAGCGAAATTAAAATCAAATCATTACTTTCTGATCTTTAAAATTTTAGGATATTCAATGGCGCTATTTGCAGTAATTGGCTTAGGCAGCTTTGGTGGTACAGTTGCATTAGAACTCACTCAATTAAAACATGATGTGATTGGAATCGATACTGAAAAAAAATACGTTGAAAATATCTCTGATAACATCAGTCATGCTGTCATCGCCGATGCCACAGATGAACATGTACTTCGAGAACTGAATGTACAGAATTGCGATGCCGTCGTTGTCGCAATTGGAGAAGATATTGAGGCCAGTATTCTATGTGTCCTCAACCTTAAAAATTTAGGCGTAGAAAAAATCCTAGTAAAAGCAAAATCGAAAGCCCATCATATGATTTTGACGCATCTCGGTATTGGTCAAATTATTCATCCAGAAGAAGACATGGGTATTCGCGTTGCACAATCATTAAGCTACCCAATGGTTAGACGCTATATGGCGTTGAATGATGACCGTTATATTGTCAAAGTGGAAGTGGGTGAAAAACTACAAGGTGTAGAATTTAAAGATATCATGGAGCACAGCGACGGCGTACAAACATTATTATTACAACGTGGCACACATGTAATTTATGACATCGCACCTGGTACATTGCTGCAAAAAAATGACATTTTAATTGTTGAAGGTCCTGTCAATCTTTTACGTAAACTCTCATCGAGATTTATTTCGAAATGATGAAATTTTATGATCAATTGATCAATAAAAAAACGCAAAGTATTAATTTGAGTCCACCAAGTTTGCTTGCTTTGGGCTTTCTCAGTTTTATTATCATTGGAACATTACTGCTAAAACTTCCCTTTGCACACGAAGGAAATGTCTCTTGGCTAGAAGCCTTATTTACCGCCACGTCTGCTGTGACAATTACGGGACTTTCTGTGGTCAATATTGGCGAGGCATATACGACTTTTGGTCAGTTCATCATTATGCTACTCATCCAATGTGGTGGCTTAGGATTCATGACCTTCGCAATTTTGGCTGCTTTGAGCCTTTCCACTAAACTTGGTTTAAAGCAACAAGTGATGGCTCAAGAAACAATTGGTCAAACCAGTTTAGCAAGGGCCTCGTTCACTGTTAAAGCCGTCTTATTGTATTCTCTATTTTTCGAAGGGATTGGAACATTCATCCTGACATTTACATGGCTTCAATACTACGATTTTAGTGATGCTCTGTTTTATGCAGCCTTTTACAGTATCTCAGCATTTAATAATGGTGGTTTCTCTCTTTTTCCAAACAGCTTAATGAGCTTTTCAGGTCAATATGCTGTAACACTGACCATAAGTATGTTGTATATCATTGGTGGAATAGGTTTTGTGGTACTTATGGATATCAAACGCGCTCATAAGTGGAAAAAACTCTCAACAAACAGCAAACTCATTCTTTCTACTATCGCAGGACTCAATCTATTTGCCTTTATTATGATTTGGTGTTTAGAAGCAAATAATCCATTGACCCTCGCCCCAATGTCAATTGGAGACCAAGCATTAAATGCTTGGTTTCATGCCACAGTACCACGATCCTCTGGATTTAATAGTATTGATATGGCCAGTATGAGTGATCCAGCAACCTTGGTGACTATGCTATTAATGTTTATTGGAGGCGGATCTTTAAGTACTGCTGGTGGTATTAAAGTAGGTACATTTATTATTGTTGTATTGAGTGTGATCACGTTTTTGAGACGAGCTGACGAAGTCACTGTTTTTAAACACTCGATTCCCGCAACGGTCACCTATAAAGCTCTTGCGGTCATTAGCATAACTGCTATGCTCATTTTCATTGGTTTCTTTACGCTGTTAATTTTAGAGCCTAATAAACGTTTTCTAGATTTACTATTTGAAGCTGTTTCCGCGGCTTGTACAGTCGGATTATCTAGAGGTATTACTTCAGAATTACAACCTGCAAGTTTATATATGCTCATGATACTGATGTTTGCGGGTCGTCTCGGTCCTTTGACATTGGCTTATTTAATTGCAACCCCTAAAAAAAGCAGGTTGAGTCATCCTAATGCTGAAATCCAAGTGGGTTAGATAGAATTCACTTGGATCTAAGGTGAAGTTGATCGATAAAACACGAACCAATCCAAAAATAGATCAGATGTTTATAGCCATAAGTGCGTTTTATGATAGCCATGATTTCTTTATGCAAAGCATTGAACTTATCATGAATTAACACAAACTTAGAACTTTGCAATCAATAACCCAATATAAAGAAATTAAAAGACTCAAGGTAACTCCAAGTCTTTTCACCATATGCGTGTGATTAAAAAAATTATGATTGGAAACCAATATAACGATTGAGGTTTTCGACACCCAATGCAACTTTATAAATTTTAAACTGAGCTAAATCAGAACGTGTAATCTCAGTAAACACATCCGAGTTTTCATCATCTGCATGAATTTCATCTACTGTGCGAGGCATAGTTGCTTCAAATTCATCTGAAATAAATTCAAATCCCAAGTCCATAGCAATAAACAATGTATGATCACAAGGTTGAATATATTGCTCTTCATTCCAGTCGATAACAGCGTGTTGACAATGCGGGCACTGTACATTTTCTTGAGGATCTTGAAGTTCAATTGTTGTATAAGCCATGTCAACCTTAAGTATTACGTGCTATAAAACATAAGTTTAACCATTGCTTTTAGATTTTTAAATAGCCCTCTTTATTCATTACTACATATAACAACCTTAGATTTTAGAGAAAACACAGCAACTCAATTGACTATTCAGAACAATAATGTATTTTTTAACAAAACGTCGCATATATGGAATGAATCCATGCTTTCAGATTTAGATGATTTTTATTGCTTTGCCCTTGTTGTCGAACATGGTGGTTTTAGCGCTGCCGAGCGAGCAACTGACATTCCCAAATCAAAATTGAGTCGACGTGTTTATAATTTAGAAGAAAATCTCGGTGTAAGGCTTATTCAACGTAGTTCACGTCATTTTGCTGTCACTGATATTGGGATGAACATTTATCGCCATGCGCAAGTAATGATGAATGCTGCCCAATCTGCTCATGATTTGGTAGATCATTTAAGTGAACAACCAAGAGGCTTAATTCGTGTCAGTTTACCCGTATCAATTGCCCAGCATGAAATGACCAAAATACTGCCAAATTTCCTTAAGCAGTATCCTGAAATCAAAGTTCAATTGATGGTTACTAATCGACGTGTCGATATCATCAATGAAGGAATTGATTTAGCGCTTCGTGTTCGCTCAAGTTTAGATGATGACCCAAGTTTGGTCATTCGAAAATTTGAAAATATTGAACAACATCTTTTCGCCAGCCAGGCTTATCTCAATGAATTTGGATCTATCAAAAAACCTGAAGAACTCTCAAATCATCGAATATTAAGTATGGTTGATGAACATACTGATCAACAACTCGTACTACATGATTCAAACAACAAATCGATTAAAGTCAAAGTGAGTCCAGTCGTGATGGGCTCTGACTTACTTATGCTTGCACAACTTGCAAGTGACAATTGTGGGGTAGCATTACTCCCAGACAGTATTGTTGAAGATTATATTAAAGATGGGCGTCTTGTTAAGGTTCTGCCTAACTGGAATGCACCACACGGTATTTTTCATGTGGTTTACCCTTCTCGCCGTGGTTTATTACCAGCTGTACGAGTGTTCATCGACTACTTAGTTGAGCACCTCACCAAAAGATAGTCACAACAGCATAAAGATTTAGAAGAATGTTGGCTTATTATTTGCTACCATTCACTCTGCTTTGTGCTAGTTTTTTTAGATTTTTATGACTTCTATTTATCAACAACAACTTGATGCAAAAATTGAACGTATCCGCAATCAATTTGCTGAATATCAACCACCTGAACTAGAAGTTTTTTCATCTCCTGAAAAACATTTCCGTATGCGAGCTGAGTTCCGTATTTGGCATACAGAAGATGATATGTTTTATGCCATGTTTGAACGCACGGAAGATGGTATTCAAAAGAAAGTTGTACGTGTTGATGAGTTTCCAATCGCGGATAAATCTATTAATGATTTAATGCCAGTTCTCCTGTCTGAACTAAAATCAAATGCAGTGCTCTCTAAGCGTCTGTTTGAAGTACATTTTCTTTCAACGTTGAACGGTGAAATGCTGGTTTCATTGATTTATCGTTGTCCGCTTGATCAAGACTGGGAACAACTAGCAAAAAATTTATCTTCAAAACTCAATATTAAGATTATTGGTCGCAGCCGTGGTCAAAAAATTGTATTGACGGATGAATATGTAGTTGAAGAATTACAAGTATTTGACCGTAAATTCAAATATAAGCAAATTGAAAGTAGCTTCACGCAACCTAATGCGCAAGTTTGTCAAAAAATGCTGGAGTGGGCATGTAATGCAGCTCAAACCAGTGATAAAGATCTTTTAGAGCTTTATTGCGGTAATGGTAATTTTACCCTTCCATTATCGCTAAAGTTTAATCGCGTTCTAGCAACGGAACTGGCTAAATCATCAGTTTATGCAGCGCAATGGAATATTGAGCAAAATCAAATTAATAATATTCAAGTTGCTCGCCTTTCAGCTGAAGATTTTACCTTAGCATTCAATGCAGAACGTGAGTTTAGACGTTTACAAGAAGCCAATATTGATATTCAAAGTTATGACTTCGATACTGTATTTGTTGATCCACCTCGTGCAGGCATTGATGATGATACCTTGAAGCTGCTTCAACGCTTTAACCGTATTATTTATATTTCATGCAATCCAGATACTTTGCACGACAATTTAAAGATGTTATCGGAAACTCATAAAATCACTAAATTTGCGCTGTTCGATCAATTTCCTTATACCCACCATGTCGAGTCAGGCGTTCTTTTAGAGAAAATTTAAACAATTTATTTCTTACTAAATGGACAGTTCTTACACTGTCCATTTTTTATGCTTTTTGAATTTCACTTAAAAATCATATGAATAAAGAAAAATTTAATTTTTCAATGTCATAATTTCGTTAAACTTTAAGTTTATCATCGAAATATTTATTTTAAAATGTGCCTTAAATCACGATTACAAACTTGCATTAAATTTTAAATCGACTATATTTCGACCTATCTTTGGTTGCAAATGAAGGCTCTATGAGTTTTTGGCAAAAGCTGTTTTCATCAGATTCGCAGCAGAACGAGCATAAAAATCAAATTGCTTGTGTTGAAAATGATTGTTCATGTAAGACTAACGATCAGTTGATCGAGGCTTTACAAAAGGCATCAGATGAAGATGTAATCCGCGGAATCAAAAAAGTTCTTATTTCGCGTGGCTATTCAAAAAAAGATCTTACTGATTTATTGAGTAACAAAATCACCCTTCAGTAAAGAAAAAAAGCACTGCATAGACAGTGCTTTTTTTATGATAAATTTTCTGTTCAATTTAAAAATGTTCAATTAAGATAAGCTCATAGGATAATTAAAAATACATTTGGGGATTCAATGAAAAATATTCTATTCATTATTTTAGGGGCGACTTTCATATCGCTTAGTGGTTGTAATAAGCTACCTTCAGCATGTGAGGAAGTTTGGGGCAACATTGAAAAATTAGCGAAAGAGAGCGGTATTCCTCAAACTGCCATAGATCGTCAAAAAATCGAGTTTGAAGAGCAAATTAAACAGCTTCCTAAAGAAGATGCAATTAAAAATTGTGAAGCACAAAATGCTTTCTTCTCATAACTTCATTTGAGTTGAATAAAAAATTTAGGCACCTTTTTTAGGGTGCTTATATTGTATTTATACCTCATTATTTATTTCCAATTCGGTTATACTGTGGACTCTCTTTCAATAAATGTACATCTGTAAAGTTATTGGAATATTTTATAAATGCGGTATAAACACGTCAAAACATTCCCTCTTGGTGCTCACTTAATTGTTAAGCATTTTGGTTATTCACATCATGGTATTTATGTGGGTAAGGGTCGTGTTATTCATTATTCAGGTTTTGCTCATCTCTTTAAAAAACATCCGATCGAAATTACATCTCTGCAAAAATTTGCACATGGCAAAAAAATTACGATTCGGCATTATAGCACCCCCAAATATTCAGGTCGTGCTGTCGTAAGACGAATGCGCTCTCGAATGCATGAAAATAACTATCATCTCATTATTAATAATTGTGAACACTTATGTTCTTGGGCGATCACGGGCATCGAAAGTAGTCCACAAGTCATCAAAATGATGAATAGACTCACCACTATTGGTTATATCAGCTCACTCATGAGCTACTTAAATAGTCTTCTTTTAACTTTAGCAACCACCTGTTTTGCTTTGGTATTTTATATTAAGAAAAAGTTAAATGATCAGCGCAAACTGAAAGGCCCTGTGTATATCGCTTTACAGCAACATCAGAAACTAAATCAAAAAAAAGCCCCGCTTAAGCAGGGTTTCGAGGAAAACAAAGTTTCAAATTAACCTTTCGGTTGAATTAAATATGCGCTTGAAAATCCAAATAGTCAAATATATATTTGAAATATAATGTTATTTTAGTTTTTATTTATAACTTATTAAATTATTCTTAAATACTCACCTTTATCTAATCATGTGAATTTAATCACAAAAATCATTTATTAACCTAAATTTGAATAAAAAAAAGCCTGAATCAATCAGGCTTTTTTTGATATTACCAAACTTTATTTTGCAGGCTTAAAACTATCTTTTAAATCCAAAATACGGTTAAAGACAGGTTTTTCAACAGTATGATCAAATTGATCAGCGACAAAATAACCTTCACGTTCGAATTGGAATCGATCTTCAGGCTTCGCTTGAGCTAAAGCAGGCTCAATTACCGCTTGAACAATTTTTAGAGAATCTGGATTTAAATTCGCTAAGAAATCATCGTCCGCATCAGGTGCGGCTTCAGTAAATAGACGATCATAAATACGAACTTCAGCAGGAATCCCTTTATTTGCAGATACCCAATGAATAACACCTTTGACTTTACGACCTTCTGGATTCTTACCTAAAGTATGCGGATCGATAGAGCATTTAAGTTCAACAACTTCGCCATTTTCATCCTTAATCACTTCATCACATTTAATCACATAAGCATGACGTAAACGGACTTCACCACCAGGAATTAAGCGTTTAAACCCTTTAGGCGGCTCTTCCTCAAAATCTTTACGATCAATATACAATTCAGAAGTCAGTGGAATTACACGATCACCCATATCAACATTTGGATGGCGTGCGTGTGTTAAATCCATATCCTCTGGAAGGTTGGTCAATGTCACTTTAAGAGGATTCAATACCGCCATACCACGTGCAGCAGTATTTTCTAATGATTGTCGAATGCAGAATTCAAGCATTGCAACATCGACAATACCATCAGTTTTAGATACGCCCACACGCTTACAGAAATCACGTAAGCCTTCTGGAGTAAAGCCACGACGACGCATTCCCACGACTGTAGGCATACGTGGATCATTCCAACCATTGACGTAACCACCTTCGACCAGCTTACGTAATTTACGTTTTGAGGTGATGGTGTAATCAACATTCAAACGGCTTGATTCGTACTGGCGTGGAACTGCTGGAGAATTTACCTTAGCGACAACCCAATCATAGAACGGGCGATGGTCTTGGAATTCAAGCGTACATAACGAGTGCGTAATGCCTTCAATCGCATCAGACAAAGGATGAGCATAGTCATACATTGGATAGATTTTCCACGTATCGCCTGTTTGATGATGCTCAGAATGTAAAACACGGTAAAGAATTGGATCACGCATATGTACGTTCGGTGATGCCATATCAATCTTGGCACGAAGTACTGCTTGGCCTTCTCCAAGCTCACCATTACGCATTTGTTCAAAACGTGCTAAGTTTTCTTCAACCGTTGCATCACGTTGCGGAGAATTTTTACCTGGTTCTACAAAATTTCCACGATTCAGCTTAATTTCTTCAGGAGATTGCAAATCGACATATGCATCACCTTGTTTAATTAATTGAATCGCCCATTGATACAATTGATCAAAGTAACTTGATGCGTAGCGTGGTTCACCATTCCAGTCGAAACCGAGCCATTTAACATCGTTCGCAATACCATCTACATATTCTTGTTCTTCTGCATCTGGATTTGTATCGTCAAAACGAAGATTACATAAACCAGAAAATTCTTCTGCAATACCAAAATTCAGGCAAATCGCTTTAACATGTCCAATGTGTAAATAACCATTAGGCTCTGGTGGAAAGCGCGTCACGACTTTATCTGTACGCCCTGCTGCAAGATCTTCTGTAATTACTTGACGTACAAAGTCTAAGCCCGGTTGTTGTTCTTGCTGCGCAGCATCGACTGATGGATTGTTAGTCGTCGGGGTATTTGGCAGGGATGAAACAACATCATTCGGCTTCATAGTTGATAAATCACTTCTATAAGATAAAATAGGATAATTAAAACGCTATCTTCATATTATTAACAAAGAAAATAACGTTTTTGCTTGCCTTGTAGTTTACAGTTTGCTTATGCTTCTCTCAACCACAAACCCATGGCTTTTTGTCCATGATCAGGAGATTATAGAATGAGTTTTCCTCAAGTCGAATTAAACACCAATAAAGGACGTATTGTTCTAGAGCTTAACTCTGAAAAAGCACCTAAAACTGTTGCTAACTTTTTAGAGTACGTTCGTGATGGTTTTTATGATGGCGTAATTTTCCACCGTGTAATTGACGGTTTCATGATCCAAGGCGGTGGCATGGATGAAAACTTCAAAGAAAAAGCAACTCGCGATTCTATTGAAAATGAAGCTGACAACGGTTTAAGCAATGACGAAGGTACGATTGCTATGGCACGTACTCAAGCTCCTCACTCAGCATCTGCACAATTCTTCATTAACGTGAAAAACAATGCTTTCCTTAACCATACGGGTAAAACAGCTCAAGGTTGGGGTTATGCAGTATTTGGTAAAGTTGTAGAAGGTATGGACGTTGTTAATGAAATCAAAAGTGTTCGCACTGGCAACCGTGGCTACCACGCTGACGTTCCACTAGAAAACGTTGTGATCGAATCTGCTAAAATTATCTCTGAATAAAAAACCTACCCCTTAACTTATTAAGTTTTCAAGCACTGCTTTAAAACGAATATCATGTTCAAGGGATCGTTTCCCCATCTAAAGTTGATGGGGATGTAGGCAAATAAGGAATATTAAGTGACCTATCTGTTTATTTCAGATTTACACCTGTCACCTGAACACCCTCGACTCGTTCGAGGGTTTTTAGATTTATTAGATCATTATCAAGACCAGCAAACCCAACTCTATATTTTAGGTGATTGGTTTAATGCATGGATTGGTGATGACTATACAGCTCCTTGGCTCGATGAAATCGTTGAACGCTTAAAAAGATTTACTGCACAGGGAAATCAAGTTCTATTTTCTGTCGGCAATCGTGATTTTGCGCTGAATCAATTTTTTTTAAATAAATTTGATGGCATCTTATTGTCCGAAGTCTCTAACTTAAAAATAAATGACGTCCAAATTCGTATAGAACATGGTGATTCGCTATGTACAGACGATGTCGCCTATCAACGTTTTAAAAAAATAATCAGAAATCCACTCCTCATTTGGATACTGCGGAAAACCCCACTTTCTTTTCGTACTCAACTTGCAAATGGATTTAGAAAAAAAAGCCACGAATCAAAAGAATTTAAATCTTATGATGTCATGGATGTAAATCAAGATGCTGTCCACGATGCATTGAAAGAAGTTGATTTACTAATTCATGGTCATACGCATCGCCCTCAAATCCATATCTCTCAAGATAAAAGAAGAATTGTCTTAGGCGACTGGCGTTTGGATCAAGCTCAAATTTTGGAAATTAATCAATCGAAATTCTCTAAGCAGTCAATCAATGATCTGACACTGAAAACATGGTCTTATTAGTTCCTCTATTTTTATAATGATCTCATCAACCTTTAAATTGAAATTTCACTCAATGTTTGAATATTAATCAGTATGTTTTGCTTTAAGTTTTTCTGCATATGATAATAACGACTCAATTCAATTCGTGAGTTTGTCATGTCTAATTTCAGCAATATTACTGTTCAACACCATGAAGATGATAAAGTGTCATTATTAATCGATGGTAAAGCAATCTCAGAACGTTATGATGTACGCCTAGATGCCACAATTATTGATGAACTCAAAAATCTTGCTGATGGCGCCGCATTGACAATCTTTGAACAATTTATATTTTCCCATCAAGATCTCAACTTTGAGCACTCATATCAATATGTGACTAACATCGTAAACCATAATAACGATTACGAATTGATCACCAACCTTGTCTACAAAATTAAAGCCGCAGACCAAGCACCGATTGAACATAATATCAGCAAGAATGGTCAACCTATGACTGAAGAAGATGTGCGCGCATTTATCAACCAACAAATTGCAATGTCATTAGAAAAATATACTGATTTAAAATATGCCTATTGATTTAAAGACAAGTCAGATTTTTCATATCATTTAACATCAACTATAGAAAATATTTCAGTTCGGATTCATTTAAAATTTTTAGATGAATATATTGTGAATAATCGGAGGATAATATGGATCTGTTAAACATCTCCCAATCTCGCTACACCACCAAAGCATACGATTCTTCAAAAAAGATCCCTCAAGAAAAGTTTGAAAAATTATTGGAATCTTTAAGGCTCGCACCTTCATCTATCAATATTCAACCATGGCATTTCTTTGTTATCGAAACTGATGAAGCCAAACAGCGCATTGCTAAAGCACTGGTTGGTAAGTATGTTTATAATGCACCGAAAGTCCTTGAATCTTCACACACAATTCTGTTTTGTACGCATAAAGACATTACAGACTCTCATCTAGATCAATTATTAAATCAAGATGAAATCAGCGGTCGTTTTAAAGATGACCAAGCAAAACAAGCTCAAAAAGATACGCGCTTAGGCTATGTTGATTATTATCGCAACGAAAAAGGCGATATCCAGCGCTGGTCTGAAAATCAAACTTTTATTGCACTTGGGCAAACCTTATTTGCAGCAGGTTTAGAAGGTATTGATGCCACTCCAATTGGAGGATTCGATGAAAAAATTATCGCTGAAGAGTTAAATCTTGACGCAAAAGGCCTGATTCCATCAGTGTTATTGGCGCTTGGTTATCGAAGTGAAAAAGATTTTAATGCCAAATTACCTAAATCTCGTTTGAATGCAGATCAAGTTTTCACTCGACTATAAATGTATTTGCCACAATAGCTTTCATGCTATTGTGGCTTTTCATTAAGCCGCTATTTTCTGTGAAATTTCTAAACTGATCATTGCAGCAGTTGCAGCTGACAGCGTCCAACCCAGATGCCCATGACCGGTATTATAAAAGACTCTCGGATGCTTCCCTTGTCTTACCACTGGCATCATATTCGGCATCATCGGTCTTAATCCAGCCCAAGGGACACAATGTTCAGTTGAAATATCAAAATTATGATTCACCCAATGAACCAAAGGTTGTATGCGATCCATACGGATGTCTCGGTTATAGCCATTAAATTCTGCAGTACCAGCAATTCTTAAACGATCTCGACCTAATCTCGACGTCACAATTTTTGCACTTTCATCCAATAAACTTACCCATGGTGCATGTTGTTTGCTATGTTCATCATTCAACTGAACTGTAATCGAGTACCCTTTCACTGGATAAACATTGACACGATCTCCAGCCTGTTGTGCTAAATGATAGCTTCCAACTCCACCACAAATGACCATTGCATCAGCTTGAATAAATCCATCGGGTATATCTCTACTTTTAGGATCACAAGCGCGATATTTAGCTGAAACTTGTTCTGTTGAATGATCCAGATTTAAATCTTCAACTTCTACACCGTATAAAAATTTCCCACCTTTATTCGCCACCACTTGGGCTAAATGCGTGGTGTATTTGTGTATATCTCCTGTGGCATCGTCAGGACAATAAAAACCACCGTAATATTCTCCCTTCAAACTTGGTTCAATACTGTGAATTTCTCCATTTGTAACAGCGTGACGCTCTAATCCACCTTTGCATAACAAATCATTCACTCTTATTGCTACATCATAATCCTGCTGATTATGATAAAAGTGCAAAATTCCACGCTTTTCCAAATCGAATTGAATATTTTCTTTCTGTGCAATTTCGAATAGCCGTTTTCTTGCCAATAATGCCAGCCTTACCGTTTCTTGTGTGTTGGCTTCGTAATGCTTGATATTACCCATAAATTCAATCAGCCAAGCGTATTTATGCAAATCAAAAGATGGGTTGAGTAATAATGGTGCATCTTTTTGGGTCATCCACTTGATACCCTTCAGTACCGTTGCTTTCTGATTCCACACCTCTGCATTACATGCAGAGAGTTGACCTCCATTCGCAAATGAAGTCTCCATTGCTGGGTATAAGTTTTTATCCAAAATCGTGACTTGATAACCAAGTTCTAACAATTCGTAGGCAGTGGTTATTCCTGTAATGCCAGCACCAATCACCATAATATGTGACATAAAAGCTCCTTGAAAATTTTATATTTTCAATGCCCCATCTGTCACGGTACCTGAGAGCTTCGGAAATCTTCATAACATATGATTATTTCCATCCCCTTCGGTGAGTCTAAACATCATTAGACTTCTCTCCAGATGATTGAGAATAATTACAGTCCTTTTGCCTGAGAGATTCCGGGGTCGTTGCTCCTTCGGCGGATCTACAGAAGACCTCTCTCCTGCAATATTCGTTTAATTCTTATTCAGCAATTAATATGCCATAGTTAATTTTTTTATACATCTACGAAAATCAATTTTAAAAAATATTTTTATACAAATGGATAACCAAGTTTAAGACAACAGCTAAGACAGGAATTTTTAGCTTGGGAAACGTTACAAAGATCATTGTTTAGCTCAAATTTTCTCTACCATCGATAAAAATTTAGTTATTACAAAAAAATGAGGAAATAAGTTAATTTTTTTAGAGTTACTCTCTCAAATAGCATAGATCAACTTCCATCTACACTTTCATCTTCTTCAGCATAAAAGTGTAATGACTGATTAGAGCAATCATTGAAACTCAAAGTTTCAATAGATGTGAGAGTAAGCAGAATGTGAGTTGAAAATTTGCTGTCAACCCCAGATGTTTTAGCGATGAGTATGTATAGACATTACAATGCCCATACCTGCAAGCGTTGCAATGACTGCCGTACCACCATAACTCATGAGTGGCAATGGATCACCCGTTACTGGAAGTATTCCACTCACCATTCCACTGTTCAAAAACACAAAGAAAAAGAAAGTTAAACCTGCCGCACCCGCATAAAGACGTCCAAAATTATGGAAGCTGTTCATGGAAATAATCAAACAACGAATAATGATCGCAGCAAAAATAACAAATAATACGAACACACCAAAAAAGCCAAATTCCTCTGCATAAGCAGACATAATAAAGTCTGTATGATGTTCGGGGAGATAACCTAAATGAGACTGTGTTCCTTCATTAAAACCTTTACCAAATAGTCCACCAGAACCAATCGCAATTTTAGACTGAATGATATTCCACCCTGCACCTAGCGGATCTGATTCAGGATCAAATAAAGTTAAAATTCGCTTTTTTTGGTATTCCTGTAGAAAGAAATTCCATAATAATGGTGCAACCACTGCAAACCCAGCGACCACAGCCCCAATCAAACGCCAAGAAATACCACTTAAAAAAATGACAAAAATTCCGGGAATAATTAATCCAATGTTTAAGTCAGGCTGTAATGCGACTAAAACAAAAGGAATCATCATCAGAAATAATGCAAAGAGAATATGCATAAATTTGGGTGGTAAAGTCCGCAGACTGAAAAACCAAGCCATCATGAGTGGCATCGTAAATTTCATAAATTCACTGGGCTGCACACTCCCTAATCCAGGAATAGAAATCCAGCGTTTTGCGCCTAAGCGGACATCACCAATTAGCAATACCAAAAGCAGAAGCACAATCGAAAATGCATACAGATAAGGACTGACAATTTGATAAACTTTTGGAGGAATTTGTGCACAAATAAACAGCAAAATAAAGCCGATACCAAAACTGGTCGCCTGACGAATCACCATGCTTGAATCATGATTGGTTGCACTATAAACAACCATGAGTCCAAAAGCTGCGTTTAATATCAAAAAACCAAGTAACCATGGATCTAAATGTAATTTAGTCCAACGTGACGAATCATGTTTGATTGTTCGTCCATCTCTCAAGGCATGACGCAAAAAACGGTACTGTTGTGAAGGTATCATTGGCTGAATTGCATATTCTAAGTGGCGTTATTATAAGACAATGTTTTGGCTATTTAAGCAAAGTCCCAAACATAAAACTAAATTATTTCGAGTCAGACTGTGACTGAAGAATCAGACGAGCAAGTTCTAAATCTTCAGGATAAGTAATTTTAATATTATCAGATCGTCCAATCACCACATCTACTGGATGATGAGCATATTCAAGCGCACTCGCTTCATCCGTGATTGTGATCCTGTGAGTTAAAGCGTGTTCAATGGAAGTTTTTAACAATTTAATGGTCGACAATTGTGGAGTTTGTGCTTGCCACAATGCACTTCGATCTACAGTTTTTTCAATAGCACTCGACGGATCTACTCTTTTTAAAGTATCTCGCACAGGCGTTGCTAAAATTGCGCTATGCTTAGATTCAATAACATGGCAAATTAAAGACTCTAAATTGCTCAAGCTGACACAAGGTCGAGCAGCATCATGCACAAACACCAGATCATTTTCATCTGCAATATTGGTTAAATACTTTAAACCGTTAAGTACAGAATCAACCCTCTCCTGACCACCTAAGCAGAAATGAAGGATTTCCGATTTAGCAAATTGAAGTGTCTGAGCAAATTGGTCATGCTCTGAGATGGCCAATACATAGCCAGCAATAGGCAATTGAGCAATACGTTCTACAGTATGCTCAAGTACAGTTTTATTCTGGATAATTTGATATTGCTTTAACGCTGATTTGGAAAATCGACTACCAGAACCTGCTGCCGGAATAATAGCCCATAATTTACGGTTGTTCAGATTCAGGTTGTCTAGACTCATTGGTTCTTAAATCTACGTTAGCATTTGGGTCGATGTAAATCGGCTTATAATTCGTACTGATTGTACTCATTTGAATAAACGTTTCATGAGGCTTAATTAAGCCAAGATCTAAACGTGCATGTTCTTCAATCGCCTCTACACCATTTTTTAGATCATACACTTCAGCAGCCAGAATACGATTACGCTCTTTTAACTCTTCATTTGTTTCAGCTTGTTGATTCATTTGCTGAAGTAGCGCCTGATGAGGGAAATATCCTCCTTCACCGAGCCAAAAGCGATATTGAAAGATGGCAATTAAAATTATTGCCACCAGCAAAATCACTTTACTTGAAGTAGTTTTAAAGACGTCTAACATTATATTTGAGGCTTAGTTAACATCATGAAATTAGAGCACTAATATACCCTAAAACAAAGAAAGGTAGTATGTGTAACTGTGTTAAATATGCAAATGTTAAACAAATTCACATTGATTGATTTCTTTTAAAAATATGTACTGTTAAATATCAAAAGTTATTGAATATTCTAGAGTCATTATATTTACACTTTTTATTTCATAGCTTAATAACAAAAAAAACCACTCTTTACAGAGTGGTTTTTTGAAATTCAAAATAATCTAAACGATTAATTTAAACCTTTAAACTCAGCTTTACCGCGGTAAATAGCATTCGTTAATTCTTCAATACGAAGTAATTGGTTGTATTTCGCTACACGGTCAGAACGGCAAAGTGAACCAGTTTTGATTTGACCAGCACCAGTACCTACTGCAAGATCCGCAATTGTAGAATCTTCAGTTTCGCCAGAACGGTGAGAAATCACTGTAGAGTAACCATTTGCTTTAGCAAGATAGATCGCATCTAAAGTTTCAGTCAACGTACCGATTTGGTTATACTTAATCAGGATAGAGTTACCAACTTTTTCGTTGATACCACGTTGAAGGATTTTAGGATTTGTAACAAACAAATCATCACCAACCAATTGAATCTTGTCGCCAAGAATCGAAGTTAGGTAAGACCAACCTTCCCAATCAGATTCATCTAAACCATCTTCAATAGAGATAATTGGATATTGGTTTACAAGACCTGCAAGGTAGTCAGAGAATTGGTTGTTTGTGAATGCTTTATTGCCTTCACCAGCAAGGATGTACTGACCATCTTTGTAGAATTCTGAAGATGCACAGTCAAGCGCAAGCATAATGTCAGAACCCGCTTTGTAGCCAGTTTTTTCAATTGCTTCAAGAATAACTGTAATTGCTTCTTCGTTTGAACGTAAGTTCGGCGCGAAACCACCTTCATCACCAACAGCAGTATTTAAACCTTGTTTCTTTAAAACTGATTTTAAAGAATGGAAGATTTCTGCGCCTGCGCGAAGTGCTTCAGAGAATGAAGTGAAGCCAACTGGCTCAATCATGAACTCTTGGATATCAACGTTATTGTCCGCATGTGAACCACCGTTTAAGATGTTCATCATTGGAACAGGCATTGTTAAAATGCTGTTGTTACGAAGGTCTGCGATGTATTGGAAAAGAGGAGTTTTCTTTTCGTCAGCAGCAGCACGCGCAGCAGCCAAAGACACTGCCAAAGTTGCGTTCGCACCTAATTTTTCTTTGTTTTCAGTTCCGTCTAAAGCGATCATCGTATTATCGATGTCTTTTTGTTCGAATACTGATTTACCCACTAACGCGTCACGGATTAACGTGTTTACGTTGTTCACAGCTGTTTTAACACCTTTACCTAAGTAACGTGCTTTATCGCCATCACGAAGTTCTAAAGCTTCACGAGAACCAGTTGAAGCACCAGATGGTGCACATGCACGGCCAACTACGCCAGATGCTAAGATAACGTCTGCTTCGATGGTTGGGTTACCACGAGAGTCCAAAATTTCACGTGCACGAATGTCAACGATTTGGCTCATGAACAATTCCTCAGTTGATTAATAAAACGATGCGTCTAACGCTGCATCAGTGTGTATCTAATTTTTTGAAACCTTTAACCAAGGTATCCAATTCTTTAAGCTGAGCTAAGAATGGCTCAAGTTGAGACATTCGAAGAGCGCAAGGTCCATCACATTTTGCTTTTTCTGGATCAGGATGTCCTTCCAGAAAAAGACCTGCTAGACCTGTAGCCATACCCGCACGCGCTAATGTCGTAATTTGTGCGCGACGACCACCTGCTGAATCTGCACGACCACCTGGGGTTTGAAGTGCATGTGTCACATCAAAGAAGACTGGCACATTCATTTCTTTCATGATGTCGAAACCAAGCATATCGACAACTAAGTTGTTGTAACCAAATGCTGAGCCACGCTCACATAAAATCAGCTTGTCATTCCCGGCTTCCAAACATTTATGCAAGATATGACGCATTTCATGCGGTGCTAAGAATTGCGCTTTTTTGATATTGATAATGGCTTGAGTTTTTGCCATCGCCTCAACAAGATCTGTTTGACGGCTAAGGAAAGCAGGTAATTGAATGATGTCAGCCACTTCAGCCACAGGTGCTGCTTGATATGGTTCATGAACATCTGTAATGATCGGAACATTAAAATGTTTTTTAATGTCAGCTAACCACTCAATTCCTTTTTCAAGACCAGGTCCGCGGAAAGAATTTAAGCTCGAACGATTTGCTTTATCAAAGCTTGCTTTGAAAACATATGGAATATCCAAACGTTTGCAAATATCAACATAAGTTTCTGCAATTTCAAAAGCTAAATCTTTTGATTCAAGTACATTCATTCCGCCGAATAATACAAATGGCAAATGATTTGCCATTTGTATATCGCCTAAACGTACAATTTCTTGTGCTTTTAATTGTGACATTTAAACTTCCTAGTTATGTCCTAAGACATTCATTATTTCGATTTTTGATACTGTTTTTTAGCAGCATCAATAAAACCAGCAAATAATGGATGACCATCACGTGGAGAACTTGTAAATTCCGGGTGGAATTGTACAGCAATAAACCAAGGATGTTGAGGAATTTCAACAGTTTCAACTAAACGTTGGATTGGCGAATAACCAGAAATTTTCATGCCTTTTTCTTCTAAAGCAGGAATATAACGATTATTCATTTCGTAACGATGGCGATGACGTTCAATAATTTCTACTGAACCATACACTTCTGCAGTTTTAGTGCCTTCAACCAATTCTGATTTTTGAGCGCCAAGACGCATTGTTCCACCAAGGTCAGAATCTACAGAACGTTGCTGTACTTCACCACGTTCGTCTAACCATTCCGTAATTAAACCAATTAAAGGCGATTTAGTTGAACGGTTAAATTCTGTTGAGGTTGCATCTGCAATACCAGCAACATTACGTGCGTATTCAATGACCGCAAGTTGCATACCTAAGCAAATACCAAGGAATGGAATTCCATTCTCACGTGCGAATTTAATCGCTTGCATCTTACCTTCAGTACCGCGCTCGCCAAAACCACCAGGAACTAAGATTGCGTCAGCATCTTTCAACACTTCTGCTACATCTTGGCTTTCAAGTTCTTCGGCATTGACATAATCAATTTGAACTTTAACGCGGTTTTGGATACCCGCATGTAAAAGTGCTTCGTTCACAGATTTATAAGCATCTGGAAGTTCAACATATTTACCCACCATCGCAACACGAACAGTGTACTCAGGGTTTAATAATGCTTCTACGACATTATCCCAATCTGAAAGATCGGCTTCTGGTAAATCGTTATAACCAAAACGCTCGCAAATTAAATCATCAACGTCTTGTTCATAGAACGTACGTGGAATTTCGTAAATTGTGCGTGCATCTTTACACACCACAACTGCACGAGCTTCTACGTTCGTGAACAACGCAATTTTACGCTTTGTATCAGCATCAACATCGTGTTCAGTACGACAGATCAAAATATCTGGTTGAATACCGATTGAGAGTAATTCTTTCACCGAGTGCTGAGTTGGTTTTGTTTTCAACTCTGCAGCTGACTTGATATATGGCAACAACGTTAAATGCATCAGCATTGTGCGTTTGTGACCAAGTTCAACCATTAACTGACGAACAGATTCCATGAATGGGAGAGATTCAATGTCACCTACTGTACCGCCAATCTCAACAATAGCAACGTCATAGCCTTCGCCAGCGCGAAGAACACGTTCTTTAATATTGTCTGTAATGTGTGGAATAACTTGAACTGTTCCACCAAGGTAATCACCGCGACGCTCTTTATTTAAAACGTCTTGGTACACGCGACCAGATGTAAAGTTATTAAGCTTGGTCATTTTCGCACGACGCAAGAAACGTTCGTAATAACCCAAGTCTAAGTCAGTTTCCGCACCATCCTCTGTGACAAAAACTTCACCATGTTGGAACGGGCTCATCGTCCCTGGATCGACATTAATGTATGGATCCATTTTCACCATGGTTACTTTTAATCCACGGGCTTCTAAAAGTGCAGCAACTGAAGCAGCTGAAATACCTTTACCTAGTGATGAAACAACACCACCAGTAACGAAAATAAAATGGGTCATTGGGTTTCTCGTACAATCGAGCCTAAATCGGCCTGCAATGTTGCGCAATTTTACTTTACTCTGTACCTATAAAGCAAAGTCAATCCGCATCAATTCAAAGAACAATAAACAATTGGTTATTCTATCATCATTTCCAATAAAGATTCACGCACACTTTCAGTGATTTTCATCTGTTAATTTGCTGTTATACTACGTTAGTCGATCTAGCTAGTTTGTTTTGAGCAACTATGAATAAAAAACTTTTAATCGGTGGTGCAATCTTATCTGCACTCCTCGTTACTGCATGTGTAAAAAAAGAAGCGCCTAAGGAAGAAGAACAGGAACAAACTGTTGAAACAACTGAACAGGCAGAACAAATTGAGAACATAGAGATTTCTGAACCTGAAATCGAACCTGAGCCACCAACTCAAGTTGAAATTGAGCATCAGGAGACAAACAATACGTCAGCGACTATTCGTCGTGAATACCGTGATGCTCCTGCACAAACGAATCCTGCGCCAGCACCAACTGTTGAAAATGTAGAACGCCCTACACCTTCTCCAAGTGCATCAACGGGTGGTTCTCAATCTGAAGATGATGCTGTTGCCGCTGCTATTGCTGCTGCTACCCCTGCTTTAGAAAACTAATTTTCAAATTAAAAAACCGAGTGACATGACTCGGTTTTTTTATGTCAACATGAATGAAAGTCAAATTGTTATTCATTTATAAACAACAAAAATTGTCAAGCTTTCTCTAATTCTAAAAAAAATTCTGCAATTAATTTGTGTGCCCAAGATTCTGGATTTTTATTACCTTCATAGAAACAGCAATGGCTTCCTTTTTTTGTGGTCACTACAGCCATGTTCGGCATATGTTGAATCACTTCTTTATAAGGCTCTAAATTGCGGATATGGCATACTGGATCGTCTTCCGAATTTAAAATCATCAACGGCACTCTAATCTTCTCAAAGACATAGATGGGATTTGTCGCTTTACAATATGCGTCATAATTTTCAAATCCAGCGAACTGATAATATGTTTTTTCAAAATCAAATAAATCTTTAGCAACACTCAGTTGCTTTAAACTTTCTAAATTTCGCCAATGTTGCTCATACGGTTTTAAAAAATGTGCATTTAACTTTTTTGCCATCAAACGGCTATAAAAAGGATGAACATTTGAAAAACCAGTTTCCGTATTGTATCCAGGACAAAGTGCGAAAGCCGCTTGAATTGGTGTGGAGCTTTCTTCCTCACCTAAATATCGAACCAATAATCCAGTTCCTGCTGAAGACCCAACTGCATACAATTTAGAATATGGTAAGCGCTGTTGAATACGTTCGATCTGCTCTCTTAGATCTTGCGTGTTTCCAAAGAGATTAATTTTAGGAACTGAAAGTGGTAGACCTGCATGCCCTCGTCTTAAACACAATGCGATACGCCAACCAGTTACTTGATGTAAGTCTCTGACCAATTCTCTCATACTGGCTGGGCTTCCAGTAATGGTATGTAGCACTAAAATAGTAGGTGTTTCCGCAGGCAGATGCATACCATACCAAGCAATACCCGTCGTTCCCCCATCAGACATTGTTAACT
This sequence comes from Acinetobacter sp. ANC_7504, assembly GCF_056779995.1. Lineage (NCBI taxonomy): Bacteria > Pseudomonadati > Pseudomonadota > Gammaproteobacteria > Moraxellales > Moraxellaceae > Acinetobacter > Acinetobacter sp. ANC_7504. Next base: position 582,126 of record NZ_JBWYIZ010000001.1, on the reverse strand, counting down.
GTTCAATGAAGTCATATTCTAATTTTACGGTTTTCTTTCGAATTTTATCAAAATACACTAAGTGAGCATGCGTATTCGAGAGCCACGGCGTTGGTCTATATTTATAATGCAAACGTTTCAAGTTTGAAATCACATGCGCTAACTCACCTTGCGGATTAAAATAGATTGAAGGTATAGCTGCACCAGTAAAATAATCAAATTGGGTTTGAGTGAATTCCTGCACCCACTTGAAACGCTGATTAAGATTCATACAGACTCCGAATTTACTTATTCCAATTCATAAGCCAAAAACATGCCTAATTTATTTTGGTAGAAATTGAGCCATACGTTGGCCCATTTGCAACGCCAAAGCTTCTAAACCACTTTTAGGCCGAATCATCACCTCAAAGTCAATAATTTGACCTTGCTCATTAAACTGGATCATATCAATGCCTTTTAATGTTTTTTCACCCACATTTGCGGAAAATTCAAGCACAACACTGAGCCCATCTGCTGTATAGAACTCACGGTGATAACGAAAATTTTCAAAGATCTCAATCACATTGGTCAAAATAAAAGTAACAACTTGTTTGCCTGGATAAGGCTTAAATGCGACGGGTGATTTAAATACGACTTCTTCAGACAAAAGCTCATTCAATAGACTTAAATCACGCGTTTCAAGCATATGGTGCCAACGTTGAATAGATTTTTGTGTGGTTTCGAGTGTCATTTTTATGTCCTTTTTGTTGTATCAGTCCAATCTTTTAGAAGAAAAGGGAGAATACTGCGTCAAGGAGAGGTCTCATTCAATTAAGTACCCTCTCCAAATCCTCTTCTTGCACTTTCATCTAGAATACAGGAGAGAAATTTTCTGGCTTAAATCTTGGCAGCCAATTCAGCGCCTTGACGAATCGCACGTTTTGCATCTAGCTCACCCGCCTCTTTCGCCCCACCAATTAAATGAACTTTTTTACCTACCTGCTCGAGTTGATCAAACATAGCCGTATATGATTCTTGACCTGCACAAATCACCACATGATCCACGTCTAAGACGGTTGTTTGTTCGTTGATTGTGATATGTAAACCTTGGTCATCAATCTTGTTATACGTTGCACCTGGAACCATTTTTACATCGCGATTTTTTAATCCAGTACGATGAATCCAACCCGTCGTTTTACCCAAGCCTGCACCAACTGAAGTCGCTTTACGTTGTAATAAGTAGATTTCACGTGATGGCTGTTCAACTTGAGCAGGTTTTAAACCTCCTACATTAGAATATGATGTATCAATTCCCCATTCATCATAAAATTTTTGAGGATTCAAGCTTCCACTTTCCCCCTCATGGGTTAGATACTCAGCAGTATCAAAACCAATACCACCAGCACCAATAATCGCAACACGCTGTCCGACTGGTTTTTTCTCTCTTAAAACTTCGATATAAGACAACACTTTTGGATGATCAATTCCTTCAATATCTAAATGTCGAGGTGTCACACCTGTAGCGACGACAATTTCATCAAACTGATCTGTATTGAGCTCTTCAAAAGTTACTGTATGATTAAGTTTTAATTGAATTAAAGGTTGCAGCTCAATTTTTCGCTTAAAGTAACGCAATGTCTCATAAAACTCCTCCTTTCCTGGAATCGTTTTTGCAATATTAAATTGCCCCCCAATTTGATCGGCTGCTTCAAAGATGGTGACTTGATGACCACGGTCAGCTGCATAAGTAGCAAAACTCAATCCTGCAGGACCTGCACCAATGACAGCAATTTTTTTAGGCGTATGGGTTTCTTTAAAAATGAGTTCAGTTTCATGGCATGCACGTGGGTTAACCAAGCATGACGCAATTCTGAGTGAAAAAATATGATCCAAACACGCTTGGTTACAGCCAATACACGTGTTGATTTCGTCACTTCTACCCTGTTCAGCTTTTAGTACAAATTCTGCATCTGCAAGCATTGGGCGAGCCATAGAAATCATATCTGCATGACCTGAAGCTAACACGTGTTCAGCCATTTCAGGGGTATTGATACGATTTGAGGTAATCAATGGAATATTAACTTCACCTTTTAGCTTTTCTGTCACCCATGTAAATGCTGCTCGAGGTACTTTCGTTGCAATCGTGGGTATACGCGCTTCATGCCAACCAATCCCTGTGTTAATGATAGTCGCTCCGGCTTTCTCAATTTCTTTTGCAAGATGGATGACCTCCTCAAGCGTTGAACCGCCCTCAACCAAGTCGAGCATCGAAAGTCTATAAATGATAATAAAGTTTTCACCCACCTCTGCACGGGTACGTTTTACAATTTCAATCGGCAAACGAATGCGGTTTTCATAACTCCCACCCCATTCGTCATCACGGTGATTGGTACGTGCTGCGATAAATTCATTGATGAGGTAACCTTCAGACCCCATAATCTCAACACCATCATAACCTGCATATTGAGCCAGCTTTGCACAGTTAGCAAAATCATCAATGGTTTGATGAACTTCAGCCGAGCTTAAAGCATGAGGTTTAACTGGATTAATTGGTGCCTGAATTGCTGATGGTGCAACGTTTTCAGGCTGATATGAATATCGACCAGTATGCAAAATCTGCATTGCAATCTTACCGCCAGCATCATGTACTGCTTGTGTAATGATTTTATGTTTCTCAGCTTCAGCAATCGAGTCTAATTTTGACCCTCCCGCAAAAGTCACACCAGCATCGTTGGGTGAAATTCCCCCCGTCACGATAAGACCGACCTGTCCTTGAGCACGCTCAGCATAAAATGCGGCCATACGTTCATAGCCACCTTCAACCTCTTCTAAACCTACGTGCATTGAACCCATCAATACACGATTTTTTAAAGTGGTAAAACCTAAATCTAGTGGTGCAAGTAAGTTTGGATAATTTGACATTCTGACCTCATGGCTCGCGTTTGCTTGCTATTATTGTGTGTTTCATGCAACTTGTTGCATAAATATATATTCTAATTTTGCTTTTTATGCAACATGTTGCATAATTAAGTTGATTCAACATTTTACGATATATGATTTATGTCTTTAGCACATGTTTTGTTGACCAGTCTCATTGAAAAACCAAGTACAGGTATTGAACTTGCACGTCGCTTTGACCGTTCTATGGGATTCTTTTGGAATGCAACTCACCAACAAATCTATCGTGAACTCAATGCTATGCAAAAAAAAGGTTGGATTTCGACTATTGATGAAGGTGATCCCAACTCGAGAAAGAAAAAATATAAAGTTGATGCTCTAGGTCGAACTGAACTTGCCAATTGGATGGTACAGCATAGTGAGCCTGCCCAACTCAGAGAAGAATTGATGGTGCGTTTAAGAGCTGAAGCACAACTAGGTGGTAATAATGTGCTGACAGAATTGGAGTCTCATTTAGAAATTCATAAAAATAAGTTAAAAATATACCAAGCGATTTACGACAAAGATTTTGCCAATAAAAATAATGATGATCGTACACTCTATATTCATAAAATGATTCTTCAATTAGGCATTGAATTAGAGCAAGGTTGGATCAGTTGGTTAGAACGTGTAATTCCACAATTGAAAATAATGAATACAAAATAAAGGATATATCTATGCCATTTTATACCATGCAAGATGACGAAAAATTATATGTTCGTGAAATAGGTCAAGGTGAACCTGTTTTGGTGCTATCTGGTTTAGGAATGCAAAGTTGGCAATGGATTCCTTTTTTTGCATTTAATTTAAAGAAATATAAATTTATTATTCCTGACTGGCGTGGTTTTGGTGGGTCTAAGCATTGTAAAATTCCAGATGCTGATGCTATTTCAAGTCACTGGAACGATATTCAGGCATTGATCAGTCAACGCCCTAGACAACAATATAAAGTGATTGCTTATTCTATGGGGGCAACTACTGCCATGCATGGTATGCAATATGGTCAATTTGCTGATCAAATCCAAGCATACTTGCATATTGATCAAACCCCTAAAATACCTTCTGATGAAACTTGGAGTTTCGGGCTATTGGGCGATCGCTATCCAGAGTTCAAAAAGCTACTCATCGAACTTTCTTCTTTTTTACATCAACATGAAAATTATCAAAACCTGAGTGAATTACCTACTCACTTAAGCCGCGAATTAGTCGAGCTTTGGGTTAAATTTTTATCTTTACAAGATAATCATCAATTGAGCGCTAAAATTTTTAAAACAACACTCAATCAACCGAAAATTCAAAAGTTAATCCTCCCTATGCAACGTCTCGACTATATGCGTTGGTACATTGACAACTATCTAAACCATAAAGAAGATTACAGAGCCGCGATCTCAAAGTTAGAATGTCCAGCAACTTTTTTTATCGGCGCTAAATCCGCACTCTATCCAGCGCAAGGGCAAAAGCTCATTGCTGAATCGGTTAAAAATCATCGTATCGTACTGTTTGAGCGCTCAGGGCATACGCCTTTGATCAATGAACCCATTAAATTCGCACAAGAAATTTCTAAATTTCTGAATCAAACTATATAAGCTCTAATGAATATTTGAATATTAAGTTGATCCAGACGTCATACGTGGGCATAAAATCAATAGGATGGAGATTGGATGAATCAGTCTAAAACAAAGCTTGTGATTTTTTCGGGTGCTGGTATGAGTGCTGAAAGTGGTATCAATACATTTCGAGATAGCGATGGACTTTGGGAAAACCATCGCATAGAGGATGTCGCAACGCCCGAAGCTTGGCGTAACAATCCTGTTTTAGTACAGCGCTTTTACAATGAACGGCGAAAAAAAATTTTAGCATCTGAACCTAATGCAGCACATCTTGCGATTGCAGCACTTGAACAACATTATGATGTACATGTGATCACGCAGAATATTGATGACTTACATGAACGCGCTGGAAGCAAAAAAGTACTACATCTTCATGGAAATATAAGACTGGCCAAAACCTCAGGGCCAGATGCTCAATTCACAGACAAATTTTACACAATTGAAGGTACTGAACTGGATATTTCTCGTGACTTCTGTGACGCTGGATATCCGCTTCGTCCACATGTCGTATGGTTTGGTGAATCCGTTCCCGCTTTTGAAGAAGCAGAAGTGATTTGCCAGCAAGCTGAAATCTTTGTTGTGATTGGAACAAGCTTAGCTGTTTATCCTGTTGCAAGCTTAGTACACAGTATTTCACCAAGCTGTGATGCGTATTATATCGACCCTAAAGCCGATCTCGGCCGTGTGCCACAACACTATACATGTATCTCAAAATCAGCAACCGAAGGAATGCAAGATTTGGCTAAACTTCTTTCTTCAGTTCAGCCAAATTGAGGCATGGGCTTATTTGAGTTTATCAAAATAAGGTTTTAACCATCGATATAACAAGAAGCCAATTAAGACAATCAAATACAAAGGCCAAATCATTAATAAAAACACCAAAAGATCGAGCACAAATTGTCAGCCATATTTGATGCTATTCCAAGCACGCTGAATAAAGTGATCACCATTTAATCGCGCCACTGCATCAATATCAATATCAACCCTTTCTCGGACCAGTGTTGGTTGATTCAGTTGTAAACTGATCGTACTGAATTTAACACGGTCTTGAACTTCGAGTTGAGTGAGCCGTGTGATTTCATTCAAATGAGCTGGTCGTGCTTGACTTGAAATAGTCTGTTCTTGATTCATTTTTTCTTGAAGAAGCTTCAATTCAAAACGTTGTGCACTATAGCGTTGCTGATTCAGAAAAAACATTAAAGGTAAAAGTTGATTAACAACATGTGGGGCACGCTCACTCGGTACACGTAGCACCATAAAAGATATAGGTTCAACTTTTTCAAATACTTTTACTTTACCTTCTGAAATATTCTGACGTTTAAGATCAACCACATTGAAATCAATATCTTTTCTTTCAATAAATCCGCCTGCTTCAAGGGTTATTTTTTCAATCTCTAAACTGCTTTTCACCACATCTTTAACGGTAAAGTTAACTTGCTCCTCTCGAACCATACGACGAGTAAGTTCAACCGGATTAACATCTTGATTTAATATGACCTCAGGTTTTTGCTCCTGGACGGGCAAAGTATTTGGTTCAGCCGCTTCTTGCATATCAACTTGCGTATCAGCAGTATTTTCTTGAACTGCTTCAGCAGAGCGTTCCTCTATTTTTTTGAACAGGATGCCAGCAACATCGAACACAGCAGCGTGCTTATTACTATTCTTTTCATTCATTTTCTCTAAATTATAATTTTGTATTGATGGCTCGTAATTTTAATTATTATAAACATTCAATTAAGAAATTATACTTAAAAGTTTCAATGAAAATGGCATACCTCATTGAATGAAATATGCCATCAATTTATATTCAATTGACTTTCAGATTCTACCTACTCTATTAACTTACTTTGTCCATGTTCATATCATCGACAACATGACCCGCGATCTCAGACACTAAATTTTCAAAAGAGAAAATTTGATTTAACTGCTCTTTCGTCAAAAGATTCTGCTCAATGACAACTTGCTGAATGGTTTTATTTTCTGCAAGACAAACCTTCCCAATTTCATCACATTTGGCATGACCTAGAATCGGATCTAATAATGTGACGATACCAACACTTCGCATCACTGCATCGTAACAAGTCTGTTCATTTGCAGTAATACCTTGAATACACTTGTTTTCAAGTGTTTGCATTGCTTGAATTAATAAATTGGTTGATTCATTCATGGTCAGTGCAATTACAGGTTCCATGACATTTAATTGTAATTGTCCCGCTTCAGCTGCCATGGTCACTGTCAAATCATTACCAATGACTTTAAAAGCAATTTGATTCACTACTTCAGGAATAACTGGATTGATTTTCGCAGGCATAATGGATGAGCCAGCTTGTAATTCAGGTAATCTAATTTCAGCTAATCCCGTACGAGGTCCTGAACTTAATAAGCGCAGGTCATTACAAATTTTTGAGAGCTTGACGGCTAAACGCTTTAAAGTACTTGATAGAATAATAAATACGCCACAATCACTGGTGGCTTCAACATAGTCTTCAGCACCTTGTAATTTCAATCCAGTAATTTGAGAAAGCGTTTGAACCACTTCTAGTGCATATCCATGAGGTGTGTTCACACCCGTTCCAATCGCAGTCGCACCCAAATTTATTTCTAGCAGTAAATGACGCATCTTTTGGATGAGGCGATAGTCTTCTTTTAATAGCGTCGCAAATGCACGAAACTCTTGTCCGAGTGTCATGGGTACAGCATCTTGGAGTTGAGTTCGCCCCATTTTAATTACGTGTTGAAATTCAGATGCTTTGATCTCAATAGCAGCGATTAATGAGCGAACTTGAGACAATAAATCTTCTAAACTGTAATATGTTGCTAGTCTCAATGCAGTTGGATAAACATCATTGGTCGATTGCGATTTATTCACATGGTCGTTTGGATGAATTACATCATATTGACCTTTAGGCAAGCCGAGATGCTCGAGTGCAAGGTTAGCCACCACTTCATTACTATTCATATTAATAGAAGTTCCAGCCCCACCCTGATAAATATCAATTGGAAATGATGATTTCCAACTTTCAGGCTGCTCAATCAGTTGATCACAAGCCCATTGAATCGCTTGGCTGACATCTTGACTTAATTTGGAAAATTTTAAATTTGTCTGTGCTGATGCTTTTTTTACCTGTGCCAATGCACGAATAAAATGTATGTTTTCACCTATTTGTTGATGCGAAATCTGAAAATTCTCCATCGCACGCAGGGTATGAATCCCATAGTAACGATCGAAAGGAACCGCTTTTTCACCGAGCAGATCATGCTCTATTCTTGTTTTATCAAATTGAACCGTAGACACTTTTATTACTCAACAATAATGCACCATTATCGTGCAATATCGATAATAGGCTTCATGCTTATTTTCACTATTGATTTAATACTTCTTTATGCAATAAAAAATTACAACTTCGCTGTTTAAGTGACAAATGTAACTTTATGTTAAAAATAATCATTTATAGAATTGTTTTAAACCTCAAAGTAAACTTTTTTGAAAAAATAGTCTTTGTAACCAAAATTACATTCAGTTTCACTAAACAACTATAAATCTCACTCAAATGTAACAGAGCGTAATTTTCAAAACGTGCTTGAATCAGCTCCTCGAATAATTCGATTAAAAATTCATCTCGGAAAGATGGTCATTTAGGACAGACAAAGGATGGCATAGCAATGAGCCAATTAAATCCTACGCTAATCACATTTATTTTTTATATTGTGGCGATGCTTGGCATTGGGCTTTATGCCTACAAAGCCACGAATAATTTTGATGATTATATTTTAGGTGGTCGGAGTTTAGGCAGTGTCGTCACTGCATTATCCGCAGGTGCATCAGATATGAGTGGCTGGTTACTCATGGGCCTACCTGGTGCAATTTATCTCTCAGGTTTATCCGAAGCTTGGATTGCCATTGGTTTAATTATCGGTGCTTGGTTGAACTGGCTGTTGGTCGCGGGTCGTCTACGTGTTCATACCGAAATACAACATAACGCATTGACTCTCCCCGACTATTTCACCAGCCGCTTTGGTGATCGGAAAAAAGTTCTTCGTATCATCTCAGCTTTTGTAATTTTGATTTTCTTTGCAATTTATTGTGCCTCTGGCATGGTCGCAGGTGCACGTTTATTTGAAAGCCTATTTGGTTGGGATTACAACACAGCCCTATGGATTGGAGCAGTGGCAACGATTAGTTATGTCTGTATTGGCGGTTTCTTAGCCATCAGTTGGACAGATACATTCCAAGCAGGCTTGATGATCTTTGCGCTTTTACTTGCTCCAGTAATGACTTATTTAGCCATTGGTGAAAATGCTCAGCAAGTTAGTGTCATTGTGGAATCCGCACGCCCATTAGCGAATAATTTACTTTCAGATCTCAGCACTGTAGCAATTTTATCTTCAATGGCATGGGGACTTGGCTACTTTGGTCAACCACATATTCTTGTGCGCTTTATGGCAGCAGATTCCGTGAAGTCTATTCCAGCAGCACGTCGAATTGGAATGACATGGATGATTCTATGTCTTGGTGGTGCAGTCGCTGTCGGTTATTTCGGAATCGCTTACTTTGATACGTTTCCTCAACTCAGTGCTGCAGTCAATGCAAATCCTGAAACTGTTTTTATGGAATTAACTAAAATTTTATTTAATCCATGGGTTGCAGGAGTGATTCTTGCAGCGATTCTTGCTGCAGTAATGAGTACCCTAAGCTGCCAACTATTGGTATGCTCTACCACGCTTACAGAAGACTTATACAAAGCATTTATTCGTAAATCTGCCTCACAAACCGAGCTGGTTTGGGTAGGTCGTTTGATGGTATTAATCGTTGCGATTATGGCGATCTTCCTTGCAATGAATCCGAACAGCAAGGTACTCGGTTTAGTTGCTTATGCGTGGGCTGGCTTTGGTGCAGCATTTGGACCACTGATTATCCTTTCTCTCTTCTGGAAGCGAATGACCATCAATGGTGCATTGGCAGGTATGATTGTTGGTGCTGTTACCGTCATTGTATGGAAAAACACCATGGCTGATACTGGCGTCTACGAAATCATTCCTGGCTTTATTTTATCTTGGGTGAGTATTATGGTGGTGAGTTTATTAGGCCGCCCGCCAGCGCAAGATGTGACTGACCGTTTTGATGAAGCTCAACAGAAATATGAAATTGAAATGCAAGAAATCAAAAATGGAAGGTAATGAGAAATAAAAAATTAAGGGGCTTATAGCCCCTTTCTTATACATTTACTTTTTAAATGTTTGCTTAAGTTGCACTTGCGAAGATTCCTTAATAACTTCCATCACTGGATAGCTACGGGTTTCTTTGATGCCAGGCAGTTGCCATAAAACCTGTCCAGAGATCTTACGAAACTCTTCCATGTTGGCGCAACGAATTTTAACTACAAAATCAAACCCACCGCTGATCATGTGACATTCAACAATTTCAGGGTAACTTCTGACTGCATCAGAAAATTCTTCTAATACATTTGGAGTTGTTTTATCTAATAAAATTTCGACAAATACCACAAAACTTCGATTCAGCAGATCTGGATTTAACTTGGCTTCATAACCTGTAATATATCCATCTTTGGTTAGTTTTTGTACTCGAGCAAGCGCTGCTGTGGGAGAAAGATTGACCATTTCAGAAAGTTTTATATTTGATAGACGCCCATCTTTTTGCAAGATATCTAAAATTTTTAAATCTGTACGATCCAAGGTCATCATTTGAGTCTGCATGCGAATTATTCTCTAAATTTAACTCTAATTATAGTGAGTTATGCACCATATTTTCTGTAATTATAAATTAAATAAACCTTAAAGATAAATCTATTTCATTGTCACAGGACGCTGGCGTATATCTCATGGAACAACTTAGCTCACCCCTTTCTCGCCCAATAGACATTCAAGACATTACTGAATTTAAAGATAAATCAGATCTAGAATTAGAAATAAATCGTGCATGGCGCCGTGATGAATCTGAATGTGTCGAAACACTTCTCGAACAGACCGAGATTGATCAAGAAATTTCAGACAAAATTTATCAATTAGCCTTCAATTTAGCGCATTCATTACGTGAACGTAAAGGGTCAGCGGGCAAAGCAGGCATTGTACAGGGTTTATTACAAGAATTTTCATTATCTTCACAAGAAGGTATTGCGCTCATGTGTTTAGCTGAAGCGCTGTTACGTATCCCTGATAAAGCAACACGTGACTTATTGATCAAAGACAAAATCAACCAAGGCAATTGGAAAGATCATTTAGGTCAAAGCAGCCTAATGTTTGTAAACGCGGCAGCATGGGGCTTAATGTTAACTGGTAAGTTAATGGAAACACCTAAAGCAAATAGTCTATCTGGTCTTCTCACAGGCATCTTGGCACGAAGTGGTCGTGGCATTATTCGCAAAGCCGTTGATGTTGCTATGCGTATGATGGGTGAACAGTTTGTGACAGGTGAAACCATTGATGAGGCGTTAAATAATGCCGAACGATTAGAAGAACAAGGCTTCCGTTACTCATATGATATGTTAGGTGAAGCAGCACTTACAGATCATGATGCGGAGCGCTATTATCAAGATTATACAAATGCGATTCATGCGATTGGTAAGGCATCGTCTGACAAAGATGTTTACGAAGGCCCCGGTATCTCAATCAAACTTTCAGCACTTCATTCACGTTATCAACGCTCGCAAATTGACCGTGTACACGATGAGCTTTATCACAAAGTCTTTAATCTAGCGGTTCTAGCGAAACAATATGATATTGGTCTAAATATCGATGCTGAAGAAACTGATCGGCTGGAAATTTCATTGGAACTTCTTGAACGCTTATGTTTCGAACCAAAATTGAATGGCTGGAAAGGCATTGGATTTGTGATTCAAGCTTATCAAAAAAGATGTTTTTACGTGGTCGATTACATCATTGATTTAGCTAAGCGTAGTCAAAAACGTTTAATGGTTCGTTTAGTCAAAGGCGCCTATTGGGACAGTGAAATTAAGAAAGCACAAGTTGAAGGCATGACCGATTATCCTGTCTTTACTCGAAAAGTGCACACAGATTTATCTTATATTGCATGTGCTCGCAAACTTTTAGCCGAACCAGACTTTATTTATCCACAATTCGCAACACATAATGCACAAACCTTAGCCACTATTTATCATTTGGCAAATCCTGAACAATATTATAAGGGACAATACGAATTCCAATGTTTACATGGCATGGGTGAACCACTTTATGAACAAGTCGTCGGTTCTAAAGCAGATGATAAACTTGGCGTACCTTGCCGAATTTATGCACCTGTCGGAAATCATGAAACCCTTTTGGCTTATTTGGTTAGACGATTGCTTGAAAATGGGGCAAACACGTCTTTTGTAAATCGTATTGCTGATAAAACACTCAAAATTGATGACTTGATTGAAAATCCACATCAAACCATTGATGTCACAAGTCGAATCGAAGGCAAAGTTGGATTAAAGCACCCTGCTATTCCATACCCGAAACATTTATATGCTGATCATCGCCCTAACTCTCTTGGAATTGATCTTGCAAATGACCAAGACCTTGAACATTTGAATCATACTTATCAACAATGGTCTAAAGTTCAAATTAAAGCCACCCCAATGGGTCTGAGATTAGATGAATCCGTACACGATACAGAGTCAATTGCAATTCTCAATCCTGCAAACCATCAAGATATTGTCGGTGAAGTGACGGAAACTCATGCCATGCAAGTGGAAATGGCGTTAGTTAATGCGACTGAAGCACAGCAGGATTGGCAAAATTTAGATAAAGATCAACGTGCAGAATATTTAATTACCGCATCCAATGTGATGGAGTCTCGACTTGAAGAGCTGATGGTTCTGCTCAGTCGTGAAAGCGGTAAAACATTTGCCAATGCGATTGCTGAAGTACGCGAAGCAGTAGATTTCTTACGCTACTACGCAGCACAAGTGAAAGATCTAGAACACAAAGCCGTTATTCAACCCTTAGGTACAGTACTGTGTATTAGTCCTTGGAACTTCCCATTGGCAATTTTTACAGGTCAAATCGCGGCGGCACTTGTAACAGGGAATACTGTAATCGCCAAACCAGCGGAGCAGACCCCTTTAATTGCCTCAATTGCAGTTCAGATCCTTTGGGAATCTGGCGTACCACAATCTGTCTTACAGCTCTTGCCAGGACGTGGTGAAACAGTGGGTGCACAACTCAGTAGTGATCATCGTATTCAAGGTATTATGTTTACAGGGTCAACTGAGGTTGCGAAAATTTTGCAGAAAACCGTTGCAAAACGACTGAATCAATTTGGTCAATCAATACCTCTCATTGCAGAAACCGGCGGTCAAAATGCCATGATCGTAGATTCTTCTGCCCTGACTGAACAAGTGGTATTAGATGTTGTCAGCTCAGCATTTGATAGTGCAGGTCAGCGTTGTTCAGCACTGCGAATTTTATGTGTTCAAGAAGATAATGCGCATACCGTGATCAAAATGCTCAAAGGTGCAATGAAGCAATTGCGTGTCGGTATTCCAAGTTTATTAAAAACTGATATCGGACCTGTAATTGATCGAGAAGCAAAACAATCCATTGATCAACATATCAATAAAATGAAATCTTTGGGCTATCCCGTTCAACAACTCATGTTGGATGAAGATGACTCTCATCTCAAGCAAGGGACATTTGTTAAACCGACTTTGGTTGAGTTACCACATTTAGATGATCTTGAACGTGAAGTTTTTGGTCCAGTACTGCATGTCATTACTTATAAATATGGCGAACTTGATCGACTTATTGATCAAATCAATGCCAAAGGCTATGGTTTGACTATGGGCTTACACACGCGTATCGATGAAACCATACAAACCGTAATTTCAAAAGCAGAAGTTGGAAATCTCTATATTAACCGCAACATTGTAGGTGCTGTTGTCGGTGTACAACCCTTCGGTGGAGAAGGTTTATCTGGTACAGGTCCCAAAGCTGGTGGACCGATGTATATTTATCGGTTAATGCATGAATGTACACATAAAAAAATTGAACAACCTTATGCAACGAGCAAAGGCGTTGAATTGACTGAACATCAAAACTTATTGAATCAATATAAAGATTGGGTCAATAAGTCATTTCCTCATTATCAAATGAAGGTGTTGCAACCAAGTTGTGTCGGACATAGCTATGAATTACAAGGACCAACAGGTGAAAGCAATCAATATGTTGTGTTACCGAGACATCGTGTTTTAAGCTTGGCAGATCAAGAAATAGATCAGATTCATCAACTTCATGCCATTCTCACGGTTGGCTCTCAGCCAACTGTTCTAGGTGAGAATACGTTTGTTTTAAAATACTTACAGTCTATGCCTAAAGAGGTCGCTCAACGTATCGCCATTATTGCTGATATTGAGACAGGTAGTTTTGATGCAATTCTACATCATGGCACCAAAAATCAACTGTTAAAATTGCAAGATAAAGTGGCTCAGCGACAAGGTCCGATCATCGGAATAACACATCTAGAGCCTGGTAATTATGACATTCCTTTAGAACGCTTCTTTATTGAACGTGCAATTAGTATTAATACCGCAGCTGCAGGTGGTAATGCGAGTCTAATGACCATGCAAGCTTGATTCTGTTGAGTCAAAAAAACCAGTGCATTGCACTGGTTTTTTATTTGTGATTTAAACAGCAAGCATACTATTTAAAGTTTCAGATACATTTTTAGATTTCACGATAGGTTTCAATGCTTCGAGTTTCGCTTTGACTTCGGCTTGTTGAGGATGGGCTAACGTGTACCAACGTGATAAAAGTTGTAACAAACGTGAGCCTACAATCGGATTCTTTTCATCCAAATATTGAGCCAACTGAATAATATGATCTACCCCAAAACTCCAAGTATTGACAGGGTTTGAATTTAAACCACCAGTTACAGCACGGATTCGATTAGGTACTTTAAGATCGTAATCAGCATGTGATGTCAGTTTTTGAATCGTTTCTGCTGTCGCTTTCGGATGAGCTGCTTGGATCATAAACCACTGATCCATTGATAGAGCCTCATCTTTAAAACGCGTATAGAAATCTTCTAAAATCTCAACAGCTTGCGGTGCATCATTCCACACCAACACTTTTAAAGCACCTAAACGTTCAGACATATTACGTGTTTGACGATACTGTTGCTCAGCTAAATCAAATGCAGCCTCATCTCCTTGACGCGCAATAAATGAAAGCATGATGTTCTTTAAAGCACGTGTACCCATAGCTTGGGAAAAATCTGACTGTATTGCTGGATCTAATGATAAATAAGTCTCTTTAGCAAAATCACCTAAACGGCGAGACAAAGTATCTAATAGAGCGTTACGCTTTTCATAGATCGCTGTCGGTTGATAATCGTAGTCAATACGGCTACCCAAATAACCTTCACTCGGAACATCAAATAAACGTGAAGCTAACAGCGGATCTTGCTGAATTACTCTAGGTAGCGTTTTTAACATCGCTTCAATATATATGTCAGCAGGTTGGTCATTTAATAAGATGCGCTCAAGCAATGTTTGCGTCGCTTGCCACTGATTAAAGCCATTGGTTTCGTACTGTAATAAGAACGCAAGCTGTTCATCAGTATAATTAAACTCTAAATTCACGGGTGCAGAGAAATTTCGTAATAGTGAAATTACAGGCACCTTCTCCACATTTTTAAACTCGATCGTTGCTTCATCATTCGTGAATAAGTAAACACCATCTTTGACTTTATCTTCAACCAAAGCCGAGCATTCAAGTTGAAGTTGCTCACCAGTGTGTTCATCAAACAAAGCCAAAGCGACAGGAATTGGAACCGCTTTTAAGTTTGGATATTTTGGATGTGGTTTTAAACTTTGCTTAAATTTTAAACGATAAGTTTTTTGCTCAGCATCATACTCACCTTTAGCTTCAAGCTTAGGTGTGCCCGGTTGGTTATACCAACTTAAAAATCCTGATAAATCCACACCAGAACCTGCTGATAATGCAGCAACCCAATCTTCCACAGTCACAGCTTGACCATCATGGCGACGGAAATACTCATCCGTTCCTTTACGGAATTTTTCTTTACCTAATAAAGTCGCCATCATTCGGTTAATTTCTGCACCTTTTTCATACACAGTCGCTGTATAGAAGTTATTAATTTCTACGAAATGATCTGGACGTGGAGGATGAGACAATGGGCCTGAATCCTCAGGGAATTGGTGCGCTTTAAGCACTGCTACATCATCAATTCGTTGAACAGCAGCAGACTGCAAATCCTCAGAAAAAGATTGATCACGGAAAACGGTTAAACCTTCTTTCAAACAAAGTTGGAACCAGTCTCGGCAAGTGATTCGATTACCCGTCCAGTTATGGAAATATTCATGAGCGATAACAGATTGAACACGCATAATCGCAGCATCAGTCGTGTATTCTTCATCAGCTAAAACACATGATGTGTTAAAAATATTAAGCCCTTTGTTTTCCATTGCACCCATATTGAATGCACTGGTCGCGACAATCATATAATTGTCTAAATCATAAGGTAATCCATAGTGCTCTTCATCCCAACGCATAGAATGTTTAAGTGCTTCCATGGCAATATGGCACTTAGGAATATCTTTTTCTTCAGCATAAATTTCTAGAGCTACATCACGACCTTCAGAAGTGACGTAACGATCTTTTAAAACCGCTAAGTCTCCAATGACACATGCAAAGAGATAGGCTGGTTTCTTGGTTGGATCTTGCCAAATGGTATAATGACGTCCTTCGCCTACTTCACCCGCTTCAGTTAAATTACCATTCGCCAGTAGGACTGGAAATTTCTTATCCGCTTCGACACGTGTTGTGAAAACAGACAGCACATCTGGACGGTCTGGATAGAACGTAATTTTACGAAAGCCTTCTGGTTCGTTCTGTGTAACAAACAGATCAGATGCTGCTTGGTATAAACCTTCAAGTTGTGTGTTTGATTCAGGATGAATTTCAACGACTGTAACGATGCATGCATCATCAGGTGCATCTTTAATCACTAACTGTTCATCATCTAGATGATATTGCGAAGAATCTAACTCTTGACCATTCAGTGTAATTGACTTCAACTCAAGCTCACGACCAAGCAACACCAAATCACCTTCAGTCTGACGTTGCATTTTTAGTGTGCCTGTCACCATCGTATGATCGTCATAGACTTGGATATTTAAATCAATCGAATCCACGACAAATGCTGGCTTCTGATAATCTTTCAAAAAAATCGTTTGATCTGCTTCGATCACTGGATTTGCCGCGATATTCATAACTCGTCCTATAAGCTGTTCTTTACAGCGATTATGCTTTTATGTGAAGTCAATTGATCATAGGTCAAAATTGACGAATTGTCTGTGTTTGACGCTCTATTTAATATGGGTCTATTCATGTTTTTTTCAATTTAATTTATTTGTAGTAACAACAGTTTGCTTCTTTATTACCCGTTTCAAATATCTTGTCTAAGTACGATAGAAATGTAACAAAAATTCACTTCTTTATTTTCAAGCATAATTATTGCTTCAGTTTAAGAGCGGTAATCATCAAAAAACTTATAAATCATAAATGAGGTGAAATATGCTCATCAGGGACCACATAGTCAGAGTAGAAAACATCAAAACCATGCAGATGATGGATGCTGCTAAAATTGATCATCGCGTGATTGCAGCATTTTTAACCAGCGAGGGAATGCCTATTGAAACATCAGAAGTCACAGCTGTATTGAAAAACTATGATGCACTCGGAATCAAGAGATTATCTCAAAAGAAATCTCAGGTACTGATCCAAGCTAAAATGCAACATTTTTCCGATTCAGAGCTCCCTTGCCCTTTAACCTATTAAATCCTCCATCTAGGTCGATCTAACATTTGAGGAAATGATTTTCCGGTTCGATCTATTCATATATTTCACATAAGCAGGCATTCACCTGCTTATTTTATTGATCGCAACACCAGTCAGATTTGTTTTCAATACTGACTCAATCAAGCGATGTTGAACAATCGTGTGTATAATTCTTTCATCTTGAAATTAAAGTGCTACCATGTTGCAAATTCTCCAAAAAAATGCTGATGAAAGTAGTTTCTGTCCACTTTGTCAGGCCAGTATGTACTTTATTGAAGCAGAAGAATTTGATAAAGAAATCCTATTCCATCAATGCTCTCACTGCCACCATCAAGTCTTTCAAGATGAAAACCGCAACTGTCATTGTGAGCGTTGCACAGCAAAACGAAAGAAAATGATGCAGGAAACTCGCATTCAAGAACAACGTAAAATTGCATCGAAGAATAAAGACATACAAGAACTCGATTTGCATCAACTGAGCTTTATGCACAAGTTGTTTTTACTCTCAATATTAGATCAACAAGTCCATGAGCATACCCAACATCAAGAATTCATTGATTGGGAAAATATTAAATATCACACCATTACCCCAAGTTATTTATTTCAAAATTATTTGATGAAACAACTTTTGAAAGACAATATTCTTGTCCCACGTGACTTTTCGAGTGAACTCAGTCAATACTATATTAATGTCCGTCTTGACGGCTATTCTGAGCCGAGCTTGTTTAGTATTACTCAAGCATTACGTCAGCTCTTTTATGAAAATCTGAGCCAAGGTGTACCATTTAAAAATAGTGATGAAGTCAAAAGTGCACTCTATACTCTGTTGTACCAAGAAATTATTCAATTTGCGCAATACTACTGTCGTACTTGGGGCGTTCAAATTGCTGGAAATCAGAGTTTTCAAACCTTTTGTTTTAGATTATTAGACTCACTCGCTGTGGGTCAAATCTATTATTTAGTTCAAACTGCGCTTGAATATTTGCACCATAAGAAAGCACTCCAAGCCCGTAATGAAAATTTTATCAATACCAACCTTTTAAAAAAGACCTTACAGCAATATCGTGAACGTTCTTTAGCTGAAAAATGGGAAACCTCAACACTGCCAAGGCTACCTAACTTACCTTTAAGTAAAATGAGCGAAATCTTATTTTTTCATTTTATGGGCTATGATGAATCAATCTTTTTTCAACCCGTTTGGCGATCGTGGAGTAAAATTGAGCCACGTTTAAATTTCTACTCACAAAAACGTTGTATGAATTGTGGCTCAAATGAACTTTCTGTGGATTATGATGCAGATGACTATGTCAGTTTAATTTGTCGTAATTGTAATCACCAAGACCACTATTTTACACGCTAGCGAACGACTATGAATCATCCAGAAAACTTGATAGCAAATGCTCCAAAAGATATTGAGGTTCAAACCCAAGAGATTCTTAAACAGGTCATTGAAGCATGGAATCTGTTAAAAACCACTCAACCTTTAGTGCATTGTATGACCAATCAGGTTGCTGCCAACTATGTCGCAAATGTACTGTTAGCTGCTGGTGCCTCACCTGCCATGATTGATAATCCTTTTGAAGCTGAAAGTTTCGTGAGTATTAGTCAAGCTTTAAGTATCAATTTAGGGACTCCTCATACAGAACAAGTTGCCGCAATGAAAATTGCCACAGAAACTGCTCACAAAAAAAATATACCTTGGGTATTAGATCCTGTTGGCTATAGTGCTGTTTTGCCATGGCGCAGTGAAATTACAAATGATTTATTGCGGTTTAAACCCACCATTATCCGAGGTAATGCTTCAGAAATTGGGAGCTTAGCTGGACAACAAAATCAATCTAAGGGTGTAGACAGTACCCTCGATAGCGCTGCCGTAGTAGAACAGGCAAAAACTTTATTAGATTACTCTGAATGTATCGCAATTTCTGGCGAATCTGATTTTATTCTTTCTAAGTCTTATGGATGTATGGTTAAGATTAATGGAGGTTCACATTTACAGCCAAAAGTTACCGCTACAGGATGCGCCTTAGGTGCATTAATTGCTGCTTATGCTGGCGTAACAAACCCAACCATTGCATGTATTGCTGCCCATGTACACTTTGCCATCGCAGGTAAGCTCGCTTATACGCAGGCTCAAACTGTCGGAAGTTTTAATGTCGCTTTCATCGATGAACTCTATAGCTATTCGGCTGAAAAAATTCAAAACAGTGCAGATATCGAAATACTGACTTTTGCTGCATAACGATAGGCTGAAGATCACTTCAGCCTTTTTAGTCTTACTTCTGAACTCTACCTTTACGATAATGCTCTTTTGGCATTTCCGCTAACTCAATGATCAATTGAACCGTTAAGCCTTGAGCATGATAACCATTAAAGCTATGAAGATACTCATTTAAGCGATCTGAAATAAGATTCTTTTGCTCTTCATTACGCCCCGTCATGATCCCTAAACGAACATGAATATAGGCTTGAGGCTCTTCGCCAAAACCAATCAGGAAATCACTATTAGCACGAATACGTGATTTGATATCAGAAGGATGCCCCACTAGACCTGTATCAAATAAAGCGTGGTTTAAGCCTAAAAGTAACGCTTGCGCATCTAAATTTTGGATATTATCCGAATACTCAACGATCATCTGTGGCATCTTAATTCCCTTTGCTTGTGTGTTAAAAAATCAATTTCAAATGCGTAACTCATTATTCAATGAATAATAAGGCTAATCTCACTTGGTCATAGCCCATACGCGGATTGGTATTTTCCACGATCGGACGCAACTTGATCGCACCATCTTCACCGAAATGTTCAGGACTCTGTCTTTTAAGTAATTTTTTATAGATTTTACGTACTTGTTCAACGACTTCATCCCCAGGATGAGCAACCGAGATATCTAACCCCTGCTCACGATGGAGTTTGCCTAAGTGGTTAATAATGGTTGCTGGCGTTAAACCACGCTCAACCGCAATATCCTGAATTTCATAACCATTTTCAAAGAGTTCGCGAGTTTCATCGAGAGTCGCGGTGGCATAATTGGCTTTGCCTGCATTTTTGGCAATTTTTTTCTCATTACGACTAATCTCAAGCTCATTGAGTGTGCCACCACAGTGCCGAATAAATGCCTTATGTTGCGCTTCTAAATCAGCATCACCAAAATGCGCTTCTGCTTCATCAGAGAGTTCTTGAAATCTTCGGTCGGCTTTAATTGCTAAACTGTCTAATTCTAATGCTTGCTCATTGAAGCCGAGCAACCTCAGACCATCAATAGATTTCAAACGAGATAAGGCGACATAGCCCTGACCCTTTTCAAAGGTATTCGCCAAATTGATTTCCGCCGCCGATAAAGTCATCCCTTGAGACTTATGAATAGTAATCGCCCAAGCTAACCGCAAAGGAACTTGGGAAAAACTCGCGATTGTCTTTCCTGCATCATTATCAACAGACCAGGTTTCAGGTTCGACCACCAGAACAGTGCCGTCTGTTAATTTAACTTTAGGTAATACCCCGTGATCATCTACTTCTTCAAAGCCAATGACTTCACCAAGGCTGCCATTGATATAACCCACATCAAAATTGTTTTTTACAAACATGACTTTGGCATGTTTCTTTAAGGTCAATTCTTCTGGTGCACGTACGGAAGATTTTAATGTCTCGATTAATTTTTCATTACCATCCATTTGTGCACAAAATTGATGACCATCCCCATCAATCTCATTTAAATGACGGTAATTAATGGCATCAACATCCATATTATGGGTATACAAACGTGTAAATGTTTCACCAATATCTTGCTCACGGGTTTGTTGTAAAGCTTGAATATGCTCAGCTTGAATATTTTGTGCACGAATTGCATTCAAAATATCATTCAAGGCTGAGTCATCTTGTCGATGTTGTTCAGTTAAATAACAAACACGAAATTTCGCCTCTACCCAAGCTTGGGACATAAAACAGAATTTATCTCGATTTTTTTCGTCATTGCGTCCGACTGGTGGTAACTGGAAGAAATCTCCAGCGGCAATCACCTGTATGCCACCAAATGCTTCATCAGACTCTTTAAAAAACTTGAGCACTTGATTAACTAAATTAAGCTGCTTCGCATGTAGCATCGAAATTTCATCAATGATCAATACCTGCGCATTTTCTAAATGCTCTTTAAGATATTTGCGCTCTTTCATGCGCTTTAGATCATCATCTGATAAAAAATCTTTGATCCCGATCCCCGCCCACGTATGAATGGTCATCCCATTCATGTGTGTGGCTGCAATGCCTGTAGATGCAGTAATGGCGACTGAAACTTTTCGTGCCTTAAGATAATTAATATATTGATTAAGCGTATACGTTTTTCCTGCACCCGCAGAACCTGTCAAAAAGACATTTTCTCCTGCTTTCATTAACTTCAGTGCAGTTTCTTGTTTCATATGTGCTTAACCTAATTTAAACGCTCATAGCCTAACGACATTTCATCAAAAAGTTAAGCCAAAAATCAGTCTTATGATCATGTTAACGCGTGAATACGTCCATTTAAGGCGCATCAGTTGTTGATTTGTTCAGGATCTCCAAAATTCCAAATCAACATTTCATTGACTTGATGTACAAACTCTTTGGCTTCCCTCACAACCTTTAGATCAGCAACTTCGTTATTGGGCAAACGCAGTTGGTCAAAATGAAGCTGATCGAATTTAAAAAAACAACCGAGTGTCAAATGCTGTGAGGGATCATGTAAATTTGACATATGGAACGCCACATATTCACCATCAATAATTCTTTGGGTATAAGATAAAGCCAGACAATGTTGATAATTTACAGACTCTTGAATAATTTGCTCTAATTCATTCAACTCCACAAATTTCCAATTCTCTGTATACATGACTGCTTGAGGTGATACTCGTTTCCAATGACTTTCAGCATGTCTCAATTTCAAAGTCGTCAATGTATCCACATAATGTAAATGCTGATGCCAACGTATTGCTTGCTGATACCATGCGGGCCATGTCATATTTTTCGAAATAGTTCTATCTTGTTGGAAAAAATCAATGAGATAATCTGCGACATAAGAGTCAAAAATACTATTGCTTCGATTATATTGAGAGTTTGGATGTTTAAAGCGCTGCCTAAACTCATCTAGATTGATATGATACTGCTGCATCAAGAAATGAAAATGCGTTTGATGTTGTGTTGAGGGCTCAATAAATTTGATGATTTCATCAGGTAGATCTTTAACTAAGTCATTTAAAAACAACATATAAGACTGCATCACTTGAGAAATACGTTTAAAGACATATTTCACTGAACTCAATCCTTGCTGATCCAATGACCATAACAAGTCCAACCATTCATTAAGATATAAAATAGAAGCCGTGAGAGGTTGTGATTTTTTAGAATATTGAACATTTAGCGGCTCATGCTCAGCAGATAGTTCAAACCATGATTGTTGCTGTGAAATACGTAAACACTCAGAAATAAATAAACGACCGATAACCTGTTCAAAATATTGAATCGAGAGTTGTATGACATGCGGATGTACTTTAGAGCAATCCACAAAACTTAAAGCGGTGACGGCCAATCGAATATTGGGATCTTTTAAATTTTCACTTACCCAGTCGATGACAAGATAATCTTGTTTAAATAACCAATTCACTGCTCTTTTGTGTATAAACAGTGGCGACTGTTGCGCTATATCTTCTACCCAATACTGCACATCTTTATTTAAAAAATTTTGTTTATTGAAAATATCTTGATACTGCCAATACCCTCGTTTGATCCAACGTGTAAAACCTAATAAATGCGGTGTTTGCTCGTTATGCTGTTTGAGTAAATTGAAATCAGGCTCTAAGTCTACCAATTGAGATAAGCTAAATTGTTCTTCGAAAGAAATTTGTGCCATACGATATAACCGTTTTGGCAACATTAATTCTGCTGAAGTGCTTAACCGATCGTATACTGGAATCAATTTTTGCACTGCAAGAAAATTATCTCCCATGACTGAATTGACCAAACACAGATGTTTAAAATTTAGTTCAACTTCCAGAGGTATTTCAGCACCAAATCGACTGAAATTCAGCAAATGAGGTTCATCATAATACTCACTTTGCATCATGATTCGATCTAACTGCATCGCTTGCTGATCGGTCAAATTATAGAGGCACTGTTCAACACGATTTTCTCCATCGACCCATTTAAAGACTTCTTCAACCAGCATTTGACGAAATAACTGCACTTTCGTTTTTAAATATAAAGAATGATGTGAGGCCTTATGATTAAAGATAAAACTAAAATCATTGAACATAAAATCCGCAATTTTTTGAATCTCGACATTTGTGCAAGATGTATAAAATTGAATTTTATAATCATCGATACACTCAACTGTGAGCAGTCCATCTGCGATCACTAAGCTATTATTTTCCTGATCAATTACGAATAAATTTTCAGGCGTAATCGTCCATAGATATAACCACTGATCCTGAAATACAGCTTTGAGTGTATCGCAATGATCAATTAATGCCTGTGCAGTATATTGATGACGTTGCTTTGGATTTTGCGGAGGACACGCCAGCATACAGTTTGCCTAAATATGAAAGACTGGAAGATTTTTAAAAATAACAACGATATAACCACATTATTCTATCTTAAAATGAGTTGTGCTATTCAGATTCTGTAACTTTTGTATGAGTCACATTAGCAGTTCGTATCATGCAGCAATTATATGAAAATTTCTTGAAAGTAGGTTTGACTCACTGCTCTGACTGTATTAAAACAATTTCATACTAAGAACTTTAGAGACAATAATGAAAACAGTGGTGATTACAGGTGGAAATACAGGAATTGGATTAGCGACAGCAAAAAAATTTGTTGAAGATGGTCATCACGTCGTGCTTGCTTGTCGTAATTTGGATAAAGCTCAGAAAGCTAAAGCAGAAATCAGCACCAAAGGTCATGGTCAAATTGATATTGTAGAATTAGATTTAAATGATTTAAATCAAGTCAAATCTGCAGCACAAACTTTAAAAGAAAAATATTCACAGATTGATATTTTGGTCAACAATGCAGGTCTGATGACGCCTAAATTAGAAGAAACGGCTAATGGTTTTGAAAAACAAATAGGTGTCAATTATCTAGGACATTTTGTGTGGACAATACAATTGTTACCTTTACTTCAAAACGCGCCTTCAGGCCGTATCATTCATCTTGCATCCATGATGCATGTTCTGGGTAAAATTGACACACATCAATTTAAATTTCATTCTGTTAAAAAGTATAACGGTGTACTCAGCTATGGAAATAGTAAATTAGCAAATTTACTATTTAGTCATGCCTTAGCTGAAAAGCTCAGAGGCACATCTATCACCAGTAATGCAATTCATCCAGGTGGTGTGGATTCCGAAATTTATCGCGAGCTTCCTAACTATCAATATCGCGCTTTAAAATTGTTCTTAATCTCACCCAACAAACCAGCAAATCTTATTCATCAAATTGCGTTATCACCTGAATGGTCTAAGAAAACAGGTCAATACAAAAGTTTGCAAACACCAGCTTTTCAATCTGCACATGCAAAAAATCGTAGTTTAGCTCAGCGATTGTTTGACGAGACAGAACAACTTTTAAAAAAATATTTATAATCAACCTAAACAGTTTTAAATCAGGGATTGAATCAATAGATGATCGAAAAAAAGAGTGCTGAGACAACGCTACACTACCAACCCGACATTTTAGGTGAAAAATTTGAGCAACATATTTTCAAATTTTCGCCTGATTATGATGGTGAGGTTATTGCAACATTAGTACGTCGTCCATCAGATATTCCATCAACTAAAGCTGTGCTGTATATCCATGGCTTTATTGATTATTTCTTCCAACAAGAAATGGCGAAAAAATTTAATGCCCAAGGTTTTCATTTTTACGCCATTGACCTTAGAAAATACGGTAGATCACTACTTCCGCATCAAAAACCTTATTTTGTGAAAGCCCTAACCGAATATGATGAAGATATTCATGCCGCATTGAATACAATTCAAAGTGAGGGAAATGAATCGGTATTATTATGCGGTCATTCTACAGGCGGTTTAACTGCCACTTATTTTTCAATTCGACACCCTGATCATCCATTGATTAAAGCAATCTGGGCCAACAGCCCATTTTATGATTTCAATATGAATGTCTTGAAAAAAAAATATGCGCTTCCAATGATTGCAAAATTAGCTCAGCAATTTCCGTTGATGCAACTACCAAGTGAATTAAATAAATTTTACGTGAAGAGTTTGCACGAAAATTTAAATGGCGAATGGAGTTTTGATCTCAAGCTTAAACCTAAAACCTACACCAAAGTGTATTTGAGTTTTATCGGTGCTGTTGTGAAAGCACAACAGAAAATTCAATCTGGTCCTAAAATTTCAGTTCCGCTTCTTGTTATGCACTCAAGTCGCACGACCAATCCCAAGAAATATAATATTGATGTTCAGACCTCTGATGTGATTTTAGATGTAAAAACTATCGAAAAATATGCTAAAGCATTACAAGGTGATGTCACTGTAATGACAATTAAAGATGGTCTGCATGATTTGGTTCTTTCAAAAAAACTGGTTCGTCAGCAAGTATATGACCAACTCTTCGCTTGGCTTGCTTCAAAAAATCTCTAAATTCTGTTCATCTAAGACCTCATTTTACTGGTCTTGATTGTTAATGTGTATTGATCAAGCTGAATGGACTTTCTCTTGGTCATACAATATTTCTATTCTTCAACCTTCCCATCTCTTCACAGACCTTTGCGACCAATCTCCTTTTCACCCATTTGAAATATTATTTCTTGCTTGCTGTTTCTTGTTTTGAGCCATGGAGAAATTGGGTTGGTATTTGGTAGGTACACATCTTCTCAAGCGTGTCCAATACTGCAAACACGGTAAATATCGCCGAACACAACAATAAATGGTAAAAGGAATCTCACCATGGCTTTTAAAAATATTGCAGACCAAACAAACGGGTTTTATATCCCTTGTGTTTCACTTTTCGGACCAGGTAGTGCTAAAGAAGTTGGAAGCAAAGCTCAAAATTTGGGCGCTAAAAAAGCACTGATTGTGACTGATGCAGGTTTATACAAATTTGGTGTCGCAGATATCATCGCTGGCTATTTAAAAGAAGCGCAAGTGGAGAGCTACATATTTGCAGGTGCTGAACCTAATCCGACTGATATTAATGTTCACGATGGTGTGGAAGCCTACAATAATAATGCTTGTGATTTTATTATTTCTTTAGGTGGTGGCTCTTCACATGATTGTGCTAAAGGTATTGGTTTAGTGACTGCAGGTGGTGGGCACATTCGCGACTATGAAGGAATCGATAAAAGTACCGTTCCGATGACACCTCTTATTGCAATCAACACAACTGCAGGAACTGCTTCGGAAATGACGCGTTTCTGTATTATTACCAATACAGAAACTCATGTAAAAATGGCAATCGTCGATTGGCGTTGCACTCCACTCATTGCCATAGATGATCCTAAACTGATGATCGCAAAACCTGCAGCATTGACAGCTGCAACAGGTATGGATGCGCTTACTCATGCCGTCGAAGCCTATGTTTCAACAGCAGCAAACCCAATTACAGATGCCTGTGCTGAAAAAGCCATCAGCATGATCAGTCAATGGCTGAGTCCTGCGGTTGCTAATGGTGAGAATATTGAAGCACGTGATGCAATGAGTTATGCACAATATTTGGCAGGCATGGCATTTAATAACGCCTCTCTAGGTTATGTACATGCCATGGCTCACCAATTAGGCGGTTTTTATAATCTTCCGCATGGTGTGTGTAACGCGATTTTACTCCCACATGTCTGTGAGTTCAACTTAATTGCCTGCCCTGATCGTTATGCCAAAATAGCTGAATTAATGGGTGTAAATATTGAAGGATTAACCATTAATGAAGCTGCATATGCAGCAATTGATGCGATAAAAATCCTCTCTCAATCTATTGGCATTCCAACAGGATTAAAAGAGCTTTCGGTTAAAGAGGAAGATTTAGAAGTGATGGCTCAAAATGCACAAAAAGATGCCTGCATGCTCACTAACCCACGTAAAGCAGATCTCCAACAAGTCATCAACATTTTTAAAGCTGCAATGTAAACTTTTGAGTTGCTAGATCTAAAAGAGAATCTGGATACACTTCAGATTCTCTTTTTTACTCTTTGATTCTCAATCGAATCTGATAGTGCATTACATCAGGAACGGCGGCGTTAAATTTTTGTAGGTATAAATAAATGAGGATAAAATACGTTAACAATACGAAGAATATGCTTTAGGCCGTTGTGTTTTACTTTAATTCGGCTCAATTACGATAGTGCTGTAAAAGTTGTTGCGTTGAATAATCTTGCGGTGACAACTCCATTAAACGCTCCATTGCATCAACTGCATCAGGATTTCGTGCAATGTATTTTAAAAGCACTTCAACATCACAATAGTTAAAAATTGCTTCACTCAAACGCGAATCTAAACAATTTCGCCAAGAACATAAGAATGGGCTTTCTGTTTTTGCGAGCATTACACCATTGACCTGCTGTAAAGCTTTATCAATAAATCCAACGTCTAAAGCATTTTCGATTCGGAGGAAATCAGCCTCAATATGAGCCAGTAATTTATAGGGTCTTGAGCCTAACATTCCACCCAATAAATCTCGAAGCTGCGACATTTCAGCTTTTAAAGTTCCCATGCTTACCTTTCGCTCCCCATACAAAGCTTGATGAAGCGAATCTAAGCTAAGCCCTTGAGGACATAATGCCAATATTGTCAAAATTTCAATCTGTCTAGGTGTAACCACCAAGGTACGTCCGTTAAATATGACTTGAGGAATTCCAAAGGTACGAATAAATAAATGTTGGCGTTGATAATTCAGTAATGCTGATTGTATTAAAGATGCACAACGTTCTGCTGCGAGTAGTCCAAAACTATTGTGATGATCCCATGTCGTTGATAAATCTAATACACCAATGAGTTGCTTCGAAAATGGATCAACAATTGGTGCTGCATAGCACACCCAATCATGAATAGACTCCATATAGTGTTCATTTGAAAACACACAACTCGATTTTTCAGTTTTCAAGGTTAATGCTAAAGCATTGGTTCCAACCACTTCCTCCCGCCATTGACCGCCTTCAATAAAGTGAACACGTTCTGCAGCCTTACGCATTTGTTGACTAGCTTCCGTCCAAATAATGGTGCTGTTGATATCGCCTACCGCAAGTACCATAGATGATTGTTGTGCAACATGTTTTAACTCTTGTTCACATATTTTCAATGCTTGATTTAGGCTGTGACTTTCAACAGTACTCGTTGTGATCAACGGCGCTACCATTCGCTCTTTCGGAATTTCTGCCAACTTCGATCTTTGCCAAGACTTTAAAATATGCTGACCAAGTTGTTTCGCCTGTACAGTTGAAAGACTGATTTTCTCTCTAAGTGTTTCTATTTGTTGTCTTTGCTTGATAAGAGTCTGCATTGAGTTCATTCCTTATTATCTCAACATTTCCCAATATGCATATGTTGTACTTATTATAGTTATAGTATTTGTTGATCAGTTGTAAACCTTCATCATTCCAACCTTTTTCCAACCTTATTGTGGTTATGTTAACTCATCAATAATAGAAGATATCTAATACCAAAGACGAAGATATTTTCCATAACTTTACAGCACAACCAAAGGATGGACACTATGCGCTACGCTGATCCCAATCAACCAGATTCTAAAGTTCAATTTAAAGCACAATACGAAAATTTCATTGGTGGGAAATGGGTTCCTCCAGTAAAAGGTGAGTATTTTGATAATCTTTCTCCCGTAGATGGGAAAGTTTTTACTCGAGTTCCCCGTTCTTCAGTCGAGGATATTGAACTCGCTTTGGACGCAGCTCATGCCGCTAAAACTGAATGGAACAAAACGTCTGCAACAACTCGCTCTAACATTTTATTAAAAATAGCAGATCGCTTAGAAGAGAATCTAGAATTACTTGCTGTGGCAGAAACATGGGACAATGGTAAACCTATCCGTGAAACCTTAGCTGCAGATATTCCACTGTGTATTGACCATTTCCGCTATTTTGCTGGCTGTATCCGCGCACAAGAAGGTGGTATTTCAGAAATCGATGAAGATACTATCGCTTACCATTTTCATGAGCCGTTGGGTGTCGTTGGACAGATTATTCCATGGAACTTTCCGATTTTAATGGCGGCGTGGAAACTTGCGCCTGCATTAGCAGCGGGGAACTGTATTGTCTTAAAACCAGCTGAGCAAACTCCTGTCAGTATTCTAGTTTTAGTTGAACTGATACAAGATATTTTACCACCAGGTGTGCTGAATATCGTCAATGGTTATGGTGTTGAAGTAGGACGCCCTCTTGCCACAAATCCACGTATTTCAAAAATTGCATTTACCGGCTCAACTGCAGTCGGTCAATTAATTATGCAATATGCCACCGAAAATATTATTCCAGTGACATTAGAACTGGGTGGCAAATCTCCAAATATTTTCTTCGAAGACATCATGGATAAGGATGATGAATATCTAGATAAAGCGCTTGAAGGTTTTGCCATGTTTGCCCTGAATCAGGGAGAAATTTGTACTTGTCCATCACGCGCTTTAGTCCAGGAAAGTATTGCTGATAAATTCTTAGAGATGGCTGTAGAGCGCGTGAAGCGAATTAAAACAGGACATCCACTTGATACAGAAACCATGATTGGTGCTCAAGCCTCGCAAGAGCAACAAGATAAAATTTTAGGTTGTATTGCGACAGGTCGTGAAGAAGGTGCTCAAATTCTTACAGGTGGTCAAGCACGTGAAGAAATTGGACAAGGTTTTTATATTGAGCCGACGATTTTCAAAGGCAATAACAGCATGAAAACATTCCAAGAAGAAATTTTTGGACCAGTTTTGGCTGTGACAACATTTAAAGATTTCGACGATGCCATCAAAATTGCCAATGACACCATTTATGGATTAGGTGCTGGTGTTTGGTCACGATCAGCGCATACTTCATATCGTGCAGGACGTGCAATTCAATCAGGTCGAGTCTGGACAAATTGCTACCATATCTACCCTGCTCATGCTGCTTTTGGTGGTTATAAAAAATCAGGGATTGGTCGTGAAAATCATAAAATGATGCTGGATCATTACCAACAAACTAAAAATTTATTGGTGAGTTACTCAACTAAACCAATGGGTTTCTTCTAAAACAATAGCTAAAGAAGCGGCTGATTGCCGCTTCTTTTCTGCTACAGGAGCTTAATGGATTAGCTGGCTTGTAGACTTTTCATATCAATCACAAAACGATATTTCACATCACTTTGAAGCATTCGCTCAAATGCCTCATTAATATTTTGCATATCAATGACTTCAACATCTGACACGATATTGTGCTGACCACAAAAATCAAGTAGTTCTTGAGTTTCTTGAATCCCACCAATCACCGATCCAGCGATTGATCTTCTTCCCATAATCATGGGCACGGAATTGCTGCTAAATTCTCCGAGATAGCCTACCAATACTAGTGTCCCACTCAATGAAAGTGTCGGAATATAAGGCTTTAAATCATGATCATATGGCACAGTATCAATAATTAAATCGAACTGATTTTTCACTGATTTCATTTGTGTTGGATCTGTTGATAACACGACATGATCTGCACCTAAATCTCGTGCATCCTGTTCTTTATTTGCTGATCGTGTAAATAAAGTCACTTCAGCACCAAGTGCATGAGCAAGTTTAATCGCCATATGACCTAAACCACCGAGTCCAACAACAGCCACTTTAGAGCCTTCACCGACATTCCAATGTTTTAACGGCGACCATGTAGTGATCCCTGCACATAAGATAGGTGCAATGGATTGAGTATCTAAATTTTCAGGTACTTTCAATACAAAATCTTGGCTCGCAATGATCATTTGTGCGTAGCCACCATAAGTAGGTGTTTGATCATGACGATCTAAACTACCATACGTTTGTGTATTGCCAGCTTCACAATATTGCTCCAAACCTTGGTGACAAGCTGAACAAGTACGACATGAATCTACCATACACCCGATTCCGACCAGATCTCCAACCTTAAACTTAGTTACAGATGTTCCGATGCTTTTTACACGACCAATTACTTCATGACCCGGTACAATTGGGTAACGACTAAAACCCCAATCATTACGCGCTTGATGTAAGTCAGAATGACATACACCGCAGTATTCAATATCAATAATGACATCATCGGGGCGAGCTTGACGTTGCTGGAAAGTATATGGAACCAGTGGACTTTTAGAATCAAGCGCTGCGTAAGCTAAAACATTATGGGTCATCGTGAATTCCTCAAGCTATTAATTTCGTACTCTCTTATTCGTTATATCACATCAATATTTTTAATAAATTTAGCTGAGTCTCAATCTAATTTCTTTTTCACTTATTTTTGTAATTCGCGCTCTACGAAATGCAAGCGATCTTGCCCCCAGTACATATTTTCCCGTACAAAAAATGTAGGTGCTCCGAATACCCCTCGTTGTACGACATGGTTTGTTTCATCAATCAATTTTTGTTTTACTACCTGATCTTGGCTTAAATCCAAAAGTTGCTGACCGTCGATTGCATCCCCTTGAAATAAATTTATCAGAACTTCTGGATCGGCTAAATTCAAGGGCTTTCTAAACATCGCATCGAAAAGCTTGGTCAAAATCACTTCAAAATATTCATCATGATAGATTTTGACTCCCGTTAATATACGCATTAAAGTCAATGTATTCATTGGAAAATATGGATTCATCTGCATCGGGATCTGATAATAATCTGACCAACGACTTAAGTCTTGCATTGAATAGATCCCTTTAGCAGGCACCTCAATTGGACTCTTGTTACCAGTCAATTTAAAAATTCCACCCAATAAAATTGGTGTGTAATCAATCACTGCATTATATTTTTTGGTGATTTCTTGTAGCTTGTAAAAAGCCAAATAACTAAATGGACTGCCAAGGTCGAAATAAAATTCAACTTTTTGTTGTTGTGTAGTCATGTCTTATCCTTATTAAATATGATTACCACTGTTCAGACCATGGACGCAAATCCAATTCATGTGTCCAAGCATCTCGTGGTTGATGAGCAATATGCCAATAGTTATCAGCTATATGTTGAGGATTTAAAATACCGTCATGCTGTTTTTTTTCATACAAATGAGGGAAAGTATCTTTAATAAAATCAGTATCAATCGCCCCATCAATAATGACGTGCGCAACATGAATATGATGAGGCCCTAACTCTTTTGCCATACTTTGGGCTAATGCTCTTAACGCATGTTTAGCGCCAGCAAAAGCGCTGAAATATGATGAACCACGGATGCTTGCTGTTGCACCAGTGAAAATGATAGTGCCGCGCTGCCTTGCGACCATCCGTTTAGCGACTTCACGACCATTTAAAAAAGCACTAAAACAAGCCATTTCCCAGATTTTAAAATATTTACGTGCTGTTTCCTCTAGAATGCTACACGGCACATTTGCTCCAATATTAAAGACCAATACTTCAATCTGACCAATGTCACGTTCAATTGTGTCAATCAGTTGAATCACTTGATCTTCTTTTCTTGCATCTGAAGCAAATCCATAAGCTTTACCACCGTGTGCTTCAATCTCTCGGATGACAAGTGCAAGCTTGTCTGCATTGCGTCGAGTCATACAAGCAGTATATCCACCTCGTGCAAAGCGTTTTGCGATCTCACTGCCTGTGGCATCTCCTGCACCAATGATCAGTGCGACCTTGTTATATGTTGATTTTTCTTCTGAATGATTAATTTCTGACTGCTGATCGTTCATCATCTCTCCATTAAATAACGATCGTTATTATAACGATCACTATGTTATAGTTTTGAGGCACAGTCAATGGTTATTGAATATTCAATATGAGATATAAAGCAGGATATAAAGAAGAAAAACGTCGTGATATTTTAAAAACCAGTGGTGAACTTGCAAAAAAACAAGGTTTTAACAATACTGGGGTTGATGGTTTT
Source organism: Acinetobacter sp. ANC_7504 (assembly GCF_056779995.1). NCBI lineage: Bacteria > Pseudomonadati > Pseudomonadota > Gammaproteobacteria > Moraxellales > Moraxellaceae > Acinetobacter > Acinetobacter sp. ANC_7504. The sequence continues at coordinate 548,798 of NZ_JBWYIZ010000001.1, read as the reverse complement.
ATGCACGCTGCAAATATGACCAGCGGTGCTTTCTATTCTCACTTTTCTTCAAAAAACGACTTATTTAAAGCCTTAATCGAATCTGAAATCGGAGCAAGTATTCAACAGTGGGAAATGAATCCTCATCAAGATCCAGAATCTTGGTTAGATTTTGAAATGAACCGATATCTTTCTCTATTACACGTTCAACACCCAGAAAAAGGCTGTGTTTTACCCTCACTTGCTGCTGAAGTTTCACGCGCTGATGTTGACATTAAACAATGTTTTGAAAAAGAACTTCAGCGTGGTTACAAACTATTTGCGCAGCATGCTCCAGAACCTGATTTCGCTTGGGCAATACTCTGTCAAATGGTGGGCTCCGTACTATTAGCGCGTGGAGTTCAAGATGAACGCTTAAAAAAAGATATTCTCAATTCTAGTCTAGCGATGCTTAAGAAATTATTAAAAAAAGAGATTGCGAAATAAATCGTTTTATATTGTTTTATGGACGAAACCTTAGTTCCAAAAGTTCTATACTATAATCTCCTCATCATTCTTTTAAGAACGTCACATCATGAGAAAGCTTCCTGAAACAGTATATGCAATACAGCATTTAGCCTTTGAAGATCTAGGTTCTTTTGAGGAGACACTATATCAACTGGGTTATCGGGTCAGATATTTTGATGCAGGTGTGGATGATCTTTCAGTAGCCTTAAAGTACGAAGGTCTGACCATTATTTTGGGTGGACCGATTGGTGTTTATGAGACAGAAGATTACCCTTTCCTACAAACAGAAATAGACTTACTTAAAGAAAGATTAAAACTCCAACGCCCTACGCTTGGCATCTGTCTAGGTGCTCAACTCATTTCAAAAGCCTTGGGCGGTGCAGTATATGCTGGCCACACTAAAGAAATTGGCTGGAGTACGGTAGATATTATAAATGAACAAGACAACCTTCTAAATTCTTTACATGGTGTACCAGTTTTGCATTGGCATGGTGATACCTTTGATCTTCCCTCGCAATCGAAACTTCTGGCGAGCACTCAAATTTATAAAAATCAGGCTTTTCAAGTTGGATCTAATATTTTAGCACTCCAGTTCCATCCTGAAGTGACCTCAGATAGTTTAGAGAAATGGTTGATTGGTCATACTTGCGAATTGCGTAAAGCGGGTATAGATATTACTCAATTACGTGCAGATAACCACCGTTATGCTGAAAAGCTAGAATCTGTGGCAGGTTCAATCTTAAGCCGTTTTATTGAACAGATTAAAATGATTTTGATTTGATAGCCTTGAACCCAACTGTAGATCAGGATATTGGGTTGTGCTATACCTAAATTCAATATCCAAAAATTATAATGAAGATATAAATGTCACCACTGTTCAGTTTAGCCATCATTCATTTCTTTGCACTTATTAGTCCTGGACCAGATTTTTTATTTGTCACGCAAAGTGCGGTTCGACAGTCTCGCATACATGCACTTTTTGCAGCATTAGGAATTTCTCTTAGTATTTTAGTTTGGGCAATTTGTGCTATGAGTGGATTACACTATCTATTCCAAAAAATGGCTTGGCTCCAAACAATTATGATGATTTTAGGAGGGGTTTATCTCATTTATTTAGGCATTCAACTCTTTAAATCAGGGCTAACGAAATTAGAACCTGCTTCAGCTTACGTTACAAAAGGCATAGTCAAGAAAAAATACAGTTCTTTACTGATTCAAGGCTTTCTCACCAATATGGCAAATCCTAAAGCATTAGTTTACTTCAGTAGTGTTTTCGCGCTTGCGATGAATAGTGATGCAACTCTGATACAGCAGAGTTCACTGTTAATGTTAATTTTTGTTGAAAGCTTGATTTGGTTTGCGATAGTTGCTTTTATTTTTTCTGCTAAACAAGTAAACACAATATATCAAAAAATCAGCAAGAAGATTGATCTTATAACAGGTAGTATTTTTATCAGTTTTGGATGTTTCTTAATTTTTAATCGTGATTAAAAAAGCACCCGTAGGTGCTTTCTAAAATGTACTGTTTTTGAAGAATATTATTTCTTATCAGTTGCGACTGAAGCTTCAGTCGTAATATTCACCGTGATTTTGTCGCCTACATTAGGCACATATGCTCCAACACCGAATGCAGAACGGTCAAATGAAGTCGTTGCATTGAAACCAATAGACTGCGCTTTCGTCATAGGATGTTCAGCTTGTTTATTCAAAACAGCATCTAGTACGACAGGCTTAGTAACATTTTTAATCGTTAGATCACCTGTGATCTTATACTTGTTCTTACCATTTGGTTGAACTTTAGTACTTTTAAAAGTGATATTCGGATATTTTTCAGCATCAAAGAAATCTGGTTTCAATAAATGTTCATCTAATGCTTTGACATTTGTATTGATACTTGAAAGTGGAATTGTGACATTCACCGCTGAATTCGCAGGCTTTTCATTGTCTACTTTGATCGTTCCTTGGATATCGCTAAAATTACCTGATGGTGTAGAAAAGCCAAAATGATCCCAAGTAAATACTGTCGCTGTATGAGTTGGATCAATTTTATACTCAACTGGTTTAGCAAATGAAACTGTTGCTACAGAAAGCACTACGGCACTTAACGCTATTGTTTTAAAGTTCATCAATTTTTCCTCAAATTTTTTAAAACATTTATGAAATGGATAGTGAATAATGTATAGCATTCTGAAATTCTTGCATCAGTACAGATAGAACAGTTTGTTGCAAGATTAGAACGCACCTTAAGAAGGTGTCACTTTTATCAAATCAATTTGATCAGATTATGACTATTACTTGTGTATAGATCATGTTTTTCATCTTTAAGCTTTCTCCTAATAAGCAGTTAACATCAACTCATATCTTAAATATGAGATTAAATTAAAAATTTATACAATATACTAATATTTTGTCTCATTTATAATACTAAAATTACCACTTTGAACTGGAGAATAATGATGAGTGAACAACAACAAGCGATTGATAAAGCGCTTAAAACTAAAGCACCTAAAGATGTCGTATTGGCTTTTTTATATAATACTGATAAATCAAGAGTAGCGATTGCTTCAGAAAAGTTAGTGGCTGAAGATGCCATTTATACTTCGCTAAATTTCAACAATCCTGAACTTAAACAAATTGAACCTTGGGCTGGTACTTCTACAGGTCGTGATGTCTATATATATACTTTTTCTAATGTCGGAACTTATTGGACGATCGATGATTTTCAAATCACAGATATTTTAGCTGAAGATGAAACAGTGGCTGTATTCGGACAATTTACCTATACATCTGTTCACGCTAAGCGCACTTTTACTTCACCATTTTCAATTAAAGCAATAGTTAAAGATGGCTTAATCACGTATTTCCAGTTTATGGAAGATACTTATGCTTCAGCTGCATCTTTCAGAGTAAGTGGTGAATGGACAATTCAACAAAATGCTGATCCAAAATTAAATTTTACCGTGTCTGAAACTACGGCTAATTAATAAAAATAGGCTATTAAAAAAGCCTCATAGGAGGCTTTTTTATGACTGTTAAAGCTTTTCAATCAGAATACGATCAATCTGTTTTAATCCTGAAGTTTTTTCACGATTTTTTCGACGTACTTTAATGATTTTCTCTTCTGCCATATCTTGTAGCAATAACTCTACTGCTACCATCGCTTCAAGTGGTAAGTCTTCACCAATCCACTTTTGCTCACCCGCATCCATTAAAGTAATTTCATCACTAATTTGCTCATACAAACTCATTGCGCTACTCACTTCCAATCTGAAATCTAGGGAATGAATGTATCTATATAGATACATAAAAATAAAAAGACGCCCCACAGTTGGGACGCCTTTTAAAAAACTTAATTCTAAGAATTAAGCAGTAATTTCTTTCACTGCTGCGACAACTGCTTCAGTCGTAATACCAAAGTGTTGGAACAAATCTTTCGCTGGTGCAGATTCACCATACGTAGTCATACCAATCACACGACCATCAAGACCTACAAATTTCCACCAGTAGTCAACATGCGCCGCTTCAACCGCTACACGCGCACGGATATTAGATGGAAGAACTGCCTCACGGTAAGCAGCATCTTGCTTAACAAATTCTTCAGCACATGGCATAGACACAACACGCACACCTTCAAGCTGTGCATAAGCTTCCATTGCCAATGCAACTTCCGAACCTGTTGCAATGATAATCGCTTTCAATTCGCCTTTTTCTTCAGCCAATACATAACCACCTTTCGCAACATCAGCAATTTGTGCCTCTGTGCGTGTTTGGAATGCTAAGTTTTGACGAGAGAAGATCAACGCAGTTGGACCTTCAGAACGTGTTAACGCAGATTTCCAAGAAATTGCTGCTTCAACTGTGTCACATGGGCGCCATGTGTTGAGGTTTGGTGTACCACGTAAAGATGCGATTTGTTCAATTGGTTGGTGTGTTGGACCATCTTCACCCAAACCAATAGAATCGTGTGTGTAAACATGAATCACACGTTGTTTCATCAATGCAGACATACGTACTGCGTTACGTGCATATTCCATAAACATGAGGAATGTTGCTACGTAAGGAATGAAACCACCGTGAAGTGCAACACCGTTTGCGATTGCAGTCATACCGAACTCACGTACACCATAGTGTACGTAGTTACCTGCAGCATTGTCTTGAACGCCTTGTGCGCCTTTCCAAAGTGTTAAGTTAGAACCTGCTAAGTCAGCAGAACCACCTAAGATTTCAGACAGCATTGGGGCAAATGCTTGGATTGCATTTTGGCTTGCTTTGCGTGTTGCGATGGTTTCAGCTTTTGCGTTTACTTCAGCAATATACGCATCCGCTTTTGCAACGAAGTCAGCAGGTAATTCACCGCTTAAACGACGTTTAAGATCAGCCGCTTCAGTAGGATATTTTGCTTCATATTGTGCAAATACTTCGTTCCAAGCTGCTTCTGCTTGTTGACCTTTTTCTTTCGCGTCCCATGCAGCATAAACGTCAGCAGGAATTTCGAATGGACCTTCAGTCCAACCCAACGCTTCACGTGTTAATGCGATTTCGTCGTTACCCAGTGGTGCACCATGGCAATCTTCTTTACCTTGTTTGTTTGGTGAACCTAAACCAATAATCGTTTTACAGATAATGATTGTTGGTTTCTTCGTTTCAGCTTTAGCTTCTAAAGTTGCCGCACGTAATGCATCTGCATCGTGACCATCAACTTTCAATACTTGCCAGCCGTAAGCTAAGAAGCGTTGTTCTGTATCGTCAGAGAACCAACCTTCTACTTCACCATCAATTGAAATACCATTGTCGTCATAGTAAGCAATTAATTTACCTAGACCTAAAGTACCTGCCAATGAACATGCTTCATGAGAAACACCTTCCATTAAACAGCCGTCACCTAAGAAACAGTAAGTGAAATGATCAACAACTTTAATGTCTTCTTTGTTGAATTGCGCTGCTAAGGTTTTTTCAGCCAAAGCAAAACCAACAGCATTCGCGATACCCTGACCCAATGGACCAGTGGTTGTTTCGATACCAGGTGCATAACCTAATTCTGGGTGCCCCGGTGTTTTAGAATGCAATTGACGGAATGCTTTTAAATCTTCAATTGAAAGATCATAGCCAGTCAAATGTAATAATGCATATTGAAGCATTGAGCCATGACCATTTGACAATACAAAACGGTCACGGTTAGCCCACTGAGGGTTTGTCGGATTGTGATTTAAGAATTCACGCCATACAACATCAGCAATATCAGCCATCCCCATTGGTGCACCTGGATGTCCAGAATTTGCTTTTTGCACAGCATCCATTGCAAGTACACGAATTGCGTTAGCAATGCGACGTTCATTCAGCGGGGTTGTCATAGATCAGTGTCCGATAAATTAAAGATGGGAAATGAATAAAATTCAAAAACTGGGTGTATTGTCTTAAAAAAATCAAACAGCGTAAAGCCCAGAAACGTATATTTCAGCCCTAAAGCGAAAAAATTCATACAAAGCGAGTCGGTTTTATCGATATTCAATTCAATCCAATATTTTTTGGTCGCTTGGCCTATTTTTAAAGTACTGATGTTGAATCATATATTCACAATCTTTCGAAGCGACTTAAGCTGTTTTTTATTTCAGTTCAGTTTTAAAAAGAATAAGTCTTGTACAAAAGTTTTCGCTTATCAATTTAACAGATGATGATATCAATTAAAAAAACACAAAAATGACATAAATTCATGCTTTTTAGTCAGGTTGAGCTAGTCCTTAACGTTAAGTCGATGTACCATATTGCGTCTTTAGAAATAACTGTGATAGGACTTATGCGCGAGTACGCTGTATTTACTTCAGAATCTGTAAGCGAAGGCCATCCAGATAAAATGGCTGACCAAATCAGTGATGCTATTTTGGATGCAATCTTAAAAGAAGACCCTTATGCGCGGGTTGCTTGTGAAACGCTTGTAAAAACAGGTGCTGTTGTTCTTGCAGGTGAAATCACAACAACTGCAAATGTAGACTTTGAAGCAATTGTACGCCAAACCGTAAACGGCATTGGATACCATCATTCTGATTTAGGTTTCGATGGTTCAACTTGTGCTGTTATCAACATGATTGGCAAACAATCTCCTGAAATTGCTCAAGGTGTAGATCGTCAAAAACCTGAAGATCAAGGTGCTGGCGATCAGGGTTTAATGTTTGGCTACGCGAGTCGCGAAACAGATGTTTTAATGCCTGCTCCTATTTCGTATGCGCACCGTCTTATGGAAAAACAAGCAGAACTTCGTCGTAACGGAAATCTGCCCTGGTTACGTCCAGATGCGAAAAGCCAAGTGACTTTTGCATATGAAAATGGCGTACCTGTTCGTTTAGATGCGGTCGTATTATCGACTCAACACGATCCTGAGATTTCACAGACTGATTTAAAAGAAGCTGTCATTGAAGAAATCGTGAAAAAAGTGATTCCAGCAGATATGTTCCATGCGGATACCAAATTCCACATCAACCCTACTGGTATGTTTGTGATTGGTGGTCCAGTCGGTGACTGTGGTTTAACAGGTCGTAAAATCATTGTAGATACATATGGTGGTATGGCTCGTCACGGTGGTGGTGCTTTCTCTGGTAAAGATCCATCTAAAGTAGACCGCTCTGCTGCTTATGCTGGTCGATATGTTGCAAAAAATATTGTTGCCGCTGGTTTAGCCGATAAATGTGAAATTCAAGTGTCTTATGCGATTGGTGTTGCTGAACCAACATCTATCTCAATCAATACATTCAATACTGCTAAGGTTTCTGAAGAATTGATTATTGCATTGGTACGTGAGCATTTCGATTTACGTCCATATGGTATTACACGTATGTTGAATCTCATTCAACCGATGTATAAGCAAACTGCTGCATATGGTCACTTTGGTCGTGAAGGTTCTGATACTGCATTCACTTGGGAAAAGACTGACAAGGTTGAAGCGCTTAAAGCATCAGCTGGTTTGTAATTTCCAAATAAAAAAAGCCCACATCAATGTGGGCTTTTTTTATAGATTCAATTTGCTTTATCACTTTGATGAAGCGTGTCCAAAAAGGACTGCTTCACAGGAACATTTTGGTTATCTTGTAAATATAAATGGGCCACTTTAAACACAATGGCTGCGGCTAAACACGCAATAATACAAAATATCCAAAAACCATAAGGTGTTCTGATATTTTGTGATCCGCATTCAGAACACACTTTGTCTGTCGAAGCAACCACCTTGTCGCAACACGCACAATGATACTGATACAGCATACTCATCCTCCCGATTTGACTGTCTTTTTTATTTTTATCCACATCACCTTAGAGGCTAATATTTATACTATATAAGCCTTCACCAATAATCAACCTCATGATGTAGCTATAAAACAGCAACCATCTATGACTTCATTCAATATTTTGTATTATCAGATATCTATGTGAATTTTTTTTGACAACCTGCTCTATCATTCTTTTTTCTTCTAGATATTATGCATATTTTATTCACACACTCGCCCATCAAATCTGCATAGAAATCATAAATTGAAGTAAAATAATCGTAGTGAAAAATGATGATATGACTATGGTTCAATTAATTAAGAAAGGCGGCTTGAGAGAAAGAGCAAATAGAAGTCGCTCTTATCAAGGTTCTGAAAATACTGAAGCAACTTTGCGACCAAGACGTTATCAGCAAGACACGCTCGTTCTGACTCAAACAGAAGAGTTAGATCAGGATTCAGTTAAGCAAAATAAGCGCATCGATCCACAACCAGACTGCAAAGATCAAAAATAGACCACCCGATGCCATATCTATGTAATGCCCTGAACGCTGGTAGAGCTGTTTAATTTTAGGTCGTGCTAAAACGACCATCAAAAACGTAAAGGTTAAAAACGTTTGAATCGGAATAATGACTGCCAGTTGTATTTTCAACATCTCTGGTGCTGAAGCAGTTAAGGCAAGTGAAAATACACTACTAAAATAAATCAGTGTTTTAGGATTGGATAGGTTTGTAAACAACCCCATCAGAAAGTATTTTTCAGCTTTTAAAGGTAACTGATTTTCATCAATTGCATCAAGTTTGAAAGACTTATAGGTTTGCCAACCACCCTTTAGCATCGCCCAGCCCATTTTTGCCAAAAATAAACCACCGACTAACATTAAGACTTGTTGAATCCATGGGAATTGGGCAATCAAAAGTGCAAAACCTGATAAAGTTAAAATCACCCAAAATAAAATTCCAATAGAAATACCTAAAATAACTTTCAACATGTTTGCGATTGTGGTTGACGCTGCGCATTTGGCAATCAACAAAATATCAGGTCCAGGACTCAATTGAGCAACAAGATGTAGGACACAGATGGTAAGTAATAGAGACATAAATCAAAAATGAATAAAAATTGTTTGAATTATACTGTTTTTTAGAAAAATCGAGATACAAAAATAAAAAAACCAGACATTACATCTGGTTTTGAACATGCGCAATTTACTTTTGATTAACGTCTTTCATTTCAATTTTCTTTGCTTCAGGTGTAATTTCTCTTGCTTCACCATCAATGATAGTAGAGTCATTTGAACCACGACCGTGCTGCTGGCTTTGCATTTCTTGCATTTGGCGCATTAAATCTGCAAATGGATTCTGACCATTTGCTTGACCACCCATGCCGCCCATATCTCCCATCATACCACCCATCATTTTTTCCATCATGACTTGCTGACGCTTCATCATGGTTTTCATCATCACCGCTTTAAATGCTGTTTGAACAGGTGGAATTAGAATAAGTAAGGCGAATAGATCGGAAATTAACCCCGGAATCAAAAGGAAAATACCCGCAATAATTTTAGGTAAGTTATTGGTCAAATTCGGATCAGCACTCATATGACCTTGTTGCATTTGCTGCATCTGTGGCATTAAACCTGATGCATGAGAACGAACCATATTTAAACCAATAAAGAATGCAGCAATAAACCAGAAGAATACATACCACATACTTCCGACTAGATCACCCACACCGACCCATACGAAGATTTCAAGGACTATACCGATTAAAACAATAAGAGCTAATTTCATGAAATGTAATCTAATCTCAAAAATTTAAATATAGGGTCGTAATCATCTGCTCAATCTGTATCAAGCTTTTTTCATACGCTTATGTAACAATATGGGCATTATTTTATTTTTAAAGTCATGGAATGTCATTAATTATCGGAATTGATCCTGGTTCACGTCTAACAGGTTACGGTATTATTCAAAAAGAGGGGCAAAAACTCACTTTTGTTGATGCTGGAACAATTCGCACTGAAACACCTGACATGCCTGAGCGTCTAAAACGAATTTTTTCAGGCATTGAAAGAATCGTTAAATTTCATGGTCCTACCGAAGCTGCTGTGGAACAGGTCTTTATGGCGGTCAATCCTGACTCTGCCTTAAAACTTGGTCAAGCACGCGGTGCAGCTATAGCGGCATTGGTCAATTTAGATCTACAAGTGGCTGAATATACTGCGCGTCAAATTAAACAATCTGTTGTTGGCTATGGCGCTGCTGATAAAGAACAGGTTCAAATGATGGTTATGCGCATACTTAATTTAAGTATTAAACCACAAGCCGATGCTGCAGATGCACTTGCCGCAGCAATTTGCCATGCACATGCCTCTGGCAGTATGAGTAAATTGGCTGTCTTAAATGCTTTAGGTGGAATGGCACGTGGACGAAGCCGCAGCAGTAGTCGTCGACGTTAAAAGTCTCTCGACACTCAATGCACTTATTGGCGAATTTGAAAGTTATCGAAATCACGCTCTTTGATGTCAATTAAGTCTTCATAGAAGATTTGCTTAACTTTACTATTATGAGGCCCTGCCATGGCCAGTTTGATCATGTCATTGACATCTTTATATGTGCCAACAATGATAGCTTCCACATCCCCATTATCCATATTTTTAACGTAACCAGTTAAATGCAACTTTAAGGCTTGTTCCATAAACCAGCGACGAAATCCGACCCCTTGAACAAGACCTTGTATCGTTAATTTTAAATATCGCATATCTATCCCTGAATTTTATTTTAGATTTACTATTTGATAAATCGCTTGAGCCATATTCTGAGCTAACAAACCACGTTCACCCTGTTGAGCCAATACATCACCTGCCATGGCATGTAAGTTAACAATTTCATGAAGTTGAATGGAATTAGACAATTGTCCTTTAAGACTAGCAATCATTCCTGCAAGGATATCCCCCATTCCACCTGTACCCATTCCTGGATTACCTTGAGTGCAAATCCAAATGGTTTGCTGCGCGTCAATCGTTAAACTTCCTGCACCTTTTAATACCCATTCACCAGCATACAGTGTTTGTAATCGTTTAATTGCTTTGATGCGGTCATGCTCAACTTCCGCCACGCTAGAGTGTAAAAGTTTTGCAGCCTCACCAGGATGTGGCGTTGCGTAAGTTCTCTCATTGAGTCGAATGGGCTTTTCAGATAAGAACCACAATGCATCAGCATCGAGTACAGTCGGTTTGTTCGTAGAGGACAGAATACTCATCCATTGATCATATTGCTCAGCTGCCCAATCATCGCGTCCCAACCCCATTCCAAAACAAATCGAATCGACTTGCTGTAGCAAATTTTTTCGTTGTAATGGATCGAAACGATTAATATCCTGCACCATTACATTGGGAGATCGTGACAAAATTGCTGAATGATGTTTAGCATCACACACGATCGTGACTTTACCCGCCCCAGCGGCAAATGCAGCTTCAGCCGCCATAATCACCGCACCTCCCATTTGTGCATGACCGCCAATCACGAGCACATGCCCATACGTCCCTTTATGTCCTGTAGAGTGTCGTCGCGGCAAAATTGTTTTGACTGGGCTTAATCGGGCCACAGGTTTTAAATCTGAGTCACATGGTAAAATGGGAATGAGTTTTAGATGACCCATAAAATCCTGTGCACGCCCTACAAATTGCCCTACCTTATATGCGAGTGCGGTAAGCGTATGCTGAGCATGAATAGCCATTGGTAATGGTTGACCTGTATTTGCATCTAAACCACTCGGCATATCAATCGCAATTTTAACGCCATCTTGCTCATTAATATGATGGATAATTCTCTGCCAATCTTCACTTAAAGTACGATTAATTCCAATTCCAAACAATGCATCAATATAGACATCATAACCCTGACACAGGTTCAGATCGGTGAACTGCTTTAATGGTACGGATTGACTCATTTTATAAGCACTCTGTAAGGAGTCAGCCGAGTGATGATCGACTTGTGAAAAAGAAAAAATATCGATTTCTAGATTTTGATTGAATGAACAATGTTGTGATAAAGAGTGCCGTGCTAAATAGTATGCAACAAGATAACCATCCCCAGCATTATTTCCTTTACCACAACATACTGCGATACGGATTTTCTTTTTTTCAATACCTTGAAGAATTGTGATGATTTCTTGTGCCATCATCCAAGCAACTTGCTGCATAAGACCAAAAGCACTATTTTGATCGTCAAACCAGCGCTGTTCCCAAGCTTGAATCTCACTGCTGTGATAAACTTGTTGATGCATCATCGTTCCTTTTTTTATTTATGACTCAATCTCTCTCATCTATACCAGCTCGTATTCCAACACAGCAATTTGATCCTCATGCGCTTAAAGCTTGGATTAAATCTCAAGCATTGGAACTGGGCTTCGCTGATTGTGTCATTGCCCGACCTGATGCTCAAGATGAATTGCCTCGATTAAAAGCATATTTAGATCAAGGATTTCATGGTGACATGAAGTTCCTCGAAGAAAATTTGGAAAAACGTGCTAATCCAACACTCTTGGTTCCCCATACAAAAAGTATTATCTGCGTCAGAATGAATTATTTGGTTGAACGACCTCAACCTCGAACAGTACCAGATTTCCCCAATTCTGCCGTTATTGCGCGATATGCACGCGGACGGGATTACCATAAAACCATGCGCGGTAAATTAAAAACACTTTCAAACCTTATTCGTGAAAAAGTCGGCCCATTTGAATCAAGACCTTTCGCCGATTCAGCCCCTATTTTTGAAAAATCACTCGCTGAATCTGCAGGTATGGGTTGGACAGGTAAACATACCCTGCTCATCCACAAAAAATCGGGCTCCTTTTTTGTACTCGGTGAACTGTTTAGTTCCCTTGAATTACCCTTTGACGAGCCTGCCAGTTCACATTGCGGCACATGTACAGCATGTATTGATATTTGTCCAACGCAGGCGATTGTAGCGCCATATCAATTAGATGCCCGTAAATGTATTGCCTATCTGACCATTGAATACCAAGGGGTGATTCCTGAAGAACTACGCCGTGGCATAGGTAATCGCGTATTTGGATGTGATGATTGCCAGCTGATTTGTCCTTGGAATAGTTTCGCACAAACTACAACGGTTGCTGATTTCCATCCCCGTCATGGGCTGGATCGTCTTTCTTTAATTGAATTATGGCAATGGGACGAAGCAACATTCTTAGCCAACACAGAAGGCAGTCCACTGCGTAGAACAGGCTATGAAAGCTTTATGCGGAATATTGCGATTGGAATCGGGAATGCACCGTATCATCCAAACAATATTGAGCAATTGATACTAAAAAGAAATCAGTCTAGTGAGATTGTGCAAATCCATATTGACTGGGCAGTACAAGAACAACAATCAAAAAGAAATAATTAATTGTACTTTTCCAAGATGACTTGACAGCGCAAAAACACCGTTTTGAGCATGATTTGAAATTTTAAGCACACGTTAGCAACAAGTTCTCAGCATCAAGTTCCCAAAAAATAATTTTGCGGCGAAAAATGCATAAAAATAGTTAAGTTTGTAACTAAATCAACAATGATTAATTTCTATTGAGTTGGCGAATTTGATAATTTTTTTGAGTCATTATTGTCATATTTTACGATTTTGCATTGTTAAAATTACAGTATGATCAAATAAGTAGCTTTTTAATTGATGGATAAATTATGCAAGTACGCAATGATTGGACGCGTGAAGAAATACAAAAAATCTATGAACAACCCTTCATGGACTTAGTTTTCGAAGCACAACGCGTGCATCGTCAATACTTTGATGCAAATACCATTCAGGTCAGCACATTACTATCGATCAAAACGGGTAAATGTCCTGAAGATTGTAAATACTGTTCTCAATCTGCACGTTATGATTCCAAACTTGAAGCTGAAAAAAGAATTGCTGTTGAAAAAGTAATTCATGAAGCCAAAGAAGCTCTCGCTTCTGGATCATCTCGTTTTTGTATGGGTGCTGCATGGCGAAATCCTCATGAACGCGATATGCCCTATGTACTTGAAATGGTACGTGAGGTAAAAGCCCTAGGACTTGAAACCTGTATGACCTTAGGGATGCTTAATCAATCACAAGCGGAACGTTTAAAAGAAGCGGGGTTAGATTATTACAACCACAATTTAGATACCTCTCGTGAGTACTATCCAAATGTGATTACCACACGCACTTATGATGATCGTTTAAATACTTTAGACTTTGTGCGCCAAGCAGGCATGAAAGTGTGTAGCGGTGGAATTGTTGGCTTAGGTGAAGATACTCAAGATCGTATTGGTCTATTACATGAACTTGCGACCTTAGCTATTCATCCAGAATCGGTACCAATCAACATGCTTGTGCCGATCGAAGGCACACCCTTAGCAGATGTTGAAAAACTCGATGTGACTGAATGGATTCGCACCATTGCCGTAGCGCGCATTATCATGCCAAAAAGTTATATAAGACTTTCAGCGGGTCGTGAATCTCTTTCTGATTCTGATCAAGCTTTAGCGTTTATGGCAGGTGCTAACTCTTTGTTCTCAGGTGAAAAGCTTTTAACGACACCTAATGCTGGTGAAGGCAAAGATAAGCAGTTATTCGATAAGTTAGGTCTAAAAGCCGAAAAAGCGAAGCCGACTGTATCAGAGCTGACTATAGATGCAATGGCAAGTTAATTTATAAGATTCGCTCAATCAAAAACCGAAGCTTTGCTTCGGTTTTTTATGATGTGATCAATATGCCATAACTGGCATTAAGATACTGTCCCGGCTTAATTTCATCTGTTCCATTGGCATGGTGTACCGTTATTTTTTGACTAAATGCATCAAACTCAAAGCGATCATAACTATCTTGATGGTGCATCAACCAATAAATCGTATCTATGACATGATCATCACAAATATAAGTATTCGATTTAAAATCTTTACCCATTTAATTTAAACCCTTTCTCCAATCACAATATGATTATATCTCAATTCATTTTATTGAATATCATTCTCTTTATTTAAGATAATATCTAATTTTTTATTAATCCAATATATTATATTTATATATCACAATAAATCAATTTCCACACATTTTATAAGCGCTATTATTTTATTTTAATTTAGAATAAAGACTGATTATTATGAGTATTATTAATTTAAAACCTAAAACTGCATTGCAACACCGCCCCAGCGCACTGACCACACAAATTAATGCTGTATGGGGACAAGGACCTTCTTCACGTTATGAAAGCCTCGCCTCGTTATTCAGACCTACATTTGAAAAAATCAAAGCTTCGCTATCAGAACGCGAAGAAAAACGAATTTTAGCTTTTGAACAGATTCAATGGTTAAAAGACATCGGTTTTACGAAACTTCGCTTACCCAGTTCGCAAGGGGGATTTGATGCAACTATTCCAGAATTATTTAATCTATTAATCGAACTTGCCGAAGCTGATGCAAATTTACCGCAGGCACTTCGCGTACATTTTGGCTTTGTGGAAGATTTACTGCTCAGCCGCGACCCACAGTTTAAATCTGTATGGCTTCCTAGAGTGGCTCAAGGTCAAATTATTGGAAGCGCATGGTCTGAAGGTGGAAATGAGTCCATTCATGAATTTAAAACCAGACTTTCAAAAGATGCTGAGGGACGTACGGTATTGAATGGAAAAAAATTTTATACCACAGGAAGCTTGTATGCAGACTGGATTGATGTGGGTATTACTGATTTGTATGGAGAATCAGCCAGTATTCTAATCCCTCGACATGCTGAAGGTGTTGAGATTGTGGATGACTGGAATGGTTTTGGTCAAATTCTTACAGCAAGCGGTACTACTAAGTTCAATCATGTTGTTGTGAATCAACAAGATGTCATCGGAGACCAACAGCGCTTTAAATATTCAGCAGCATTCTATCAACTGATTCAATTGGCAATTATTTCAGGGCTTACAAGAGCAGCAAGCTATGAAGTATCAGCTGAGGTTTATAAACGTGAAAGAAATTATACGCATGCCAATGCTTCCTTCGTCCGTAATGATGCTCAAATCCTACAAGTGGTGGGTCAAATTCGCGGTGTCGCCTACACCACTGCAGCAATTATTGAAAAAAATGCACAGGCTATACAACGTGCTTTTGAAGCTGGGTTGAATGATAATGAACAACTCGAAGCAGATCAAAATGCCATAGCAGAATTAGAGGTTGCTCAATCTCAAACCATTATCACCACACTTGCATTAAATGCTTCGACCATTATTTTTGATGCTCTAGGAGCATCAGCCACTGATAAAAACTTAGCTTTAGATCGTTTCTGGCGAAATATTCGTACGCTCGCATCACACAACCCAAGAATTTATAAAGATCGAATTGTCGGAGACTTTAGCGTAAATGGTGCATTACCCCCTTATCAATGGCGTATCGGTAAAGTTGATGAATCAGGGCTTCTGCAAACAGATAAGGCTTCTTGAGCTCGCTTTAAATCGTTAAGACACTATTTTTTAGTGTCTTTTTTTAGTGTTTTTTCAAGTGATCTATCTAAATCGCTTAGGCTATTAGAGCTCTTATTTACGAAGCTAGAAAAAAGGTCCTTAACAGGACCTTCTTAGCAGCATCATAGAAATTACATCAATTAAGCCACTTGAGCTTTCAAGTGTTTCGCCAAAGGACTATTACCAATTTGCCATACAAATGGCAATTCAGTTTGATTCACGACAAAAGCCCCCACCACTTTCTCCTTATAAATAATCGGATTATGTGAGGATACGACACGTGCATTACGCCAGAAACGATCTAACTGCTTCGATGAAGCGCTGGCTGAAGCACCCAAACTATTGAATAGTTTAGTTGTTAAATCAAGTACAAGATCTGAAATGACTACCTGCCCTTGAGCAGATTCTAGTTCCGCAATTTGGTTAATCTCATGATCTTTTTCAGATGAAGCATTAAAGTGACCTAAATATGCATCATCCAGTGCCGCAGCTGTTTTTAAAGTAATGGCTTGACTGGCAAATGCTTGGGAAGATGCCTTACCAATCACTTGTAGAATCTGAGCATCATCACGGACAAGATCAGCATTCCCGTGGCTAAAGATTCGAGTACGCTTACGCACTTCCTCACTAAAGGTCTCAACCGCAGAAAATGCGATGCCGGTCAGTGTTGCTAGATGTACAACTTGATAAAAAGCTGTTTGATATTTAAAACGCTGATCAAAAGGATAAATATGATCTCGTTCGATCGCCACTTGGTTGATTTTTAGAGTCCCGCTTCCAGTGGTTTTTTGACCAAATCCATCCCAATCATCATGTACTTTAATTCCATTAGCTTTAGTTGAGACCGCTGCAATCACATGCTGATCAGTGGTCTCATCATAGGCAAAAAGATCAATCCAATCGGCAAAAATAGTACCTGTAGAATAGAACTTTTCTCCTGAAACTTCATATTCGCCTTGTTGATTTTGTTTCACTCGGGTAATGACGTCGCCTATCTCAACATTACCGACTTCTGTCCAAGCGTTTCCTGCGATTTCACCATTTACGAATCGCTTAAACCAAAACGCTTGTGATTGATCTTTATGGGCCACTAAACGGTCTTCGACAAATGCAAAATGTCCACGTAAAGCTTGCACAATATTTGAATCCGCTGTCGCCAACTCGATTAAGATTTGGAAAAGTTGCTGTTGGGTAAAACCTGCACCGCCATATTTTTTTGGTACACGTAATGCACCAAAACCTACATCGTTTAACCATTTAATTTGTTCATGAGGCAAATCACGATCGGTTTCTCGTTGAACGGCCCCTTCTGCAATCCGCTTAAAAATCGGTCGAAACTTTGCTGCAACCTCTTCATAGTTGGCACCAAGTGAAAGTTCTTCATTCTGATTTAATATAGTCATAATAAATTTCTCCTTAGCTCCATGGATGACGTGGTGGTGGGACATCATTTAGAAAATAATTTCCTACAATGTTGTATTTCCAACGCACGGGATCATGCAAAGTGTGTGTTCTGGCATTGCGCCAATAACGATCTAAATTTAATTCTGATAAGGTCGAACGCGTGCCAGAAAGCTCAAATAATTTATTCGCTGCTAAAATCGCAATGTCAGTCGTTAAGACTTTTGCTTCAGCCACGAGCAATGTTGCTTCATTAATATGATCTTCGGTCGGTTCAGCAAGTGCTAAATCAATCGCTAATCCTGCCAAATCCAGAACGGCTTCAGCAGCACGCAGCTTAATTTTCAATTCACCAATATTGGCAATGGTATATGGATCTGAACTTGCTTTATCTAAACCTGAATCAATCCATGGACGTGCAAAGTTACGAACGTAATGAATCGTTTCTTGAATCGCACCACGTGCAATCCCAGCATCTACAGCAGCTTGAATAAATTGAGAAATTGCTCCAGCTGCTGTCGGTCTTACAAAAGCTTGATAAATTGGAACGATATATTTTGCATCTACTTTAACGTTGTTTAATTCGACTGATCCACTGACCGTTGTACGCTGACCAAACCCACTCCAATCATTGGTAATTTTTACACCTTCTGTCCCTTGTGGCACGATTGCAGCAAATGGTTTTCCTTCAGCATCAATCGCAACAACTGGAATGCGGTGTGCCAGTAAAGCTCCAGTCGCAAAGAATTTTTGTCCATTCACAATCCCATTACCAAAAGCATCAAATTCTATTTTTGTGGTGAGATCGGCAACCGTCTTAGACCCTTTTTCTGAGAAAGCATTCCCCAAACGCTCTCCACCCAGTACGGCTTTAAAAAAGAATTGTTTTTGTTCTTCGGTGGCATCTAAACGGATATGCTCGAGAAACACCCAATGATTTTGTGCGATTTGACCTAGTGATGGATCAGCGCTAGAAATGGTTTTTACAACTTCAGCTAGAGTCTTGTAACTCACTCCTGAACCTCCATATTGCTTTGGAATGTTAATTGCCCAAAGCCCTGATTGAGAATACTTGTTTATTTCACTCAAAGGTAAACGGCGTTCATGATCACGAATGGAGGCTTCCTTTGCAAAATCTTCAGCGAGCTGTTGTGCGATTTGAATCGCTTCTTCATCTGTCTTAATCACATGCGCTGGCTGATGAATTTGGTAGAATTCTTTTGAAATTTCAGCCTCATGCAATTTTATATCTATTTGTGCAGTCATTTTATTCTCTTCAAAAAAATTGAATAAAATTAAACTAGCACTAATTATTTTAATTTTTTATACGATTATTTTATTTACTAATCTAATTTCAAACAAAATAAATCATTTATTTTTTTATTATGTATATTGCAGTTTTTCTCATTAAATAATAAGTATGATATTTCATATAATGAGAATATAAACATTTAATTATTTTATATTTTCATTATGACTAAACATATACGATTTAATGCTTTTGAAATGAATTGCATTGCACATCAGTCCCCAGGCTTATGGCGTCATCCGCTCGATCGCTCTACGGAATATAAAGATTTGGAATATTGGACTGATTTAGCAAAAATATTAGAAAAAGGTATTTTTGACGGTATTTTTCTTGCAGATGTTTTGGGTATTTATGATGTGTATCATCAATCGACTCAACATGCTTTAAATGGTGCTGTTCAAGTTCCTGTGAATGATCCAATTCAGATTGTTCCAGCAATGGCAGCAGTCACCCAACATTTAGGCTTTGGTGTAACCACCTCTATTTCATTCGAACATCCTTATCCCTTCGCACGACGTATGAGCACATTGGATCATCTCACCAAAGGTCGCGCGGGTTGGAATATTGTGACTTCATATTTAGAAAGCGGATCTAAAAACTTAGGTTTAAAAACCCAAGTGAGTCACGACAATCGTTATGATATTGCAGATGAGTATCTGGAAGTTTTATATAAACTTTGGGAAGGTTCTTGGGAAAATGATGCGGTACGACGCGACAAAGCCGCTGGTATTTTTGCGGATCACACCAAAGTTCATCCAATCCAACATGAAGGTAAATATTTTAGCGTGCCAGGTATTCATATCTGTGAACCTTCTCCGCAACGCACACCTGTTTTATACCAAGCAGGTGCATCAAAGCGTGGACAAAAATTTGCCAGTCAAAATGCAGAATGCGTATTTATATCTGCACCAACGAAAGTTGCTGTAAAAAAGTTAGCACAAGGAATTCGCCATAATCTTATTGAAGAAGGTAAAGATCCAAACGCTGTTTTAATCTATACGATGCTTGCGATTGTGGTCGATGAAACTGATGAAAAAGCACAGGCTAAATTTGCAGAGTATCAATCTTACGGTAGTTATGATGGTGGATTAACACTCGCTTCAGGGTGGTCTGGTGTAGATTTTTCACAATTCAAAGCTACAGACCAGGTTGAATATATTCATACCAATGCCATTCAGTCTATGTTGCAATCTTACGTAGAAGCAGATCCAGATAAAGTTTGGACCATTGAAGAAATTGCAAAATGGACCAGTGTAGGTGGAAACGGCCCCGTGATTGTCGGCTCACCAAGCACAGTAGCCGATCGTCTTCAAGAATGGGTGGATGAAACTGGCATTGATGGATTCAATTTGGCTTATATTTTGGCACATCAATCTTTTGAAGACGTGGTCGAATACGTCGTTCCTGAGTTACAACGTCGCGGTGTTTACCCTACAGAATATACCAAGGGGACACTGAGAGAAAAGTTGTTTGGTAATGGACCATTACTTCCAGATGATCATCGTGGTGCTCAATACCGTAAGTCATCAACGAATGGGCTGCACACTTCAACCCAAACCGCATCACTTGAATCTGTGTAGATCAATTTAAATTCTCTATATGTAAAAAAGCGCTTTTCGGGGCTTTTTTTAATGCTGATGTTCTAGTTCATGGTGATATGCATCATCTTCTATCTGCAAGGTCATTTCAGTAATATGGTGATCATGACTTAACATTTCAAAAGCTTGTTGATGTAAACGTTTAGGATCGACATTCGGTGCAACCAAATGAACTGTGAGCATGACTTTTTTGGATGTGATCGCCCAAACTTTGAGTTGGTGAATGTCCTTAACTCCTTCAAGCAATAATAAATCTGTACGGAGCTTTTCAATATCAATCTCATCAGGTACACCTTCAAGTAGGATATTTACACTTTGCTTGGCGAGAATCCAAGCACGTGGTAAGACCCAAAATCCGATCAGGACTGCGATAATCGTGTCAATAAGTACCCAGCCTGTAAAATAAATAATCACAGCACCGATGATCACACCTACAGAACCAAGTGCATCACTTAATACTTCTAGATATGCACCTTTGACATTGAGGCTATCTTTACTACTCGAAAAAAGAATCTTCATCGAAATTAAATTAATGATTAAGCCAATGACGGCGACTATCATCATTCCAACACTCTGAAGTTCAGGAGGATTACTTAATCGATGAATCGCTTCTATCAAAATATAAATTGCAACGATAAATAACATCACCGCATTAAATAGAGCTGCCAAAATTTCAAATCGCTGGTAACCAAAAGTTCGCTTATTGTCTGCAGGCTTTTGACCAATCTTAATTGCAACCAACGCGATGGCTAGAGCAGCAGCATCAGTAAACATATGTGCAGCATCTGACAGCAAAGCTAAACTTTGAGTAATAAATGCAGCAACAACTTCAATAATTAAAAATGTCGTGGTTAAGGCTAAAGCAAAAGTTAGTTTCTTTGCATTGTCTTTACTGACTTCCACATGACTGTGATCATGATTATGCGAACTACCCATTTTATACTCCTCATCAGAAGCCTCACTTAAAATAAAGTGAGGCTTCTGATTCATATACATAATGTTATTGTTTAATTTATTGTTCTGCTTTTGCTTGATTCATCCACCTATACAATACAGGTAAAAGTAGTAGCGTCAGTATGGTGGATGAAATAATTCCACCGATAACCACTGTCGCAAGCGGTCGCTGTACTTCAGCACCCGTACCCGTAGCAAGCGCCATTGGAACAAATCCTAAAGACGCCACAAAAGCAGTCATCAGCACAGGACGTAATCGCAACATTGCACCTTGCCAAATGGCATCTTTTAAACTGTATTCACTTCTTAGCTCCTTAATAAAGGTCAACATAACCAGTCCATTCAGAACAGCGACACCTGATAAAGCGATAAAACCAATACCCGCAGACATTGAGATGGGAATATCACGTAACCATAAAAATAAGACTCCCCCCGTGAGAGCAAAGGGTACGCCCGTGAATACCAATAAACTTTCTCTTATATTTTTGAATACAGCCATCAGCAGGATAAAAATCGTAATCAAAGCCAATGGAATCACGATAGTCATTCTAGCTTTGGCAGATGCCAAATTCTCAAACTGTCCACCATACTCAATCCAATAGCCACTCGGTAATGCATATGTCGTGAGGCTAGATTGCAACTCTTGGACAAATGAACCCAGATCTCGCCCTTCAACATTTGCCGTCACAATAATCCTACGCTTGCCATTTTCACGACTCACCTGATTCATACCATCAATATTTGAAACTGTAGCCACATCTGCCAGTCTTACTGTCCCACCATTGGGGAGTTGTATGGGTAATTGTGCAATCCCCATGACTGTCCGATCTTGATCAGTAAGTCGAATAACAAAATCAAAACGGCGGTCGCCTTGTAGAATTTCACCGACTTGTTGACCACCGATACTTGAAGCGACTAAATTTTGTATCTCACGAACCGAAAGACCATATTGCGCTGCTAAAGAACGATTTACGTCTATATTTAATAAGGGTAAACCTGAAGTCTGTTCTACTTTGACTGCGGTACTGCCACTGATTTTTTGCACAATCTTGGCAATTTTGGCAGCTTCATCGTTTAACACCTGCATATCATCGCCAAAAATTTTTATACCTATGTCACTGCGGACTCCAGAAATGAGCTCATTAAAACGCAATTCAATGGGTTGAGAAAATTCACTATTGTTGCCAGGCAAAGTCTCCAAAAAAGTTTCAATACGTGACCTTAAATCATCTAAGCTTTCTTTGGGATTCGGCCACTCTTGACGAGGTTTCAACATAATGAATCCATCTGAGATATTGGGTGGCATCACATCTGTCGCCACTTCAGCAGTACCCGTTCGTGCGAAAACATTTTTAATTTCTGGAAAATTTTGAAGCAAAAGTTTCTCAGTCATTTCCTGCATTCTTAATGATTCTTCTAAGCTGGTACTGGGTGAACGCATTTGTTGAATAGCAAAATCACCTTCGCTTAATTGCGGTACGAATTCACTTCCTAGACGTGTCGCCAACAACCCTGTTAAAACCAAAATACTAACTGCGAGCGTTAACATGACCGTTCGATATAAATAAGTCATATCTAATGCTTTTAGATATTTTTTCTTTAACCATAACATCCATCTACTTTCAGTTTCTTTGACTTCACCTGTTACAAATAAAGCCACTGCAGCAGGAACAAAAGTAATGGATAAAATGATCGCAGCAATAAGAGCTAATACTACGGTGAGTGCCATAGGGTGAAACATTTTTGCTTCAACACCACTTAAAGCAAATATAGGCAAGTACACCACTAAAATAATCGTTTGACCAAAAATTAAAGGACGGCGCGCTTGACGAGCGGCAAGGAATACTTCTTTAAATCTCTCTGAACGTGTTAAAGGTCGTCTTAACTGTTCTTGGGCATGAGCTAATCGGCGAATACAGTTTTCGACAATTACTACCGCCCCATCTACAATAATTCCGAAATCTAGCGCACCTAAACTCATAAGGTTGGCACTAATTTTCTGCTGTGCCATACCTGATAATGTAAATAACATCGAAAGTGGAATCACGCATGCTGTAATTAAAGCTGCTCGAATATTTCCCAAGAAAATGAATAAAATCACAATCACCAAAATCGCCCCTTCGACTAAGTTCTTTTGAACTGTCTTAATGGCTTTCTCGACTAAGGTGGTACGATCGTAAACAGTTTCAATTTTTACGCCTTCGGGCAGTGTGGTTTGAATTTCTTGAATTTTTTGATCAACAGCTTGTGCAACACTACGGCTGTTTTCACCCATCATCATCATGGCGATGCCGAGTACGGTTTCTTCTCCATTATAGGTAGCTCCACCTGTTCTAAGGTCATGCCCGATCGACACTGAAGCAATATCTGAAACACGGACAGGATTTCCATTTAAGGTAACCACCGTTGTATTTTCAATATCCTGTATCGTGTTCAGTGTTCCAGGAACTCGTACTGTCAGTTGTTGACCTCCATCTTCAATAAATCCTGCTCCACGATTTTCATTGTTCTCAGTGAGAACCTGTTGAAGTTGCGTCAAACTGACTTGTAGTTGTTGCATACGATTCAAGTCTGGCGAAACAACATATGTTTTATTGAATCCTCCAATACTATTTACCTCAGCAACGCCTTTTACGCGTTGCAATTGTGGACGCACGATCCAATCTTGAATTTCGCGTAAATCCATTGCTGTGTATGAAGAACCATCAGGTTTTTTAGCCTTTCGCTCAGCTTTTAGTACCCATTGATAAATTTCACCCAGCCCCGTAGATACTGGAGACATGGTAGGTGTGATATCATCAGGTAATTCGGGTTGAACCTCTTGCACACGCTGATTGATTTGTTGACGTGCCCAGTAAATATCAATGCCATCTTTGAAGACAATAGTCACCTGAGATAAACCATACCTAGAGATCGAACGTGTTAATTCAAGATCTGG
This sequence comes from Acinetobacter sp. ANC_7504, assembly GCF_056779995.1. Taxonomy (NCBI): domain Bacteria; kingdom Pseudomonadati; phylum Pseudomonadota; class Gammaproteobacteria; order Moraxellales; family Moraxellaceae; genus Acinetobacter; species Acinetobacter sp. ANC_7504. The sequence goes on along the minus strand of NZ_JBWYIZ010000001.1, from coordinate 524,374 downwards.
TATCCCCGCCATGGCATTTTCAATTGGATACGTAATGCGTTGCTCAACTTCAAGCGCAGTAAATCCATTAGCTTGAGTATTAATTTGAACCTGTGTATTGGTAATGTCTGGAACTGCATCAATTGGCAATTTTTGATAACTATAAACTCCAACAGCAATCCAAGCACAGGCAAACAGCATGATCCAAATCGCATGTTGAATTGAAAACTGAATAATTCGCTCAAATAGCCCTTCAGCCTTCGGCATGTCATGATTAGTGCCCATGGTCAGCTTCTCCTTTTTCTAACTCCGATTTCAGTAAGAAGCTGCCTTGATTGACATATTTTTGCCCCGTTTGAAGACCAGACTTAATTTCTGTCCATTGACCATCTGAAGACATTTCACCTACTTCAATGGGTTGTGCTTTAAAGTGGAGTTTTCCATTTTTTTGTTCTGTAACAATAAATACTGCTAATTTACCTCCGATTTGTTGCACTGCATTTTTTGCAACGCGTAATACATTCGATGCATCGGGACTTTGAAGTTCAACATTTACCATCAAATTTGGTCTAAACTCACTTGCTTTTCCTTGAACTTTAGCGCGAACAATCAAGCGACCAGTCTGCGCATCTGCTTGCGGCGTTAACGATTGCACAAGTGCTGTATAGGTCTGACCTGACTGTAAAGATTTAAATTGAATATTTTGTTGTGCACGAATTTGATTATTCGCATCTGCAGGCAACACAAATTCCAGCCATAAATCTTTTAATTGTTCGATGATGAAAATCTGATCTGCAAGTTGCACATTTTCACCCACCACAATGTCTTTTTGGCTGATCACGCCCGAGATTGGCGAACGAATGGTAAAACGACCATTCGAACCTGCTGAGGCACCCAAAGCTTGTAAACGTGCATTGGCACTTTGCACTGTGATTTGTGCTTGACGATATGCATTTTCAGCACGTTGCAAATCCTGTTTTGCGGAGATCCCCTGCGACCACATCTGTTGTTCACGCTGCAAATCTTGACGTGCCAAATCTAAATTGGATTGCGCCATTCTCAAATTCGCTTGTTGGTCAATGAGCTCTGGGACACTTAATACTGCAAGTACTTGACCTTTAGTCACTTCTTGTCCCAGTGCCACATTCACTTGTTCAACATGACCAGCAAAATTAGGGGAAATATGCGCTTGTTGATCTGTATTTACCATCAATTTTGCAGGCAAGTTTGTGTATCGCGGAATTGCACCTAATTGAGCTGATTCTATTTTTATACTATGTTCGACTAGCTGTTTAGATGTGAGTTCAATCTCACCTTCTTCTGCATGATCAGCTTCTGCGCCATTCGACGTTTCAGCTTGCTCTTCACTCTCAACAATTGCTGTTTTCTTATTATCTTTGAAAAAAATCCAAATCCCGAAAACTACCGTCACCCCAATAATCAGGGCGATGAGGAATGCTTGGTTTATTTTTCCTTGTTGTATAGATCTCATTTTATTCTGCCCCTATATTGATGAAATTTTCTGACTGTGACACAGCCTCTTTGAGTAATTGGGTATAGGCATCCGAACGACTAATTTGTTCATAACTGGTACCAATACTTAATGCCTCAGCAGTAAGTGCGGTTTGCCATGCCTCTCTTAAGAGCTGAATTTGACTGAGCCGAATATTTTGTAATTGTGTCGTTGCTTGTTGCACCTCAGTGATTGAAAGTTTTCCATTTTTAAAACCGAGCAAAGAGCGCATCTGTACTTTTTCAGACAAGCCTTTTTGTCTCAGTACAGCGTCATACTGTAGTTTTAAGCCACGCACCTGATGAAATGAGTTTGCAATCTCTAAAATTTGTTGTTTGAGTTCTCTTTGTTGTTGACGCTCAAGTAGAGATTGCTGACGTTGGGCAAGCGGAATTTGGTATTGCTGACGATTAAAAATATTGAACGGAATATCTACACCCACAGATAAACTAGTATCGTTTGTCTCATTGGGCGCTTTTGTTCGCGTCATCCCTACATTCAAATTTGGATTTGGTTTTGCTTTTACTTTAAGTTGCTCAATTCGTTGATTAGCCTGTACAACATTGAGTGCATAAAGCTTTTCTAAATAACCTGCAGAAATATAATTTTGAACATTCTGTTCAACTTGGTCAGGCCAATAAATCCGATTTGAATCAACCTTCACCTCTGCTTCAGTTTCTCCCCAGAGATTAGAAAGATTACGTTTTGCAATTTCTTTATTTAAAATGGCTTGCTGATAATTGCGTTCATTTTCTGCCGCTTCAATCTGCGCTCGTTCATACTCAACCAAGGCTATGCTTCCTGCCTGATATCGTTTTTTAGCGCTGTCTAAAGTTTCACGACTGACTTGCAGTTGAGACTTTTGAATTTGTGCTTCAGATTGCGAAATTAAAAACTGTGACCAAGCATACTTCACGATTAATTGGCTTTGTGCTTCCCACAACTTTTCTTGCAATTCATTTTGTTGCCCAGCCAAACGCGCTATATTTTTTTGAATCCGTCTTTGACCAAAAATGTCGATCGGCTGACTAATACCAAGACTCAATTCTTGATCTTGACTCGAACCAAAACCATCTCGAGAGAGATTGATAGTCGGGTTTTGCCAAAGTCCACTTTGCTTGACTGCAAGTTCTGACATTTGTTGTCGTTGCTGCCAAATCTGTTCTGATTGTTGATATTGAGACACTTGAACGAGTGCTTGTTCAAGCGAATTGACTGTCATTGCTTGAGCATTTGCACCCAAACTAAGCGAACCTAAAACCAGCCATAATCGAATAGAATGTTTTAATTTAAAAGACATGTGAATTTCCCACTAATTTAAAAATAAGTGGTGGGAAATTTTTAGGCTACCCCACCAATAGCGGGGTTAATTCAGGAGGCGGAGGGATTTTACCTAAATGAGGCGATTGATAGGCATTAATCCAAAGAAAGTGATTTTGGTAAATCTTTTCGATGTGTTGTGATGAAGGCAAATTCTCGTTTACAGCAAGAATAAACTGAGACATTGACGGCAGATGATCTTGATGATCCAAAACATCGATTTGCGCTTTTTCTTCTAGCGTCACGCTTTGATCATCACCAAGCACGAAGCCTTTTTCAATTTGGGACTTCGGACTTTTATTTGAAAGATCGGCTTGGCAAAGTACAGGTTGATGATGACCAAAGTGAAAACTTTGTGTCGATGTTGAGTCGCTTTCATGAACACAAAAAGCCGCCGCCACATTCCAAAGGCTTTGGAACATGAACATACATGCTAAGAATGTCACAAATTTAGCCGATCTCATTTAAGCAGGCTCTCATCTTTTCTATCTGCATTTAAAACGTGATAGTGATCACCATCAAGTGAAGAGTTGTAATTCTCCATCATATTTTGATGATCGAAACCTTGATATTGAAAGAATGTACATAAGAAAAATGAATGAAAACTTAAAAATTTAGCGCTTTTAAAGCACGCTTCGAAAATGGCATCGATTTTGCAATCTAATCATACGAATTTTATTTTTTGTATTACTGAGGTGGCAACGATGAGCTATGTTGCACGAGAATTGAGTCAAAAGCATAAATTTTTGCTTGGTTTTGGATCGTTTTTAATTCCAATTTTAATCTGGTGTGCAGTGAGTTATTTGCCTTTTATTTGGCATCCCCAAGTTCAAATCACAGATTCTGGTAGCACAACATTTTTACAACTCGATAGCCGTGTCAGTAGAGAAGTTTATTATGCTGAAGCGCAATTGGCAGTCGATCAAGGACTGCCACCACCTCGGGGAATTTTGGTCAATCCCATTTACCTACCCGCACCAGATGAAGTCGCTACAGCCTTAGTGACCGCATTTACAACGCCACCCGCTCAAGCAAATGCACCATGGTTTCATGAAAGTTTATGGCACAGCATTAAACTGGTGTTTACCGCATTTTTTATTTCTTCTTTGATCGGGATTCCTTTGGGTATTCTTTGCGGTTTTTCTCTTAAAATTTCTCAGTTAACTGAACCTTTTGTAGAGTTCTTTCGCTATCTGCCTGCACCAGCCTTTGGCGCTCTTGCTGTTGCGATTTTGGGCATTAATGATGCACCTAAAATTGCCATTATTGTGATTGGTACCTTGTTCCAACAAATTCTGATTATTGCCAATACCACCCGTCTGGTCGACCGCAGTCTTATTGAAGCTGGATTCACCTTAGGAACTAATAAAATCAAAAGTTTATTTTATGTGGTCATCCCTGCTGCACTCCCAGAAATTTATCGAAACCTTCGTGTACTTTTAGGTTGGGCTTGGACCTATTTAATCGTTGCAGAACTCATAGGAAGTACATCCGGTATCACGTGGTTCATCACTCAACAAGCTCGCTATCAAAACTTTGACAATGTTTTCGCCGCAATTTTGATTATCGGGATGATTGGTCTGATTTGCGACGTGATTTTAATGAAAGTAGGACAGCACTTATTTAAATGGAAAACGGGAGTTCGCTAATGTCTTCATCACTTCAACCCTCATATTTTGATGCCCGCGCTTACTTTGACAAAATTTACGCTCGTCCCGTCATTTTAGAAGCAAAAAATCTCACCCAAAAGTTTAGCCACGGAAAAACTGAGCGCACCATTTTAAATGCTTTAGATTTAAAAATTCATAAACGTGAATTTATCTGTGTTATTGGTCCTTCAGGATGCGGTAAGTCTACCTTTAGCCGTATTGTGGCAGGTCTTGATCCATATACCAGTGGTGAATTACTGGTAGACGGTGAAACCATCACAGGACCGAGTCCAGAGCGTGGCATGGTTTTCCAAGGCTACACACTGTTTCCATGGAAAACGGTAAAAGAAAATGTCATGTTTGGTCCACTCATGCGAGGTGCCAGCAATGCTACAGCTGAGGCGCAAGCCCGCGAATGGATCAACATTATCGGACTTGAAAAATTTGAGCAGCAATACCCTCATGAACTTTCAGGAGGGATGAAACAACGCGTTGCCATCGCTCGCGCGCTCGTGAATCAGCCAAAAATTCTCTTAATGGATGAACCCTTTGGGGCTTTAGATCCTCATACGCGTCAAAAAATGCAAAAGCATCTGATCGATCTTTGGGCCAATATTGATATCACGATTATTTTTGTGACACACGATATGGACGAGGCGATTTTACTGGCCGATCGGATTGTGGCATTGAAGGCCAATCCTGGCGAAATTAAGGAAATCATTGAGGTTGATCTACCAAGACCACGTCAGCATGAATTGATGCTCACTGAAAAGTTTAAATATTTAAGACAACGTGTAGATGCTTTGGTACATGCTGAAGAAGATGAACTTGATCCAGCACTCGCCGACTTACCTAAAATTCCAAGAATGACTAAGGTCAGTCATTCTAAATAAGGCGCTATATCCTGATCACACAAACGGTCAGGATAAAGCATGCAACATCAATCCTTTTGACCACACCATTTTAAATGCAGACTTGGATTAATCACGACTTCATTTCATCACGCTCAATTCGCCCATCTACCAATTGAATGGTTCGATCACATGTAGCGGATAATCGTGGATCATGGGTCACTAACAATACCGCACAATTTTGTTGCTCATTTACTTCACGAAACAGCTCAAAGACTTCGCTCGCTGTTTGACTGTCTAGATTACCTGTAGGTTCATCAGCGAGGAGTAAAGCAGGCTGAGTGATTAAAGCTCTGGCGATTGCGACACGTTGTTGCTGCCCACCAGAAAGTTGACTGGCTTTTCGTTGTGCAAATTTACTCAATCCTACCGCTTTTAACAAATCATGTGCCCGATCTAAAGCTTGCTGATTGGGTTTACCATGCACCAACATTAGAGGCATCAAAACATTCTCAATAACGGTGAACGCTTGAATCAAATGATGAAACTGAAACACAAATCCTATGCTCTTCCCACGCAATTCCGTTCTTTGTTGATCTTCCATTTGACTGGTTGGTTGACCAAGTAAATAAATTTCACCACTGGTGGGTTGATCGAGTAAACCTAAAATATTTAATAACGTACTTTTACCTGAACCTGAAGGTCCAATTAACGCAGCAAAATCTTGACGATGTATCGCAAAATCAATCCCATGCAGCACTTCAATTTCATTGGGTTGTCCAATGTTATAAGACTTTTTCAAAGCCTCTAAACGTAGTACTTCATCATGATTAGACATGACGGATTGCCTCCACAGGATCTAAACGCGCTGCACGACGGGCAGGAATCGCCGCTGCAATTAAACCGCTCAATGTTGCAAGTAATAAAGCGGATCCAATCAAATAAGGTGAAATTGGAATGTAGAATAACCCTGGGCCAAATTCATTAAATGACCAAACCAATGCATAACTGGTCAGGATTCCGACAATAGAACCAAGTAAGCCGAAAATCGCACCTTGAATGAGAAAGATTATCAAAATCTGTTCTCGGCTCGCACCTGTCGCACGCAAGATTCCGATCTCACGTGTACGCTGTACCACTGTAATGGAGAGTACGCTGGCGATCGCAAATGCAACAGATATTCCAACAAATATAATAATCATATTGGTTGAAAGACTTTGCGCTGAAATCGCATTCATCAATTGCGCATTACTTTCAATCCAACTTTCAGCTTTTAATCCAGTGAGACGATGAATTTGCGTTGCGACCTGATCTGCGGAGAAAATATGAGAAATACGAAGATCAATAATGGTAACCCCACCCGGCAAACCCAATAAAGACTGTGCCCGCTTTAGATCGATATACATATAGCGTGAGTCTAGTTCTTTGACCCCGAGTTCAAAAATACCCGTTACATTCATGACGGCGTTAATATCTTGACCGTTATCAACGCGAATTTTACTGCCTACGCGCACACCAAGGTCTTTGGCCAACTCACTTCCGATGAGTACATCATCTGCTTTTAAACGAAGCTGACCAGTTTTTAGATACTCTTGCAAAGGTACAATACGTTGATACCGTGGTAAATCAATCCCCATAATCGCAACTGACTGAATCGCTTCCCCCCGTTTTACCAGTGCAGGCCCTGAAACCATGGGAGAAACGGCATTGAGCGTCTTGATATTGTCTAGATTTTCAAGAACTTCTTGCCAGTTATTGATCGACTTGAGTCTTTGAGCCCTTTGATCTTCATGGATGATGTGTGCTACGCCCTCAGGCACTTTAACGACGCGATTAACCTCATCTGGTGCATGTAAACTAATATGTGCCTGAGTACCCAACGTACGCTCAATCAAATTGGACTGAAGCCCCTGAATTAATGCACTAATAAAGACAATAACGGCAACACCAATAGCAACACCACCAATAATCATCAGTGTTTGACTGCGACCCTCGCGTAAAAACCCAACAGCGATGAGCCAATTGGTCCATAAACGCTTCATCTTCAAAGTGCTTGTACCTGCTTAGTTCTGACACGCTGATCCGCTTTTACTTGATCAGGCTTTATAACGACCTGATCATTGTGATCCAACCCTGATAAGATTTCAGACATGGCAGTCCCACGCAACCCTAATTTTACAGATTGACGTTGGACCTTGCCCTCTCTTACCACCATAACTTCAGCTTGCGTGGTTGAAGGGTCAATAAGCGCGTCATTGGCTATTACTTTGGTTTTATTTCGACGTGCTGTTTCGACATTCACTGAGACTGTCATATCTTGCTTTAAAAAATTGGGTACAGAGTTCACCGCCAATTTGACTTCAACCGTACCACGTTGAGGATCAATATTAGGTGCAATAAAGTTAACTTCAGCTGGAAATGCTTGCTCTGGATAAGCATCTGCAATCACTTCCGCTTTTTGACCCAATTTCAGATAAGGTAAATTTTGCTCATCCACCGCCACTTTAATTTGCGTTGGACTATCAACTGCGACTGTAAAGAGCACCTTTCCAGGTTGAATCGCATCCCCTTTTTCGACTTCACGCGTCAAGATCGTACCCGATACTTGTGCCCGAATTTCACTTTTTGCCAATTGGGCACGTAGTGCATTTAATCTTTCACTTAAGGTTTTTTCTTCCACTTGACCTGGAGCAAGGCTTTGCGCCTTCAGTTTTGCCGCAGATAATTGATTTCTCGCTAAGCGTTCAGCTTCTAAGGCTTGTTCTTTTTCCTCTACAGAAAGCACTCCCGGTTCCGTTTGCTGACGACGTCTTGCTTCGCGACTGGCTTGTTGTAATTGGAATTCTGCCGTTTTCAATTCAACCTGCGCTTGTGGATAGCGAATTTTCCGCAATTCCTCTAGCGCAACTTCTGCTTCACGGACTTGTGCTTTTAAATCATCAGATTGAATAATTAACAGTACATCTCCTGCTGCTATTCGTTGACCTTCTTGCACGCGTCGCTCAATCACCACACCCGAAATTTCACTTCCAATTTCACTACGTGCTACATTTTCAGCACGACCTGAAGCGACCACTGTTTGAATCAGTGGTTTTTCTTCGATTAGGTAAGTTTCGACTACAGGACCTTGCCACCAACGGAAAATGAAATATATCCCACCCATCGAAATGAGCAGAATGAGAATCCACCATTTTCGTTGTTTTAAAATACGCAAAGCTTTATCTCCCAATAGGCCTACTTCGGTTTATATTGTCGAGTACAGTAAGCTCTTAAAATATCTGGTGAGCGCTTGTGAAGATGCTTGGTATTTCGCCCCGCAACACGTTTACGCCACATTTCAAAACTACTTTTTTTTAATTGTTGTCGCATCAATCGAATAACTGCACTTTCGTTTAATCCGTATTCCAGCAGAATGGCTTCAAAGGGTGTCCGATCTTCCCAGGCCATTTCAATAATTCTAGAAATATCAGCTGTTGTATACAACGCACATGATCCTTTTTTATACGTATCAAACTTTTATGTTAATTGTTGATTCGTGAAAAATATGTGATTTTTTGTTGATTTATAGACACTTCTTACACGCTAACGCATTCATCGTATAAAACGATTGATTTTATAATTTTAATCCGCTTCCTAGTTTTTCCATTTTTATCTATTCTTAATCCATACAAGGTAGGCAACTCTGTTGCTCTACCGACCAATCATTCAGTCCAACTTTGTGCCCAGTGCAAGCCCCTCTGCACTGGGCTTTTTTTTATTTAAATGATTCAACCAATTTTGGATAAATCAGCCCATCAATATCTAGTTTTACCGTATAAACTCCATTTTCAAGATTAAACTTATTAACGTGATAAGTTGATCCATAAATAGAATCTAAAGTGGAGGAACGTTTAAATACCTTTTGATTTGCCTCAAGATCTAACAAATGTGTGCCTTGAATGAATTGTTCATATTGCTCAGGATCTACACCAACACGTTTGGACATAATCATCAAAGCATCGTTTCTCGTCACAGGATCTTGAATAAATTTGACGGTTCGATCCCATACTTGAAGCACTTTTTTCCACTCTGCTTGATGCCTAGATAAATGCGTCATATTTACCGTCAACGTATCATAGATCAATCCTGGTTTATCTTGAGAACTATAGATGATTTTGGACCCAGCTACGCTTTTTAAAGCTTGATTTGCTACAGGTTGCCATACAGCGATGGCATCCACATCAGGGCTGCTAAACACTTGGGGTAATTCGTTGGTTGCTGCATTAATAAGTTTGATTTCATTGGCTGATATATTTTGATCTGAAAGTGCGGTATTCAATAAATTATGATCGACCAGCCCTTTTTCGACTGCAATCGTTTTACCCTTAAGATCTGCCACACTATGAATGCCTTGTTTTGCAAGAATGACATCATTCCCTGATGAATAATCAGTTGCTAAAATCATAATGCCACGCGTTCCACCTGAGGCGATGACCAAATTATCCCCATGAGAAACAGAAACCGCATCCAATTGGTTTGCTGCAAAAGCATTCATAGAGGCTGAATAATCAAACCATTTAAACTCTACGTTTAATCCAGCTTCTTTAAACCACCCTTTCTCAATAGCAACTTGCCATGCCACCCATCCTGGCCAATCACTGTAACCAATACGAATCGGTTGCATTGATTTTTCGGCTTGAGCATGTTGACTTGGTTCTGGAATTTTTGCGGTTTTATCACAACCCACGAATAACAGTGCAGTTCCAATGACTCCCCAGACCATCGTTTTCATTGCACCACCTCACCAATGCTCGTGCACTTAAATTTAGTATTGGTAAAATTTGAGGCTTGAATATAATCACGCCATCCACCAAAGTGACTGATATCAAGTGCATCTGCTAAAGCATGTTTTTCACATATAAAGCCTTTCACCCATGTTCCATCAATGAGTTGTACATTGCCAATACCAAGTGGTGCTGGGACTTCAGCAACAATGTCACCGAACAATGCTCTTGGTACATCCCACACTTCCACTTCAATAGAATGACCTGATGTATCTCGTTGTAGCCCCGGCTTAGGTGGCTGAGTATTTTTTAAAGCAAATAGTTTGTAATACGGCGCAGTACGCGTTTTTTTAACCAAGTTGGCTTGTCTGCTCGTTAACTGAAAATTCAGCGGCATGCCTGTGAGATGTGCTCCCACCACTGCCAATTTAACGGTGTGCTCAGATCCTATTGATTTATGAATTTGATAACCTTTCTCTGACGTTGCTAAATTTAATCCTGAAGTCGCTTGCCATTGCTGACCGAAGTGTGCCAAAGCTTGATCCATCCAAGCACCAGCAATTAAGGTGATACCACTTGGCAAACCATCATCACGGATGACATTTGGGAGTGCCAATGCAGATAAATCAGCAAAATTAACAAAATTGGTATAAGCCCCCATATGCGAATTCTTTTGGATCGGATCTGCTTCAACATCTGCAATGCGATAAATCGTAGGTGCGGTAGGCACCATCAACGCATCATAATTTTCTAATTGAAGATTGATCTGCCTAGCCCATTCTGCACGCTGATACTCATCTTGCATCACGTCTACAGCATTGAATTGATCAGCTTGATCAATAATTTGCTTAATTACCGGATGACATTGCTCACGTCGAACTTTGTGTTCGACGGCATGCGTACGCTCCGCAACCCATGAGCGGTTATACAATGCAGCAGCCAATTGATTAAATACTGTGAAATCAATCTCTTCAACTTGAAATCCGAGCGATTTCATTCGAGCAATGGCTGTTTGAAATGCTTGCTCACTTTGAGTATCACCATAAAATTCTAAGTGATCTGGGATTGCAATCTTGCCCTTCGAAAATTGTGTCGGGACTGTTCTCGGATGCTGTCTTGAATAAGCATCGGTCGCATCATAACCTTGGATCAATTGCGCTACCGTCCAAGCATCATCCACTTGAGTTGCAAAAATTGAGATCACATCAATACTTCGACATGCAGGGATTAAACCTGTGGCTGAAAACCAGCCTTTGGTTGGTTTGAGTCCGACAATATTATTGAAACCCGCGGGAACTCTGCCAGAACCTGCTGTATCAGTACCGAGGGCGAATGGTACATACCCATTTGCTACTGCAACCGCTGAGCCAGAGCTTGATCCACCGCTGATATAATCCGGATTGAAACTGTTTTTTACTGCCCCATAGGGTGAACGTACGCCAACCAATCCCGTGGCAAATTGATCTAGATTGGTCTTGCCCACCACGATTGCACCAGCAGATTTAAGCTTAGCCACTACGGTTGCATCTTGCATTGCTAAATAAGCAGCATCTGGACACGCCGCAGTGGTATAGAATCCAGCAACATCAATATTGTCTTTGACAGCAAATGGCACGCCATATAACGGAAGATCAGCAATATCCTGATGGGCCAATGCATCAATCTGCGCCTGTATTTGCTCAGCACTGGCTATTGAAATCCAAGCGTGATTATCATTGGAGAATTCAGCAACATAACGCTTTAAGTCATTCAGTTGAATAGTTTGATTTGCATAAGCCTGTTGCCAATCTTGTATAGTCCATAATGTCTGCACGGCGGTGCTCCTTATACGTGTTCCGAATTTTGAGGAATAGGTGGCATGACTGCATCCATCAGCTCTAAATGCCCCTTAATTACCCCTTTTAATGCTTTAAATTGCTCACTGATGGCTTTTAGGTCACTGCTGACCCCTTGCATCAACATCACCTGCATGACTTTGTCATCATCTAATTGGATATGTAGTGAACTAATCACCTGAGTCAAAAACTGTTGCTGTAAATCTATAAGCTGTGTTCTTAATGGCTTTAAACTGACGTCATACAATAAGGTTAAAGTACCGACCATGACTTCATTTCGGCTGACGAGGTCATTGATCAAATGGTGGTTAATCATGTCAACAATGGCTTGAGATCGGCTTTCATAATGTTGATCTACAATTTTTTGATCCATAGCCTGCAATGTATTTTCAGGTAAGGTGATGCTGATCCGCGCCAGCTTCTGTTTAGGCACGTTTGAGCTCCTTAGGTTTTTGAGATTGTTGTAAGTGTAAACCGGCACGGACACTCATCAGTTCAATGAAGAATTGAAGGATGGGATGCTTCGATTGTTTGGATTGATTTGTCGTCATCTGTAGCACCTCTAGGTATTACAAAAAAAAGAATTGGTAATACTAGGTAAATGCAGAAAACGTGCCAAAACTTTTCTTGAGATATATAAAAGAGAGCTAGGAAAAAGTCGTCGGAAAGATTCAAAAATGTGCATGAATCAAAATTGTGCACTTGATTTGTTCAATGTTCAGAAATGCAAAAAGACCGCCTTTCTGGAGATAGACGGTCAACTCGAATAGTTATTATTTTGTCTTCTTGTTCTAATGAAATACTTTACTGGATATCAGTGACGAACTCCTCACGCGGAATACGGAATTTCTTCAATCCAATTAACCAATCTTTTTCTGGATTACGGCGACCTAGTGCCAATAGCACCACAGACTTTAAGCCTTTTTCTTTTAAACCTAATAATTCATCCAGACCATCTTTATCAAAACCTTCCATTGGCGTTGCATCTACACCTAACTCAGCTGCTGCCGCAATTGCCATACCAAAACCAATATGAGCCTGTTTTGCAGTATGGTGGTATTGCTGCTCTTCAGTAAACGTCGAGAACAGGTTCTTTAAGTTTTGCACCACATCCATGGTCGTATCTAAAGGTAAATGACGCTCACGATTCATTGCCTTATAGCGTTCATCAATACGCTCGTCTGGAATCGTATCCCAAGCCATAAATACCAAAAGATGCGATGACTGGGTAATTTGCGGTTGATTCAATGCAACTGGTGAAATTTTCTCTTTAAGTTCTTGGTTGCTGATCGAGATAATATGGAACGGTTGTAAGCCCGCTGAGGTCGGTGCTAAACGCGCAGCTTCAAGAATTTGATCGACTAATTCTTGCGGTAGTTTTTCACCAGTCATTTGTTTGGTTGCATAACGCCACTGTAAAGCTTCTAATAATTTCATGTATTTACCTATAATGTTTAAATGTGAATATTTTTAATTCTTTAAGCGTATAAACTCGCCAACATTGATTTGAGTGATTGGCTTGGACGACCTAAAAGTTTTTCTAAATCTTGGCTTTGAACTTCATACTGTTGATGTTTAATATCTACGACTGTGCCATGTGTGAGATAGATCAGAAATTCGGGCAAACCGATTCTTTTTAACAGCTGTTGATAGGCTTCTTCAGTGAGATCGTGATATTCCACTGATATTGTTTTGAGTTGACTTAGCTCATCAGCGATATCTTGATAACTATAAGCTTGGCTGCCGACTAACTCATAGACCTTATTCTCATGATCATTTTGAATTAAGGTATTTGCTATTGCTTCTCCTAACTCTGCTCTTTGCACATAAGGCACTTTTCCTGCACCTCCAGAGAGCTGGATGCCTGTATCGATTACTCCCTCACCGATAATTTGTGGAATCGCTTCTGCATACATGGTGTTGCGTAGAAGTGTATATTTCAGTCCGCTTGCTTTGAGGTAATCTTCAGTTTGAAAATGACTGATCATCAAATCTTTCACCGCTGAATTTTCAATATTTTGAATGGACAAACCTGTGTAATACACATGTTGAACACCTGCTTCACGCGCAGCATCGATGACATTCTTATGTTGTTCAAAGCGATTCATTTCCATCGTTGAAATGAGAAGTAACTTGTCGATACCATGAAAGGCTTTGATCAAACTTTCAGGTTGATTGAAATCTCCTTCACGGACTTCAATATGTTCATTGACATAAGGTTTGGCTTTTTCTAAGTTTCTCGCCAATACAGCAAACTCATTGTTTTGTAGCTGTTGCTTTAATTGTTGCACTACACTTCGCCCTAAATGGCCAGTAGCACCAGTAACTAAAATCATTCAATAACCTTGGATTATTTTTGCAATGATGTAATTTATAGGCGAGTTAAAAAACGAGATCACTATACTGTTGTATAGTGAATTTAGGATTTCATTTGATTAAATTTTATGACGAGATGGGAGGATAGATGGCTGATTTTATGAAAGAGAATGCTGAAACATTAAGCGAGGATGACCAATGTAATTTGATGTTTATTGTGGCACTTAAAAATGCCATGAACGTCATTAATGGCAAATGGAAACTTGCGATTGTTGCAACCATGATTAAACAGCCACGCCGTTTTAATGAGATTGAACGTCTGCTGCAAGGCATTACACCCAGAATGATTTCTAAAGAGCTCAAAGAACTTGAATTGAACAATGTTGTTGAAAAAATTGAGTCTCTTGATGAAACCACGGGTAAAACGACCTCAATGTATGATCTTACGCCATCAGGTCGTGGCCTAGAAAAGTTGATGGTGCAAATGGCGGTTTGGGGACAAGAGCATAGAGAAGCGTGATAGCCTAATTTTCTTTTAAAAGCATAGTATTACTGATAAATTAGCCTCTATATTTAGGGGGCTATATGACAGAAAAACTATATTATTGGGCGGAAAATTTAGAGAATTACACATCAGACAATGATAGAGAAACTGGCTATGATGAAGTTATAGAAATCAAACGACTTAACTTCTTTATTGGTAAAAATAATGCAGGTAAAAGCAGATTTTTACGTGAATTATATAAAACACCTCAAGGCCAGCAAATTTATACTTCTCTTCAATTTAGAAACTTACAGGGTTTCAAAAAAAAGCTTATTCAAAGTAAAAAATATGGTCAAGCAGACACTTACTATATGCATTTTTTGAATGCTGTAAATGAAATTAAGCCCTCGAATATCGGTTCTGCAAAATCCAACTTTTCTAACGCACTTAATTACTTATCAAAATTTGGTCAATTGTCTGGTCTTCTTTCAAATAATAATACACCCCAAGCTGAAGCTTATTTTAGTAAAGAAATTGAGCAAAATTTAAATCCTATTTTTACTAATACCAAATTTTACATCCCTATTCTACGAGGAATGCGTCCAGTAACAGATTTGGACGAAAAATATCCTTATATCGAGCGTGCTCAAAAAGACTATTTCAAGTATCAGAATAAATTTAATAAGGAGAACATAATTACTGGGGAGCGCTTATATTATGAGCTTAAAGTCCACTTATTAGGTGAGCCTAAGCAACGTGAGCTGATACAAGCCTATCAAGAAAAATTAAGCCAATATTTTTTCGATAATGAGCCTGTAACCTTAATTCCTAAATTTGGTAAAGACGAACTAGGAAGTGAAATTGATGTTGTACATATTAAAATTGGGAAAGATGCTCAACGCCCTATATTTGAATTAGGTGATGGTTTACAACAAGCCATTATTTTGACTTATGAGGCATATATAAAAAGTAAAGATAAAGATGGAAATTTTGAAACTCATGCGTTTTTTATTGAAGAACCTGAACTCCACATGCATGCAGGTATGGTTCGTCAATTGATGAATTTCTACTTAAACGAAACACCACATTATTATTTCTTTACCACACATTCAAATCACTTACTTGATATGGCTGACGAATCTGACCAAGTCATGATTCAAAAATTTGTTAAACAACCTAAAAAAGATAGTTCAGGTGAATTTGAGTTTAAAATTTACCGCTGTGACCGAGATCGTGACTTACTTGCTTCTCTCGGTGTACGCCCTTCTTCGGTTTATTTGGCAAACTGTACAATTTGGGTCGAAGGGATTACAGATCGGCTCTATATCACTAAATATATGCAGAAATATTTAGATGTATTAAAACAAGAAGAAGCTTTAAAGCTTGAAGAAAAACCTAATAATTTAGATTTATATAAATTTAGGACATCAGATATTCAAAGATTAATGCCGAATTATCATTACACATTTGTGGAATATGCTGGTAGTAACCTAACACATTGGGATTTTAGTGACGAATTTACTGATCATTTAGATGATTGCGGTATGAATGCTCTCTTAACTTCTAGTAGTGTGTTTCTTATAGCTGATGGTGATATTAAAACTAAAAATAAAGGCATGAAAGCTACAAGTTTAGAAGAAAAACTAGGAAAAAAGTTTTTTCTTTTAGAGTGTAAAGAAACTGAAAATACCCTGCCATCAAACATTATTTATCATGTTTGCCGTATTAAATTTTTAGGTTTAAATGATGCTTTTCAGGATGATGAAACAAAAAGAGATGCTCTTTCCAATCATCTATCCATAGATGGTATGCAAGCAGATACCAAAGAAGGTTTCGAGATTGCAAAGCTAGATTTTTCTAAAAATTATTTCCATGCTAAAAATGGAATTGGAAAAATTATCGATGATCAAATTAAAGATGGTGATCCTAAAACTGACGATGGCAAACCTAAAAAATGTTTTTCCGATCAATCAGGCACTATTAAAGAAAAACTTAAATTTTGTCGCTTAGTTCTAACAGTTATGGATCATGTTGAATGGGAATTAACTGATTCTGCTAAAGAATTATGTGAGAAAATATTCGAACACATTATTTCGGAAAATCCTTTACCAAATAAAAAGACCGCCTAAGCGGTCTTTTTTATTCCAATTTCATCAAGCCACTGGCGCTAACGTAAACAACACCTGCCCTGTTTTCACAGTTTGCCCTTTTTCAATGGTAATCGCTTCAACCTTCATACGTTCAGGCGCAATAATTGGAATCTCAATCTTCATCGCTTCAATGACAGCTAACGTTGCACCTTCTTCCACAATATCCCCTGACTGACATTCAATCTTCCAAATTGAACCCGGCATATGCGATTCCACCGCACAGCCCCCTTCAGGCACTTCTACGCCTTCATCATCATCCACAGCATCTAAACTTTCAGAGACATATTCTGCAAGTCCTGCTTCATGCCAGCGACGGCGTTCAGCATCAAAGTTCGCTTGTTGCACTGACTTAAATGCCGAAATGGACTCTTGGTTTTCAGTTAAGAAGTCGTTGTACTCTTTTAAGTTCAATACACCTTCTTCAATACGAAGTTTTAATCGACCGGCTTTAAAGTCCTCACGCATCTGCATGAGCTCGGACTCAGACACTTCATAGAATTTAATTTGGTCAAAGAAGCGCAGTAACCACGGTTTGCCTTGTTCAAAGTCGGCATTTTTACGGTAGCGTGACCACATTTGTGTAGTACGACCGACAAACTGATAGCCCCCCGGACCTTCCATACCATAGACACACATATAAGCACCGCCAATACCCACGGCATTTTCAGGAGTCCATGTGCGTGCAGGGTTATATTTGGTCGTCACCAAACGCTGACGCGGATCAAGTGGTGTTGCGACAGGTGCACCCAAATACACATCGCCCAAGCCCATGACCAAATAATTTGCGTCATACACCACGTCTTTTACGGCTTGTTTGTCTTTTAAGCCATTAATCCGACGGATAAATTCAATGTTGTCCGGACACCAAGGTGCATCAGGTCGCACGGTTTGCATATAGCGTTCGGTTGCCAATTGGGTTTGTGAATCTTCCCAAGCAAGTGGTAAATACACGGTACGAGATGGTACTTGCATCTCGGTCACATCAGGCAGTTCAGCTTCAGCCACTTGTAATAAACGCAGTAAATCAAGTTGATCGAGTTTTAATGAGTCAAAATGGATTTGTAATGAACGAATCCCCGGGGTCAGGTCGATAATGCCCTGAATATTTTGCTTTTGAACCCATTGCATCAGCGCATGAATACGGAAACGTAAGTTCAGATCAAGTACTAACTCACCATATTCCACCAACATGTAGTTGTTACCCGCAGGACGATACACCACATCAGGTGTACCATCTTTACCTTTTAAGGTATCAAGCACGGCGTTTTTCAGTGTAGATAGCTCAGGATAGAACGACTCATCAAATGCCACCGCTTGTGTATCTGAAGCTTCTAACTGTGCATGATATTTTTCATTTAAGAGTTTAGCTTGGTGATAGCTGACAGGTACAAATTTCACTTTATCACCCGCTTTAAGCTGACCGAGTTTCCATAGCTCAGAGTTGATCACCACCGCAGGACATACAAAGCCGCCCAAACTTGGGCCATCTGGACCCAAAATAATCGGCATATCACCGGTGAAATCAATCGCACCAATCGCATAGGCATTGTCATGAATATTCGATGGATGCAGACCCGCTTCACCACCATCCTCACGTGCCCATTCAGGTTTTGGACCAATGAGACGAATACCGGTACGGCTTGAGTTAAAGTGAATCTCAAAGGTACTGGCAAAGAAAGTATCAATGTCATTTTTGGTAAAGAAATCAGGCGCACCATGCGGGCCATACATCACCGCAATTTCCCATTCATGGCTAAATGACGGCACTTGTTCAGGTGCAAGAGCTTTAATTTCATCGCTTGTGAATGCTGTAATTGGGAGCATATCGCCAATCAGTAAGTTACGCCCGGCATGACCACCAAACTGACCCAAGGTAAAAGTCGCTTGTGAGCCGAGATATTCAGGCACATTCAGACCACCTTTGATGCCGATATAAGTCCGGCAACCTGTCGCGATTTTGCCACATTTGAGAATCTGACCTTTACGCACATTCACGGTTTGCCACATCGGAACTTGAGCACCATCTAGTGTTGATGGCATATCACCACCGGCAAGCACGATTTGACTGTCACAATGGAATTTTAGAGTTGGACCTTGTAACGTACATTCAAGCCCTGCGGTGTTATAGGCGTTGCCAAGTAATTGGTTTGCAACATTCAGTGATAATGGGTCAATCGCACCGGATGGTGGCACACCGACATCCCAATAGCCCAAACGCCCTGTGACATCTTGCACGGCAGTTTGAATACCCGCTTGCAACACTTCAACCTTTTGGGTTTTCCACTCAAAGGTATTGAGGAAGCGTGTGGTTTGTGTCCCTGCTTTAAACACATCACAGTCGATAATGTTTTGTAAATATTCAAGATTGGTTTCAATCCCTGCAACTGAAGTTTTCGCCAAAGTATACGTCATGGCTTGAATCGCAGAAGCACGATCGCCTGCTGTGACAATGATTTTAGCAATCATCGGGTCATAGAAAGACGATACATTCGAGCCTGTTTCGACCCATGTTTCATTTCGGGCATTAGCATCAAACTCAACATGTGTCAGTAAACCGGCACTGGGTTGGAAGTTTTTAATTGGATCTTCAGCGTATAAACGCACTTGAATCGAATGACCTTTGGATTCGAGTTTTTCAGTTGGCGCAGTCCAGTCACCGCTGGCCAATGTCACCATCCATTCGACCAAGTCCACACCAAAGACTTGCTCAGTCACGCCATGTTCGACTTGTAGACGGGTATTCACTTCCAAGAAATAGAATGCTTGTGTGTCAGTATCCATCACAAATTCAACCGTACCGGCAGAACGGTAGTTCACCGATTGCATCAGTTGAATGGCAACATTTTGGATATAGGCACGTTGTTCATCATTGATATGCGGTGCCGGGGTTTCCTCAATCACTTTTTGGTTACGACGCTGTACCGAACAATCACGCTCACCGAGTGCGATCACCTGCCCTTGGCCATCACCAAAAATTTGCACTTCGATATGACGGGCATTTTGTACAAATTTTTCAAGATACAAACCGGCATCTTTAAAGTTGGCTTGGGCTAAATAGGATACGGTTGCATAGGCATCTTTCAGTTCAGCTTCGTTCCAGACCAAGCGCATGCCGATCCCACCGCCACCTGCGGTACTTTTCAGCATCACAGGATAACCAATACGATTCGCTTCCGTTAAGGCTTCAGCTTCATCTGCAAGTAATTGACTACCCGGTAATAATGGCACATTGGCTTGAATTGCAAGCTCACGCGCCGTGTGTTTCAGACCAAAGGCACGCATCTGCGCAGAATTTGGTCCAATAAAAGCAATACCCTGTGATTCACATAGGTCGCAGAATTCAGCATTTTCAGACAAGAAGCCATAACCTGGGTGAATCGCTTGTGCGCCGGTTTGATTAGCCACTTCTAAAATTTTATCGACATTTAAATAGCTTTGGCTCGCTGGTGCTTCACCGATATAGACCGCTTCATCGGCCAAAGTCACATGCAATGAATCACGATCCGCTTCCGAATAGACTGCAACAGATTGGATACCTAATTTTTTAAGGGTACGAATGACACGACACGCAATTGCACCACGGTTGGCGATTAGAACTTTATTCAGTCCATATTTTTTAGTCATGGTTATGCGTCCTCGCCGTCACGAATGATCAATTGAATTTTGGTTGGGTTATAGGCATTACAAGGATTATTCAGTTGTGGGCAGTTGGAGATCAGCACGATCAAATCCATTTCCGCTTTAATTTCCACATATTTACCCGGTGCAGAAATACCATCATCAAACTTTAGATGTCCCTCAGAGGTCACGGGCACATTCATAAAAAAGTTAATATTTGGACCGATGTGACGCACGTTTAAGCCGTGTTTTTTGGCAATTGGATGCTGAGACAGCGCAATCATGAAATTGTTACGGCAACTGTGCATTGGATATTTGTCATGTGCATAACGAACGGTGTTACTTTCACATGAACAAGCACCGCCTAAGGTGTCATGGCGACCGCAGTTATCATCATGAATGGTGGCAATTTTGTTGCCAAAGTTGGTGTATAAAGCTGTACCTTTTTCTAAATAGATTTGTTTATTAATCGCTAAGGTATCAGTTGCGCTATAGCGTTCTTCAGGGTTTGACGCAGAGATAAAGAGCGTATCTACCGCTTGGTTGCCTTCTAAATCCACAATACGGAAATATTGCCCTTTTTTGACTTCGCACATCCATGCTTCACCAGCTGGACAAACTTCGCTTAAAACTGATTTTTCTAATTTTACGAGTGCAGTCATGTTGTATTCTCCCAATTAAGCGCTGAGTGCGTAGTAACGATTATTGTTTTGAAATGCACGCTGATTTTGCGGGCATGAATCACGACATACATCGCTGTCGCTTAAAGGAAGTGCTTTGTATAAAGACAATTGAACATCGGCAGGCGCATATTCCGTGCTGTTATCTAAAGCATGCGGTGCGGATGATATGAACACCAAGCAATCCATTTCAAAGCGGAGTTCAATCACTTGATTCGTATTGTCAGATGCTACATAGTTAAGATTGCCACTGTCATCCGGTTGCACTTTAGAAAACAGATTTAAAGTACTGCTCAGATCTGTTGCAGATAAGCCAAATTTGGTCATTTCAAGCAGTAAAGAATCTTTGCCGTTACGGTACATGTCGTTGCGTGCATCTTGAAAGGTTTTTGAACCAAATTGTTGTTCAATTTGTTGTGCGGTACTTGGTGCACAAAATGCATCATTCCAACCGTGGTCGTCTTTGACAATGGAAATCATCGCGCGACCTAGGTCAGATGCAAGGATATGTCCTGTACTTAAAAATGCCGTATGTTGCCCTTTTAAGCTGTCTGGCATGTTGTAGCGTTCGAGCTTATCTTCGCTATTGATGCAGTACAGTGCCACATTGGCATTTTTGCCTAAGGATTTAACTTGTAGTACTGCGCCACGCTGAATACGTGCTGACCAGTGGTGTCCACCCGGTAAACGTTCTGTCCAAAGGACTTGATCTTCGTGATAGTTTATTGTGCTCATATGCATCCATCCCAATCTTTTACGGTTTACCTCCCGGGCTTTTATCCCTCCGTGTAGCTTGAGCTTGCAACTTAAGCCGTGAACTCTCGGTCGCAGACCTACATGAAACTTCATGTATCGGAACCCTAGATCACTTTATGATGATGTAGATAGATGCAAAGGCTGTGCCAAAGTAATACTTTTTTTTATTTTAGTATTACTATCGCTTGATATATAACATTTCTCTTAGAGCTGATTGTATTGAACGGAACTTTATTGAAGTAAACCTGTTGAATCAGTCGGAGTAAAGAATACTCGGTAAGCACCGAAATTAACCTGCGTGCAATTTTCTTGTGCAAAGAAAAAAGCTAACTCGTGATTCTATTCTGTTTGTTATGAGCGTTTATTTTCTGATTGCTTAAGTAGGTTTAGACTCTGGTTGATATCACGCACAGTGATTAACTTAAAAATCATAACTAAGCTTCCAAGTGCTACGAACAAAAGAAATACAAGTAAAATGATTAAAGTCATCCCTGTGTTTAATGCGCTATCTGAGGTATAACGAGCTAAAAACCAAGTAAAATTTGAAAATATAAAAAAAGCTAAAGAACCGGTGACGGTATATAAGGCACCATACGCTAACCCTTTAAAGACTAATTCCCGTTCTGAATAAATACATTGAATTTCTCCATTTTCAACTTTAAAAAACTTCCAAGTAGTGCGAAGGGACTTCACTAAGTAAAAATAGTAATCTGCATATTTACGTATAAGTATATCGGTTAAAAATGAAGGAATCTCGACACCGCCATTGAGTTGATCACTGGCAATTTTCTTCAAAAAAGGATCTATTGTTTTATTCGGGCTTACAGAGATAAATTCTCGAATGTAAAAAGATGCAGCCTCATATAAATTTTTATTTTCATTAAAACTTTTCAGACTCACAAAATACGTTTTTCGACCGTAAAAGACAGCAACGATGCCTATCAGCGTCGTACAGATAATCGAAAATAAGCTGAGATAGTCTGAAACTGAAAAAGAAGGTATGAGTTGTATCATGGATATAATCTTAAATTTATAATGTATTGAGTTTTATAATTAAAAAACCACTTAGATAAATGACCAAAATAATGGACAATGGACTGAGATCAAATCGTTTACTTTCTACAAACAGATGATGAGTCCAATGTCTCGATGTCAGACATCAATCTTAGTTAAAAAAGTATAATCAAAAGCAAAAAATTCGTCTTCATACAAATAATAGCGTCTATCTAATTTTCATCTTAACTTCGCTCATTATTGATATGAAGATTCATTCGAGGTTCAATCTTCACTTTATTCAGAATGATTAAACTTTCTTACATGTAATAGAGTTTTCTTGATTCTGAAAATTTAGCTAATTTTTTTATAAATGAATCGAAATAATCTTTTTCCTTATCTTCAGTTCGAAAACCTGCATATAAAGTACGCCTTAACCCCTCTGGTGCAACGCAATCTAGGCGACGTGAAGTGACCCACCCTTTGGTTTCATATTCGTTTACCACCCAATCTGGTAAAGCTGCGATTCCACGCCCACTTGCGACTAACTGAATCAGCATCTGGGTCAGATCTGTGGTTCGAATATTTTTTGGAAGAATATTTGCAGGAATGAACAACTTCGACATGATATCTAAACGATGTTTGTCTACTGGAAATGTAATCAGCGTTTCATCAGCTAAATCTTGAACAGTAATGTTTTTTGCACGTACCAAAGGATGTGTTGTAGATAAAACAAGTCGTGATTCATATTCAAATACTGGGAAATATTCAACTCCCTTTAATGCAATTGGGTCTGCAGTAATCAACAAATCAAATTCGCCATTTTGTAGCAATTCATGAGGATTTGCTTCAAACCCTGATGCGAAATCTAAATCAACATCAGGATATTGGTTTCGATACTGATTTAATATCGGCATGAGCCAATCAAAACAACTATGGCATTCTGAAGAAAATGTAATTCTACCAGTTTGCCCATGGATAATACGCGTGATATCGCTTTGAGCAATCTGAACTTGCGGTAAAATTTCATCCGCTAACTGCAACAGTCTTAAGCCAACATTAGAAAAAGTAATTGGTCTCGTCTTGCGGTTGACGACTTCAACCCCCATCCACTGATCAAGCTCACGTAACTGATGAGATACGGCTGAAGGTGTAATGCAGAGATCACTCGCTGCAGCGACTAAAGAGCCATGCTCTCTCAAAGCCAATAGCATTTTCAAATGTTTTAGTTCGATCATATGGGAAAAAACTCAAATCATGATCCCTCTAGGGACATATTAAAATCTTCGCTTTAGCCCACATTAAGTGAGCTATCTAGGCTGATAAGACATTTGGGTGAAATTAAATCAATCCTTTTACAAGGAAGATACTTCCTATGATAACCAACAAGACAGCGAAACATTTCTTTAACATTGCTGGCGATAAGGCATGTGCAGTTTTGGCACCAAATTTTGCTGTTATAAAACTCATCACACTAATGCCAATGAAAGCATAAATATGAACATACCCGATGGTATTCGGCACATTGATCTCAGCAGTCATACCAAAAACCATAAACCCTATAGCACCAGCTAGAGCTATTGGTAATCCACAAGCAGCAGATGTACCGACAGACTTTTGCATCACCACCCCATAACGATTCAGATATGGAACGGTCAGACTACCACCACCAATTCCAAAGAGTGCCGATGCAATCCCAATGACACTACCTGCTGCAACTTGCTGACTTGATGAAGGAAGAGTCATTGTTGAATTAATTGCTTTGTTCGAGCCTGTAAACATAGTATACGCCACCCAAATCAAAAATAAGCCGACCATGATTTGAAGATGTAATCCCGATAACAAACCAGCAATTCCAGCACCTGCAAAACAGCCGATGGCCATGGGTAGAGCTAGATTTTTAAATACAGGCCATATCACAGCACCATTTTTATGGTGTGCCATTAATGAGCTAATCGAAGTGACAACGATTGTTGCTAAAGATGTTCCTAGTGCCAGATGCATAATGACATCAGGATCATAACCCATTTGGGTAAAGACAATAAAAAGTAGTGGCACAATAATCGTACCACCGCCTACACCAAACAGCCCAGCCGCAAAACCAGCAAATGCACCGATGATTAAAAAGGTTATAAGTTCCACAATAGACTAACTTTTAAAAAGATGAAGGGATTAAGGGGTTGAGTTAAGCGTGTTCCAACTGACCCACTTGATGATAAGCACGGTTAAAGTACACCAAACTTTCTTCTTGATTACTTTGCTTTACTGCAGTCACACGGCATAAAAAAATACTATGTGTACCGACTTGTTGAATATTCTCAATCTCGCAATCAAAACTGACTAAAGCATCTTCTAAAATCGGCGACCCAGTTTTTAAATCACTCCAATCACCTAGTCTGAAACGATCTTCTGAGCTGAGCTTGCTTGAAGCAAAAGCATTCGAAAGCTGTTCATGCTGAGTACTCAGTACGTTTACAGCTAAGATTTTATTTTCAACAAAATGTACATGTGAACGAGAGGACTGATTCATACAGACTAATAGTGTTGGCGGAGTATCTGTGACACTACATACCGCAGATGCAGTAAAGCCATGCATCCCTGCTTCGCCTGTGGTTGTAATCACATTTACCGCAGTTGTAAGTAAAGACATTGCATTTCTAAAGTCTGTTGCTTCAATCATCTCTTTCATCTCAAATATACATATGACGTGTCGTACATTAGACAGAACAAATGATCTTGCGACGATTTGCCCTGATTAATACAAGACTACGTTTGATTAAGCTTCTAGCTCTTTACGGACAATGGCAGCTCCAGCACTTAAAGCCTCAAGCTTGCCACGTGCCACTTGACGAGAGAGCGGCGTCATACCACAGTTCGTTGATGGATAAAGCTTATCCGCGTCCACAAATTGCAAAGCTTTACGCAGGGTATTCGCGACTTCTTCTGCGGTTTCAACTTGATTAGTTGCCACATCAATTGCACCGACCATGACTTTCTTACCACGAATCAATTCAATCAAATCCATTGGCACACGTGAGTTTTGGCATTCAAGCGAAATAATATCGAGCTTAGATTGTTGTAGCTTAGGAAATGACTCTTCGTATTGACGCCATTCATTACCCAAAGTTTGTTTCCAATCGGTATTGGCTTTAATACCGTAACCGTAGCAAATATGAACCGCAGTTTCACATTTTAAACCTTCAAGTGCACGCTCTAGGGTTGGTACCCCCCAATCATTTACTTCATCGAAGAATACGTTAAACGCCGGTTCATCGAATTGGATAATATCCACGCCTGCTGCTTCAAGCTCTAAAGCTTCTTGGTTTAAAATTTTGGCAAATTCCCAAGCCAATTTTTCACGGCTCTTGTAGTGACCATCAAATAAAGTATCAATCATGGTCATTGGACCAGGCAACGCCCATTTAATTGGCTGATTGGTTTGGCTACGCAAGAATTTCGCATCTTCAACAAATACCGCTTGTTTACGAGAAACTTCGCCCACAACAGAAGGTACACTTGCATCATAACGATTACGAATACGCATGGTTTCACGCTTTTCGAAATCCACACCTTCAAGATGCTCAATAAATGTAGTGACGAAGTGCTGACGGGTTTGTTCACCATCACTCACGATATCAATACCAGCAGTGACTTGCTCATGTAATGATAATTTCAATGCATCACGTTTTGCCTCAAGAAGCTCTTCCCCTTCGAGTTTCCATGCAGACCATAGTTTTTCAGGCTCAGCTAACCAAGATGGTTTCGGTAAACTACCCGCAGTTGAAGTTGGGAGTAATAATTTCGGTGGTGTAAGTGCCATGTCTAATCTTCTTTCTCTAAATTCGTGAATCTGTATATCAATTGGATGTTTTAAGCAGCTGTTTCGACTTCGAAATTTTCAGCCCATTCATTTAAAATGTCTTGATAAGGCTTAATGAAATTTTCTTCTGTCCATTTACCTTGTTTGACTGCTAACTCAGCACGTTCTACACGGTCATAAACAATACGAGTTAGTGAGTAGTCGCCATAGCTTAAGCTTGGTTTATATTCCACGCCTGCTGGTGAGTTAGTATTGTAAATTTCAGGACGGTAGATTTTTTGAAAGCTTTCCATAGTTGCAATCGCACTGATCAATTCAAAATCAGTGTAATCACGAAGTAAATCTCCAGCGAAATAGAATGCGAGTGGTGCGTTACCACCTTCAGGTTTGAAATAACGTACACGTAAGCCCATTTTGGCAAAATATTCATCGGTACGTGAATATTCATCATTTTTGTATTCCACACCCAAAATAGGATGTACGTTGGTGGTACGGTAATAGGTTTTAGAGGTTGAAACACTTAAGCAAATTACCGGTTCTTTGTTGAATTCTGCTTTAAATACTGCTGAATTCACCAGATGTTTATACAATTTGCCATGTAGATTACCAAAATCTTCAGGTTTTTCACCCACGCCACAACCCAACTGAGGCAATACCACACTGAAGTCATAATCACGCACATAAGATGAGAAGCTATTGCCAATCATACCTTCAATACGTTCACCTGTTTGGTGATCAATCACCACACTTTTCAGTGTTTCAATAAATGGGAAAGTTTGTCCATTGCCTTCGATATCAATTTCTGCAGAAATGATGTCGATCTCAAGTGAATAGCGATCACCTTTAGGATTATCGACAGTCGCCAAGCTATTAAAACGGTTGTTGATCATCGCAAGTGTACGGCGCAGATTTTCCTGACGACTTTCACCACGAGCCAAATTAGCAAAGTTCGTAGTCAAACGTGTACTTTCTGCTGGCGTATAGTTTTCATCAAAACGGATACGTTTAATTGAACACTCAAATGCTGTACTCATGGAGATTGCCACCTAAAATTTTATAAAAAGCTAAATTTCTGAATGGCTGTATTTAAACGTGAATAATAAAGTGAGTAAAACGATATAAATTCAGCTTAAGATGAGAATCCCTCATGTTAAAGCATATTCGCTATTTCAAAGCGATTTAGAATAGATGAGCTAACTTATCCATGCAGTTAATGAGTAGATCACTGGTATACGGATGCGATTCCGTTCACTCAAATGGTGCTCAAGTGAATTTATCTCAACCTAACCTTAGAAAATATCAGCTTATAAGAGGTTTAATTATCTACTCAATCTTTAAAATATAGGGTTTAAATTTAAACCTATATAACCATGTCAAACAAACTTGAACGTCAAAAACTGTCTCTCCCAGCAGGTCACGACAAACTTCTACTTCATTCCTGCTGTGCACCATGCTCGGGTGAAGTGATGGAAACCCTGATTGAATCAGGCATCAACTTTTCGATCTTTTTTTATAACCCCAATATTCATCCTGTCAAAGAATATGAAATTCGTAAAGAAGAAAATATTCGCTTTGCCGAAAAACATAACATTCCTTTTATCGACTGTGATTACGATACAGACAATTGGTTTGCACGCGCCAAAGGTATGGAAAATGAACCTGAAAAAGGCATTCGTTGTACTATGTGTTTTGACATGCGTTTTGAACGTACAGCTTTATATGCAGCTGAAAATGGCTTCAGTCTAATAAGTAGTTCGCTTGGTATTTCCCGTTGGAAAGATATGAAGCAAATCAACGACTGTGGTCATCGTTCAGCTTCACATTATGAAGGGATAACTTATTGGGATTACAACTGGCGTAAGAATGGTGGTGATGTGCGTATGCTCGAAATCAGCAAAAAAGAGGAGTTTTACCAACAGGAATATTGTGGTTGCGTCTATTCCTTACGTGATACTAATCGTTGGCGTATGAGCCAAGGGCGTGATCGCATCAAAATAGGTGTGAAATTCTATTCAAATGCTCTGGATGATCTAGACTGATTACTTCAGTATTTAGCTATAATCTATATAAATAATCAAGCTTATGGCTAAATTTCAAAATTGTTGATCAGATTTTATAGTTTTTAACATATGAATGGTATCGTAAGTTTTTAACCATTCACGTTTAATCACGTCGAAACCTTGTAAACGCCAAAATTGCTCCGCTGCAGGTAAAAAGGGATGTGTATGCAAATACAAGGTTTCTATGCCGTGTTGCTCGGCATGTGTAAATAATAACTGACACAGTTGCGTGGCAATGCCTTGTCGACGATATTCAGGCAGTACAAAAAGTTTGACCACCTCAACAGCACCTTCAGCAATATCCAAATCAAAACGTCCGTCATAGGCACGGTAAGCAAGCGTTGCAATAATTTTGGCTTGATTTTTGACCACGATAAAACAGCCTAAAGGACTGTCCACATAGTACTGCTCAAACTGGGCAATATCTTTTGGAATACAAGCACCATACAGTTCTGGAAATAAAAGCTGCCGTGAATCTAAAGCAAATTGAATGACAGATTGATCAGCGGATTGCAGTGTTTCATAGGATAAATTCATTTTACAACCAAGAATGATCAGGGATAACAATGGTCTTGTCTTGAATCATGGCTTCATGAAACTCCACATCGTAGACGCTTTTTAAAAATTTCGGATCGGTGAGACGCGCTTTTGAATCAGGGCGAATCACTTCATGTTCACGCATAAAGAACAAATGATCGGCAAATAAAAATGCCAAATTCGGGTCATGCATAATGGCGATCACAGTAAAATTCTGCCGTGACAATTGACGCAGTTTTTTCATCAAATAAGATTGATAATAGACATCCAAATGATTGGTCGGCTCATCTAATAAAATCACTTTTGGTGCTTGCACCAAAATACGGGCAATCATCACCAATTGACGCTCTCCGCCTGACAGCTCGGTATAAGGGCGTTCTTTTAAATGTTCGATATCGAGATCAATTAAAGCCTGATCGACCATGTCCCAATCTTGTTTAGATGGACGAAATCGACTAAATGCAGCCCGACCTGTAATCACCACATCTTTAACTAAAAATGGGAAAACCGTTTTATGGAACTGCGGTAAAAATCCAAGTAGCGCGGCCCTTTCTTTACCTTTTATGTTTTCTAAAGCTCGACCTGCATAAAGTACTTGCCCATCTGTGGTCTGTTCTAAACCTGCCATCAGTTTAAATAGGGTCGATTTGCCACAACCATTGCGACCTAAAATCACCGAGAACTGATGGGCTGGAAATTCAAGCTGAATATTTTTTAACACGTGTTTATGCCCATAGGCATAGTTCAACTGTTCAATATGAATCATGCCCAAGCCGTCCTTTGTGTTTTGATTAATAATAAGAAAAATGGCGCACCGAGGAGCATGGTGAAAATGCCAATTGGAATTTCAAAGCTGAGTAAAACTCGTGAAAAATTATCAATCAGTAGCAAAAAACTGCCGCCTAAAACCATGTTGGCAGGAATACTGTAACGATGGTCAGGGCCAACCAACATACGCACAATATGCGGCATAAATAGTCCGTATAGACTGATAATGCCTGCGGCAGCTACTGAAGTGGAGGTGCATAGCGTCACCAATACAATCAGTATGAGTTGCTCCCACTTCGGATTCACCCCCACCGCTTGTGCTTCATCAGCTCCCAATGCCATCAGATTCAAGCGCCAACGCATGGCGTATAAGCCCATTAAAGCCACCGTAATCGGCACAACCGCATATTGGACTTTTTGCCACGATGCCTGATGTAAATTCCCCATGGTCCACTGCACGATCGCTTGTAATTTAAAAGGATCACTTAAATATTGAATAATGGTCAGTCCTGCTAAAAACAGACCTGAAACAATCATGCCGGATAAAATCACCATCACCAATGAAGTTTGGCTTTCATGCTTTTGTTGGGCAAACACATAGGTTAATGCCACTGCACATACGCCAAAAATAAATGCTGATAAATTGGGCGATAACCAACTCAAAGATAATGCTAAAGCCGCACCAAAGGCGGCACCTGAAGAAATCCCTAGCACATAGGAATCCACTAAGGGGTTGCGGAATAAAGCTTGCAATCCATTGCCGGCTGTTGCCAAAGCCGCCCCAACCATAAAGGTTAATAAGATGCGTGGTAGGCGAATATTGAAGACAATATTGTGCATCAAGCTAAATTGTTGCGCATCAAAATACGCTGTACCAAATATCCACTGGATAAACCATAGTGCATAATCCCCTGCGCTTAATGTTTGACTGGGGCCGAGCAACAGCGACACAAAAATCAGCAGAATCGGCAATGGATAAAACCAGGTGTATTTCAATTTTGCCTTATTCATGACATCAACTCCTTGGCAATTTTCTGACCATAGAGTTTCTCTAAAATTTTGAGTTGCAAGGCTTCAACTGCTAATCCTGAGGTGTCAGGGTAAATGTGATGATGCAGATAAATCGCAGTCACAATAATTTTGATGGTATGTGGGTTATAGATAAATGCAGGGCTGAGATTAAACACTTTCTGTTGTTGTACTGCTTTTAGACCTTGCAATTCTTTACGCTGATAAATCAGGTTTGGGTCGGTATTCCACAGTACAATATTGTCAGGATTCCACTCAATCAACGTTTCTGGATTGACATTCGGTTGATTGGTCTCCGTTTTAACCACGTTGTAAGCCCCTGCCAATTCAATAAAATCATTGGTAATCGATTTACGGCCTGAGGTTGAATAAATTCGTCCACCTGACCATGCGTAATATATTGATTGCTTATATTTTTGCTTTGAGGTTTTGAGTGCCACTTCAGCCAGAAGCACATCTGAAAAATCCAGAATTTCTTTAGCCCGTTGCTCAGCACCTGTAAGCTGTGCAATTTCATACAGCTCTTCTTTCACCTGATCGTAAGTGCCTGATTCCATCACATAGACTGCAATACCAAATTGTCGAAGCAATTGAATGGTTTGTGTTTGCCCACTACCTAAAATCACCAAATCTGGCTTTAATAGCATTAAGCTTTCAATGTTGGTGGCATTTGTACCTTGTGAAGGTGTGGCGAGTTGCTTATTGGCAATACGTGAGTCCATTTTAGAATAAGCATTAAATAACAAGGGCTGTAAATACACCTCAGCAGGAATCCCCACGACCTTTGCACCCTGCCCCAACATATGTAGCCCGTCTAAACCTGACTCAAATAAGGATACAATGCGCTGTGCCGGCTGAGCTAGGCAGACTTCGGTCTCTGAACTATCAACCACACAATGCGATGTTGGGCTTTGTATTTTTGCTGGTATCGGTTGCTCTGTTGCCGTACAAGCCAACAGTACACAGCTCAGTAAAAGGACAATAAATCTTTGCATTAGTATTGCCACTGTACCGATAACGCTGCTTTGATCGGCTCACCGGGTTGAATCCATACATGGCTATAACTGGATAGATAATATTCCTCGTTTAACAAATTATGAATATTCAATTGATAGCGTAAATTTGGATTTGCTTGGTAATAAGCCCCAAGGTTAAATACGGTATAGGCAGGTAAGCTGAAACCATTAGCCGTATTGGTTGGGCTGTCCCCACTGCGTTGCCCGACATAATGGAGATTGAAATTTAGACCTGCCGCTTGTTGCGCATTTTGCCAAAGGTCATAGCTTGCCATGACATGTGCGCTATGTTTGGGTACGTTGCTCAGTGCTGAGCCTGCAGGCAACACATCATCTTTGCTGACTTTGGCATCCATATAGGCGTAGCCTGCTGACACCAGCATCTGGTCATTGATACGATGGTTGAAGTCAATTTCAAGTCCCTTGCTTTTCACTTCACCGACTGCAGCTTCAAAGTTTGGGTCAATCGCATCCGTCATCAGAACATTTTTTTTGCCCATATCAAACAAGACGATGCTAAGCATGCTGTGATCTTGCCAATGGTATTTCGCGCCGATTTCATAGCTTTTCGCTGTTTCAGGTGCAAACGTCTCCCCTGTGCGACCCATGCCATTATTCATGGAAAATGTTTCGCCATAATTGGTGTAAAAAGAGAGTGCTGGCGTAAGACGGTAATTGAGGCCTATACGTGGGCTAAACTTTTGTGCTGTACTCTGATCCTTGAACTGCGTGCGATGGTTGATGAAGCGCTGTTCGACACGATCGAATCGACCTCCGAATAACACATTCCATTGGTCATTAAAAAAGACCTGATCTTGTACATTCACAGCCATGTACTGCTGACGTTCATCGGAATCGGTATGTAAAGGTAGTTCAGAGCTAAATTGCCCATAAGTGGGATTGTAAATGTTGATCCAATTTGGCTGAGCAGCCGAGTGATTAAGACGCAATTGACGTTGCATAAAGTCCAAACGCCCTGTTTCTGCACCGAGTACCCATTCATGCTGAACATGACCGAGTTGCAGTTGACCAAGTAATTCACTTTGGAGCAGCATATCCTCGGTCTGATAATCACGATGACGACGCTGACGCTCTAATGTTTCAAGGTCGGCCTGTAATTTGCGTGGTTCTGTTGAATAGCCGACCATTTGCGCATCTTTATAACTGATCGCAGCATTCATCTGCCATGCGTCATTGAGCTGATGCTTTAATCGTACTTGATAGAGATTGTCTTTGACGCGCATATCACCATCAGAAGGCTCACCCGTAAAGGTCTTTGGATCCATCAATAACTGGTTGTTGACAGCCGTGATACCACGGTCAAATGTGCCTAGATGCTGGGTAAATTCAGTATCTAAATCCACTTGGGTATTTTCAGATAATTTCCATGAGAATTGTGGCGCGACAAATAAACGTTGGCTACTGACATGATCACGGAAAGACTGGTTATCTTCCATTGCAGCGGCTATTCGATACGCCAACGCATCGCTGATTGGCGCGGTCTGTTCAAGACTTAAACGATATTCATCTTGTGTTGTCCCACGAAGATTAAGCGTTGTTTCAGACGTCCATTTTGGTTTTTTTGTGGTGACATTCAATGCCCCACCGACCTCACCACGTCCATACAGTGCGGCACTGGGACCTTTTAAAAAATCCAGTGATTCAATATTGACCATATCTTTAGGTGCAGAAATGCCACGATTGACACTCAGCCCATTACGAATGGCATCCACCCCCATATTGGGATTGCCTTGGAATCCTCGGAATGAATAGTTATCCCAAAAGCCCCCACCATAATTATTTTGATGCAATACCCCACTCACGATGCTGAGGGCTTGATCCATGCGCTGAATATCTTGCTGCTGGATAACGTCTTGCGACAAATGGCTTTTATTAAACGGGATATCCAATAGATCATGCTGAAATTTGGTAAGTGCTTGAGCGTGCTGTGTAGATTCTGAGGCTAAAGCTGTGCTGAGATAAATCGTATCTAGGGTTTTGACCTGATCTGTTGCAAACACCCCTTGATTGATGCCAGTTAAACCTATTAATAAAGTTACACGAGATCTCAAAAAAACTATCCTCATTTATACGCACAATATTGATGCGTTTACAAATATTGAATTCAAATTGGTGCACTATTCATTAAATCTATGCACTAAAACTAAACAAATGTTGTTCTGGCATCGCTGGATTAGTTTTGTGTACATTCTTGTATACAAGATATGAATTAGAGGCAAAAAAAATGCCAATTTTTTAAAATTGGCATTTTTTTAATAATTTATCCTAAACAGTCGAAAATATTTTAAGAGTAATTTTCTTCACGTCCTCAATACTATGTAAGACATGATGTTCTGCTAAATGGATCGCCCCATCAGCATCACGAGCTAAAATACATCTAAGTATTGCAGCATGATCTTGATAAGCATGCTGGATATCGAATTCACGCATGGCGCCTAGACTGAGCACAATTCGGATTTTTTCACTGATTTCATGATGAATCTTGGCGATTTGACGATTTCCTGCAGCTCTAACCAAGGCACAATGAAAATCTTCACTTTGCAGCACCAATGCTTTGGTGTTCTGGTTATAGTCCTGTTCGTCTACAAGCCATAATCGCTTTAAATTCTGTAATTCTTCAGATTGCTCATGATCCATTACGCATAAACGTTTAACAGCCTCTTTTTCCAAGATCATACGTAAATCAAAGAGCTCCTGATAAAAGGTAAAATCTAAAGGCTTAATTTCCCAACCACTGCGGAAATGCACATTCACATAGCCTTCCTGTTCAAGACGATACAGTGCTTGCCGTGTTGGGGTACGGCTGACCTCATACTTTTCAGAAAGGTCCGTTTCAGTAAAACGTTGTCCAGGTTTGAGCTTAAAGCTAAAAATATCATCCTTTATTTGTTGATAAATCACATTAGCTAAATTGCCAGTGCCTGACTTAATGGGCGTTATGCTCATCCTTAATTCTCGTTTTACATCTATGTAATAAATAAATTATAGAGTCATCATGAGAATTTAAGAATCAGTAAATATTGATATATAGGAAAATAGATTAAATTTTGGCTTTTAGATTTATAGGATAATTTAATTTAAGCCCCTATATAACGCTAATTAATAATTGCATTTCAATACTATAAATCAACCCATACAAGAAATTGAAAAGACTTAAACTTTTCCCAAAAACCAATTTTTCCAAGAACTGGTTCCACGAACTTCAACGGGTACGGTTGCAATCAGGGTATCTTTTAAAACGTCAGTTTGTCCTACGGCTTTGGCTAATCGGGCTTTTACAGAGTGAATGCATTCCCGATCTCCAAACTCACATCGATCTAATGTGGTGCCACCGCAAGGACCATTTGCAAGTCCTTTAGGACATGTTTCAGAGCAAATATATAAAGTATCAGCCAATCTACATTGACCACAATTTTCGCAGCCCACAACCATATGTTTTGACTTAAATTCGGTTTTTAACAAAGTTTTTGATGCCAACTCATTATCCCAAAAGGACGCTTTAAAAATAAACCTACCTACACCTTTAGAGATTTTGGACTCAAAAAGGGCTTTATGCATGACATGCAAATGATGATATTTAATCAGCTGACCTAATGTCGGTTGACGCGCATCATAAGTTAATTCTGGAACAAACTCATCTCCAGTCTTAATCTGCCAAAGAGATTTCCAGCGTGCTTCAAGTTCCTCTAAATCATCATGTTGATATTGCTCAATATAATTTTGCTGAACCTTCTGTTCTTCTGAATTTTCGCATGCTGAAAGATGAACACCATTAAAACCTAAAAGCCAAAAAGCCAAAAAGCCAAAAAGCCAAAAAGCCAAAAAGCCAAAAAGCCAAAAAGCCAAAAAGCCAAAAAGCCAAAAAGCACTGTAAACTAGATCCTGAGCTAAAAGTTTACAATCAAGAAATCAATAAAAGAAGAATTGGGATTGAGCATGTATTTAGGACTTTGAAGACCTTCAAAATCCTTGCCGAGCGATATCGTAATCGAGGCAAAAGATTAGGCTTAAGATTCAATTTAATTGCTGGGATCTATACCATGGAACTGAATAAAAAATGACTTATGATAGAACTCTATTATTAAAACCAAGCCCTAAACCAAAACCAAATTGAAATAACTCCCCTGTATCAATCCAAACAAAATTATCACCATCCAAAGATGAAAAATCAATTTCATTAATAGGCTTTTCTCCAAAATCTTTTTTTAGATTATTAATCACTTCAATGTTACTGACCAAAGTATAAAAAATAGAGTTCAAAGTGATATTAATTCCTTTCCCTGGATAACATTTATCCTGAATCCAAAAACTAAATATTCCTAAATTTAATCCATCATTTAATGCAAAAATTACATCCCATTGAACAAAAAAATCATCATTAAACTTTAAAATCATTCTAGTGCCTCTGACTTCCATCCATTTTTACGCAAAATGGCTTTGGTTTTATTATCTAACTTTAAAGAATTTCTGGCACCATCTGAACTGCCAGCCCAATGGTAAGTATTTGAGCCAGTCCTTCATATGTGAACTGATGAATATTTCCTTTGAAAAGTCAGTCAAACGCCCTTTATTAAAAAACAGCAATCTAAACGAAATTAGTATAGTTTTTTAAGTTAAATCTATTTCCATTTCTTTATGTAGCCCTTTGTCGCACTCTAAAATAAATGGATAAATTTTTTCGGGTTCAGCGTAAATATATTCTAAATAGCTTGCTGGTAACCAATAATATATTTCATAATCACTTTGCCTATTATGAGTCGGAACTAGAAAAGATACATAATATTTTTTCATTCCTTCTTCAATCCCAACACTAAATTTTAATTCTTTTGATACATATATATCTCTAAAATTAAATTTCATTTTAATTTCCTATTTTTCTGACCTTTAACATGTCTTTCCTGACCTTTGTTGCATCAATAACAGCCTCTAAACTACCATTAGTAATTTACCCTCAGGAATCCACTGACTATTTGCACCAGCCTCGTTACCAGATGGTAGTCTTAAACCTGCAGATCTTGGATTAGATATATCAATCCTTACTAAACTGCCATTTTTAAGTTGACTTTGTGGTATGCCTATTGAAGCGATTGCAAGTTGTCTTTCATTCTCTGTAATTTCCTGACCTGTTAGGAAATCATTCTTCAAACCAACTGCAGCCCAAATTTGTTTCAAAGTAAGCTCATTAGCCAAAGCAAGAGTTCGCTTACCTAAAGTTTTTTCAGGTGTGGGCCCAATACAATTTGTAGTAGCACCACTGACGGAACCTACATCCTGACCTGAACGGACGGCTTCTATATCTTTTATTGCTTGACTTGTGTAACCAATGGTTTCATTGAATAAGCCTGTTACCTGTCCTGATATTTTTAATCGTTATAATTATTTCACCATTTCTTTCATTTCTGGTGAAGCATCACTTGCCAAAATATTTTTTAGATGTTGTTCTACACAAGCAGAATTACCCGTTTGCACACAATCATTGAAGGCTTTATCAAGCATTTTATCGGTCTTTCTTAATATTGAAATTCCTTTCTCAATACATGCTCTATCATTCGAACTACATTTTTGAAGGTGTTTATTTACAGCTTTAAGAGTAGCTCTGGTTTGATAATTATTCTCCACCGCATTTTGAGCACTTTGACCACTCTGTACAGTCGAAGCCACATCACCAGTACTTGCACCCACGCCAGATGCAACCAAACCAGTAATCGCACTTACCGTTCATTTTTCATCCACTGTTAAATCTTTTGATTCTTTACCATATAGGTATTTAGCTAGTAGAGGTGCTGATGCTTCTGCTCCACCTGCTGCCAAACCTGCCGTTAAAGCATCATTGCCACCTGCTGCTGCAACTGCCGCACCCAATACAGTATGCGCTAGAATATGTGTTGCACTTCCTTCACTATCATTTGATTTGAAATATTGCCCAATCTCATAGCTGAGTTTAGAACTTGCTGTTGCGGCTGCTATTCCTAAGCCACTGTTAGTCGGAGCTGATAATCCTGCTGAAATGCTATCGACTAATATGCCTAATGTTTGAAGTTGTTGTTTCTTGTCGAACTCAGCTTGACTCAATGTTCCTGCTTCATTAGCTTTTTAGGCTTCGTCTAGCTTTTTATAAACTGTACTTTTTGAATATTTTCTCAATTTCATCTCTTCTAGATGGTTGTTCTTTTAGAACACTCTCTAATCCTTGTCGAATATAGTATTTAACCGTTTTTTCATCATACCACCCTTCAGTTGGCTCTATTCCTATCATTTCTTCATCGACCCAAGCATAATATAGTTCTGTACCATCTTCCTGAACTTCTGAATAGAGCTGCCATCCTGGATCGCCTCCAACTGGCTCCATTGGGTCTTTACCTATCGTTCCACGTAAATAATATTCTAAATCTTTACCGCCATGTATCATTTCATAAATACAATACAACAATGGTGCCTGAAGATCATCATGTTCAAAACTAAAATAATCACTTTTATAGGTAAAACTCATTCAAAAATCCTCTCAATTGATACAATTTATTTTGAATTAGGATTAATAGGAAATGATGTTGGTACTTGAGGTACTCCACTTCGCGTAACGACAGGCACTCTAAAAGTAATTCCATTTATCACGACATTTTGTTGAGTTTTACCACTAGCTCCATAATTCACTATTGCTTTTGCAGCAGCTTGATTTGCCATACTTGCCATTTGCGCATTACTGTAGACTTTAGGATCATAAACAGTTTTTGCTTCAATCCTTCCATTTGGCAATTGATATCTTACTTCCGTAATTCCTTTGGATATTTCTGTTGGCTGCCCAACTACTTTACCACCATTGGCATTTAAAATTTCATAAAAATTATCTGCATTATGTCCACCAGAGATCACTTTTGATTTCTTATTAATTGTCGCATCAATTAAATGTTTCCCTAAAGGTGTATCAATTTGGTTTGTACCAACTTCAGTATAGCCATCTCTAGGTCGAACAGGAATTCGACCAGCAAAATCTGCCTCAGGTTCTTTTAATAATTTCGTAATGTCACTACCATATTTTTTCCCAATATTCTCAAATGCTTCATCCGTTAATTTAATCGGTCCACTTAACGTTTTAGAAAAACCTAAACCTAGCATTGCAACTTTAGCTTCTTGTATTTCCTTTGGCGTAAAATGCTCCTTAGTTATAGGGTCATATTCTGCACCCATTGCAGCTGCTAGCTGTCTTATTGTTAAATCATTAATAACCAGTAGAGTTTTTTCACCCAAAGTTTTCTCGGGTATTGGACAAACATATCCTGTCGGACAAGAAAATTTCTCTTTAGTATTTTCTTTAACTACCTGCCCATAATTCTCATCAATAATTGAAAATCCATTATTTTCTACCGCATTCTGAGCTAATTGACCACTCTGTACAGTCGAAGCCACATCACCAGTACTTGCACCCACGCCAGATGTAACCAAACCAGTAATCGCACTTACCGTTCCTTTCTCATCTGCAGTTAAGTCTTTGGCTTCTTTTCCATACAAATATTTTGAAAGTAACGGTGCTGATGCTTCTGCTCCACCCGCAGTAACTCCTGCAAGGAGTGCATCATTATCACCAGCTGCTGCAACCGCCGCGCCCAACACAGTGTGCGCTAAAATATGCGCTGCACTTCCTTCACTATTATTGGATTTGAAATATTGCCCAATCTCATAGCTAAGCTTAGGACTCACTGTTGCGGCTGCTATACCTAAGCCACTGCTCGTTGGGGCTGACAAGCCTGCTGAAATGCTATCGACTAATATTCCTAAGGTTTGAAGTTGTTGCTGTTTCTTGTCGAACTCAGCTTGACTCAGTGTTCCTGCTTCCTTGGCTTTTTTAGCTTCATCTAAATTTTTATTAATTTCAGTACGTACTTCTTGGCGGTTCGCATCAAACTTCTTCGTCACATCCATTTGTAAATTAATTTCGCTTTTAACTTGATCTCGATCAAAGTTATTTTGCAATGCGCCACTGTTTTCACGTGCTGTATCTGTTGTGACATGTGTGAGGATTTCTGACTTGATCTGCTCAGCAGAGTTTCCTGTCAGCTCTTCTTGACGAACTGTTTCTCTAATCGTGATATTAGACGTATTAATACCACTTTGCGTCACACTACTGTCTTTATCACTGTCCAAACCAAAACCAATCGACTTGCTTACACCTTGGATTGTGGAAGCATGTTGATCAATTTTTTCAGGCGCTGATATTACAGTGCCGGGTTTACCCTGATCAGATTTAGTCGCATTTAATCCAGCACTCAGTGAAATCCCTTTAGCATCATATTGTCCCGAATAAAGGCGTACCTCATTTGGACTGGTTTGCCAAGTACACCGCGACCTCTTTAATATAGCCCTTTCTTCGCTGAGTCATTGCAATTATTTTTTTAAATTTGTTAATTATGCACTTGGATCATTAGATTCTGTGATCTTGGGCTGCTGTGGATCATAACGTTTAATCTATGCATAAAGACTATGTGTAGTTATACCTAAAAGTGATGCGATATCAGCAACACTATGACCTTTCTCTGTGACCTGTTTTACTGCTTCAATTTTAAATTTTTCAGGGTATGGTTTATTGCTCATAAGCACCTCGTTAATTTGCCATTTTATCTAACTAAAAGGTCTCTATAAAATAGGCGGCTAATCACTCAATCAAAAAATATCATACTTTGCATCTTCAACTGAATGGGTTTTCAAGAAATACCCTTTTAAATCCGTTACACAATATCATCGTCGCGCTTGAGTATATTCTGTCCAAATTAAATTCGGTGTACCATCATATATACAAAAACACAAATCAGGCCAATACAAATCATTAGTAACCATTACTCCAAACCCTTGAAAATTAGGAAAATCACCATAATAAGGAGAATGTATATACCAATCTTCTTTTCCGATCTTAGTTAAGTTGATTAGATCTTTTGGAATAATTAATTGATGTCTTAAACTACCATCCGAATTGTATACAGCAGCGTTGTTTGGTCTTAAGAAGTACCAAGGATATTCTATTTTTTTACTTAACTTAGAAGGCTGGTTATTAAAAATAATCAAAAAGCATTTACAATCTAATAAAACATGAACACTCTCCGCAATAGGTAAAATATACTCACTACCATCACTATAAATAATTTTTTTTTCTAAAGCAGTAATTTGCTCATTCTTCAATAATAAATTATTAAAAATATTGAGCGAAATATCAGAATCATATTCAGGATAATTCATAAATTCATAAATTTCTCCATTTTCAAAAACATTTGTCTCTATTACTTTCTGTATTGTTTTCATTATTTAATCTCTCTTGTCGAGCTAATTTTAAATAGCTCAGGGTTCGTGTAAGGAGATTTATCTACGAAATTAATCTGATGAGCATTACCTGGTAGAGTTTTACCAGTCTTATAATCATACATAGAGCCTGCTCTTCCTTCTCGTATACCCACACTTGGCTGTACTTCAAATTCAACCACATAAAATTTATTTGGCTTACCAGATGATTCATTAATACTAGGCTTAAACTCTTCAGTTATTGCAAGTTTATTTCGCATATCTGCAACAGAATTAACCTGTTCTTTTGTCGCCCAACCACCTAATTTCTGTGCCGGATTTTCTCCTTTTTTGATAGCTTCTACCATGTTAGAGTATTGAACTTCATCAATCACCATTCGCATTTTTTCGGATTGAATTACTCTTCGATCAGTTACAGTTGTGCCTGCTTTCCATGCTGGATAACCTGTAGGATGATAACTACCACCAACCTGTTGATCATTCAATGTTTTTGGATTATTTCCAATAAGATTTTCATTTACTCGTACTAATCCATCTCTATCTGTTACTTGTCCAGCATTAATATTTTCCGCCCTATACGTTGTACCGGATTGAAAGTCACGTACTGATGAGTCTCCAAAACTAGGATTCTCCACATTAGCGTTATTCTCAATTTTTTGTCGCTGAATTAAACCATCTGTTACTTTTGCCTCCTTATTGGCTAGACTGACTCCTTTAGCTGTTCCACCACCTACTGCCATTAAAGCTAGATCTGTTGCACTTTCAGGGAAAAATATTTCTGTCGCAACATAACCAAAACCAGCAATATAGTAACTTGCTCCTGTTCTTGGTTTTTCCCCTACCATATAATCTAAAACAGCTGATTTTGCTGGAATCAATATTTTTTCTGCTGCGCTTTGCTTTAAACCATTATATTTTGTACTGCAAGCACCATACGTCATGTTTTGGCAACTTCTTTGTGCATATCTCAAGAAATCTAATTGCTTCGTTGCTTGTATTGAAAATCCACTAGTTTCATTGAGAAGCCCTTTTGCTTCAATTGAAACTTTTAGTCTTCTTAGCTGTTGTTCAATCTCTTTCATTTCCGGTGAAACATCACTTGCCAAAATATTTTTTAAATGGTGTTCTACACAAGCAGCATCAGCTTTTTGCACACACTTATTGAAAGCTTTATCAAGCATTTGGTCGGTCTTTCTTAATATTGAAATTCCTTGCTCAATACAAGATCTATCATTCGCACTACATTTTTGCAGATGTTTATTCACAGCTTTAAGAGTAGCTCTGGTCTGGTAATTATTATCCACTGCATTTTGGGCCACTTGCCCACTTTGCACAGTCGAAGCCACCTCACCAGTGCTTGCACCTACACCAGATGCAACCAAACCAGTGATTGCACTAATCGTTCCTTTCTCATCAGCTGTTAAATCTTGTGATTCTTTACCATACAAATATTTTGAAAGTAACGGTGCTGAAGCTTCTGCTCCACCTGCAGAAACTCCTGCAAGGAGTGCATCATTACCACCTGCTGCAACTGCCGCACCCAATACAGTATGCGCTAGAATATGTGTTGCACTTCCTTCACTATCATTTGATTTGAAATATTGCCCGATCTCATAGCTAAGCTTAGGACTCACTGTTGCGGCTGCTATACCTAAGCCACTGCTCGTTGGTACAGACAAGCCTGCTGAAATACTATCGACTAATATGCCTAATGTTTGAAGTTATTGCTGTTTCTTGTCAAACTCAGCTTGACTCAGTGTTCCTGCTTCTTTTGCTTTTTGCGCTTCATCTAACTTTTTATTAATTTAGCTCTAACTGCCAGTAGATTTACGTTCAATTGAGTCATACTAAGCACAAATCATAAAGATCATTCCGTAATTTGGAAAATTTGTCATTTTCATAAAGTGGATATTCTCCATTTTTTTCTAAAACGATGTCATTAAATGAGCCCATTCCAGCATAATTCCTTAAAATATCGTGCTTAACTTGAGAAAAATTTGAATCAATTTCCGTCAAAAAACGTTTAAATGCTGTTGACCAATATGTTAAGTCAAATTCTTCAAGCAAATTAATTATTTCACTTATGATTAATTTTATAGATTGAACTTCATTCATTTTAGAGGCTTCTCACTGATTACTTTTACTCCAGGAATTTTCCAAGGTTCAACTACAACTATCTGCTGAGTTCCACCAAGATAAAAACCATTTTGTGTACCTACTTCCCCTGAATAAACTTTCGTTCCTTTGGGAATTAATATACCGTATGTTGTATCTAATGGTGATTTAGCACCTCCCGGCCAAACAGGTAAAACAGCTTTATCAATACGAGTTTGAATTACACTTTCAGGTATTTCTCTAGTGAAAAATTGACCTAAACTGGTACCCTTAACACCGGCTCTATACAGAATAGTGTCTTGCTGCAACTCAAATTCAGTGTACTTACCACCTGCGAATGTTCCAGCTAAATTGTTAGATAACGGACCCGTATTTACTGCATTATAGGTACCTAAATTTTTCCCTAAGGGACTTTTTATTTCAACGGAATTATAAGCAGGTTTATTAACTTTCGTTGACAGTTTCCCTCCAACCTTAGCTAATAACACAGATTCTGC
Source organism: Acinetobacter sp. ANC_7504 (assembly GCF_056779995.1). NCBI lineage: Bacteria > Pseudomonadati > Pseudomonadota > Gammaproteobacteria > Moraxellales > Moraxellaceae > Acinetobacter > Acinetobacter sp. ANC_7504. Next base: position 480,319 of record NZ_JBWYIZ010000001.1, on the reverse strand, counting down.
GACTGTTACTGCCCCGTCTAAAGCATCTTGAGTTAATGGACTTAGTTGATCTTTACGATTCGGACTAAATGAGTTAAGTACATTTTGCCCTACTTTAGATTGATATGATCCAAATAAAGCATCCTTACCCTCACTTGCAGTGCTAACTCCACCGTATGTACTTAATCCAGCTAAAGGTGCGCCGATAGCACAACCAACACCTGTTGTACACAAACCCACTCCTGCAGCTCCACCACCAATTGCAGTTAAGCCTCCTCCTACTATTTTTCCAGCTCCACCCGCTCTTGTAACAATTTCATCATTTCTTGTTCTAAGATCATTTGCTTTATCCCAGTTAGTGTAGGTATATAACCCTGTCGCTTCAAGTGCTTCGATTTCTTTTTCATTCTTAGCTCCTAAATCTTGTAATTTTAATAATGTAGAATAATTTGGATCATCTTCTGGCACACCTTCTGCACACTTTACAAGATAACAAGCAGCCTGATAAAGTTTATTCTTTTCAGTTTGAGTCTTGTTTTTAATTAATGCTTGTAGAACTTGTGCTTCGCGTACATTAAGCATTCGATTATTTTCCACCGCATTCTGAGCATTTTGACCACTTTGCACTGTAGAACTTACATCACCTGTAGTCGCTCCTAAACCTGATGCCACCAAACCTGTAATCGCACTAATCGTACTCTTTTCATCTGCGGTTAAGTCTTTTGCTTCTCTACCATACAGGTATTTAGCTAGTAGAGGTGCTGATGCTTCTGCTCCACCTGCAGAAATACCCGCAGCCAGTGCATTATTGCCTCCTGCTGCTGCAACTGCCGCACCCAATACAGTATGCGCTAAAATATGCGCTGCACTTCCTTCACTATTGTTGGATTTGAAATATTGCCCAATCTCATAGCTAAGTTTAGGACTCACTGTTGCGGCTGCTATACCTAAGCCACTGCTCGTTGGGGCTGACAAGCCTGCTGAAATGCTATCGACTAATATTCCTAAGGTTTGAAGTTGTTGCTGTTTCTTGTCGAACTCAGCTTGACTCAGTGTTCCTGCTTCCTTGGCTTTTTTAGCTTCATCTAAATTTTTATTAATTTCAGTACGTACTTCTTGGCGGTTCGCATCAAACTTCTTCGTCACATCCATTTGTAAATTAATTTCGCTTTTAACTTGATCTCGATCAAAGTTATTTTGCAATGCGCCACTGTTTTCACGTGCTGTATCTGTTGTGACATGTGTGAGGATTTCTGACTTGATCTGCTCAGCAGAGTTTCCTGTCAGCTCTTCTTGACGAACTGTTTCTCTAATCGTGATATTAGACGTATTAATACCACTTTGCGTCACACTACTGTCTTTATCACTGTCCAAACCAAAACCAATCGACTTGCTTACACCTTGGATTGTGGAAGCATGTTGATCAATTTTTTCAGGCGCTGATATTACAGTGCCGGGTTTACCCTGATCAGATTTAGTCGCATTTAATCCAGCACTCAGTGAAATCCCTTTAGCATCATATTCACTGTTATTTTGAATGTTTGAATAAGTCAAAGTCCCTGTATTTAGACTATTATTTTTTAAGTTTTCAGCTTTTTGCGTCGATGTGATCAAAGCACCTTTTAAATCAGTATTAGTCTTCACATTGATTTGGTAACCATCATCTCCAGCAAAGATCCCTGATTGCTCATTGACTGAGGCGTAATTGGCATCAACATTCGACTTACTAAAGCTACCCGATGCATTACCGCCATTGGTACCAACACTGATTTGACCTGAAATATCTTGTTGTTTGCTCTTATATGTTGCAGTATCTTGCAAACTTTCAATATTCAGTTCATTGGCATCTATCTGGATGCCCTTACCTTGAACTTGTCCACCAATAATATTGGTTGTATTACCGCTGCTAATTGTCGTTAAACTGTCTTTTGAACCGACATGACTATTGACATAGCTTGTATCAGTGCCATCGCCTTTGCCTTTTCCAAGATTCCCACCTGCCGTAACACCCAAACCTGTTTGGTTGCTGATGGTTACACCTGCATTCCAGCCTGAACTCTTGTTATTTGATTGTTCAATACTACTTTGTTCAGCGGCTTTGATGTTGACATCGTTATCTGCTACCAAGTGGGTACCTTTCAATCCAACAACATCAGAACCAAGGATATTAATGTTGGAATCTCCCCCTGCACCACTTGCTACAATGTTTGTTGTGCCTCCAGCGCTCACTTTACTTTGAGCAGCTGTATTACTTTGTGTATGGCTTGTTTCTACACTCTTTTGTTCGCCATAGGTTAAACTCACCCCAACTTCTACCGATTGGTTCAAAGTAGCAGAGCCAGTAAGAACATCATTTAATTTGCCTATGGACTGTCCTGCTTTGTAGGTATCGAAGCCTGCATTGGCTGCTGCCATTGCATTAACACGATCATTTTTACTTTGACCCACTTGTTTTGATGAATCTAAAACAGATTCAACTTGTTGCACGATTGGCACATTTACAGCAAGTGTTAAGCCTTTTTGTTCCATTTCACGCTTATAATCATTGATATTTTGCTCGTTGGCTGCTTCTATATTGACACGTTGTGCCAAGATATTTACATCACCTTCTTGTGCTAATACTGTGCTCCCCGTTTGTTGATAGGTGTTACTAGCGATAATGTTTGTATGACCAGCTAAACTTCCAACTGATGAAGCATTGCTTGTGAATTGTTGATTGTTGTTATCTGTACTTTCTTTTATCTGACCTACAGTAACACCTATACCACCACTGCTAAATAGTCCTGATTTTTTCTTACTATAAAAACTCTCTTCAGTAGACTGAGTAAGTGCCGACTCCACTTTTATGTTATTTTTTGCGCTTAAATTGGTATCTTGATCTGCAATAACATGACTACCTTTTACAGAGATATCTTTTTCAGCATTTAAGTAAATATTCTCACCACCAATGACACTAGCTACAGCTTGTGTTTGTTCAGAGCTGTCCTTGAATATTCGAGTCGTTGTACTCGCAAAGCCTTTACTCTTCGTTTTTAAAGCATCATCAGCAACTTTTGTATATTCACCAGATTCAATATTGATATTTTGTGCTTGAGCAACAACATTCCCTGTTGCACTATTGACTTCAGATGCACGTAAATTAATATCATTTCCTGCATTAAGCTGAATATCGTTATTTGCCTGAATCTGACTACCAATTTCTCCAGACTCACTACGTTTAATATAATTATTTGAATCTTTAATATTTTGTTGTTTCTGACTGACTTGTGTCGTTCCCAAGTTAATATTATTTTTGGCATTAAGTTGTGTAATACCCTCTTCACTGGCATTTGAAATAACACCAGCATTGAGTTGTATATCTTTTCCTGCATTTAATGCAAGTATGCCTTGTCCACCTTTAGCTGTTACATAAACACCAGCTTGACGGTTTAAATGCGTGTTTGAACCCTGATCACTTTCTGTTGTATTGGTTTCAGTGACAATATTGATATTTTCACCAGCATCTAAGAATAACTTTTGCTTAGCATCAATGGTCCCACTTAAATTATTAATATCTTTCTTAGCTTTAGCCGAAAGCTGATCTGCTGTTAATCGTCCACCGAGGTTTTGGATACCATCTGCTTGAATCACTAATGCATTTCGACCTGCTATTGTACCGCTGTTAACAAGACTATTTTCAACATTCAGGGCGGTATTACTGCCTGCTAGTAATGCGCCATTGCCATTAATATCTCCATTCTGCAACCTTACATAGACCTGTGGAGCTAGTACAGTTTCAATACTTCCATCACTCAAAGTGATCTGCTTTTCCACCAACCAAATAATATCACTGGTTAATTTAGCAATTTGTTCTACACTTAAAGCTATCCCGACTTTAAGTTGCATTTCTTGTGCAGTTGTTACGCCATTCAGCATCAATTGCTGAAATTGTTCTTCACTGCTATTGAAACCATCTAAAAAGCGTCGACCAGTTAACTGACTCACTTGTTCAGTCGTGATTTTTTGTTCATAGTAACCATCGCCTAAACGTTTATGCAGATTTTGAGGTTCTAAACTCAATAATTTGAGCATATAATCACTGCCTAGCCATTTTTTATAATTTGTGAAAGCTGGATCAGTTTCTATTAAATATTCAGGATTAGCTGGATTAGTATTAAATAAACTACTACTTGGTAAAGACGTATTTACATCAATTGTGCGAACCGTAATATCATTTTCAAGTGTTGAATTTGTATTAAGTTGGGTATTAGGATTCGTCGTTGATAATCCCTGAACATGTTCTTGATAACTCAATACACCTAAATTTAACTCTGTAATCATTGGTGCAGGTCTATATGCAGAAGTATTTGACCCTGTTACATCCGTGCCTTTTTTATGATCTCTCCAAAAATTTGTTAAAGTTCCCTCATCACGTATAATTGTTTGACCTAATGTTTCATGATTGTCTAAATCACCAACCTTAACATCTAGTAATCCCCCAGCCAGTATTTGACTGTCCGAATTCAATAATACGTCACCCGTAATTTTAATATTTCCTCCAGCGAGGATTTGACCAGGGGCAGAATTTACAACTTGTGTTTGGTCTTTAATTTTTTCGTAATTATAGCGATGCCAATTTTCATGCCATTGACCATCTGGTGTCACAAGATGATCCGACTCATCATTGCCAATCTTCCAACCTAGTTCAGCTTGGCTACCTTCTAGATAGCGTTGATTCTGCCCCTGTGCTTCATATTCAACTATATATTGACGATCAACTTCTTTTATTTGAGTTTGCAAATGCTCATTGGTATTTCTCAACAATCGACTTGAAATCGTTAAGTCGGCACCTGCTTCAATTTTAGCACTGTTATTATTGATACTTTGTGCTTGTCCAACCGCATGTTTGTTTTCATCTAAAGTGCCAGCAATCACCATATTGCCTTCACTTGAGATCAATGCTTTTTCTTTATTGACAATATCTTGCGCTGCCAAATCTAATCGATCTCGTGCTGCAATCACAGCAGCTATTGTTTCATCAACAGTTTCTTCTTGGTTGAGCACTTTATTTGCAGCTACTGCAACATGGTCACCATAAATACGACCTGTGCCAATATTATTTAAAGTACTCGTCAGCTCAACTAATGTTTGACCATTACTGTTAATTTCACCACGGTTGGTTAAGTTTTCACTTTGAATAAGGGTACCGTTATTGGCAATGATTCTACCTGTATCTTTATTATCAATATCACTGGCTTTAAGTTCTAATTTTGATCCTGCTTGTAATTCTGTTGTATTTACCAAATTACCCACAGTCTCAATTTTTAAATTGTTTCCTGCTTCAATTTTATTTTTCGTCGTGAAGCTCTCTTTTAACTTCAGCTTTAAATCATTGCCTGCACTGAGTTGCCCATCAGCTGTAATTGATGTTGCATCAATCGCTACATTTTGATTCGCTAAAATTTTACCTGCTGTATTCTGAACATCATTCGCTTGAATCTCTAAGTCTTGTGATGAAAGAAGCTCACCTTCGTAATTATTTAAGTCACCTGTACGAATACTTAATGTTTTACCCGTAAGGATTTGTCCTTGTGTATTTTTAAGTTGTTCACTCTCAATACTCAGGTGCTGAACAACTTTAATTTTACCTGTAGTGTTATCAACATCTTTTGTTTTAGCTCTGGCATCTTGTGCTGTAATCACACCGTGATTATTCTTAAAATGCTGTCCCTGGACATTCAAAGTATTTAAGTTTAATGTCGCATCACTGTTATCCAAACCTTGATTGAGCGTTAAACTTACCCCACCATTTGCCGTGATTTTCCCTGCATCATTTTCAATGCTGTCTGCCTTAATTTTACCTTGGGCAAAACTCGCTGTAATAGACGTATTGGCTGAACTGGTACTACCACCGCCTGTCGCAGTGCTTGGGGCTTCTGTTTCTGCACCTGAGCCACCTGTATTTCCACCACCTGTGCCTGTACTAGGGTTTGTTCCTGTGTCTTGATCAATTTCGGTATAACCAATTAAGCCTTTGTTTTTATTATTAAGTGTTTTCGCATCAATCGCTAAGTCCTGTAAGCCTGTTTGAACAACTTTACCTGAACTGTTCTTCAGATCTTTTGTTTCTAGATCAACACGACCTGCATTGAGTTCGCCTTGGTTTTGAATGGTTTCTTTATTTCGAATATTCAATTCAGCAGAAGTTGCTATCAAACCAGTGTTATTCAGGTTTGTCGTTTGTATGCTTTGCTTACCCAAACTCGAAATACTGCCACTGTTATTTAACTCTGTAGCTTGAATATCTAATGTTGCTTGTTGAGGATCTTCTTTATGTTGTGCAACAACTGAACCACTGTTTTGTAGTTGTCCATCTGCACTAATTTTAATACTGCCAGCAGAAGCAAACACTTGCCCTGCATTATTAATACCCACACCTTTGTCTGTACTAATCAGGCTAATCTTCCCTGCGTACATTCCCCCTAAGCTACCTGTATCTATGGCAAATTTTGGTGTGTTGTTCGTTGTACCGCTGCTTGCATTACCTATACTTTTAATATTACTTTGTGCATCAATGTCATTTTGACCTGTGACTATTTGCAAGTCTTTTGCCCATACACCTGCATTAATTTGTGCTGCATGACTAAGTAAACGCGTGTAGTCTGCTGTACTGCTATCTAATCCTTGTCCTGTAATATTGATTAAACCATCGCGAACTTGAAAGCCTGTAACCGCACCATTATTTAGTAACGGATTACCCGTACTTAACGTAACTGCACCAGCATTGATGAATCCACCACCATCAACATTAATTCCAGATGGGTTGGCAATAATTACATCGGCTTTACGTCCACCCACTTCAATATAGCCATTAAGGTGACTGGCATTGGTTGAGTTAACTTGATTCACAATGACTTTAGCTTCACCGACTGCAAGCCAAGGGTTACCTTGGATATAACCACCCAATTGCGTTTGAGCATTTTGACGGCTGTTATTGAGGATCACCCCATTTTTATTCACATCAAATTGTTCGTAGTGGTTCATTGAAACACCAGCTTGGCTTGGCGTTTGAATATTCACCTGGGTTGTACCATTAGCGCTGTTAATAATCGTCGGTCTTTGATTCCCTGCTGCATTTGGGTCTGCAATCACATTGGCTTCTGCTAAATCTGTGGTCATACCAATGCTTGCAACGCCCGTCAAAAGCATGATGGAAAATGATAGAACTTTTAAGCCTAAACTTTTTTCAGCTGTAGATTCTGTGTCTAGCTCTAAATGTGTGATGTTTGAATTACTTGTTTGTCCTTCTGCAGACACATTTTCTGCAACAACGACCATTTCACCACGTGTTTTACTGAAAATCGTTTTATAAAAGTTCTTATTCATTTTTCAATTACCTATTCTTTAATCTTTTAAATAAATTATTCAGCAAGTGCGTATTTGTTTTGCCAATCGTTAAAATCTTGCTCACTCATTAAATCGCCTTTGAATGTCATAACTCTTAAACCTGTCTCTCTACCTCTGTGATAAAGCGATCTCATACCATTTTTAGGAAACAGTTGTTGTGCGACTAGATTCTTCATTGTTTTACTACGGCCAAATGGACTAAACCAATCTATAATCCATAAACGATCACCACTGTTACTTTCATTGATTGACAACGGTAGACCTTGGCTTTGTATATATTTTTTTTCAGTTTCATTATTTAAAAATGCCCAACTGACATAGCCAATGACTCGACCATTTTCAACACACACAACAAATTGCTTATTCTGTATATAAGGCACAACTCTCGTCATTAAGTAACTTAAGGGTGCATCCTTTAAGCTGGGCACGTATTGCCATAACCACATCAATGAACCCAATACTTCAGCTTCACTCCAATGCTCATGAGGGTAATGTGATGGTGCAATTAAACTAATATTTCCAATTTTCATAATGGCCTCAACTAGAATGAGTAATTCACACTAAAACCATAGTTCATGTCATAATTTTGAAAGTACTCAGGCTTCTTAATCGGCTTACCTGCAAATACGTCATAATAGAAATTCCCACCGACTTTGAACTGTCCTCTGAAACCCATTGCACCACCAATTAAGGTTTTACCCAGTAGCAATTCTGCTGACTGTCCATCGACATGCCCTGCATCTAATGCAATATAAAATTGGTGTGCTGGGAAAATTGACATCGCTAAATCATTACGCCAGTAATAACCACGGTCAGCAGCTAAAGTCATGTTCCCGTCAAAACCACGTACTGTATAACGCCCACCAATTGACATACGATCTTGCATGGTTAATGGTGTATCGTTGTACTGTGCTCTGATTGAACTTGAGTAGTTATAGTTTTGTTTTTCAAATTGAAATGGGACATTTAGATTGGCATCTAATGTCCAAATTTTCATGCGTGAAGAACCTTCATCAAAGGCTTCTTCCGGGGCACGTAAAGCACTAAAAGCACCTGTCCCGCGTTTATACCCAAGACTCAAATCAAGTACCGATGATTTTATATATTCTCGATGATCTATATTGAATTGCCAGCCTGAAACATCACGTCTTTGAATGCTCACCTCTGCATCATCAATGAAGCTTTTTGATTCTCGATGCCAACCTTTAAAGCTTGCTGAAGTTTTTCTTTTCGCATCGCGATATAACAATCGTGTTACACCTAGATCTTGTGTTTTACTTTCACCATTGTAGTTATAGACGTTATTCGCTCCGGCAACGGCTTGGTCGTAGTTGTATTGGCTTGCATTAGCACTAATGAGCCAGTTTTTATACGGTACTGAGTAATGCAGTGCATAGTTATTAGTACCACTTTCTACAGTCGTACCATGCTGATCTGTGATTTTTTGTTGATCCGCTAAGTTGCGACCAACTGTGATATAAAATAAATCACTTCGGAATAAAGGGTTATCTAACGAGACTGTTATATTACCTTGATATTTACCTGTTTGGCGACTTCCTGCATCATCCGCACTTAGAGTCACACGGATTGGAATTTTTCTTTGTTTCCATTTGACGATGACATCACTCTGATTCGGTGCATCAGCAGGGACAATTTGAATATCAGCCTCTGTAGTAGGCACACGTTTTAAATTTTCTAAGCCTTGTTCTAAATCTCGTAGATTCAGCACATCACCATTTTTAATTGGGAATATGTTTTTCGCATATTGAATTCGGCCGGCGCGGGTATTATCTTCATCACTTAAATCGAGTTTGATTTCTCGAACCAAACCAGGAATAACAGTCAGTTCTAACCTACTCGTACTTAGGTTTTGTGGGGCTACCAAAATACGTGTTGTGGTATAGCCACGACCAATAATGATGTTTTGTGTTTTAGTCATGAGCAAATTAACAGCTTGCTCACCTATACACATGCCAGACTTAAATTCGAGTTCTTTTAAAGCTTGTGTTAAGTATTTACTAAACTTATTACTCATTTCACCATTGAGTTTTACTTCATTAATATCAAAACATTTTTCTTCTTTTATTTCGTGAAGTTTCAAGCTTTCTTTTTGGCGTACAGCATCTAAATTTACATCTGCTGAAGGTTGTATGATTTTTTCTAATTCTGCTTGGCGTTCTTGATTTCGTATAAGTCCATCAATCGCAGGGTCAAAATTTTGTGCATGTGCAGATGAAATAAATATCCCTCCACCAATACTTAGAAGTATCCCCTTGAACAATAATTTTTCTGTAAACATGTTGTCACTTTGTATTAAATTTGCGATAAATCTAACAATTAAAAGTTTATTTTACAACATCTGTAAACCCTTTGTTTAATAGATATTTATAATCAAATGATTCTTATAATAATTTTAAAGCTTTAATTGATTTTTATTCGTAATAGCATCATTTTAAAATATTCTTAGCTTAGAGGGGCTTTGTTGCAGAAAGCTATTCTTAAGGGCTTCTTCAGCCATATAATTTTCAAATGAAGAAGCCTACACACAAAATCTACCGCACAACCAATTGGCCCGCATATAACCGAGCACTCATTAATCGCGGAAATATTGCCATTTGGTTTGATCCTACTACGCAATGGTATGCTCTATCAAAAGGCAAACAAGGACGAAATCAAACCTACTCCGACGCAGCCATCCAATTCAGCTTAATGATTAAATCCTTATTTCGTCTGTCTTTACGTATGGTCACTGGCTTTGTGCAAAGTCTGATTAAACTTTGCGGATTAAATTGGACAGCGCCAGATTACAGTACGCTTTGTAGAAGACAAAAGTATATTGATATTGCAATCAGCTACCAAAAAAGTAGCTATGGGCTGCATCTACTCATGGACTCTACAGGCTTGATGTTTCTAGGTAAGGGCGAATGGAAACGCAAAAAACATGGACCTGGATATCGTCGCCAATGGCGTAAGCTACATATTGCTATAGATGCTGAAACTCTTCAAATACGAGCTATTCAGCTCACAACCAATAATATCAGTGATTCACAGGTACTTGGTGATTTACTTGATCAGATTCCACAAGATGAGCAGATTGACTCTGTTTATACCGATAAAACTTATGACACCAAGCAATGCCGTCAGGCCATTGCAGATCGGCAAGCGCATGCGGCGATTCCACCTAGAAAAAATGCGAAACCATGGAAAGATACAAAGAGCAGCTCGCTAGAGCGAAATGAATTACTTCAAACAGTTAATCGTTTAGGTAGGACTCTATGGAAAAAATGGTCAGGCTATCATCGCCGAAGTTTGGTTGAGACTAAAATGCAATGCATCAAATTATTAGGAGGTAAACTAAGTGCAAGGAGCTTTGATAGCCAAGTCAATGAGGTTCATGCACGTGTAGCGGTCTTCAACAGATTTACGGAGTTAGGTCGACCACTTACCCAAGTTACGCCTTAAATTTGGCTCAATTAGGGGCTCTTTGCCTTTCAAATCTTTGTGCAACAAAGCCATTTAGGATACAAACAAGGATACACAGAGCGTGTTCCCATATGAAGTTATATGACGTTAAACAAAGCAATAAAAAACCCTTAACTCTTTTAGAATTAAGGGTTCGGATCTTATATAAAGCTATATAAGTATAAAATTTGGTGGGCCCAACTACCATAAAACAATAGGATAAGTTATTGTTTTTATAGTTTTTATTTTTAAGAAATTAGAAAAGATACAAATTCGGATACAAGTATTATTTAATATTGCATCTTTACTATATATTTTAATTTTTTTCCTTTTAATTCCGTTTAATTTTACAGATAAAATGACTAATTGACTAAACTAGATATAAACCTTTTTTTGTAAAGCATATACTTATGTTAGTCATCTAATAATTAACGACTAAATGACTAATCAAAAAGGTATTTAGTCACTTAGTCGCTAAGTAATTAGAAACTGATAATTTAAAAGACAAGTTGATTAAACACTTCATCACTATTTAGTCATTTAGTCATTTCTGTAATAATTTTGGATTTAAAATGACTATACGTTTTTTATTGAGCATTTCTATTTTTAAATAATTCGAGTCCTCAAGCTGCTGCATAATCATACTCAATAGCTTTGAATTCTTCTGCATAGGTCTTGGGCAAGATGTTTGAATATAAGAATATTGAAGACACTTTTCATTATATTTTTTACATTTATCGAGCATCCATTTAATCAAACGTTCAGCTTCATTTTCTACATTAGCTTCAACATCAGCGTACTTTAACCATTCGTTTAATGAATGATTGATGATCTCATAAGCTCCTCGTAATAATTGACCATTAATAATTTGTGAGCCTTCAAAATATGCAAAAACTGTAGCTAAGCGCCTTGCCAGTTGGCTAGCGCGGCTAGCAAACGCCTGTAGATATTGATAACGCTTCCCTGCTGCCTGTAATGATTCAATTAAATTATAAAAATATATATCTACATCTATAGCTTCAACATTCATATGCATGACATGACGGCCATTAAATTGAGGCTGATCTGTTAGTGGACGCGGGTATTCATCAAGCAGATACTTACATCTTGCCCAATAAGCCACTAAACGGGGATCAGTGTCAGCATTTTTAGTTCTATAAGCTGCATCTTGTAAGCGTGTTCCTGCAATGTTCTCTGGTACAGTTAAAATAAATCTAGGCAAAAAGCCTTGCCCTCTGAGAATTGGATCTTGCAATGCGTCAGCTAAAATTTCGTGTTGTCCTTGTAAATTAAAAGTTAAACGAACATCATATGCTCGTCCACTACCATTTATATTCGACTTTGAACGCGTTCGTTCCACAAAACCATCGTCAAATAGCTTCACATAGGCACTTATGGCATTAGTTCTTGTATCCATTTTCATGTTATATCCACCAAAAAATTGTCCTGCCTCGTCGCTAGCTATTGACGCATTATTAATTACTCCTTCTACATACATACTAGCAATCGATTCTAGTGTTATATCGCTATAAATTGAACTAGGATCTTGAGGTACTGAGTTTTCACTACAATAAGACTCTCGATCTTTTTTATTTAATCCTGCTTGTTCATTTTTCCATCTCTCTAGCTCATGGCGATATAATTCATATTGCTTGTATTCATGCTGAAGAATGGCTTTATCCGCTAAATTTCGAGTTGTACTTTTTCTGCTTCCACTTTGCCCTTCAGTAAGAAGATAGAGACTACATGGCTCTCCTTTAGGATTTGAAGGATGTGGTGCATTAACTCTAGCTTGTGAAATATGCGACATAGCTCCTATAACACATTGAGCACTCATAGCAATTGGTGCTTGTACATGTTCAGAAATGGCTATAACAGCCTCTCTGGCTAATGATGGCAGTGCATTTATAGGATATGGAGTATTAACTATTGAGCCCTTTTGTGATAATGGTAATAAATCACCCCATTCGTTGATTGTTTCTTGAAGAAATGTATCTGAATCAATTGCTTGTTTTAAATAATTAATTTTTTCTAAGTAAAAATTTCTTATTTGACCAGGTAGAATTGCCGAAAAGTGCTTATCTAATCCTATAAATAAGTCTTGATTAAGCTTCGGCTCATTAAATCCTGTAATTGCTCTAAATATTGTTTCAGGCATACCTGCATTTATAATTTGATAGGCTTGATCGATGTCTTTATGAAACACGATGGCTTCTCCAGCTCTAGCAAGCTGCAAAAATAAGTCGACATTATCAGTACCCAACACATGTGATATGTAAGCTTTATTCGTATTTGCTGAAATTTGACCTTTCCCTATCGAAAAAGCTACTACTTGGGTATCAGTCAATGCATGAGGTATTTGATGCTTATCATATTTTTTTGCATTTCCCTCAATTCTATAACCTTGAATGTCAGTTAATTTTTCAGGATTGGCTAAAGGAAATGCGTAACATCCTTCGCAGTCATAATCAGTATATTCAGAGCAAATATAACTTTCTGATTTGACTTTAAAGTTTGTTACATCAATACAGCTTTGAACAAAATCATTGATTGAGTAAAAATCTGTCTTGTAGCCTGTCAAAGGATCTAAACTAGATGCAAATGGAGAGCTACTAATAACGTTTGCAATCATTATTTAGTCTCCAAATTTGAATCTTTTGGACTTAAGTTTAAAACCCAATTTTTTATATCATTTTCACGAAAAAAAATTCTTGCTTGTTTTTTTTCCCCAAATTTTATTGGTTTTGGGAACGACGAGTCTTTTTCGCGCAGCTGATATAATGTATTTCTACTAATATTCAAAATACGACAAACATCCTTAATTTTTATCAACATTTTTTTCTCTCACTTTGTCGAGAGAAAATCGAAAGAAATACTATAAATGAACTCTTTGTAAGTTCGGATACAGTCTTGTTTTGAATACTTGAACTAAGTTTCATATATCTACCTCAAAAAAGGCAGAAAGCGCTAAAGAGATTGAAGGACGTCTCAATCTCTTATAAAATAAGTTTGTCTTGGAATACTAATTTAAAGACAAATATAAAGACTCATGTTACCGCATGGGTCTTTATGCTTTCTGCAAACAAAAAAATATTAACTATTAATTTTTAATCATCTTTAAGTCCTAATTTAACAGCAATTTTATGACTCTCACCTCGGATAGGAAGTCGATGAGCATTTAGAACTCTGTAGACCAAATCCTTTGAAAAATTATTTTCCTTTGACCAATCTGAAAATGATAAACCTTGTTTTCCAAACTCGTATCTGACTTGTTCGATCGATTTAGCCATATTGTAAAAACCTATAGAAATTTCGATGAAATAGTATTTCATAACTTGAAAAAATCAAGCTATTTATCAAACATAACCAATTGTTTTTTAATAATATTTATATAAACATTTAGTAAATCATTTATTAATCATGCCCAAAAAATGGGCTAACATATTGAGTCTCTGTATATTTTTTAACTTCTCAAATTCGATCTTTTGATCTAGATTAATAATCTCAGAATCAATTTCTGGGTATTTCAAAACTAATTCACACAAATACTCTTTTTGGAGTTTATAATTATCTAAAGTATTGGTTATTAATTCTTTTTCAACATCTATAATATTTTTTAAACTATCATTTAAAAGACAATTTCTTAAGTACTTAAGCTTTTCAGTTTCACTATATAAAAATAAACGGTTGTTACTTTTTGACCGTTTAGTGTTTAAAAAATTATGACGTATCAATATTTTTAGAGCACCGTATATGTACGTTGGACAAGTGGTTAATTTTTCACCGTTCATACCATTTATAAACTTAATAAACATTTTCGCTTCCCAATCACAAATTTCATTGTTAAGAAGAAGTTTTTCAAAACTTGCAGCATACGGAAGATAAAATTCAAACATAATCGGAACTTTTAAAAAAAAGAGGATTATAGTCCGTGGATATATAATCCTCAATTGATGATATTTCTGTTTTTGAGCAGTTATATTAAAATGTCAGAATTATCAAAAAATATTGGTCGACTAATTCGTGATACACGTATATCTAAAAAAATTACTCAAGAGTCTTTGGCACTTCAATGTGGCATTGATCGCAGTTATCTAGGACGTATAGAAAGAGGAGAAGTCAACCTTACTGTTGAAAAACTATATGAACTTGCTAATACTTTAGAAGTTAATGTTAAAGAACTACTGCCATAGGCTACACAAAAGTAAGGCTAAAAATTCGAAATGTGCAGAATATTTGTCTACACAAATGGTACTAGGTGTAAATTTCAGATTAAACTTCAAAGAAATGGCAATGGGTGAACTTGAAAAAGCTCACCTCTACATCAATATGACTAGCAAATTTAGAAAGAGTAAATGTGAGTCTATTCAGAATAAATTTTAGCTCTGGAGTCAATTAACTATGTACGATCAAAATTAAAAAAACTCTATCCAAGCATCTCACTTAACCTTAGAAATGTTCAATCGAATTAACTAAACGATAGAAGAAAAAACTAAAATGAAGCAATAAAAATCATAAAAAAATTAGACAAATACTTGATAAATAACTTACAGGATATATATTTAGTCTATTCAACTTACAAAATATTTGATTGTGAAAACATTACGACAACAAGTAAAAAAAGATCTTCATGAGACTTTATATAAGAATTCTCTATATATAGATACAAAGTGGAATTCTATTGAAAAAATGATCATCAGATGGTCAACTTATTATAGATTTTACTGTTTAATATTTTTTCTTATATTCATCATAATCACATATTTTTTGATTTTATTATTGGATTATAAAAATATATATTTTAATACCAATTTCTTTATCAGTTGGAAAAATTTAATGGCTTGGCAAGATATTTTTCTTGCGTGTCAACTGACAATCATTGCAATCCTCTACCCTTTAGTTGTTGGCTTCATTAGTGTTTTATTTCAAGATAAAACAGCTAAGACTATAATTTTCCCTGTTTACAAAAAATACTCTGGTTTCATGTTTGCAGGCTTAAGTGGTTTAACCTTATCACTTTTTATAGTAGTTAGTAATTTTCTAAGCACCTTTCTTACAGAAATTAGCTATTTGGCCTTTTGCATTTCTTCTGCAATTTGGTTTTCATTTAATTTACTCTTAACCGCATGGTTCTTTACTAAAACTTTCAATATTTTGAACGATGAATCTAGAAATGAACTTATTACTAGATTTTCAATACAGGAAGCATGTGTAGCAGATATATCTAAACGTTATACTGAACAATTGATTAGACATGCAAAGAAATTTAATCTTCTATCTGAAATAAATAAAGAAATATTAAGTGTAGAAAGCTATTCTTTAAGTGATGAACGCTTTGAAAGAGTATTAAAAAAAGTTAAAGATAAATATCAACTAATTGATATAAACTATAGCATTATCAGTATTGCAGTTAAATTTCAAACCTTTATTCTAAAATTAAAAAAAATTAAATCTTGTAAAATTACAATATATCCACACAAAATGAACAGAAAAACATATAGTTTATTTAATTACCAAGGATTTAAAATAAATCTATTGGTTAAGTTTTTGATTGTAAAATCATTTAAATTTAAAAAAATACAACCACTTGAAAACGATCAAATCTTACTAAAAAACTTTGATAGCTTTATACAACCAGCTTACGAAGCTCTTAGAAATAACAATTTGAAGGGCTTTGAACAATCGATAGATAACCTATTGAACTACCACGTTACAATAGCGGATAGTCTCTCATTTAACCATGACAATCGTATTCCAGATAACTGGTTACTACTATCAAATGGAATTTTGTTGGGTAGATCTTATTTTAATGAACTTTTACTCGAATATTATCAAATAGCGAAAGATGCTATAGATAAAATGCCAAGTAATAATGGTTACTATAAAAGTGTTTTAAGTTTACATAGATATATTTTCCAAAGAAGGGTCAATATAAGTACAGAAGAAGCTGAACAATTAATCCAAGGTAGTTATTATTTATGGGAATTATTGCTTCAATGGAGATCATTTGAGAATAATAATAATCTTAGAACAAACAACAGTTACGAAGATATTATTTATGATTTCGTATCATCATGGGAAAGTTGGATTAAATATAGCATAGAACTAAAAAATAAACGAACCGATGACATTGATATTGTATTGTTATCTGTTTTAACACATTTAAAGTTCACATCAGCTACTTGTATAGCAGCTATAAGATTCAATAATTTCGATGCAGCAGGTTGGGGCATTGATATGTTAAACCATTGGTTAGAGCTTTTAGGTACTAAAGATTATATTCATGAAGAATATTCTTGGAAAAGTGTACTCATCAATCAATCAATTCTAAAATTAAGTTCAAGTGATAACGTATGGAAAGAAATTCTTAACAATGAAAAATATAGTTTAGAGGCAGCTTATGATCTTGCTCTTAAAAATGCACATATCGATTTGAGAGTTATGTGTGCTTGCTATTTATTAATCAAACCAATTAAAGATGAAGAAGTCACCCTGAGAAATTATGTTTTAGCTTTATTAAGTGGGCGAAGAATACATCCTTCTACAGATTTGTACTCAGTAAATGAAATTTCTAATGCAGGAGAATTATTAGGTATTTATATAAGACTAAGGGATTATGCAATTTGTGGCGATAAATCATATAGTGCATGGCTGAATTCAGTTTTAGAATATTACGGACAGATATTTAGTGAACGTGTTGTAAAAGGTCGTATCTATAGTGGCTGGGGTGCAAATAGTGTAAAGAGCCTTGATAATGCATTTATTGAGATAGCACTTAGCTTTTCTCAACATCAATGGCGATTACCACGAGAATGGCATGAGGTTTTTAATTCAAATTACTATAATCGTAACAATATTGAATCTATAATTAACGATCTAAATGACTGGGTCATTAAGGTAGAGAGTATTAAAGAATTTATTTTACTTGAAGTTAAAGATTTAGATAATTTGAAAGAAAACTTCAAAAAATCTATTAACGAAATTATTTTGGAAATTAAAAAAACTTCTGACAATTCTATTATAGAAGCTCATATTGATGATAATAAATTGTATGAGATGGCACTTAATGCATCATCTGTATTTATTAAAAAAAATCAATCATTTCCTATAAATTTATTTACTATTGAACACAAAAAAGCATTACTACCAATAAAACCATCAGGTGGATTGAACTTTAGACAATACCATAAAAAATATATCGCAAAAGGAATTAAGTCTATTAGATCATCAAATGAAGATAGTATTATTAAAGATGATATTAAAAACAATTTACAGCTAAATGTTTTTAGAGAAATTCTAAAATATCCTACACAGAGTATAAAAACTTTTAATAGTTTTGAAAATATCATTTTAGGACTATTGCAAGAAATTAGATTGATTGATAAACCAGTTTTATTTATTGGTAATCAACAACTAAAAAATAAATTAAGACAATTAAGAGACCAAACGCAAGGTAATAATTTTGACTTTATACAATATAAAGAAAATTTTGGAAATCGCTATATATGCCATATCGGCCAATGTGAAGTGTATAGCTTACCATTTACTGATATTGAGTATTGTTTACTGACAAGTAAAAATTTATTTGAAAAGATAATTTTCTATCAAATTAATGATAATCAGTATGTCAACGTAGAATACTTAAGTGATAATGATAATAAACTAATAGGCAATCTGAAATTTGATTATCAAGTAGATGTGATACTGAAAAAAGATCAACCACTCATTAGATTTGTACTTTTAGAAACTGCAGATCCAAGTGACCACACATGAATAAAAGATTAATGATGCTATTAAAGAGAACGATTTATTGGATCTCTTGCAAAGTTTAGTCAGATATAAAAATTCTGAAAGCAAAGATATGCACTTTATGTAATAAGCCTATATTTAGACTTGTAGGTACATAATGAGACAATGCAAATTACTATACCTCCCTACTCTTTTAACATGATATCAATTACACAGAATTGCTATGATTAAATTAGCTTAAACATTGTATGTATCCTTGTTTCCGTAATGCTATATCATCGGTCAATAGCAAAATTAGTCAAAGGAAATCGTATAGAATTAATGTAGCAAGGCTTAACCACTTCAGGATATAATCATAGTGGAAAGAAAGCCAATATATAAAACCATGAAAGAATCAAATCATTAATGATAAAGGGTTAATATAATGCAAAAATTGCTAGATCTGATGCATTTTGTATTATATTGAGTTTGAGAAGGGGTATTCTATGGGTATTTGCATAATTGATTGGGAAACTACAGGTATTTATTTAGGAGTAATATCAACTATTATTTCACCGTTACTTGTTGCTATATATATTTATAAAAAATGGCATGATCAGAAAGGAAATGAAGTAATAGCGAATGAAGCTAAAGAGGCTTATAAAGAACTTCTAAGTAATTTATTTGAAACAAGCGTAATAATTTCTCATATTGAAATTAATAATATAACTAAAATTGATATAGAAAATTTTATAAATTTAAGAAATAGCAGTAATGAATTACTAAAAAAATTATTACTTATTGACTCTTGTATAGTAATAGAAAACTTTGCTACTGATATAAATAAATTCGAAAAAAATAATACTGAAATTTTAAAAAAATTAAATACTATAGTCTTTGAGGATAACTCAAATAATTGCAACTTCACAACAATAATAAAACAACTCGAATATAGAGAGAAGATCAATCGAGAATGTTGTATGAATTTAATTAGACAACTACAACCATATACTTTATTTAGACGTAATATAATTTTCAAAAATATTTAACCTAAAAAGTGTACTACATCTAGCATACCTAGCAAAAGCAAAATAATGTTTTTATGACTACTAAAAATTATTCTGACCGTTTAACAAAAAAATAGAAAAAGCAATAATTTTTTGATATTTTAAAGTTGTATCAAGTGTTTAGAGATATCTAGTTAATTGATTTTTAGCTTATTAAATATTCAAAAATGAAAATTATACCTTAAACGTTTGATGGGAAATCTCAAAAAAATTTCCCATCAAATCACTAGCGTGCTTAAAATTTCATTCAATTCTTTTCTTTGATAAGTCCGCTAATATAGTCTGCCCACCATTGCATTATGTAGACACGTTCTTCCAAATGAGTTGACTTGTCATAAACAGCTTTAACGCCCTGCTTCTTATGAGCCAAACACGCTTCAATAACTTGTTCTTTGTCACTAAATTGATTGTTTAGAGCTGTACTTGCTATATGCCTAAAGCCGTGAGCACTTTGTCGTCCTAGATACCCTTGGTATTTTAAAGCTTTATTCAAAGTTGCATCACTAATTGGCTTTAAAAGGCTATCCCTACTTGGGAACAATAAGTCTGATACAGAACGTGTTTTTCTTAACTCTAACAACAATTCAATAGCCTGTTTAGGAAGTGGTACGACATGCTTAATTCCACACTTCATAGTTTCAGCTGGTTTTATCCATATTTTTTTATCAAAATCAAAATCTTGCCATTTGGAATATCTGAGCTCTTGTGGTCTAGGAAAAAGGAGAAGATGCAACTCTAGTGCAATAGCAATATTCCTGCTTGGATAACTTCTTATAGATTTAAGTAATTCAGGCACTTCCTCGATGCTGACATGCTTCATATTTCCTTTGCTTGCCGTATCAAGATATTTCAAAATGCCGTCTATAGGATTCGATTGTATATATCCTTTAAATTTTGCTAAATCGTAAGCATTACGGCAATGGGAGACGAGCTTCTTAATACGATTATAAATACTTTCTTTTCTCTGAATCTCCTGAAAAAACTCAAGCCACTGTACTGAAGTAATTTTGGTAAATTCCGTCTCTCCAAAAACAGGCAAAATATGTTTTTGGATAGATTTTGTTTCACTTATCGTGGTGGATTCATCCCAAGTATTTTTTTTTATAGCAAGCCATTCATATATCAAACTTTTAAAGAAAAGATTGTTATTTTCAATATTTTGAATATTCTTTTCTTTATTTGTTAATATCGTTTCATTTTTATGCAATTTCATAAAAATATCCGATGACTCAAGCTTAGCCTGTAGCAGCGATAGTTGAGGATAACTTCCAATACTATGCCATTTCCATTTTCCGATCTTACTTTTGAATCGGACTTGCCAAGTTTTTTTCCCTGTCGGAGATACACGAAAATAAAGGCCAGCATCGCATGGAATACGGTATTCCATCTGCTCAGGTTCCAGATTACGAAGATGGATATCTTTGATTTTTTTGATTTTGTATAAGTCAGCTCTTTTCATAAAAAATATCTTGTATCCGAGTTAAATACTAAGCGTATGAGATACAAGATTGGATACACAATAGGGCTGATCATAGCAGTACAAAGTAGTGTATAGCAGTGCAAAAAGTAAAATAAAAAACCCATGAATTCATAGAATTCATGGGTTTAGTAGCAATGATAAGACAAAACTGTACATATCATTACAAAAAACTGGTGGGCCCAGACAGACTTGAACTGTCGACCAACGGATTATGAGTCCGCTGCTCTAACCAACTGAGCTATAGGCCCTATAAATACTGATTTCTCAAGTATTTTCGAATCAGAATACTAGCCAATATCAAATTCAAAAACAAGGTTTTTCATTTTTTTATCTTCAGCTTGACCAAAATTTATTCATCGCAGTTTACAAATCACGTACGATCTTGATCATGTATAGAATTTCAGTCACAAATATGTGAAAAATTATGAATTTTTGGTAAGCGTCGAGGACGTAAAGTTTGCAGATAAAATCTAAATTTAGTAGTCAATTTTTCTATAATTTATTACTAAAGGGATTGAATTTTTTAAAATGAAGTAAGAAACTCTGCCATATAAAATTCAAATATCTCTGTGAATGATGAAAAAACACATTGCCGAAATGGCATTTAAACTTGCTGGTGTCAAATATCATGTTGAACCGAATGTTCTTGGTGATAAACAAGTCATTATCGGTTTTGAACATACCACGATGATGGATGCTGTACTCTCAATCGCACTGTTTCAAATCCATGATATCCCGATTCACACACTAATTAAAAAAGAACTATTCAAAGGACCTTTTAAGCCAATTCTAGAAGGGGTTGGTGGTATTCCAGTTGACCGTCACTCAAATAAAGATATCGTGGCGCAAATGGTTGAACTCTTCAACTCCAATGACAAATTTAATCTCGTGATTGCGCCTGAAGCGACTCGTGCGAAAAATGGTGAACAACGTAAACCGATCCGCACCGGTTTTTGGCATATCGCAAAAGCCGCAAACGTCCCTATCGTTTTCTTGTTTGTAAACCAAAAAACCAAACAAGGCGGAATTTTTGGCAAAATCATGCCATCAGAGTTGGATCATGATTTGAAATTGATTCAGGAACTTTATAAGGAACATACAGGTTTAGACATTATTATTCCTGAACCGAAGAATAAAGCCTGATCTTGATCAATTGCTAAAATAAGGGTCTTTATTAAAAAAAAGCCCTTATGGTAGAATTTCGCAGATTTGATTAGGCATAAGGCCAATCTACAAGGAGCATATTTCGCATGGCGGGTCATTCCAAGTGGGCCAATATTAAGCATCGTAAAGCTAAACAAGATGCTAGTCGTGGTAAAGTTTTCACAAAATATATTCGTGAAATTGTTACAGCTGCAAAACTCGGTGGTCCTGATGCAGCAAGCAACCCACGTCTTCGTGCAGTTGTTGAAAAAGCATTGTCCGTTAACATGACTCGTGATGTCATCAACCGTGCCATTCAGCGTGGTGCTGGTGGTGAAGACAATGATGATTTAAAAGAAGTCACATACGAAGGTTATGGTGTTGGTGGTGTAGCCGTTATTGTTGAGACAATGACTGATAACTTAAACCGTACCGTACCAGATGTTCGTCACTGCTTCTCTAAAACAGATGGTAACTTAGGTACTAACGGCTCTGTTGCTTTCCTTTTCACTAAACGTGGCGAAATTACTTTTGAAGATGTTTCTTTAGAAGACCAAATTATGGACGTTGCGTTGGAAGCTGGTGCAGAAGACATTGAAGTGACAGAAGATGAAATTCTTGTGATCACCACACCTGAATCTTTTGGAACAGTGCAAGATGCTTTAGCGGCTGCAGGTTTAAAATCTGACAATGCAGAAGTGGTGATGAATCCTTCAACTAAAGCAGAAATCACAGATATCGATCAAGCGAAAAAAATCATGAAAATGATTGATATGCTTGAAGATTTAGATGATGTACAAAACGTATATACCAACGTTGAATTCTCTGAAGAAGTTTTAGCGCAATTGGATGCTTAATCCATATTCAGAATTAGAAAACGCACCTTTTGGTGCGTTTTTTTAATTGAAAGGCGTCTTTTTTTGCAAGCTTGAATTATGCTTTACTCAATAAACCATGACAGTTAAATACATCATATTCTTTAATGACAAAGCTTGAATGCAATGCCACAACATGATCAATTTTACCAATGCGCTGTAACAAAATCTGGCTATAATTTTCCATATCACGAGCAACAACTTCTATAATAAAATCAGCAGATTGCCCTGTCACTAAAAAAGCATTGATCACTTCAGGAATACTTTTAAGTTCATCTAAAAATTTTGCAAAAGTATCTGAGTCATGCTTACTCAATGATACTTGTAACAACACATGTAAATTAAACCCTAATTTTTGATAGTTAATATCACGCTTTAAATTCGTCATGATATTGGTTTCAATGAGATGTTTAATACGACGGTGCACTGAACTTACAGACAGGTTAATACGCTCCGAAAGCTCGTTCAGATTCAAATCTTCATGTGTAAGAATTTCTAAAATTTGTTTATCGTAACGATCTAATTCCATCTTCTTCTCAATATTTTCATGGCATAAAATGATTATGCATTATTTTTTCAAAAATATCGATTAAAATGAAAATAAATTAACCAATCAGACAACTTAATAGAAAATATGCTCTGTTATATCCCGCGCCAATCTACCCGCGCATTTCGTTCGTTGGCATAAATACGTTTGACATATTGCCCTATCGGTAAATCAAGCAATTGATTTTGATAGTCCTCAAATTCAGATGAAACTGGCTGATGATATTCTCTTTCCCAAGGTGTACCAGAGATCTCAAGTAGTGGAGCAAGCATTGAACAAACGGCGATATCTGCTAAACCCAAACGATCTCCCACCATATATCGAGCTTGATTCTGAATCAATTGGTCGTTTAACTGCAAAATAATTTCATGCATATTTTCTTTAGCAAGCGCAACTTGTTCATCATCAAGTTGGTAGCTGGTTGAAACTAAAGTTTTAATAAGTGGCTTACTGATCTTTTGAAATTTTCTCAGATATCCTTTTTCACCAATCATGATTTCTAGCGGCTCATCGCTTTCAGATAAAGCTTGAGCAAGCCCCCAGCGCCTCACTGATACACCCAATTGATTACTCAGGTCATTAATTTCAAGTGCTTTTTTTCTTAACTTTAAATCTGATCTGAGCAATGAATGTTCTGGATAAACATCATCCAAATACAGGGCAATTTGGGTTGAATCTGCAATCCACTTTTCTTTATCACGTAATATCGGCAGAGAGTTTTGACCTGTTTTTAATTTTGCGAATGCACGATGTACGCCCGGAATCATATTTTGAGCAACATAATCCAATTCCTTATGATCAAGTAACCAGCGAGCTTTTTCACAAAAGTGAGATAAAGGAAACTGGTAAAGGATGCGCATAAAATCTCCGAAGTCTTGATCAATCATAGGATTTATTGTTTTACTTACTTTATGCAACCCTATGCCAAAACACAATGTGATAATGCATCAATTGCAACTTAAATTGTTATTTTGGAAATATGAATCCGTTAAATTATAAATGTTTAGCAAATCTTTATCTTTTTTATTGCAAAGTCTAAATGAATTCAACGTGTTTAGAGCACTGAAATTTATTAAAATTCATTATTAATCAAAATTTTAAGTTTTCTAATATTTTTCAATCGATATCTATATTTGTCTTAAGCATTTTTTTTGAATAGTTCAACGAAAACCAGCATTTAAAAAAAATATTCTATGGGCGTAGCGTATATCTCCTCAAAGAGGAATTGATCTATGTCTCGTTTAATTACTGAAAATGTTCATGTTATTGAAAATGATCAAGATGCCATTCATGCAGCCTATCATGTTGCTGATTATGCGCTCGAAGGTCGCAATCAGCGTGACCAACAACGAGCTTTACCATTTGCAGAAATTGAATTATTCAGCCAAAAAGGTTTAGGAGGCTTACGCATCCCCCACGTATATGGCGGTGCTGAAGTATCTCATCGTACCCTTGCCCAAGTATTTCGTATTCTAAATAAAGCGGATTCAAGTTTAGGGCAAATTCCACAAAATCAAATTGCATTGCTCAATATGATCAACATCATGGGAAGCGATGAACAAAAGCAATTTATTTTCAACGAAATTTTAAAAGGTAAGCGTCTTGCCAATGGGGGGCCAGAACGACATACCAAAGATACCAAGACTTTAGACACACACCTTGTTGTAGAGGATGGGAAATATCGAGTTTCAGGAAAAAAATTCTATTCTACAGGCAGTTCATTTGCACATTGGTTAGCCATCAAAGCCATACACCCTGAAGGTCACGTGGTTTTAATTTTAGTGAACCGTGAATCCACTGGTATCGAAGTCATCAATGACTGGGATGGATTTGGTCAACGTACCACTTCAAGTGGCACAGTGATTTTTGACCATGTTGAAGTTGATCCATTACTGATTTTTGATGAAAGAAAATTATTGGACGTCCCTAATTTTAGAGGCGCGTTTTCACAGCTGATGCAAGTGGCTATCGATGTTGGTATTGCTGAAGCAGCATTTGAGGACATGTTGTTTGCGATCCGTAAAGCACGCCCAATTGTGGATGCACAAGTTGAGCGTGCCAGTGATGAGTATTTCACCTTACAAGAAGTTGGCAAAGCTAATGTTTTGTTAGATGCCGCCATTCTTTTGCTTGATGAAGCAGCTGATTATTTAGATTCACTCAATGTAGTTGAACAACTCTCTGATGAACAGATTGCTGAAGCTTCGATCAAAGTTGCTGAAGCTAAAGTCTATGCCAATGATGCTGCACTGCATATCTCAGAAAAGTTGATTGAGCTCGGAGGAAGTCGCGCCAGCCTCAATGTCCATAATTTTGATCAACACTGGCGAAATGCACGTGTACATACCCTTCATGATCCTATTCGCTGGAAACTTCACGCGCTGGGTTCGTATTACTTAAACCATACTTTTCCTGCACGTCATGCCTGGATTTAAGGAGTCATCATGTCATCTTTACAAGCTTTAGAGATCCAAGAATCAGGCAGTTATAGACCAGCGCATAATATTCGCTCTGATGAAGAAGCATTAAAAGTCGCACACGAACTTGCAGAAAAGTTTAAGTACCGTGCATCTGAACGAGATTTAAATCGTGAACTTCCTCATGAAGAAATCGAAGCGTACAGTCAATCTGGCTTATGGGCCATTACAGTACCTCAACAATATGGCGGTGCCGATGTTTCTATTCATACACAGACAAAAATCATTGCATTAATGAGTGGTGTTGATGGCTCTATCGGACAAATTCCACAAAATCATTTCTATGCACTTGAAATTTTGAGGAATACTGGGTCTGAGGCTCAAAAAAGACGTTTATTTACTGAAGTTTTACAAGGCGCTCGCTTTGGAAATGCCTTGGCTGAGTTTAAAACTAAAAATGCAGCACAACGCCATACCTCTTTAAGACAAGTCGAAAATGGTTATGTCCTCAATGGAGAAAAATTTTATTGCACTGGCAGTCTATTCGCTCACCGTATTCCAACCCTTGCTAGTGATGAACAAGAGCGCCAGTTTCTAGTCTTTGTTCCATATGATAGCGAAGGCTTAAGCCTATTAGATGACTGGAGTGGATTTGGTCAACGTACCACAGGCAGTGGGACTGTTAAATTTGAAAATGTACAGATTGACCCAGAGGATATAGTCCCTTTTGATTTGGCTTATTCAACTGCCACCATTTCAGGTCCATTTGCACAAATTATTCATGCCTCAATTGAAACAGGCATTGCTCGAGCTGCTTTTGAAGAAACATTAATACGCGTTCGTCAAGCACGCCCTTGGATAGATGCAAAAGTTGAACATGCCACTCAAGACCCTTTGACACTATACGAAATTGGTCGAATTGCAACAGATGTCAAGGCCACCGAGTTACTACTAAAACAAGCAGCGCAAGCGGTTCAAGATGCCAAAGTCTCCCCTTCAGAACATTCAGTTGCACATGCTTCTATTCAAGTGGCTAAAGCACGTGCACACAGTACCGAGACTGCACTAAAAGTCTCGTCAAAACTGATTGAACTGGCTGGTAGTCGTGGAAGTCAACGACAAGATAATCTTGACCGATACTGGAGAAACGCACGTGTTCATACCTTGCATGATCCAGCGCGTTGGAAATATTTCTTCATAGCCAATTATGTTTTAAACGGCGTATTCCCCCCAAGACGAGGTACGCTGTAATGACAAAAATTCAATCGAAACCTCAAAAACAGATCCTGTTCAATGCATTTGATATGAATTGTGTAGGTCATATAAACCATGGGCTTTGGACACACCCACGTGATCAATCCTACCGATTTAATGAATTAAGTTATTGGACAGAACTCGCTCAAACTTTAGAGAAAGGTCTTTTCGATGGATTATTCATTGCCGATATTACTGGCGTTTACGATGTCTATCAAAATGGCATTGATCTAACCTTGAAAGAATCGATTCAACTGCCGAGCCATGATCCAAGCACGCTGGTGTCTGCAATGGCAGCCGTCACACAGCATTTGGGTTTCGGTATTACAGTGAACTTAAGTTATGAATCTCCTTATCAATTTGCTCGTCGCTTCGCGAGTCTGGATCATCTGACCCAAGGACGTTTGGGATGGAATATAGTCACTGGCTATTTGGATAGCGCAGCGCGATTGGTCGGTCAGCAAGGACTGAAAGATCATGATTTACGTTATGAACAAGCTGAAGAATTTTTAGAACTCTGCTACAAATTTTGGGAAGGCTCTTGGGAAAATGATGCTGTCATCCAAGATAAGCTCAATCGCATTTTTACCGATCCGACTAAAGTACATACGATCCACCATCAAGGACAGTTCTATAACAGTCACGGCGTCTTCCAAGTCTCGCCTTCAGTGCAACGTACACCTGTGCTATATCAAGCAGGAGCATCACCTAAAGGACTACAGTTTGCCACTCGGCATGCAGAAGCCATGTTTATTGGTGGAGATACTGCTGAAAAAATTGCGTCGCAAACACAAAAGATTCGCCAATTAGCCCATTCACACGGTCGTGATGGTACAGCAATTAAATTATTTGCGGGTATCACTGTCGTTACTGCTGAAACAGATCAACAAGCGCAAGAAAAACTGCAGGACTATATTCAATATGCAAGTCCTGAAGCAGGGATTGCGCATTTTTCAAGCTCAATCGGAACAGACTTAGGTCATCTAAAAGATGAGGATGCTATTCCATATAAAAAAACCAACAGCATCGTTTCTGTAAATGAGCGCTTTAAGGAAAACAAAGTCACTTTGGCAGATTTAAAAGCTCAGCATTTACTCGGTGGACGTTATCCCTTATTTGTTGGCAGTGGAGCAACAGTTGCTCAACAGCTAATCGAATTCATTGATATTTCTGGATTAGATGGTTTTAACCTTGCCCGTACAGTCGCTCCAGAGTCACATCAAGATTTTATTCGTTATGTCATTCCTGAACTCCAACAACGTGGTCGCTATAAGACCGCCTATGCTGAGGGTAGCTTAAGGCACAAGCTATTCAATGCGGGAGATCATTTACCACTTTCACATCCTGCACATCATTTCCGATGTCCAAGCTCAACACAAGATATACAACAATCAAATTTAAATCCTATACACCAACATTCAGCTTAAGTTTTTAATATTTAAGGGTCATTCTATGGCACAAGCTCAGTCTTCTCGACTTAAATGGATCGGCGTTGCAATCGCCATTATTGTGATTGCAGCGTTTGCATGGTCCTTTTTGAAAAAAAATGATCAACAAGAAATTGTGATTGGCATTAGCCCACCATTTGCAAAACCACTTCAAGCCGCAATTGAAGAAGCAAAGGCTCAAGGCATTCATGTACGTTTGGTAGAATTTTCAGATTGGAATACACCCAACATCACCCTAAATCATGGGGATATTGATGCAAATTATTTTCAGCATCAACCTTTCTTGAATAATGCGTTAAAAGAAACCAACTTTAAGCTCAAACCCTTGGGCATCGGCTCAGGAACACATGTCGGTTTATATTCAAAAAAATATAAAGCGATTAGTGAAGTTGAAAATGGCGCTCGAGTTGTACTGCCAAATGATCCTGTGAATCAGGGTCGCGCCCTACTCCTCTTACAACACGCTGGATTAATACAACTTAAGGATTCCAACAACCACTTATCCAACTTAAAAGATATTCAAACCAATCCAAAAAATTTGAACTTTATTGAAGTCGAAGGCCCGCAAACTGCGCGTGCCGTAGATGATGCAGACCTCGTATTTAGCTATCCAATGTACCTACGCTTAGCACAAACGATTGATCCGAATGATGCCTTAATTTTGGATGAAATTAACAACACGCTTTATGCCATCTTATTTGTTGTTCGCGATGACTTTGAACAAACTCAGCCTGAAAAAGCAGCTCAACTGAAAAAATTTATCCAAATTTATCAAAGCTCAGACAAAGTTAAACAAGCATTGAATGAGGATATTGGTGAAAAACTCTGGTTCAAAGGCTGGAAATAAGGAGAATGAACATGGTGAGTTTTGGTTCACACATTGAATTTGCAGTACCCCATATTACGATTCGTCATTTAAATAAGTATTACGATGTACAAGGCAAACAAGTTCACGCACTCAAAAACATTAATTTGGATATTCCCGAAGGAAAAATTTTCGGCATTATCGGCAAAAGTGGTGCGGGCAAATCTTCATTGATTCGCACCTTGAATGGCTTAGAAACTATTTCTGATGGTAGTATTCATATACATCAACATGATCTAGGGCAGCTTAATCACAATGAGTTAATCGCCCTACGCCAGCGTATTGGCATGATTTTTCAGCATTTTAATTTACTATCTGCCAAAACAGTTTGGGAAAATGTCGCGCTTCCATTGAAAATCGCAAAAGTGCCTGCTGCTGAGATTCAAACTCGTGTGGATGAGGTTTTAAATCTAGTCGGTCTGGCTGAAAAGCATCATCACTATCCATCACAATTATCGGGTGGGCAAAAACAACGTGTTGGGATTGCCCGTGCATTGGTCAGTAAACCTGAAATACTATTGTGCGATGAAGCAACATCGGCACTTGATCCAGAAAGCACATCTGTTGTTCTATCTTTACTGAAGGAAATTAATCAAAAATTAGGACTCACCATCGTTCTCATTACACATGAAATGCAGGTAATTCGTGAAATTTGCGATCAAGTGGTGGTTATTGATCAAGGTGAAATCGTTGAATCAGGGCAAGTTTGGTCAGTCTTCTCTCGTCCCCAGCAGAAAATCACGCAAGAACTCCTCAATTTGGAACAGCTTGATTTGCCATTCCAGTTACATCAAGAGCGAGCTACACATTTAACGCATACCATTTTGAAAATCAGCTATGCAACTGATTTGAAAAATCCTCCCAACTTAAATGATGTACTTTCTAAAATTACACTGCCTGTGCATTTATATCAAAGCCATGTAGACACTATTCAACATCATCTGGTTGGCTCACTCATCGTAGGTATTCCTCAATTAGATGTTGATGTGCATACGCTCCATCAGCAATTCCCCCATAAAACATCACAAATCGAGGTGCTTGGCTATGCACAACCAGCTCATTGATCTTTTAATTACAGGCACTATTGATACTTTATTAATGGTCGGTATTTCTGCATTTTTAGCACTTCTCATTGGCTTGCCTATGGCCGTGATCCTCGTCAACACCTCAGAAAATGGGATTTATCCGTCAAAAAAAATCAATCAAGCCTTAGGTTGGGTGGTAAATATTACGCGCTCTATTCCATTCTTAATTTTGATGGTGGCGCTCATTCCCTTCACTCGACTGATTGTGGGGACCAGTTATGGGGTATGGGCTGCGGTTGTACCTTTAACTATTGCGGCTACACCTTTTTTCGCACGTGTTGCGGAAGTCAGTCTACGAGAAGTTGATCATGGACTCATAGAGGCTGCACAAGCCATGGGCTGTAATCGCAAACAAATTATTTGGCATGTGCTTTTACCAGAAGCACTGCCTGGTATTGTTGCAGGTTTTACTGTCACGCTTGTAACCATGATCAATTCCTCTGCGATTGCGGGTGCTATTGGTGCGGGGGGTTTAGGTGACATCGCCTATCGATATGGCTACCAACGCTTCGATATGCAAATTATGTTGGCAGTGATCATTGTATTAGTCGTATTGGTGATGCTGATTCAAGCTTTAGGCGATCAATTGGCACATAGTTTGGACAAACGTAAAATCTAATTCACTCTATTCAATTGAGTCTCATCAGTGTTTTCGAGAAACATCAAAGCCATGACCTGACTTTGTCATGGCTTTGATGTAAAATCACCGACAATTTTTAAATAACACTGTGTGAGTCTTTTCATGGGTTTTAATTGCGGTATTGTCGGCTTGCCGAACGTTGGTAAATCTACACTTTTCAATGCATTGACGAAAGCTGCTATTGCTGCAGAAAACTTCCCATTCTGTACCATTGAACCAAACACTGGCATCGTTCCTGTTCCAGATCCACGTTTAGATAAATTAACTGCTATTGTTAAACCTCAACGTGTTATTCCAACCACAATGGAATTTGTAGACATCGCAGGTTTAGTTGCTGGTGCTTCTAAAGGTGAAGGTTTAGGGAACCAATTCTTAGCCAACATTCGTGAAACTGATGCAATTGCACACGTAGTACGTTGTTTTGAAGACGAAAATGTTATTCACGTGAACGGCAAAATTGACCCACTTGATGACATTGCAACTATTAACACTGAGCTTGCTTTAGCAGATTTAGAAACAGTATCAAAAGCGGTTACACGTTTAGCAAAGTCTGCGAAAGGTGGTGATAAAGAAGCCGTTGCAACAAAAGCTGTACTAGAAAAAATTCAGCCATTACTTGATGAAGGTCGCCCTGCTCGCGCAGCTGATCTTGATGACGACGAGCGCAAATTAGTTCGTGGCTTTGGTTTATTAACCCTTAAACCAACAATGTATATTGCAAACGTTGCTGAAGACGGTTTTGAAAACAATCCACACCTTGATGCTGTTAAAAAATTAGCGGCAGAAGAAAATGCCATTGTTGTCCCACTTTGCAACCAAATCGAAGCTGAAATTTCTTTGCTTGAAGATGATGAGCGTGCTGAATTCTTAGAAGCGATGGGCATGGAAGAACCAGGTCTTAACGTGGTTATTCGTGCAGGTTATGGCTTACTTGGCCTACAGACTTATTTCACTGCAGGCGTTCAAGAAGTCCGTGCTTGGACTGTAAAAATTGGTGCGACCGCTCCTCAAGCTGCTGGTGTGATTCACACTGATTTTGAGAAAGGCTTTATTCGTGCAGAATGCATTGCCTATGACGATTTTGTTCAATACAACGGTGAAGCTGGCGCTAAAGAAGCTGGAAAATGGCGTCTTGAAGGTAAAACTTATGTCGTTCAAGATGGTGATGTTTTACATTTCCGTTTCAACGTTTAAGTTATTAAAAAACAGCCGAAAGGCTGTTTTTTTTTGCAAAGATTATTTAAAAGATTGAGATCATGGATTTTGAGTTGAAGTACTCGAATGATTTACGTGTTTATGGTCCATGTCATAGCGTAATTGTTTAGCTCGAACCAATACTTTCTCTTCCAGTTTCTTACGTAAACCAATAAGAAATATAAATTCTGCTACCACAAATAAAGGACCTATAGCGAGTCCAACAAGATCATCCACAAAAGCTGGTTTTTTCTTTTCATAATAGTGCCCAATAAATTGAATAATCCATCCCACAATAAAAAATCCAGCACTTACCAATACCCAAGAGGATGTCGCTAAAGCTGCTACTTGTGTGGCTGGTTGATAAATTAAAGCAAATAGCACTGCCATTACCACACCAAAAATGAGATCCAAACTCAAGTAATAAATCACTGATGCGACGATCAATAACATTGCAAGATCAATGGAATATCCAGCAACTGTAAATTGCGCTTTGGCTGCAAAACACAAGATCGAAAATACAATCAAGGGAATTCCAATAAAATGCGAAAATACGTTTTTACGATCTAGGTGATAAGCTGCATATTGTCCAAGCAAGCTCTCTAAACGAGTCATGTTATCATTCCTTTTTCTGACTATTTCCTTCAATATATATAAATGTAAACCAATAAGTTGTCGACTAGACGACAAATAAACAGCATAAAAGGGATAATTTTGCTTTTAAATCAATACGTTTATCTTTTAAAAAATAATTGGTGGTTTAGCCAGTTTGATCATGAACTACAACAGCTGATGCTCGAACATGCTCAGCTCATTGAATATGGCAAAGAGCAACTGATATTTTCTAAAGCTGATCAATTTGATGGCATTTATGCCGTGATTGATGGTGCTGTTCGTTTAGCACATATTGACGTAGATGGTCGTGAGGCGGTGACAGTTATCGCAGATCCCATTATGTGGTTTGGTGAAATTTCGTTGATTGATCAACAACCCCGCTCTCATCATGCGATTACCAGTAAAAAATCCAAAATCCTCAAAATAAGTCGTGTAGGACTTGATCTAATTTTAGAACAATATCCAAAATTTTGGTTTTATCTGGCTCAATTGGTGAGTCATAAACTCCGTTATGCTTTCATGGAGTTGGTCTCTATTCAAACACAACCCCTTATTCAACGTTTAGCACAAAGATTAATCTTTATCTTAAATGGATACGGTAATCTCAAAGAGATTGAAAAAAACACCATCAACCTATCTCAAGAACAATTGGCACAAATGTTGGTCTGCTCAAGACAGACCATTAATCAAGAACTACAGCATTTAGAAAAAATTGGCGCAATTAAAATTGCATTTAAAAAAATTGAGGTGATTGATCTCAATCAACTTAAAGTTTTAGCCGATCAAACTTAACCGACTAAAGATGAAGAGCTTCAGTAAAATCTGGATTAATCGTTATATTGGGGTTGCTAGGGTCACTTAAAATAATTTTGTATACGCCTTGGTGTTTCCTAATTCTGGTTGCTCAATTGCAGTTTTGCACTGGGCTTTATCGCGTTCATAATTGGCTTGACGCTGTGCGAGCTGACCCTCATTTTCCACGATTGCACGTGCCCAAGCATCTATGGTTGTTAGCGCTTTACGACAAAGCGCATATTTCCCTTCAGTCACTGAGTCGGTCATTTTGACATTAATACGCCAATCCAATACCAATTGACGCACAGGCTCGCGTACTTGTGATGGTATAAGCGCTTTATTGGCTTGATACAGAATAGGATCAACCTGATTAATCAATTGCCAAGCATGATTTGCATATTCAGTTGCATCATTGGTCAACTTCGGTGCTTCTTTAATTTCAACCTTTTCATCGGCAGTTTCTGCCTGACCACCACAACCGGACAAAGTGAAGATGAGGAATGTAGTCAATGCAGCTAATTTAAAGGGAGATTGAATCGCAAACATGACATCGCTCTAATAAACTATTCGGCACTATGCTAGTAAATTCGGGTAGAATACTCAATCTCGTTTTATACCTTTTGTTCCAATCTCCAATTAGGTTTATCGTGACCCAATCAAGCTCCCCACACATGACACCGGCAGGTTTTTGGCAAGGTGCCAAAGATAGTCAAGCCATCATTTTCACCTATTTGCCTGTTTCATTCGCGTTTGGTGTATCTGCAACTCAATTTGGTTTTACAGCGTGGGAAGCATTATTTTTATCCTGTTCGATGTATGCAGGTGCCAGTCAATTTTTGGTGGTTGCCTTACTCGGCAGTGGCACTTCTATCTGGATGACAGCCTTAACTGTAATAGCGCTTGATATTCGACATTTGTTATATGGCCCTGCTTTACAAAACTTAATTCAAGATAAACTCAATCTGAAAAAAACTGCAATTTGGTCATGGGGCTTGACCGATGAAGTCTTTGCATCAGGCATGATTAAACTGTCGCAACGCCGTCAAGAATGGTCTGAATCTTGGATGCTAGGTCTCAGTCTGTTTAGCTGGTTGTCTTGGGCACTCGGATCTTTTCTCGGGGGCTTATTTGCAGATCAAGTCAGTCATCTCCCCCAATTTTTGCAGGCAGCGCTCGACTTTCTATTACCTGCACTTTTCTTGAGCTTCTTACTAGCTGCATTTGAGAAAAAACATACCTTTGTCGTGACCATCACCATTATTGTTTCTGCTATTGCCTGTTACTTTATCGATTTATCTGCAGCGATATTCATTGGCATAAGCTCTGGTATTTTGGCTGGCTTGTTTAAACATTATGTACTGAAGCAACATGATCCTTTGCACACAGGTGAACAATCATGAATCTAGAAATTATTTGTGTCGGTATTCTGGTCGGCATCGCGAATTTCGCCTCACGCTTTGGTCCTTTTTTTGTGATTCAGAAACTACAACAAGGTCGCCAGAAACGCGGTGCTCTTTGGCTTAAAATCGCCCTTGGATCTATCGGTATTGCAGCAATCAGTTCAATGCTCGTGGTCGCGACTTTACCGCCGCTCTTAGAAACACCCAATAAGAGCGTTGCCATGTTAATTGGTTTTATTGTGCTCTCGGGTTTGTATTTCAAATTTAAACAGATTGTACCTGCAACACTCACAGCAGCACTCACATACGGTTTGGTGTATACCTATTTCCCGCTTTAAAATATTTCTCACTTATTATTCATTTAGATTCTAAATGTATAAGCCTGATCCTCGGATAAGGCTTATGCATTTTTATCAATAAAAAAATTAAACGATATCAAAATAATTTCTTGCTTTTTCTTGTATTCATCGCGCTCAAGAGGTTTTAGTTCTGATATGCTAAAAGTCCATAATATCAAGCACGGATGAATCAAATGCTTATTACACTCGGTACTCCACTTCAATCTTCGGCGTTTAAAGTTCTATTATTGGGTTCAGGTGAGTTGGGTAAAGAGGTGGTAATATCATTACAACGATTAGGTGTAGAAATACATGCAGCAGATCGCTATGACAATGCACCTGCCATGCAAGTTGCTCATCATTCCTACACTTTGAATATGGCGGACCCAAAAGAATTAAAAAAACTGATTGAACAAGTTCAACCTCATTTAATTGTTCCCGAGATTGAAGCCATTGCCACTGAAGTCTTAGTGGAAATCGAAGATTCTAAAACTGCCGTAGTTATTCCCTCTGCGAAAGCCGTCAATCTCACCATGAATCGTGAAGGAATTCGTCGCCTCGCAGCTGAGGAACTAGGGCTACCAACCTCGGCTTATCGTTTTGCCAATAGTTTGGAATCATTCCGTGCAGCATGTGATGATATTGGCTATCCAAATTTTGTAAAACCTGTGATGTCATCATCAGGTAAAGGACAGTCACGCGTAAAATCTTTTGATGAAGTCGACGCGGCTTGGGAATACGCTCAAACAGGTGGTCGTGTCAATCAAGGCACTGTCATCGTAGAATCGCAAATTGATTTTGATTTCGAAATTACATTACTCACAGTACGGGCAAAAAATCCTGAAACAGGAGAAATCGAAACGCACTTCTGCGATCCTATTGGACACCGTCAAGATGCAGGTGACTATGTAGAAAGCTGGCAACCTCAACCTATGAGCACAGCTGCCCTTGATGAAGCAAAACGTATTGCCAATAAAGTCACAGTAGCGCTCGGCGGTTGCGGTATTTTTGGTGTGGAATTATTCGTTAAAGGTGATCAAGTTTGGTTCAGTGAAGTTTCTCCTCGTCCACATGACACTGGATTAGTCACACTTGCATCTCAATATCAAAGTGAATTTGAACTTCATGCCCGTGCGATTTTAGGTCTTCCAGTGAACACGCAACGTCACAGTGTTGCTGCAAGCGCTGTGATCTATGCAGGTGTTGATGATACGAATTTGTCATTTTCTGGCGTAAATCTTGCTATGCAAAACCCTAATGTCGATTTACGTCTTTTTGGTAAACCTGAAGGTTTTAAACGTCGCCGTATGGGGGTCGCAACTGCACGTGCTGAAACAACTGACATTGCACGCGAATTAGCGACTGAAGCAGCTTCAAAAGTAATTGTAAATCAAAACAAATAATTCATTAGGTAGGCCATCATTTCATGATCAACACGTCTCCATTAGCAAACTATGTTTCGAGTAATCACGACATCAAGGCAATTAATCAATGGCGCTCAGATGTTGAAAATCAATTACAACATGAGTTTGAAAATGGTAAGGCGATACGTGAGATCATCCTCACTCGATCTAACCTGATTGATGAGGCACTTAAATTCCTTTGGCAACATGCTGAGTTAGATCAAACCGATCTGGGCTTGTTCGCTGTAGGAGGTTATGGTCGTCGTGAAATGATGCCCTACTCTGATGTCGACATTCTGATCCTTTCAGAAGATGATCTTACACAAGAACAAGAAAATGCCATTACCATTTTTATTTCCTCTCTATGGGATGTTGGCAATTTTAAACCTGGCGTAAGTGTAAGAACCATTCAACAGTGCTTTGAACAGGCCATGAATGACTTAACGGTAGCTACATCTCTCATTGAGTCTCGTTTAATTATTGGCAATGAACACTTAGCGAAATGGCCTCGTCGTGTTGTTTCACAAACTTGGACGGATAAAACCTTCTTTGATGCCAAGATGGAAGAACAAGCTAAACGCTATGCTCAGCATAACAACACTGAAAGTAATTTAGAACCTGATATCAAAAATGCACCGGGCGGCATTCGAGACATTAACCAAATTGGTTGGATAGCAAAACGGCATTTCCGAGTAAATCGTATATACGATCTTGTACATTTAGGTTTCATTTCTGAGTTTGAACTTGGGGTTCTCGAAGATGCTGAGAATTTTCTCTGGGAAATTCGTCATCATTTACACCGCTTAACTAAGCGTGATGAAAATCGACTATTGTTTGATTACCAACGCGATATCGCAGCAAAATTTGGTTACCACAAAGTTGAAGGTGAACATATCAATTATCCAATTGAACAGTTCATGAAACGCTACTATCGAGCAGCTCAGCAGGTTTCAACCCTGAATGAAATGCTACTCGCCTATTTTAATGAATCAGTCATCACTCCTCGCTTACCCAACTATGAGCGTAAAATTGAAGAAGTGAATGAAAACTTCAAATTGGTGGATAGTAAACTCGCAGTTCAACACCATAAAATTTTTGCAGAGAAGCCTACAGCCATCCTTGAGATTTTCTATATCCTAGCAAATCGCCCTGATATTGATGGTATTCGAGCTCGTACACTTCGATTGCTTACTTTAGCTGCAAAACGCATTGATCAAGCGTATAGAGACAATCCAGTTAATCAAGCCTTGTTTATGGCGATCATCCGATCACCAAATAACTTATATGAAACATTGCTTGCGATGAAACGTTATGGTGTACTCGGCAACTATATTCCTGCATTTGGGCAAATCATGGGCCTTATGCAATACGATTTATTCCATATCTATACTGTAGATGCACATACGCTCCTACTCTTACGTAATTTAAATCGTTTTAAAGCGCCAGAATTTGCTAAAGATTTTCCTGTCGTAAGTTCCGTATTCCAGCGTCTGGTGCGCCGAGACATCGTATTCCTCGCTGCTTTGTTCCATGATATCGCCAAAGGCCGTGGTGGAGACCATAGTGAATTGGGCGCGGTTGATGCCATTGAGTTCTGTAGCAAGCACGGTTTTACTGAGCGTGAGTGTAATCTTGTTGCGTGGTTGATCCAAAATCATCTATTGATGTCGATGACTGCGCAGAAAAAAGATATTTCTGATCCAGATGTTGTAAAAGATTTTGCCGAGAAGCTCGGTGATATGGAACACTTAGACTATCTGTATACGCTTACAGTGGCTGACATTAACGCAACCAATCCTAAGCTTTGGAACACATGGCGCGCATCGCTCATGCGTCAGTTATATACCAATGCTCGTGACGTTATTCGTAGTGGTTTGGGTCGTCCTGTCGATTACCAAATGCTGATCGAAGATACCAAATTTGCAGCAAGTGAATTACTCGTCAATGATTATGCTTTAGAAGCTGTTGAAAAAGTTTGGCAAGAACTTGGTGACGAATACTTCCTCAAAGAAACTGCAGATGAAGTCGCATGGCATACACGTGCAATCCTAAATCATGGTGATAATTCAGCACCATTGGTGATGATGCGCGCGCACCGTAAATCAGCGCAAGATGCTGTGCAGATTTTTATTTACACTCAAGATCAACCTAATCTTTTTGCCACCACTGTTGCAGTTCTGGATCGTATGAATCTAGATGTACAAGATGCACGCATTATTACAGCAACTAAATCCTTTAGCTTAGACACCTACGTGGTGCTTGATCGTTTTGGCACATTAGTGACAGATCCAGAACGTGAAAATACGGTAAAAGAATCATTGGTGCACGCATTAACAGATTCACAAAATTATCCAGGTTTAATGCAACGCCGTATACCACGCCAACTTCGTCATTTTGATATCGAAAACACAATTGATATTACGTTGAACGAGGCGCTACAGCAAAATATGGTCGAGATCTCTACCCTTGATCAGCCTGGATTACTTGCCCGTATCGGTGGCTTATTTATGATGCAAGGTCTCGATATCCATTCCGCGAAAATCGCCACCTTGGGTGAGCGCGCAGAAGATATTTTCTTTGTAACCAAAAAGAATGGCGAACCTATGAATTTAACTGAAGCTCAGGCTTTTGCTGAACAATTAAAAGCAGCATTAGATGAGGCTTCAAATCAGGTCTGTAATCATCATTAAAATTTAGATTTAACCCGACGGTAACTGTTTCATGAACTCTAGTTTAAACCTATTACATCCTTATCCATTTGAAAAGTTGAATAAACTTTTTCAGGATGTAAAACCTGCAAATCTTCCGTTAATTCCATTGTCAATTGGTGAGCCAAAACATCCTGCACCTGAATTCGTAAAACAAGCTATTGTCGATAACTTCAATCATCTTTCGACATACCCAAACAGTAAAGGCTTACCAGAATTACGTGAAAGTATTGCGCAATGGCTCACACGCCGTTTCAAATTAAATGCTATTAGCGCAGAAGATCATATTTTACCTGTGACTGGCACACGTGAAGGAATTTTCTCATTCGTACAAGCGCTGATTAATCGTGATGAAGCGCCTTATGTAGTTATGCCGAATCCCTTTTATCAAATTTACGAAGGTGCAGCTTTACTCGCTGGCGCTCAACCTTATTTCATCAACTGTACTGAAGAAAATGGTTACCTTGGTGACTTCGATACTGTCCCTGCAGAAGTATGGGAGAAGACAGCTTTACTTTTTGTCTGCACACCCGGAAATCCGACAGGTGCTGTTCTTTCAAAAGAACAGTTCAAAAAATTAATTGCGCTCTCTGATCAATACAATTTTCTCATCGCATCTGATGAATGCTATTCAGAACTATGGTTTCATGAAGCCCCTGTAGGATTACTCGAAGTTTGTGCTGAACTAGGTCGTGATGACTATAAAAACTGTATCGTATTCCACTCTCTGTCTAAACGTTCTAATTTACCAGGTATGCGATCTGGCTTCGTTGCAGGTGATGCTAGTCTATTAAAACCTTATTTAAAATTCCGCACTTACCACGGTGCTGCAATGCCAGTACAACATCAATTGGCATCGATTGCTGCATGGAATGATGAGGCACATGTTGAAGAAAACCGTAAACAATACCGTGCTAAATTTGATTTATTCCAACAAGAATTAGGTCATTTGCTACCACTGAAAAAGCCTGATGCGGGTTTCTATTATTGGTTAAAGGTCGATAATGATGAAACTTTTGCCAAAATGCTGATGGAAAAAGCACATATCAAAGTCTTACCGGGTCGTTATTTATCTCGTGATACTGAACAAGGAAACCCAGGTGAAAGCCATGTTCGTTTGGCACTGGTCGCAGATTTAGACCAATGTAAAGAAGTTGTTAAACGCTTAAAAGCAATTCTCTAATCGTGCATAATCTTTAACTTTAAGCCCTCTTTTTAGAGGGCTTATTTATTTTATTGATGAGTAAATGCTAGTCCAAATATTGGACTATAGCTCCCCTAAAGAAAATGTAAGGTTAACTTTGAAAACATCATTCATTTTAAAAATTAGTCAAAAAAACGCCATGAATTTTCATGGCGTTTTAAAATACTTAATGACTTTAATTGGAAAATTACAAAGTCGCCAGAATGTCTCTTAAAGTCTGATGTGGATTTTCTGATTTAGTAATCGGGCGACCAATCACCAAGTGTGTAGAACCATCTAATATTGCTTGCTTAGGTGTAACAATACGTTTTTGATCATCCGCTGCAGAACCTTCCGGACGAATTCCCGGAGTGACGAGAGCAAAGTTCTGACCTAAAGTTTCGCGTAACATTTTTGCTTCTTGCGCAGAACATACAACACCATCCAAGCCACTTTCTTGAGTCAAAGTCGCTAGACGTTTCACATGTTCAAAAGGCTCGATATCCAAACCAAGATCACGTAGATCTTCTCGCCCCATTGAAGTTAATACAGTGACTGCAATCA
This sequence comes from Acinetobacter sp. ANC_7504, assembly GCF_056779995.1. NCBI lineage: Bacteria > Pseudomonadati > Pseudomonadota > Gammaproteobacteria > Moraxellales > Moraxellaceae > Acinetobacter > Acinetobacter sp. ANC_7504. The sequence continues at coordinate 438,743 of NZ_JBWYIZ010000001.1, read as the reverse complement.
ACTGTGTTTGATAGTTACCTGCTTTTAATCTTTCTACACAAGTTTCCATCATTTTTCGTCCACCAGATGCGTGAACATTAACCATCCATACCCCTTGATCTGCAGCAGCGCAAACGGCTTGTGCTGTAGTATTTGGAATATCATGAAATTTTAAATCTAAAAATACTTCAAAACCCTGATCATGCAATGCTTTTACAACAGTCGGACCTTCATGTGTAAAAAGTTCTTTACCCACTTTTACACGACAAAGTTTAGGATCCAAATTTTCAGCCATTTTCAATGCGTCGTATTGGCTTTTTGCATCTAAAGCAACAATGATACTCAAGGTTGTTCTTCCGTCCATCTAAAGTTGCGTCATTATAAAGATGTTCAACTTAAGCTGCAAAATTAACTTTAAAAAACTCAGCTTAAAATTCAACAGTTTATTTTCAATAAAAAAAACCTCTAAAATAAATTTTAGAGGTTTTTTAAATATTTATAAATTACAGCGGATTTGAGTTACGCGGATCTGAATGCACATCTAGTACTGTCTTTTCATGACGTACATTTGCAGCAGCTTCAGCAGCAGCTAACTGAGCATTTTGGATTTGTTCTTTACGAAGATATTCAATATCTTTGCGAAGACGCTTAATTTCCCAACTATTTTGGAATACACGGAAAACTTGAACTCCGAGTAATAATCCAACGATGATCCCAAGTGCCAAAGTCAACAAAAGCAATAAACCTAATCTCATTGCCGGTACTTGAGTGAAGAGAAGATCAACAGTCAGTTCTGTACCATTTTGCAGAACCAATGCCAATGCATATCCGAAGATTACAACTAACAGTGCAACTAATACGTAACGCATAACCACCCCTGAGTAATTTATTATTTTCCTGCTGATTCATTTACAGCGTCTCTTAGTGCTTTACCTGGTTTGAAATGAGGTACAGCTTTAGCAGCCACTTCAACTGACTTACCTGTTTTAGGATTACGTCCAACTCGCGGTTCGCGATGATGTAAAGCAAAACTTCCAAACCCACGAATTTCAATACGATTATCAGCTGATAATGACTCAATCATTTGATCGATCATAATTTTAACAGCTTCTTCGACCAATGGCTCAGCCAAATGAGGATTTTTGATAGAAATACGTTCTATTAAGTCAGACTTATTAAGTGCTTCAGTAGTCATCTGCGACCTCTTTAATTATCAAGCTACTCTGTGCATAGCGAGATAATAACCTGTTTAAATACAAAACGGTAGCGCAGTAAGTCAATACTACGCTACCGTTTACAGTATTTGTGTAAAAAGTATTAGTTAAATTACATTAACAATACATTGAACACGAAAGACTTAGTGGTTCATTTGAGCTTTGATCAAATCACCAATTGTCTTAGGACCGTTGTCTTGACCTGCAGAAGCAGTTTTCAAGTTAGCAACAGCTTCTTTCTCTTCAGCTTCGTCTTTCGCTTTGATAGACAAGTTGATTGCGCGTGATTTGCGATCAACATTGATGATCTTAGCTTCAACTTCTTGACCAACTTCTAAGAATTTAGTTGCATCTTCAACGCGGTCACGGTTGATTTCTGAAGCTTTAAGAGAAGCTTCAACTTCGTCAGCCAACTTAATTGTTGCGCCACGAGCATCAACTGCAACTACAGTACCTTTAACAAGAGCACCACGTTCGTTAGCAGCTAAGAAATCGTTGAACGGATCGCTGTTCATTTGCTTGATACCAAGGCTGATACGGTTGCCTTCAGCGTCTACAGAAAGGATAACCGCTTCAACAGTGTCACCTTTCTTGTAACGACGAATCGCTTCTTCGCCTTGTTCGTTCCAAGAAATGTCAGATAAGTGAACTAGACCATCGATACCGCCTGGTAAACCGATGAAGATACCGAAGTCAGTGATAGACTTGATTGTACCTGAAACTTTTTCACCTTTGTCGTGAGCCTTAGCAAACTCTTCCCATGGGTTAGCACGAGTTTGTTTGATACCAAGAGAAATACGACGACGCTCTTCATCAACCTCAAGAACCATAACATCAACTTCATCACCAATCTGAACAACTTTAGATGGGTGGATGTTTTTGTTTGTGTGGTCCATTTCTGAAACGTGTACTAAGCCTTCAACGCCTTCAGCGATTTCAGCGAAGCAACCGTAATCAGTTAAGTTAGTTACACGCGCTTTAACGATAGAACCTTTAGGGTAACGGTTCATGATCGCTAACCATGGATCTTCACCAAGTTGTTTAAGACCTAATGATACACGGTTACGCTCTTTGTCAAATTTAAGTACTTTAACAGTAACTTCTTGACCAACTTCAACAACTTCTGATGGATGCTTGATACGTTTCCAAGCCATGTCAGTGATGTGAAGAAGACCATCAATACCGCCAAGGTCAACGAAAGCACCGTAGTCAGTAAGGTTTTTGATTGTACCAGTAACTGTTTGACCTTCTTCAAGTTGAGAAAGAAGAGCTTCACGGTCAGCTGAAGATTCAGCTTCCATAACAGCACGACGTGATACAACAACGTTGTTACGTTTAGCGTCAAGTTTGATAACTTTGAACTCTAACTCTTTGCCTTCGAGGTGAGTCGTGTCACGGATAGGACGAGTGTCTACCAAAGAACCTGGTAAGAACGCACGTACTGGACCGATGTCAACAGTGAAACCGCCTTTAACCTTACCAGAGATAACACCAGTAACGATCTCGCCGTCTTCAAAGATTTTTTCAAGTTTAGTCCAAGTTTCAGCACGTTTAGCTTTTTCACGTGATAAAACTGTTTGACCCATACCGTTGTCAAGCGCTTCAACAACTACGTCAACTGTGTCACCAACGTTAACTTCAAGTTCACGTTGTTCGTTTAAGAATTCAGAGCGAGCTACTACGCCTTCAGATTTAAGGCCAGTATCTACAGTTACCCAGTCAGAATCGATGCTAACAACGATACCTTGGATGACTGCACCCTTTTCAACGTTGAGGTTTAATTCGCTTGCTTCAAAGAGGGCTGCAAAAGATTCGGTCATGATATACCTAGAAAAGTCAGCGGTCTTGGATCAGACAAGGCCGGTTTAGTTAAGTATCGACATAGTCCATATAGAACTGATCAAGCTATGCTTCCACTAATATTCATTAATTTATCTTATTGCGCATCAATATATGCGGTCATCAGGTTAAATACAGCGTCAATGTCCAGATCTGAACTATCGATAATGTAAGCCCCTTCAGCCGGCTTAAGCGGCGCAACGGTTCTTTCCATATCACGCTTATCACGTGCTTGGATATTAGATAAAATGTCGCTTATTTTAACATTTTGCCCCATGGCCTGCAACTGCTTTACACGTCGCTCAGCACGCGACTCAGCAGAAGCCGTCAAATATATTTTTGCTTGGGCTTCTGGGAAGATTGAAGTCGCCATATCACGGCCATCGGCAACAAGACCTGGTGCTTGAGCAAATGCACGTTGTCTTTCGAATAATGCCTGTCTTAATTCAGGTACAACTGCAACCTTGGATGCAAACTCACCGACTTTTTCAGTGCGAATTTCATCCGTTACATCATGCCCGTTAAGTAAAATTTTTGTTTTTAAATGATCACTAACAAATTGAATATCGAGATGAGTCGCTATTTCTACGCATTTAACCAACACATCTGGATTGTGAATTGAATCAATTAAATTCAGCTGATGTAATGACAATCCCAACAAACGATACAAAGCGCCAGAATCTAGTAAATGAAACTGGTAATGCTGTGCCAATTTTGCTGCCAAAGTTCCTTTGCCTGAACCGCTTGGTCCATCGATCGTGATAATTTGAATTGTCATTACTTTACCAACTTCGCCTTAAAGGCGTTTTGCTAATTTCTTAAAACCAAGTGTAATAGCAAGTTTGAGTTGTGCAAGAATTAATTTGCTCACAAACGGTGCTCTTGCCTGTAATTCGATCGTGTATGTGACTAAAGTTTTAGCTGTTGAAAGCTCTTTAAATTCAATAATTCCAAGATGATGTTTGATTAATGGATTCTTGATAATTTTGTATTCAATACGCTTATTTGGCTCTAGTACAGTAATTTCTTCTTGAATTGGCTTTATTGGGCCTAATCCCATTTTTCGTACTGATCCAATCCCATCAGGACGACTCGGATCAGCTGCATCTTTAATGCGTACAACCTGAATCGGTGCAAATACATCATTATAAGTCGCATGTTTTGACAAAACTTCAAATACACGATCTATAGGCTGGTTAAATTCTTGTTTAACTTGGATTGAATTCATTTTTATTCCTTTTCATTGAGTCCGCTTCATACTGACAATACATTATGTCAATTTTTCCACAATCAACAATAGCAATCATTCCTGATTATTTTCTATTTTTTGTCGTACACGCTGTTGTTTTTTTTGTTCTCGTCTGAATTTAAAAAATTCTGAAAGTTGATGAGCACACGCTGATTGCATGCAGCCCCCTTCAAATTCAAATATATGGTTGTAGTAACCTTGATTATTCAATAGCTGTCGCGCACTGACTAGAGAACCCGCTTTCGGCTCTAAAGTACCAAATACAACACGGTGAACTCGAGCATGAATTAAAGCCCCCACACACATCGTGCATGGCTCAAGGGTTACATAAAGGGTTGCATCTTCTGGTAGACGATAGTTCTGAATTTGATTACATGCTTGGCGAAGTGCGACCACTTCAGCATGAGCAGTCGGGTCATGACTCTGGATGGGTTGATTATATCCTTCACCAATTACTTTTCCTTGACTCACAATGACAGCTCCAACAGGGATTTCTCCCAATTGAGCTGCAAATGCAGCCTGCTCATAGGCACGCTGCATCCATTTTAGATCTTCGGCATCAAATTGAATTTCAGTCAAAATTAAATAATACCGTACTGTTTTAACAAGTTATTCCAGCTCTCGATATTTGTAACTGGTGGGTGCGCACCTAAAATTCCTTTTAAGGACATAGATTCTGCAGGTGTCCATTCAGGAGATAAATCTTTATCCACTAAACGTGCACGTACGCCTTCAACAAAATCAGGATGTCTAATTTTCCAATCAGAAATTTGAGTTTCAAGTTCAAATACTTCTTGCCAAGGATGAACTTGACGCCCCCATTGCCATAACAACCAGGTAATCGCAGCTGTACTTGGTGATCCTTTTGCCAGATTTTCACTCGCTTGTCTTAGCCAATCACTTCGTGCATCACTTAAACCGATAATTGCTTCGTAGTCATTTTCAAAGTTTGCACCACGACAGACACTGTGAATCACGTCTAACGAGATTTGCAGTGGCCCTGGAGAAACTGGTCGATGCAAACTATTTAAAGTGTCATCTAATGCCCTAAAATCACCAGCAGGATAATGATCCCAATCGATATTGATCAACTTTTGTAAAACAACATCGCGCTGAGCATCACAAATATGAGTCGCCCAGCCAATACCATAAGCTCCTGCCGCAGTCATGATCGATCCAGTTAAACCTGTAAATAGACCAATTGGGCCACGATCTGCCAAGAAACGACTAGCACCAACATCTGGATATAAACCAATATTTACTTCTGGCATTGCAAGACGCGAATAAGGTGTAACGAGTCTGAATGGTGCAGCCATAAATAAACCAAGCCCACCACCCATCACATAACCTTCTCCCCAAACGACAATCGGCTTAGCGTAGTCATGCAACAAAAGATCTAGCGCGTATTCTTGTTCAAAAAATTTATTTGCCGCATCAACCTCATTATTGATGACCAACTGACGGAGTTTGCGTACATCCCCACCGGCACAAAAAGCTTTAGGGGTTGTTGAATCAAACCAGATCGCTTTAACCGCATCATCATGATGAAACTTTTCAAAAACAGCCAATAAAGCCGTCACAATAGATTCATCAAGTGCATGTAAAGATTTTGGACGATTTAATCGAACCACTCTCCATCCATTCTGTGCTTCTTCAACAATTAAGTCAGGATGATATTGATTCGTCTCAGGAGATATTGTCATGCTTCCAGCTGCCATTTAATTGGCTCAATGCCATTTTGTTTAAGATAATTATTTGTTTTTGAAAAAACTTTACACCCAAAAAAACCACCTCGGTTTGCTGCCAATGGTGATGGATGTGCTGCTTTTAAGACCAAATGCTTATTTTGGTCAATTCGTTGACCTTTCTTATGCGCGTACGCACCCCAAAGAATGAAAACGATCTTTTCACGTTGCTCATTTAGAACATCTATCGCAGCATCGGTGAAATCTTCCCAACCTTTCTTTTGGTGTGAAGTCGGCTGGCCCGCTTCAACAGTCAATACACTGTTCAGCAACAAGACACCCTCTTCAGCCCATTGGGTTAAATCACCATGCTTGGCAGGCGCTATTCCAAGGTCAGTGCTGAGTTCGTGATAGATATTACGCAAAGACGGCGGTAATGCAACACCCTTTTGCACTGAAAAACTCAATCCATGTGCTTGATTTGGACCGTGATAAGGATCTTGACCGAGAATCACGACCTTTACACGATCTAAGGGTGTGGTGTTGAAGGCATTAAAAATAAGAGAATTAGGTGGGTATATCACCTTATTCGCCTGTAATTCAGATTTGAGAAAAGCTTTCAGCTGATCCATTTTATCGCTGAGCAAAAACTCTGCTAAAGCATACTTCCAACCATCCTCTAACCGAACTTGATTCAGTTGACTTAATTCTTGTTCGGTGAGTTGCATTGTGTTCATCCCTAAATCAATCACAGCTTTAAAGTTTTACTTGTAAATCTACACTTGGGTTCTTAAAAGTTAAGCCTTGTTTCAATTGTTCGTACATTTTAGGATCAGACCATTCATTTTGAATTTGTTCTGAGAATACGATTTGATCAAGCGCCAATAAGCCCATCTGTTCATTTACTATATCTTCAGCAAAACTTTGCGCATAGCCTGTGTCAGTTTCATGCACGATCACTGAATAGACTTCAACATCACCTTCACCATTTTGCGTGACAGTTGATTTCAGTACTTGTTCTGCCAAATAAAAGAAAATTCGAGAAAATTGTTCAGCAGAAGGTGAAACGGGTAATGAAACCCAACGCGCACTAAAAGTTTTACATGCTTGAATATATTCAGCTGAATCTTCTTGCCAAAAACAAATCGCATGATCAAAACTATCATAAAGTTCTTTGATCACACCTTTCAGCAAACCAAAATCATAGACCATTTGACCATGATCTAGCTTTGAGGCTTTCAATAATAATTCGACTTTATAGCTATGACCATGAATTGAACGCTTACAGCGGTCTGATGTGCAATTTCGCACAATATGCGCGTTTTCAAACTTAAATAATTTTCGAATTAACATATGTCAGAGCAATAAAAAATCATGGATTAAAATGATTATAGTGCATATTCACACAACTCATCATTAATTTTAACGTTTTAAGCAATTGGCAAAACGTATTAAAAACAAAAAAAATAAAAAGCTATCATTCAATTTGTTTAAATTAATAGTTTAGCAATTTAATCAATTGGTTTGAAGAGGTGCCAAACTTCTTAAGAAGACATAAACCTTATCTTCATCACGCATCAGATAACTCGAAAAATATCGCTTTCGATCAGATAGCATGATTTCAATATCTGCTCGATAGAATGCAGATTTAACATCAAAATTATTTTTTGCTGTGCTTTTTGCTTCTTCACTTAACTGACTTAGAGTGTTGAGTTCCCAGAGCTGATCTACGGACTCAAAAAACTCACCATTGGCTTTTTTCTGATCCAAATCACGCTGTACATTTTGCACATCCAAACTTGGGTCTATAGCAGCAATAATCATCGCTGGTGCTGTATTAATATTAATTTTAATTTCTTTTAAAGGAATCGCTGTAACATAAGGTTTTATCAATAAAAACTTATCACCTTCAAATCCTCGCACTTGCTTCAACTCTTCAACGCTATGAAAAGGACCATTCGCTGGCAAATAAGGACGCGTTAAACTTAAATAATAATTACTCTCTGCCCCCATCGCGCCAATCGTCAAATCATCTTGATCTTGCCAATCAATTACCGCTTCATTCAATTCTTCTGGCAAACCAAGCTTTGTTAATAATCCCTTAAAGTAATTCACCGCATTATCATTCGGCACGCCATCATCTTTGACCAAACTGTTTAAATTAAACTTACCCGTTTCATCAATAATTCGCCCTGCGACATAACCACCATCAATTGGAAATGGTGGCATCGGTTGAGCCCAAGTTTCTTGAAGATTATCTGATTTTGAATTGGACTTAGCATCTTGAACCAATAATTCTGAGAAAAAAGCTTCAGCACTTTTTGCATAATACAGTGCTTGGTTTTGACGAATCACATAGGCCGTATTTTCACTGGTATTGTATTGACGATGGGCAATCGTCGCAGCAATGATAGTTGCCAAAGCGACTAACATTAAAATCGTAATCAGGGCGATTCCTTTTTGCTGCTTCATGCATTTTCCTAATGATTAACTAGATGCCGGTTTTAAATAGTCAGTATTAAGCAAACTAAAAATCCACTCATATTCAGTATCTTGTTGCTTAAATCTAATTCGCATACCTTTAGGCAATAGCCGAGCAACACCATCTTGAGCATCATTACTATTAGAACTTATTGTTGATGCTTCCGGCCACGAATTCAATTCATTCGGGTTTAAAATCGTGATTTGAAAATCATCCACATTTTCTAGGATCGCACTGGATAAAGGTTGAGTTGTTTGAAGAACATTCAGATTGGGATACTTTAAACGATAAACTTTTCGATCTTGCGCATTATAACGATATTCTATTCTCTCAAATGGAGACAAACCCTGTTTCAGCGGGTCTGTGACCCCTGCCTTACTAAATTGTACAGACTGATCATCCAGTAAAAATGCAGGTTGGATTTGTCCTGCGATATTTGCAGTCAGCGGTACAATTTGCAAAGCATCTCTTTGCATTTGTAAATAACTATCTTGCAAACTGAGAAGCTGCTGTTCATGCACCGCATTGCGATCTTTGACTTTATTTAAATAATCAAAAATTTTCCATCCTAAAGCAGACAATACTGCAAAGATGGCTATGGCAACCAAAAGCTCTACCAAGGTAAAACCTTGTTGTTTACTCTTGATCATGAGTTGGATTGCTCTCTGATAGGATAGTTATAAAACACCATGGTGGTGACACCTGATTCAACTTTACCTAAATCATTGTTATATAGACTCACTTGCACTTCTATTTTCTGAACATCTGGGCTAATAGTCGCTTCTGATTTTTTATCAATTTGCCAACTTAACCCTTGAGAGGTTATTTGCTTCGATTGAGTTCCCTCTAACCATTCACCACTAATTTGCATTGCAGCGACTTCATTTTGTGCGACGAATTGTGCTTTTGTTCGTAAAATTGCATTCGCAGTCGCCTGTGTGTACTGCATAGCTACCTTCGTCAATGACATTGCTGCTACAGCGAAAATAGCCAAAGCCACCACAACCTCAATCAAGGTAAATCCTTTAAGCGCCCGCATCGATTTTACCTAAGTAATCTATTTGAATAAGATCACCAATTGCTTTTTGTTCATAATACATTTGAATTGTGACAGGTTTAACCTCGCCATTGCCCAACCAAATTAATTTCGGTGCATTATTATTCATCAAGTCTGCATTAGTTGCATTTTCAAAACTATAGTCGCTACTTTCGATCTGAAATGAAACCTTAGCAGGTAGCTCTCTCGCAGAAAACTCTGGCATTTCAACCCAAGTGGAAGGTTGACGATTATTGTTCGATACAAGCGTCTGCTCAGGACGAGTTAAATCATTATATTTTTGAAATGTATAGCGAAACTGATCACCATTCCATTGTGGCACCAATGCAACCACTAACGATTGATCAACAGCCTCTCGTTGAATACGTTTTAAATCTAATATTAAAGCTTCTCTAGCTTGCATTGCCTTACGTTGATCAATCCCACCAATATTCATCACCACCAATGCCGCCATGATGCTGATGATCACAATGACCACCATCAATTCGATTAAAGTAAATCCGCCTTGACGGTGATCTAGAGATTGCATATTAGGCCACTGATTCTGTCAAATTAATCTGTTTAGGCATCATCAACGCTTGATCAATTAAAGCAACCCTTAACGTATCTCGACAGCCTAAATAGCGTTGATAGAAACTCGAGTTTAATATCGCAGCACCACCATGAGTAATCGACCAAATGGATGCTAAATAATCCCGAGAACTCATCTTACTTTGAATGGATGCTAGATGATTTTCTGTCATACGAATGATAATTCTGAGTCTACTTTTGCGAATCTGATACATTTCATTAAACAAATGATTAATACCTTGACCGGTTGTAGACAATCGCTCTTCAATTTGATGAAAGAGTACAGTACGTTCTGGATGATGCAAATGGTGCAACATAAAAAAAGCTAAATGTTCAGGAAATCCTTTTTCAGTATCTCGAACCATTTCTAATAACATGCGCTCATTACGAATAATAAGCAACATGTACAATTCATCTTTACTTTGGAAGTGCTTATAGAGTGTTCCTTTTGCCAAATCCAACTCAGCGGCCAATGCATCCAATGTCATGCCCGCTTCGCCGTTTTCCAAAAGAAGTTGTTCTGCGACCTGAAATATTAATGCTTCTCTCGCTCTAAACTGAGCCTGACGATCCATCTTCACTCTATAAACTCTCTTCTTTCTATTTTCCGTATTAAATTTTTACTGCATTCGTAGAAGATTCTCGAAATTTTGCGTTGTAATAAAGGCAATCTCCTCGACTGACTTATCATATACATCACTTAATGCTTTGGCTACATATGGGACATACTTTGGTTCATTAGACTTTCCTCTATATGGCATTGGTGCTAAATAAGGGCTATCAGTCTCAATTAATAGTCGATCTAATGGAACTTGCTTGGCCACATCACGTAAATCCTGAGCATTTTTAAACGATACTATTCCTGAAAATGAAATGTAATAACCGCAATCTAGAACCGCTTTTGCCGTATCCCAATCCTCAGTAAAACAATGCAAAATTCCGTGTGTCGACTTTTCAGCTCTTATAATATCTATCGTATCCTTTTTAGATGAGCGTGTGTGTACGACCACTGGCTTTTTCACCATCTGTGAAGCTTGAATATGTCGTGCAAAACATTCTTTTTGTTCTTTAACAAATTCAGTACTGTGATAATAATCTAGACCCGTTTCACCAATTGCCCAGACCTTATCTATACTCGCCAATTCAACCAAAGTTTCAACAGTAGCACGCTGCATGACTGCTGGATCTTCACATGGATGCACCCCAACACTGTAGCCTACTCCTTCGTGTCGAGCTGCAATTTCTGACAGAATAATATGATCATCTAAATCAACGGATATCCCCATCATTTTTGTGACACCAGCATCAATCGCTTGCTGAATTGCTAAATCGATATTTCCCTCGTAAGGTTCAAGATTGAGCATGTTTAAATGACAGTGTGTATCTACAAACACAAGGACACCTTTTAATTTTTTAAGTCAGAGCCTACATTGTAAAGCTTGCGCGTGCTGTTGACATACTTCCAGCGAGTATTTTTTCTACTTCCATTTTGTAATAGGCTCCTTTATCTCCAGTTAACTGCAATCCAAAACCTTGTGGTTTAATGCCCGATTGCTTATACGAAATCCAAATCACCTTACCCGTAATTGGTATTTTTTGGGTTTGATTAGGAAGTGTTGCCAAGATAAAAATTTCTTCACCCATTTTGACTGGATGTTTGGTTGGAATAAATAATCCACCACCCTCAACAAAAGGCATATAACTGGATTGCAGAGTTTCGCGATCATTAATATTGACTTGTAATAAACCGCCCGGACGTGGCTGCATCTCTATCCCCTGTATTCAAACATGATTATTGAACATTCATTAATTTTATAAAAAGCTGATCAACAATTAAATTTGATTGAACATTCTGCTCAACCATTTGTTTTGCTTGATGCACATCATTATAAATATCAAATAATTGCTCTAATTGATATTGCTCAGCCAACAAACTAAAGTCTAAATCGCTATTTTTTACATTTTGTTCCATTTTATAGGCAACAAGATCAGCTAATAAGTACTCAAACATAACAATCAACTCGGAAAAGTTGATTTGCTTATTCCATTTAGAGGCGTACTGCATTGGCATATTTTTTTGACTGACTAAATGATACCAATCATTTATAAACGCACTTCGCAGAGTTAACCATTCACTTGAGGCCAACTCAATAGCAGCTAAAGGCATACCATTCGAAAGGTTAAGCAACAGTGAGCTCAAAGTCTGCTGCTCTGCATTCAAATGTTCATTCAAATATGTATTGGCTTGATCATCAGTCAGCCGATCTAAGGCGTAATGTTGTAGGCGACTTCGTATAGTGGCTGGTAATTTTAAATAATGATCCGCCAAAAGAATAATTACAACTCGCTCACCTGGTTCTTCAAGTGTTTTCAATAAAGCATTTGACGATGCGATATTGAGCGCTTCCGCCGGTTCAATCACAATAACCCGCCAACCATCGACGGTTTGTTGCACGAATGGCTGTAATTCACGAATTTTCTCAATTTTAATTTTAGCGTTTTGTTTCTTATTGTCCTCATCCGTCGTGACGTAAACATAATTTGGATGAGTATCTGATTTTAGCCACAAACAACTCGAACACTGACCACAAGGTTGATTTGGCTGCTTATCTAAACATAGCAGCCAAGTAACAAATTGCTGGGTAAAAGCTTCTTTACCACAGCCTTTTTTGCCATAAAAAAGTAATCCATGACCTACTTGAGGAAACCGCTGAGTCAGTGTGCTCCATACATTAAGTTGCCAAGGATAAACATGCTGAGTCTGAGTCATTGACTAATCTATACTATTGGAAATGAGAAATAGGCATTGCATTAAGACGGTCTAAATCTTGTTGCGTATCCACACCTGGTGGTAAGCTCACCTCTGCCACATCAATTGCGATTCGATGACCATTTTCTAAAACACGCAGTTGCTCAAGGCTTTCTAAAACCTCAAGCTCACCCTGATCCCATGTCACGTACTCTTGCAGTAACTTCACTCTATAGGCATATAAACCAAGATGTCGGTAGGCTTTAGGATGTAGTATATGTGGTTGTTGCTTTGATCCATCACGATCATATGGAATGGTTGCACGACTGAAATAAAGCGCTTCATTGAACTTACTTATGACAACTTTCACAATACTATCGCGCTTAAATTCTTCTAATTCTTTGATCACTTCACACAAAGTGGACATTGAACATTCAGGCTTTTGCTCTAACAAAGAAGCAACCTGTTGGACTAAAGATGCAGGCAATAATGGTTCATCACCTTGCACATTTACAATAATATCCTCACTCGCCCAACCTTTGATTCGTGCAACTTCACTCAATCGGTCGGTTCCTGAAGGGTGTTCTGCACTGGTCAACACAACATCAATTTGTTCTGCCTTACAAAGATCAACAATTCTTTGATCATCAGTAGCAACACATAAATCATCAAACCCAGTCACTTTTCGCGCCTGATCTACCACACGTAAAATCATTTCACGCCCGTGTATTTTAAGTAGTGGTTTTCCAGGTAACCGCGAACTTGCAAAGCGAGCAGGTATTACAATATGTTTCATGGATATTCCTTATGTGTTTACGATACCGAGTTTTGCAAGCTGCTTATCCAGCAAATCATAACAAGCTGATGATAAAGCTGCTTCAACAGGAACCACCCAAATTTCACGACTAAATTCTGGATGTTGTTTTAACAAAGGGAGGAGTTTCACAGCATCTTTTTCAGTGGTGATGATTGGATTTGAATCTTCAAATTGTAAATCATCAATCTGATAATCATAATGATCAGGAAATTCATGACACTGAAAATGCTTTAAGCCCATACTTTCAAGGGTTTTATAAAACCGTTGCGGGAACCCAATACCAACGACCGCATAATAATTCAAATCAGTGGCAAAATATTCAACTTGATTTTCAACTGGATTTAACAAGTACGGCGCTGCGACTTGTAATTGCATATACAGATTTGAGCTTGGTTGTTCAGCATGCTCAATTACTGTACCACTGCATAACCGTGCTACTGGCTCACGCAAAAAGCCTTCTGGCAACAGTTTCTGATTACCCAAACCACGATTGTTATCCAGCACAATCCATTCTAATTGACGATCAAGTGCCCAATGTTGCAAACCATCATCACTAATGATCAAATCAAGTTGATGCTGAGAGAGAAGTAACTCTATACTTTTCTGTCGTTGCCCACCTACGACCATCGGCACGCCAGTAGATTGCACAATTAAACAGGGCTCATCACCCACTTCATTTGGCTCAGAATCGAGATTCACGCTTGCAGGAAAAGGACCTTTACCACCATAGCCTCGACTAATTACTCCAACTCGAATATTTTTTTGTTGAAGATATTTAACCAATTGAATTAATAACGGTGTTTTACCACTGCCACCTACCGTTATATTGCCAATGACCATGACAGGAACTGGTGCAGTATAAATAGGTTTTATACCACGTTGATACAAGGCTTTGTTCAGGAAAAATCCTAATCGATAAAGCAATGACAGGGGTCGCAATACAATCAACCACTTGGATTGCTTATTCCAAGCGTTTTGAATGACCTGCGCAATAGACATAACTTATTCCTCAAAATTACGTTGATGCAGTTGGAAATATGCACCACGCAAATCGAGTAATTCCTGATGTGTTCCCTGCTCTAATATTCGACCTTTATCCATTACCACAATAAGATCTGCATTCTCAATCGTTGATAATCGATGTGCAATGACAATCGTTGTCCGATCCTGCATAGCTGCATCAAAAGCACGTTGAATGAAGTATTCAGACTCATTATCTAATGCGCTTGTCGCTTCATCAAGAATTAAAATCGGAGCATTTTTTAAGATTGCTCGAGCAATTGCAATACGCTGTCTTTGTCCGCCAGATAAATTTAAACCTTGAGCACCTAATGGTGTGTCATAGCCTTGAGGCAATGCCATAATAAAGTCATGGGCATAAGCAGCTTTCGCAGCAGCAATAATCTGCTCTTCCGAAGCATCTTGTAACTGTCCATAAGCAATATTCTCACGAACAGTTCGGTTAAACAGCACGACTTGCTGATTGACCATAGCCACTTGTGAGCGTAACGCTGTAACTTCAATATCTTGAATATCATGGCCGTCAAATTTAATTGACCCTGAACTTAATTCTTGAAAACGAACCAATAAGTTGACTAAAGAAGACTTACCAGCCCCCGAACGCCCCACCAACGCTACAGTCTGCCCAGCCTTAACATTTAAATTAAAATCATGGATCGCATGGAAACCATCACTATATGTTAAATTTACCTGATTAAAATCAATATTGCCTTTGAGTTGTGGTTTTAACTGCCCTTCGTTTTTTTCTTCAGGCATATCCAATAATTCAAATACTGAATGTGCTGCAGCCATTCCTCGCTGTAATTTTTCATTGATATCGGTCAAAGCTTTAATTGGCTTACTCAACATACCGGCTGCAGTAATATACGCAACAAACTGACCTGCTGAAGTATCCTGTAATATCTCAGGTCTTAAAGCAATCCAAATCACAATACTTAAAGCGATCGCCATAATAAGTTGCACAACAGGGCTATTTAATTGTTGTACTGCAACCATTTTCAAACCACGACGCAAGTTTTCGAGTGAGGTTTCTTTAAAACGAGTTTGCTCGTATGCCTGTCCACCAAAGCCTTTAACAACCAAATTACCATTCACGGTTTCTTGCACTACATGGTTTACATCACCCATCGTATCTTGCACTTGAGTAGACAGCTTACGCATACGTTTAGCAGCTTTTCTAATCAACAAACCGATTAAAGGCGCAAAAATCAAAATACATAAAGTCAAGCGCCAGTTGGAATAGAACAAATATCCTAACAGCGCAATGGTGATCAAACCTTGTTGTAATAAGGTTCTTAATGACTCCGTTGAGGCAGCAGTCAGCTGTTCAACGTTGTACATAATTTTGGCAGTAATATGACCACTAGTGTTATCTAAATAATATTGCGACGGTAATCGCATTAATTTAGCAAAAACTTCTTGGCGAATATTAAAAATTAGATTTCGAGAAATCACCGAAGTGTAGTATCCACCTAGAAATAGCCCCACTCCTCGTACAAACATCAAAACAACAACCAAAAACGGGAATAAGTTCGTGAAACTTCGATCCTGTTCTTGAATGGCATTGATAATATGCTCTAATAATTTCGCAACAGAAACTTCAGTCGCGGCATTCAGCACAAAACCAAATACAACAATCAATGCAATCGTCCAGTACTGTTTTAAGTAACTCAACAAACGCATATAAACTTTAAAATCTTGCTTCACTCACTACCTCTAATTGGTACGGTATCCTTAAACACCTAAACAGATTCAGCACGTATGCAATTTAATCATACATCATTCGAACATCGCATGCTAAAGTCTGCCCCACTCTAAAATCAATGGCCTGATTGTATGGAATGATCAAAGTAAACCTTAGCTCAATTGGAGTATTGAGACCTAAATGACTTAAATCTCAAACTCATCTAAATAAATTACATTTACTGCTTTTAAATTAATTATTTTTCATCTAAACAGATATTTAGAATACCATCTAACTCATCAAGTGAATGGTAATGAATCACAAGCTTACCTTTACCTTGCTTATTGTGATCAATTTTAACATCTGCACTAAAACGTTCAGAAAGACGCTGAGTCAGTTGCTCTAAATCAGCTGAAATTGATGGTTTTGGCTTATCCTGTTTTGGTGCATTAAAATCACGCACTAACTGTTCTGTTTGACGAACAGAAAGGTTTTTTTCAATGACAATTTTTGCAATTTCAATTTGGTCTTTTGCACGCAAAGTCAATATTGCACGCGCATGCCCCATATCTAATTGACCTTGTTGGATATGGTCTTTAATCGGATCCGCTAAGCTTAATAAGCGCAATAAATTACTTACTGTAGTACGTGCCTTGCCCACCGTTTCAGCAATTTCTTGGTGACTTAATCCAAACTCTTCATGAAAACGCTGCAATGCCATAGCTTGATCAATTGGATTTAAATCTTGGCGTTGAATGTTTTCAATTAATGCCAACGCAATTGCAACTTGATCTGACAAATCACGAACAATTGCAGGAACTTCATTTAGTCCAGCAATTTGAGCTGCTCGCCAACGGCGCTCCCCTGCAATAATTTCATATTGATGTACATCATCCTCAATTGGACGAATGACAATCGGCTGCATGATGCCATGCTTTTTAATAGAAGATGCTAATTCCTGAAGGTCTTCTTCATGAATAAAGCGTCGCGGCTGATAATTACCACGTTTAAGAAGTTTGACATCTACTTGTTTGAGCTGACCATGATCTAATGACTGTGCTTCTAATTGTAATTTTTCTTTTTGAATAGAACCCAATAACGCATCTAAGCCACGACCCTTTGCTAAGCCTCTTTTCTTCACGGTCATGCTTTACTTCCTTTTTTCACTTTGGTTTTTTTTAACATTTCAGCAGCAAGATTCAAATAAGCCACTGCACCCTTAGAACTTTTTTCAAAATAAATAATCGGTAACCCATGTGCTGGCGCTTCTGCTAAGCGCACATTTCGAGGAATAACCGTTTCGTATAATTTTTTACCAAAATACTGCTCCAACTCATCCGACACATCACGTGTCAGCGCATTTCGAGCATCGTACATGGTACGCAATACACCAATGATTTCTAAATCAGGATTTAACGCTTGTTGAATACGATCAATCGTTTGTGTTAAATCTGCCAAGCCTTCCAAGGCATAATATTCACACTGCATTGGAATGATCACGCTTTTAACAGCAGCCAATGCATTTACCGTGATCAAACTTAAGCTTGGTGCACAATCCACAATGATGTAATCAAACTTATCTTCAATTTGTTGGATCGCATCACGCAGAATAAATTCACGACCGTCTTGCTCAGCAATGGCTAATTCAACACCTGCTAAATCACGATTGGAGCCAAGTACGCGATATCCAACTTCAGCTTTAGTGATGGCTGTTTCAATTGGCACTTCACCCAGTAAAACATCAGTTACTGAGTATAAGAGATCATTCTTTTGAATACCTGAACCCATAGTGGCATTGCCTTGAGAGTCCATATCAATCAACAATACTCGCTTTTTAAGCACTGCTAATGATGCAGCCAAATTTACAGCAGTCGTGGTTTTACCTACGCCACCTTTTTGGTTCGCAATAGCAATAATTTGAGCCATGGTAACCCCAATCCCTAGAATTTTTAAATTTGTTTAAGTAGCAATAAATGACGTTGTTCATCTAAACGAGGAACGTGAAGCTCAATAATTTCGCAACTCAACTCATCTTTATGGTTTTCAATTTCCTCAGCAGGAATTAAACCTTTCATAGAAGCAATAACACTGTTTTCATGCATAAAAGGTCGAGAAGCAGTAATAAAATCTGTCAGTGAGGCGAAAGCACGACTGGTAATTACATCGAATTTACCCAGTTCATTAATACTCTCTTCATTCTCTACTCGAGTTTGAACTGCCACAACATTTTTTAGTTTTAGATCAGCAATAAACTGCTTGAGAAAACGAATTTTTTTTCCATTCGAATCCAGAAGCACACAGCTTCGCTCAGGTTGACATAGCGCGATGATCATCCCCGGCATACCACCACCGGTACCAATATCAAGCAATCGCCCTTCAGGCAAGTCTTTCAAGATACTGAGGCTATCCAACAAATGTTTAACTAACATTTCTTTAGGATCACGAATTGCGGTCAAGTTGTACGCCTTATTCCACAATACAAGCGCATCTTGATATTTTAATAATAAATTCAACGCCTCATCACTGAGTGATAAACCTAGTTTTTGACTACCTTGTTGTAACTCATGAAAAAAAGGATGCATAAACAGTAAACATCTCAATAAAATTAATCAAAGTATACCGTTTTATGCATCGTGGAACACTATTTAACGCTTAGTGAATACTCAGTTAGTTAAATTGTCCTTCTCGAATTTGCTGATCCAACTGCATCAACCTTTCTGGAGTACCCACATCCACCCACATTTCTGCCATTTTTGCAGCAGAAATTCTGTGGTTGTGCATAGCATCTTTAAGCAAAGGTGCTAAAGGACGCTTGCCCCATTCTAGACCTTGAAATAAACGAGGATGAATCACCGCAATACCACTATAAGTCAGATTTTCGCCCTCTTTTTCTTGCTCAAAAGTATAAGCACGACCATCTAATAGTGTGAAATCACCTTGAGGATGTTGTAGCGGATTTGGTACAAGTACCAAGTGTGCTAGATCTTCTTGTAAATCAAGCTCAAGTAACTGAGCAAAATCAAACTGAGTCCACACATCCCCATTGACGAGAATAAATGGTTCTTCACCCAACAACGGCAAAGCATTGATGATTCCACCAGCTGTTTCCAAACCCTCATCTTCACGCGTCCAGCGAATGTTCACACCAAACTGAGAACCATCGCCTAAAGCACCGATCAATTTGTCTGCCAGCCATGCCGAATTAATAATAATTTCACTAACACCAATAGACTTTAATTTTTCAATATGCCATACAATTAAAGGCTTTCCACCCACTTCCAACAGTGGCTTTGGTTTATAAAGCGTCAAGGGACGCATACGGTTACCCAGACCCGCTGCTAAAATCATGGCTTTCATGCAGCTACTACCTCATAGTGACCATACTTGGCTTCAAATGCATGAAGCACTTTATCTTCAACCCATTGAATAAATGGAGTGAGTTCAGTGTAAGGCTTCGACTCTTCGAGTAAATACCACATGACACGAGGCAGATCTTTTAAATAGCCCGACTTTCCATCACGTTCAAACAATCGCACAAAAATACCTAAAATCTTTAAATGGCGTTGAATCGCCATGAAGTCAGCATCTTTAATAAAGCGCTCTAAATCACGATCAATTTTTGAATCATCTGGTAATAATTCATAGAAGGTTTTAAACCATTGTTTTACACGTGCTGGAGGCCATTGCACGTATGCATCACGTGTAATTGAAATCAAGTCGTAGGTATCCGCACCGATTACCGCATCTTGAAAATCAATTACGCCTTGTTCTTTTTCATCATTCAACAACATGAGATTACGACTGTGAAAGTCTCGATGAACAATCACTTGTGGTTGAGCTAAAGCCGCATTTGCCAATATCGCAAAAGTACGCTTAATCAAACCTTGTTCATCAGCATTTAATCGAATATTTAATGATGGAAGCAACCAATCTGTGAATAACTCCATTTCACTGATTAATTTTTCGTAACTATATTCTGGAAACTGATCCACACCATGAATAGACTGTAATTGAATGAGTTGTTTAAAACTCTGTAAATAATGCTGATCTACCGTGTCATTGTTTAAATGGTTCGCTAAAAGCTCATCCCCAAAATCTTCTAGAAGCAATAACCCTTGCTCTAAATCCTTTGCAACAATATGTGGAACACGAACACCATGACGATCGAAGAACTCATCAATCGTCACAAAAGGTACACAATCTTCTTTTTCTGGAGGTGCATCCATCAACATAAATGATTTATTATTCAAGGTGATTCGCGCATAGCGACGGAAACTGGCATCGCCTGCTAAATATTTTATTTCGAACTGCTCTGATTGAAGTACAGATTGCACCCACGTATGTATCAATTGTTCACGTTGTGTATTCATTTGCTATAAATTCTAGTACAGGCTGAATATTTAAAGTGCTAAGTGTAGCCACTAATCCGTTTTTTCTCTATGATGCGACAATAATTAATTGCAATTTGCATACTTGGTTAATGATATAAATGAAGCATCAGTTTACTTTCAGCCCTTTGGCGACTGCTATTTTAACCTTATTGTGTGGTAGCACAGTCTCAAGTTATGCCGACTCTAAAGACAGTACAACTGAGGTGGACAATCAAGCACTTCAAACTGCAATTAAAGAAAGCTACCCTGGCCAGCGCTTCTTTGATCAATATTATGTCAATAAAAATTCAGCCGAAGCGCAACAACGTAGCACGCTCTCCCCAAGCTCGAAATTTTGTGCTCAAACTTGGTTGACACCAATCAGCCCTGATACCAAAGCAATTGATCCTGAGCAAGCAACGTCGATCATCACCGCTGATCGTGCATATTACAATCCAAATGGTGACTCAGAATTAGAAGGCAATGTCATCATCGATCAACAAGGTCGTATGGTTCGTGCAGATAAGATTAAAATTGACAACACTCAAACCCATGCCAAAGCTTCTGGCAATGTACAGTTAGCACAAGCCGGTTTATTGGCTCAAAGTGATCAAATTGACTACAATTTAAAAACCCAAACGGGACGCCTCAATAACAGCTTTTATATTTCAGAAGCGACACATGGGCATGGTCGTGCAGAAAATATTGAGCGCACCTCACCCAATATTTTACTCCTTCAGAATGCAACTTATAGCACGTGTCCACCTGAGCAAAGCCCAACATGGAAGATTCAAGCCAATTCGATTGAGTTAAATCAAGACACTGGGCGTGGCGTGACCAAAGGCACTAAACTATATATTAAAAACACACCAGTGCTGGCTGTGCCATATTTCAATTTCCCTATTGATGATCGTCGTACCACTGGCTTATTAAACCCAGGTTTTGGCTATACCAACGATGGTGGTTTAGAACTTGAAGCGCCAATTTATCTCAATTTAGCACCCAATTATGATGCGACTATAACCCCACGTTTCATTGGCGGTCGTGGATTGATGGCTGAGGGTGAGTTCAGATATCTGACTGAACAATATGGTGGCGGTCGTATTTGGGGTGGTTATTTAGCACAAGATCGTAAATATGATGATGAAGATCGTAAAGATTTACACCTCTTGCACAATTGGAAAATCAATGACCAATGGACGACCAATTTAGAATACAACTATGTTTCTGATAAAGACTTCTTTGCCGATCTAGACAGCAACCCGAATACAAGAACAGAGTTAAACCAACGCCGCGCTTGGGATCTTAATTACGCCAATGGAATTCCAGGGTTGCGCGCGCAACTCAAAGTTGAAGACTTCCAGACGCTAGACCCTGATGTTGATGATGTTGATCGCCCCTATGCGCGACTACCGCAATTGCTCGTCAATTATATCACTGGCAACCCGCAAGGATTGGAATACGAATTTAATAACGATACAGCATATTTCCAAAAAGATATTAATGACTTAAATGCTTCAGACAACTCAAATATGGACACCATTTATCAACCAAGTGGTACACGTCTTTATAATGAGTTTTCTGCTCGATATAATTTCCGCAATCAGTGGTCATTCTTTATACCACAAGCATCAGTTCGCTCTATAAATACTTTCTTTGATCAAAATACGATTGATCGTATCACTGAAGAACAAAGAAAAAAAACCAAAGACAATGCAGTTATAGTTCCAGAGTTTACTTTGGATGCAGGTCTTATCTTTGAAAAAGATGGAAAATTCTTACAAACCATCACACCACGTGCATTCTATGCTTATGCACCACACAGAAATCAAAACAGTTCACCGAACTTTGACTCAACCGCAGCGTCCCTGAATTACGATCAACTCTTTAATCCACGTCGCTTTTATGGCCACGACCGCCTAGAAGATAATAACTTCTTATCACTCGGGGTAAGTTACAGCCTCTTTGATACAATCGGATTAGAACGTTTACGTGCCAGCATCGGACAAAGTTACTATTTTGAAGACCGTAAGGTGACTTTGAATAATAGTCAAAATGACCCATTTAATACTGAGCGTCAAACTGGTCCTGTGATCAGCATTGCCAGCCAGCTTTCTCAGAACTTTACTGTGAATGCAAACTCAATGTGGATGTCTAATGGAGATAATGCTCAACGTGATCTACAAGTGTATTACACAGGTGATCAAGGTAACCTATACAACTTTGGTTATTTTAATCGTAAGCGACTTGAAGATCGTCAAGACCACTATGACCAAGTTACAGCATCCTTTATACAACCTGTGAAAGGTAATTGGAATTTGATGGGTCATATGCAATATGATCTAGACAACAGTGTTGCACGCGAGTACCTTTTAGGTATTAATTATGAGTCGTGCTGCTGGGGTGTTTCGGTCTACGGTCGCTCTTATTACAATGACTTAGATGATGTTAATGCACCAGATACCAAACAAAAACGTGCTGTAATGGCAGAGTTTACACTTAAAGGACTTGGTGGCTTAAACAGTAAGTTAAGCTCTTTACTGGAAAATCGAATCTTGGGCTTCGATAAAGTTAAACAAAATTGGACAAATTAATGAAGATGCAAAATTTAAAACAACTCTTTAAAGCTTCAGCGTTAGCACTTGTTATTTCTGCATCAGTGTCAAGTTATGCAAACCCATCAGATCAAATCGTTGCTATTGTTGGCAAAAGTGCCATTTTAAAAAGTGACATTGCACAAGGTGTCGCTGAGCTACAACATCAGCTTAAAGCTCAAAAACAGGATGTACCACCACTTCAGGTACTTGAAAATCAAGCTCTGAATAAACTCATCATCCAAAATGCACAACTTGAACAAGTAAAACGCTATGGCATTCAAGTTGATGAAAAAACTTTAAATGATGCTGTGCTTAATGTTGCTCGCCAGTCGAACAGTAATAGCCTTGAAGACTTCCAGCAAAAGCTTGACCGTATGGCTCCGGGCACTTATGAAAACCTACGTGCTAAAGTCGCTGATGATCTTGCTATTCAGCGCTTACGTCAACAACAAGTGATGTCACGCATCAAAATCAGCGACCAAGATGTTGAAAACTTCCTCAAATCACCGGAAGGTCAAGCTGCTGTGGGTACTCAAGCTCACGTGATTCACTTCAGAATTTCTGGTGAAGTCTCTCAACAACAACTCACTCAAGTCGCGCAACAAGTTCAAGATGCACTTCAAGCTTCGAATGATGTAGATGCGATACAGAAACAATTTTCTACATCTACAATTAAAGTTGAAGGTGCAGATATGGGCTCGCGCTCAATCGCAGATATTCCAGAAGAACTTGCATCGAGTATCGCTTTAGTTTCACCAGGCAATACTACTGATTTAATTCAGGCTCGAGATGGCATCCACTTGTTGAAACTCTTAGAGCGCAAGTCAAATGAGAAAAAGACAATTGTGCCACAATACCAAACTCGCCATATTCTGATTAAGACTTCTGAAGTGGTGAGCCCTGAAAATGCCAAACACACTATTGACAGTATCTATAGCCGTGTAAAGGCAGGTGATGATTTTGCAGTCCTTGCTGCAACTTATTCTAATGATCCAGGTTCTGCACGTGATGGTGGTAGCTTAGGTTGGGTTTCACCAGGTATGATGGTGCCAGAGTTTGATCAAAAAATGCAGACTGCGAAAATTGGCGAAGTCAGTGAACCTTTTGAAACACAGTTTGGTTGGCATATTTTGCAAGTTACTGATGCACGTCAGCAAGACATGACTCAGGAACAGCAAAAACGCATAGCGCGCCAAATTCTTGGTGACCGTCAATTTGATGCAGAGTTAGATGGCTGGTTAAGAGAGCTTCGCGCAAGTACATACGTTGAAATTAAACAACCCAACCAAAACTAATTTTTTCTTAATTGAGAGCCTCCACTATGGGGGCTTTAATTTTAATTTTTAGGCTGTTCATATAAAAAAAGGCACCTTCATCAGGTGCCTTTTTGATTACTCAAAAATTAACGATTGTTATCGTCTTCTTGAGCATCATCAAATTTTGTTTCGCCATCAAAGTTTGGTGTAGAAGTGGCACCAAAGCCACCTTGACCACCGAAGCCACCTTGACCACCGAAGCCACCTTGACCGCCAAAACCTTGACCGCCACCGAAGCCACCTTGACCGCCAAAGCCACCTTGACCGCCAAAGCCACCTTGACCACCGAAGCCGCCTTGACCACCGAAGCCACCTTGAGCACCGAAGCCACCTTGTTGACCACCGAAGCCGCCTTGAGCACCAGCAGGAGCGCCTGCAGGAGCACCAGCAGGACGTGGATTACGTGCAGGTACAACTGTTGAAATAGCGTGTTTGTAAACCATTTGGCTTACCGTGTTTTTTAATAATACAACGTATTGGTCAAATGATTCGATATGGCCTTGTAATTTAATACCGTTGACTAAAAAGATTGAAACTGGAATACGTTCCTTACGGAGAGAGTTTAAGAACGGATCTTGTAAAGTTTGACCTTTAGACATGTTATACTCCAAAAAATAAAATCAGCGCAAAAAAACTATCTTTATTTTTCAATTAAAATTTATAAAAAAGATAGTGAGTAAATTTTGCTTTATCCATATAAGTTTCGCAAGTCTTCTTGAGCTTGCTTTATCGTCAAAAAAGTTTGAAAACTGTGCGCTTCTTGCAAAGAACGTAACCAAGTGTATTGACGTTTAGCAAGTTGTCGTGTTGCAAACAAACACTTGTCTTCCATATCTTGCTTAGATTTGAGACTTCTATCACTATTTTTAAGAAAATCTAAAGCTTGGCGATATCCAACAGATCTCGCCGATGGCAAATTATCGTTTAAATCGTATTTTTCAATCAGATACTCCACCTCATTTAAAAAACCGATATCCCACATTATTTTTAGGCGCAGTTCAATTCTTTTGTGTAATTCTACACGATCAGGTAATAGCGCATAATTATGAAAATTGTAACGATATGGCTGTTTTTTAGGCTGTTCAGCTTGAAGCTCAGTGATAGGTCGACCTGTCAGACGATAGACCTCTAGCGCGCGTATAATGCGCTGACGATCACTCACTTTAAACTTCTCACCTGCCATAGGATCGACACGTTTTAACTCTTCGTAGACGCTCTCCCAACCCAATGCCATGGCTTCATTTTCAATTTGTTGACGTACCTTTTCATCAGCATTAGGGAGATTCGTTGCCAAGCCTTCCAACAGTGCTTTGTAGTACAACATCGTCCCACCCACCAAAATTGGGGTCTTACCGCGTGAATGTATTTCATCAATCAGCAGCGATGCATCTTCAACGAATTGAGCTGCCGAATAAACCTCGAGCGGTGTAATAATATCAATCAAGTGATGTGGATATCGTTCCTGCTCTTCTTTTGATGGCTTTGCCGAACCGATATCCATGTCCTTATAGATTAACGCAGAATCCACTGAAACAATTTCAAAATTACCGCGCTCATATAGCTCGCATGCCAAAGCAGTTTTCCCACTCGCAGTCGGCCCCATTAAGTTGATGACTGGCATTTGATTTGACATGTACAATTACTCTCCTCGAGCAAATAATTTATCTAATTGACTAAGTGGAAAAACTCTCCAAGTCGGTCGTCCATGATTACATTGACTTGCAAACTCAGTTTGTTCCATCTGCCTCAACAGTGCATTCATTTCAGAAATACTTAACATTCGATGCGCACGCACTGCGCCATGACATGCCATCCCTGCCAAGATATGGTCTCTTTTTTGTTGTAAAGCACTGGCCTCATCATTGGGATCAAGATCATTCAAAAGTTCTGGGATTAATGCATTAAAATCAGCTTTGTGCAAAATAGCAGGCACACCTCGCACTATCACTTGCTCATCGCCATATTGATCAATTTCTAAACCAAGCCGCGCCAACTGAAGCTTAAGGTCTTCGATACGCGTGGCTTGCATGCGTGTAATTGAAATCACTTTTGGAATAAGCAACTGCTGTGATGTCCAAAATTCAGGTTTATCCCAAGCAGATTTCATTTGCTGCAACAGGATTCGCTCATGCGCAGCATGCATATCCACAATGATCAAACCTTCAGAATTTTGCGCCAGAATATAAATTCCATGAAGTTGTGCAATTGCAATCCCCAAGGGGAACTCATCAACTCTAGACGATGTTGATTCCATCTCAGCATCATGAGGAACTTCAAAATTAGATGACGTTTCTTTCAAAGGTGCCAAATAAGACTTGAGTGCATTACTGATATTAGAATTTGAATAAGGCTGGCTCGGCGCACTATATTGAACTGACTGAGGCTGTTTAACACTAAAATCTGTTAAATACCCCTCATGACTCGATTCCTGCAACGTCTGGGACATAGGGGGCGATGCTGGAGCATTTTGATGCAGATTAAATTGCTCTTGATAACGTGGTAACTGTACTGATGGTGCGATGACATCTTGATCAAGCTTTACAGCCTGGGCTAAATCCGCAGTCGCAGTTTGAAATTGCGACAAAGTTTCTTTGGCAAAATGACGTACAAATTCGTGTACTTCACGTTGATTCAAAAATCGAATTTCATGTTTAGTCGGATGCACATTCACATCAATAAATTCAGGATCAACTTCTAAGAACAACAAATAAGCTGCATGTTGATGCCCATGCAAGATGCCATCATAGGCCATTCGCAAAGCATGAGAGATTGTTTTATCTTTTACGATACGACCATTCACGTACACATACTGCAAATCACTTTGTGCTCGAGCATCAGAAGGATGACCTAACCATCCTGATAAGCGCATATTGACACTATCAGCATCGATCCAATACGCATTTTCCGTAAATTGTCGACCTAAAAGCTGCTGTACACGTTGAAATCTGAGTTGACCACTGTCTGCGACAGGCAAATTTAAACGAATAGCACCATTATGTTCCAGCACAATCCGAATATCGAAATGCGTTAAGGCTAAGCGCCGTACGATTTCTTCAATGTGACCAAATTCCGTATTTGGCTTTTTTAAAAACTTTCGTCTTGCTGGCACATTAAAAAATAAATCTTGTACACGTATGTGTGTGCCTTGCTGAGTAGCAACAGCTTGAATCTCTTGATGATCAAAGGCCGTGCCGTTTACTTCGACCTGATAACCAATTCCTGAATCATCACGACTACTGGTCAAGGTCAAGCGCGAAACAGCAGCAATGGAAGCCAAGGCTTCTCCCCGAAAACCTAAGCTCACAATTGCATGTAAATCTTCAGCAGTTTGAATTTTACTGGTCGCATGACGCATGACCGCAAGCGGAAGATCCTCAGGATGAATCCCTTTGCCATTATCGATAATCTCAATCAGCGTACTACCGCCTTGTTCGACTCGAATGATTAATTCAGTCGCACCTGCATCAATGGAGTTTTCTAGAAGTTCCTTCACCACTGATGCAGGACGTTCAATTACCTCTCCCGCAGCAATTTGGTTTGCTAATGCAGGAGATAAGGTTTGAATTCGATTCAAGCTAAGATCATGCGCCATAGAATTATTTAAAACTGTGTCTTTAATTTTGCGAGTAAAGCTTCATCATTTGCAGAAATTGTGACATGACGTACTGATTCATCATCAGATTTCTCAATATTCAAGATAACATCTGCATTTGGAATTTCGTCACCACCTTTAGAGGGCCATTCAAACAAGAATAGTGCATCAGCAATATCCAGATAATCACGAATACCCATCAACTCAAGTTCATAAGGATCATTCAAACGATACAAATCAAAATGAAAGACATCCTGCTGATTGATTTTATAGGGTTCAACCAGTGTATAAGTCGGGCTTTTAACCGCACCACGATGACCTAAATTTTGTAACCAATAACGCGTCAGGGTAGTTTTACCCGCACCCAAATCACCAATGAGGTATATGACACCCTTTTCAATACACTGCCCTAAACATGCAGCTAATTTTTGAGTATCTGCTTCATCATTTAAGTTGAGTTGAAAAGAATATTGCATCTGGATCACATTAGACATCTGTTGAAGAGGTATAATAGCATGCTCCTGAACAGTGCCTATCTAGACTTGTTCAAAAACTCATTCATCTGATCATTTTTTTATTCTGTTGTCTTGTTATGCCAAAATCAAATTCAGAAAGTGCCCCAAGTTTTACGCCACCGATGATCAATGGTGTAACTGCCAGCAAAGTATTTCTTCCAAATCTCAAAGTCTCCCCGATTACGATTTATGACTTTCTCATTCAAGCCTTTTCTCATATAGACGCACTGGAGTGGCAACAACGTTTTCAAGATCGTCTTATTTACAATGCGGATGGCAATCCACTTTCAATCAACTCAGCGTATCAACCCAATTCTCATATTTTTTATTATCGTTTTTTAGCAAACGAAATTCATGTTCCGTTCAAGGAAAAAATTTTATACGAAAACGATGATCTGCTCGTGGTGGATAAACCTCATTTTTTAACCATGAGTCCGACAGGTCAATATGTTCAAGAAACCTTATTGGTGAGATTAAAGCAATTCACTGATAATCCTCATCTCACTCCGATTCATCGTTTAGACCGTGAAACAGCAGGTGTTGTTTTATTTTCAAAAAAAGTCGAAAGTCGCGGAGTCTATCAACAACTTTTTGCAGATCGAAAGGTATCCAAAACATATCAAGCCATCGCACCTTACTCAAAAGAATTAGTCTTTCCACGAACAGTTGAATTGCGCATCGAAAAGGGAAATCCATTTTATATAATGAAAGTATGTGAAGGCGTCACCAATTCTGTCACTGAAATTGACCTGATAGAACACAATTCACAGTGGGGACGATATATTTTGAAACCACTGACTGGTAAGCAACATCAACTCCGCGTTCACCTCAATGCGCTCAACATTCCAATCAAAAATGATCCTTTATATCCAATAATCGCGCATAAAGCTGAGGATGATTTCAGTGCTCCGTTGCAATTACTTGCTGATGAGCTTCAATTTATTGATCCGATATTAAATATTGAAATGCACTTTAAAAGCACGCAAACACTGACATTGTAGATTCATTGTAATGACAAATTTATATAATTTTCACGTTCAGACATTGAAATTACATTTACTTAGATTAAAATAAGCACTTAAATTTAGAGTCGTTTGGTTTTAATTCATGAGAAAAACAGAAGTTTATCAAGTCCGACTTGACTCACAAGAAAAAAAACAAGCCTTTGCAGTTTTTAAGCAATTGGGGATTACACCAGCGCAAGCAGTGCGTTTATTTTTCAAACAAGTTGTACTGACAAAGTCCATTCCTTTTGCAATCGAAAATCAAACGATCAACATGGATCAATTGTTGAAACTCAAAAAGCTTAAGCAAGAACAACAAGATTCCAATACTACAACTTCGAGTTTAGATGACGACGATTTTTTTGCAGAATTGAATGCACTTTTGGGTGAAAGCGATAAAGATTAATTTTTGACATAAGTTAACTTTGTCGTATTTTTAAACAATTTAATTTACAGCGCCCTGCGCAAATATGTTTAGCTCTTCATCATAACAAGATTAAAAATAATGATCTGAGGAGAGCTCAACAGTGATAGTACGGAAAGCCACAACAGAAGATCTCAATCAACTCGCTGTACTTTTTGATGAATACCGACAGTTTTATGGCGCATCATCCAATATTCAACAATCCTATGATTTTCTAAAACAGCGATTCGAAAACCAACAAAGTGTTATTTTTATTCACATCAAAAATGATGTAATCACTGGCTTCGTGATTCTTTATTTAGGTTTTTCATCCCATGCTTGTTCAAGCTACTACATTCTAGATGATGTATATGTCACTCCAATTTATAGAAGACAAGGTTCAGCCAAACAACTCATTGACACTGCAATTTTGTTTGCACAATCCGAAAAAGCCAGTCGAATTTCATTAGAGACACAACGAAGTAACTTTCAATCTCACCAACTTTACGAAAAGATGGGCTTCGTCAAAGACAATGAATTCCAAACCTATCATTGCTTTCTATCCTAAGGCATTACACAACATATCGTCTTGAGAATAGAGTCTTTAGCATTGATGATTTAAATCTAAAGGAGTTGAGCATCAGGACTTTGATTTTTGGCGGCGAGTATTTGCTGTTCAGTGAGATAGCAATATTCACCCTCAGCAAGCTGATCTAATTTTAATTGTCCAATTTGCAGTCGATGCAATGATTCAACACGATTTCCCACAGCAGCAACCATACGTTTAACTTGATGATAAACGCCTTGATGCACTGTAAATTGTAGGTGTTGTTCGCTTATGAGTTGAATGTCTGTTGCTTGAAACAATCCTGTTTCATTGCGAAGCTCTACACCTTGACCCAATTGAATGATTTGCTGCTCAGTGACTGGATCTGCTGTATGCATTTGATAAACTTTAGGAACATGTTTTTTAGGATGAGTCAGCGCTTGCAGAAATTGTCCATCATCTGTAAGTAACAATATACCAGTCGTGTCTTGATCTAAACGTCCGACTGTTTGCACTCCCCTTTGCAACAATATGTCATCGATTAATTCAAACACGCTGAAGTGATGCGTCGCTTGATGCGAGCATTCATAGCCTACAGGTTTATTGAGTGCTATATAAACTTTTTCACGATAAGTATATTCATCGTTATACACGTGGAAGCTAAGACCTTGAAGCTTCAGTTTATATTTCGGGTCCGTGATCACAGTACCATCAATGACCACTGCACCAGCTTTAATTAATTGTTGACAATATTTTCGTGATCCAAAGCCTTGAGACTGTAACATTTTTTCCAGAACCATGAATCACTTCCATTACTTACAATATTCGTTGAAATTTAAAGGATGCCATCTGAATGCAGACTTTAAATCAGTTAAACTATTATAACTTTCAAGTACTGTCCTGATAAGCACTGGATCTTCTTTATGTCTCAATTAGACCTCAATTTAATCGTTCTAATCATTTTATTGGCATGTGGAATATTCAGTCAAAATACAGCTGTCACAATTGCAGTCGCAGTACTTATTGTTTTTCGTATCACCCCTTTAAACGAGTATTTTCCATTGCTTCAACAGCATGGTTTAAATATCGGCATTATTATCCTCACCATTGGCGTACTCACGCCAATTGCCAGTGGCACCATTCCGGGTAAAGATATCCTCAAATCATTCTTGAGCTTAAACTCAATTTTAGCCATTGGAATCGGGTTATTGGTGGCATGGTTAGGTGGTCGTGGCGTAACGCTTATGGCGAATCAGCCAAATATTGTCGCTGGACTTCTGATTGGTACTGTAGCAGGTGTGGCTATTTTACGTGGCGTCCCTGTTGGACCTTTAATTGCAGCAGGAATACTTTCCATTATTATTGGCACTTCTTGAAACAGGTTGCTTTCACGACTGAGCAATCATTTCACAAACGCAACAGTCATTATTTGTTGGTTTAATCTTTTAGAACTGCAGTAAAGTATTTTGATTACGGATACTTGCACAGTTTAAATTATGCAAAAAATTAAAATTATTCGTCAGGATCAATACGAACTCGCTGCTACCTTTTTTCCTGCCGAGCATTCAAAGCGTCTTCCCGTCTTGGTGTGCCCTGCCACTGGAATTACTCAAAAGTTTTATCATCGATTTTGCGAATGGCTTAACCAACAAGGCTATGCCGTAATGGTGTTTGATTTTAGTGGTATTGGTGCTTCTCTTTATGGCCCATTGAAGCAATCCAAAGCAAGTATTGTGCAATGGGGACAGTTAGATATTCCCGCTGCGATTGATCAACTCTTACAACTTACCCATGCCAAGCAAGTTATTCTTGTCGGTCACAGCGCCGGCGGACAACTCATTGGGATTACCCCCAACCATGATAAAGTTGCAAAAGTCGTTGCAATTGCAGGTTCGACTGGGCATGTAAAAGGGCTCAAAGGTCGTACGAAACTACTTGCCCCTGTGATGTTTAAAGGTATTTTTCCTCTCGCACGTATGATGCTCGGTTACGGCCCTACCCAAGCCATTGGTATGGGGGAAAATCTACCGAAAGATGTTGCACGTGACTGGGCTCAATTTTGTAGTCAACCAGGCTATGTTATTAATGCAATTGGCAAAACGGTTACCCTAGATCAAGATTATCACAAAGAGATACGAATTCCTGTCACGGCCATTTGGGCAAGTGATGATGAGATTGCAACCGAAGCAAATGTTCAGGATTTACTTCGTTTGTATCCTAATGCACCTACTGAAGCGATCGAACTCAAACCCAAAGAGCTTGGCCATAAAGCGATTGGACACATGATGATGTTCAAACAGTCGCATCAAAATATTTGGCCGATGATCGAATCTCAACTGCATATATAAGTCTCCATAAGTAAAAAAACCGCCTTTAAGGCGGTTTTTTTAAACTTAGTCTATCCCAATATCCCAATGGAGAGCTGGATCACTATCGCATTTACAATATCGATGAAAAATGCACCTGTGAGTGGAATGAGTAAGAATGCTTTGTGTGAAGGACCATAGGTATTGGTTACTGCTTGAATATTGGCAATAGCCGTTGGCGTCGCACCCATACCAAAACCACAATGACCTGCTGATAAAACCGCAGCATCGTAGTTGCTCCCCATCACCTTAAATGTCACAAAAGCAGTGTATAAAATCAATACCAGCATTTGCACAATCAGAATCGTGACTAACGGACCTGCCAAATCTGCTAATAACCACAGTTGTAGTGATAACAATGCCATAGATAAATAAAGTGATAAAGATGCATTTCCAAACACGTCAATCGCACGATCAAAGATATTTACTTTGAATACATGTTCAAGCAGATTTCTCAAAATCACACCTGAACCTAGCGCCCAAACAAAGGTTGGAAGCTCAAACCATTTACCCTGACTAAAATCTGTCATTAAGTTTGCCGTGAATATACAAAGTGCA
Organism: Acinetobacter sp. ANC_7504; assembly: GCF_056779995.1. Lineage (NCBI taxonomy): Bacteria > Pseudomonadati > Pseudomonadota > Gammaproteobacteria > Moraxellales > Moraxellaceae > Acinetobacter > Acinetobacter sp. ANC_7504. Next base: position 405,130 of record NZ_JBWYIZ010000001.1, on the reverse strand, counting down.
AACATACCAAGGGTCGAAACCGCATTACTTGCAGTAATTAATCGTGTCTTTTTTGGATATTCAAATGGTGCAGATTTTAACTGATCATCCAATTGTGATTCGTTTTGATCATTGTCAATTTTGTCAGCCAGTTGATGACGTTTAATTAAAAATTTAGCAACTGGACCACCCACGATACCACCAATAATCAGACCGAAGGTCGCACTTGCCATACCCAATACAATCGCACCTTGAATGCCATGTTGGGTTTCAAGCACTTGCCCCCATGCACCAGCCGTGCCATGACCACCCGTTAAGGTGATTGAACCCACAATTAAGCCAATAAGAGGATCTAAGCCTAAAACCGTCGCTAAACTCACCCCAACAATATTTTGAACGATCACAAATCCGATCACACAGAACAAAAATATAAATAGGGCTTTCCCGCCATCTTTTAATTTAACAAAATCTGCACCTAAGCCCACAGAGGTAAAGAACATCAGCATTAAAATGCTTTGAATTTGCGCATCAAATGTGGCACTGATATTAAAGAATTTAAATAAGATGAATGCTGTAATTGCTGCGACCAAACCGCCAATCACAGGTTCAGGTAAATTGTAGTTTTTAAAGAATTGGACGCGGTTGACTAGATAGCGCCCAATAAATAGAAAAAATACGGCAATCACGATGGTGCCAAAGGCATCAACTTCAAAATTCATTGTATTTCCCTAATGTTTTAATTTTAATCAATTTTCACAAAGAATTTTGCTTTATTCAGCTACTGAAATGTAATTTTCTACTGATTTATAGGCAGTACATTTATTTGTACTGCCCTATTGGTTTATTGCGATTGTTTTCTTCTTTGTTCTCGAATTGATTCGCGAACTCGATCTGGCTCGACTACACCTAGGTGATGCTGATTGTAATAGCGCTGTTTATCGTATTCAGACATGTTTACTGTTTCATCTTTATATTTCTGATAACGAGCATCTTCTTCTGGATCATAATTTTTAATCTCCACGCTTGAACATGCAATGAGCGATAGACTGATTAAACTTAAGGTAAGTAGCGTTTTCATAATATTCATACTGTGTTCATTTTTTGCTTATTCTATTTATTTCACATTTTTAGATTGTTGCTGTCTGTTTTATTTATGGTTAGGGGCTTGTAAGCTTTTCAGTAGTCAATTTGAATTTATATTCGATTCAGCATGACGTATCTGTGTGAATGTGTTTTAATGCAGGCAGTATGAGATGAGCCTTATATGAGTATCACGAGAGTGGTACGACTAGCCCCGTTAATTTTTTAATTACGGGGCTTTTTCATGGGCTTTCGTTTACGGTAAATCACGGGTTCTCCGTATCTCTGAAATACCCACTCTTTTGCCTGTTGAGCCATGACATTTTCGCAAATGTAGTAGTCATGATCCCAAGCTTCTTGATAAAAAATCACTTTTTTGGCATAGCGTTCTTGATTGCCATTGGTCATACAGATAAAGCTTTCGCCTTGGTCTTTGACTTGGGTTCCATTTAAGAAACCACCAATACAGAGGAAGCGGGATTGTTTGGACATGATAAATCTACTTGAAAATAATTATTTTACCAATAATTATTCACGAAATTTAATCATCAGTAATCTATTTTCTTCATTATCTTATGCAAAATATCTTGCTCTAAAGAATCATACATATACCATATACTCCCTGTTACTGTAAGATTATTTAGACTAGTGGAACATAATTTTAATTTTATAGTCTTTACATCACTCACATCCCTTCCTGATTGCTTAAAATCATCTTCATTATCCGATGCAATAATTATTAGGTTAAGCTTTTCATCAAAATAAGAATTAATCCTATAAGGATGATCATTATACAGTTTACATTTAATATCTTTAAAATTATCAGAATGATGGTCTCTCAATTCTATATAAATATTATGCTTTAAAATTTGAATTTTCATTTTTTTAGAAATCAAACTTATATCTATTTTGAGATTTTCATTATCAAATGAATCCCATTTTCCTGCCAAACGCTTCAATAAAATATACTTGAGGTCGTAATTGTATCCAAGATCAATTGACTTTTTTACGGATCCCAAAACGTAAGAATTTAATTTAATTACAAAGGAACTACCCTTAAAGGCATTACCTTCTATCTCATATTTATTAAAGTTGATATAAACAGCTAAAAGAGCTTCCGAAATTTTATCCTTTTTAATACAAAAAGGCATGTGTTGTAGAAAACTATACTTGCTAACATAGATTGCATAATCTTTATAATCATCATCAAAACCTTCAGAATGATAGATATTAATTGCCAATATTTGAGTTAATTTAAAATCTAATGTTGAACGTAAAATATTCGTATAATAAGTGATTGATACATTCTGAAAATTAGCAATATTATCTTTATTTTGGTTAATCATCTTTAGAATTTGATATAACATTCTATAATAATGACCAATTTCACTATTGTATTTATGAATAATCTTCTTGCTTTCTTCTAATGTCTTTTCAACCGAAAACTCACTCACATTGTCTATTTCATTTAAAATTTTCTTCTTTATATTTTCATCTACCTTATCTTTAATTACTTCCAATCTTTCCAACATTAAAAAAAATCTATTATCAAAGTTTTCTTGATCTGATTTTTTTCTTTCAAAACTCAAAGTTTTTGCTAAAAATATTAATGATCCAGCAGTTAATAATATACCTAATGTACCACTTAAATAACTTCCTATATACCCTATATTAACAATATAACTATCCTGATTTATATTGTTAACTCTATTTATTGCTATTATAAATGGTTTAATTAAAGCAAAAATTAAAAACACTGATAGGAGTACAAGAACTCTCTTAAATACTTCACTCATAAAAATAAGGGCTGATTAATCAGCCCTTATTTTTAACTCAATTTAATTTATTTTTCAATAAATTAGCTTAATTGAGCAGCAGCAATTTTCTTCGTATCAACGTCTTTAGCAGCGTCTGTATAGTCGTTCATTTGATCGAAGTTCAAGTACTTGTAAATATCCGCAGACATGCTGTCGATTTGAGCAGCATACTGTTGGTATTCTTCAGGAGTTGGCAACTTACCAAGTACCGCAGCAACAGATGCAAGCTCAGCAGAAGCCAAGTAAACGTTTGCACCTTGACCTAAACGGTTCGGGAAGTTACGAGTAGAAGTAGATACAACAGTTGTATTTGGAGCAACACGTGCTTGGTTACCCATACATAATGAACAACCTGGCATTTCTGTACGCGCGCCAGCTTTACCATAAGTATTGTAGAAACCTTCTTCCATCAATTGGCGTTCGTCCATACGAGTTGGAGGAGCTAACCAAAGACGAGTAGATAAAGAACCACCAGGTACTTTGTCTAAAAGTTTACCAGCTGCACGGAAGTGGCCGATGTTCGTCATACAAGAACCGATGAATACTTCATCAATTTTGTCGCCTTGAACGTCAGAAAGAAGTTTTGCATCATCTGGATCGTTCGGGCAGCAAAGGATAGGTTCTTTGATGTCAGCAAGGTCGATTTCATACACTTTCGTGTATTCAGCGTCAGCATCAGCTTTAAGAAGTGATGGATTCGCTAACCATTTTTCCATGTTCTCAACACGGCGCGCCATAGTACGAGCATCGCCATAACCTTCAGAGATCATCCACTTCAACATCGTGATGTTTGAACGAAGGTATTCAGCAACTTTCTCTTCAGAAAGTGTGATTGCACAACCAGCAGCAGAACGTTCAGCAGAAGCATCAGAAAGTTCGAACGCTTGTTCAACAGTTAAGTCAGTTTCCATTTCTGATAAGTCGATCTCTAAGATACGACCAGAGAAGATGTTTTTCTTACCTTTCTTCTCTACAGTTAAGTCACCTTCTTTAATTGCGTAGTAAGGAATCGCATGTACTAGGTCACGTAAAGTGATACCAGGTTGCATTTTACCTTTGAACTTCACAAGAACTGATTCAGGCATATCAAGTGGCATAACACCAGTTGCTGCAGCGAACGCTACAAGACCAGAACCCGCTGGGAAAGAAATACCGATTGGGAAACGTGTATGTGAGTCACCACCAGTACCAACTGTATCTGGAAGAAGCATACGGTTTAACCAAGAGTGGATAATACCGTCACCTGGACGTAAAGAAACACCACCACGGTTCATGATGAAATCAGGAAGCGTGTGTTGCATTTGAACGTCAACTGGTTTTGGATACGCAGCAGTATGACAGAAAGATTGCATTACGAGGTCAGCAGAGAAACCTAAGCAAGCTAAGTCTTTCAATTCGTCACGCGTCATTGGACCTGTTGTATCTTGAGAACCAACAGTTGTCATCTTAGGTTCGCAGTAAGTACCTGGAAGTACACCTTGACCTTCTGGAAGACCACAAGCACGACCAACCATCTTCTGAGCAAGCGTGAAGCCTTTGCCAGTTGCAGCTGGTTGAACTGGAGTACGGAACAAGTCAGAAGCAGGAAGACCCAATTCTTCACGTGCTTTAGTAGTTAAGCCACGACCAATGATCAAGTTAATACGACCACCCGCACGTACTTCGTCTAGAAGTACTGGAGTTTTTAACTCAGCTTCAGCAATTTGAGCGCCATCTTTGAACGCTGTAACTTTTGCAGTCGCTTTGTCAATCTTCAACGTGATTTCGTCGCCCATGTTCATGTTTGCAACGTCGATTTCAACTGGTAACGCACCAGCGTCTTCCATAGTGTTGAAGAAAATCGGAGCAATCTTAGAACCTAAGCAGTAACCGCCTTCTTTCTTGTTCGGAATGTGAGCGATTTCGTCACCAAAGAACCAAAGTACAGAGTTAGTTGCAGATTTACGAGAAGAACCTGTACCAACAACGTCACCCACGTAAGCAACTTGGTTACCTTTCGCGATTAATTCTTTGATTTGGCTTAATGGACCAACTTCACCAGGAACTTCTGGGTTAATACCATCACGTACGTTTTTAAGCATCGCATTCGCGTGTAACGGAATGTCTGGACGGCTCCAAGCGTCTTGTGCAGGTGACAAGTCGTCAGTGTTAGTTTCACCAGTAACTTTGAAAACTGTAAGTTTGATTTCTTCTGGAACGTCTTTACGGCTAGTGAACCATTCAGCGTCAGCCCAAGATTGAAGAACAGCTTTCGCGTTTTCGTTACCTGCTTTTGCTTTATCAGCAACGTCATGGAACGCATCGAAAACAAGAAGTGTTTTCTTAAGCGCTTCAGCAGCTAAAGCACCAAGCGTTGCGTCTTCTAATAATTCAACTAAAGGAGCAACGTTGTAACCACCAAGCATAGTACCTAGTAAGTAAACCGCACGCTCTTTAGAAACTAATGGAGAAGTCGCTTCACCTTTCGCCAAAGCAGCCAAGAAAGCAGCTTTTACGTAAGCAGCTTGGTCAACACCTGCTGGAACACGGTTTTCAAGCAAATCAACTAAGAATGCTTCTTCGCCAGCTGGTGGATTTTTTAATAATTCAACTAATGCAGCTGTTTGAGCGTCATCAAGTGGCTTCGGTGGGACTCCGAGTGCGGCACGTTCTTCAACGTGTTGGCGGTAAGCTTCTAGCACGGTGTTATTCCTCTTCTTTAAAAAATTACTTGCAATATCCTGCTTATAAAGCCTGCAAATAATATGGACTGCTAAATTTTACTAAAATTCCGGTTAAAAGTTAATGCAAGAAGAGTGTTTCTTTGTGATGACCATTATTTTCTTACTAAATGATCTCTCTTCTGATTACTCATTGCTCAATATGTTGTTTTATCGAACAATTCTGACATTAACATGAAGCTTTTACGGATCTGAAATAAATAAAAGGCAACAAGATGTTGCCTTTTAAATCCTTTTTTGACTATTCAACCTTAGTGGACAGTCGTGCGATCTAAATATTGTTGCAGACTTTCTCGTGTTCCTTCGAATCTGACCAGAATTTCATCATCATGTAGCATGCGGTGTTCGGCACAGGCAAAACTAATGTTTACCTGATAAATTTTGGCATGTTCATTGATCATATTTTTAAGATAGACTCGATCCCCTAGACTTAGGACGTAATGGCTGCCATTAATTACAGCAACACCATTGGCATCTTCAAGCAGAAGATCGGCATTATTCAGGTATGCGACCACTTCCATTGTTCCGCTCCTTTTGTTTTATTTATCTTATTTTTATATAAGCTTTTCTATTTTAATGCTAATTAAAATTTGTAATTAATTTCAACAAAAAAAGGGAAACTTACGCTTCCCTCTTTTTTATGATCAATCTTTTTGTAGCGCCTTAAAACTGTTTGTAGTCAGGCAGATTATCTTTATCGTAAGGAGTGGCTAAACACTCATCCGTTGCTTCTTTTTTGAATTTAGCCATTAATGCATCACGATCCAATTCTAATTGATTCGCAGGATAAGCATAGACCTTCTCAATTTGAGCATCTACGAATTTCTTCGTCGTCGGATCGGTCAGTTTAGAAGCATGTTCGACCGCCGCAGTTTTCTCGATACCATTTTGACGGTCTAGCAAAATAGAGCGTGCAGCATTACCAATACTGGTACAGTAACCATGCCAGACTTCTTCAGGGGTTAGTGGCTTTTTTTCTTCACAAGCACTGAGCAAAACGGCTGAACCAAGTACAGCACCCAGAATCACGAATTTGTTCATACATCTCTCCTGTTGCGGCTATGATAATCGAGTTAAACCGAATAGGAAATCGTGTAATGACATTTCTCGTTCATTAGCCACAGCTTGAGCGAATAATTTTATTCTGATCATCCACGGTTACTGTAATACGATCATTTCGATAATCCATAGTAACCAGATCATTTGGTCCGACACGGCGAATAATTTTGGCTTTGGTTTTATTCAAAATCTGTTGATCATCAAGATTATGCATACCGACTAATTTTTTCGCTTCTTCAGGCTTGCAAATATTTTGATGATGTCTAAATAGTTCCCATTCCTCTACCACAACACCATCTGGCAACTGGCAATAACCCACTTGACCATTTGCCTCATCACGTATTTCTAATTTTCCACCTTGTTGAACACAAAATTTGCTTGCAGGATTAGCCATTCCAATTTTTGGAGTAAGTTGCTCAGTTTGAGTGGTTTGACAGCCCGCCATGAGTGTTGCTGCTATCATCGCGATGAATATTGCAATTGTTTTCATTTTTTAATTCTTTCTTGTCCGATAAATTTTAAGTCTAGCATTTTAACAATAGGGCTTAAATTTAATTTCGGTTTATACAGTGAATTAAAAAGGGCTTCGATTGAAGCCCTTTTACCTTTTAGAATCTCCAATTGTAGAAAATATCAATGGCTTTTTCTAAAGACTGACTTGCTTCCAGATAGAGTCTTTGGTTCATCTGATATCGTAGCGTCAATTTATTGACTGGCGTAAAGACACCAACACCATAACGGATATATAAATCAGGGGTCAGATAACCTGTCACACTCACTTGAGTGTCATCGCCTGTTCCTTGCGCATCAAGAGCAAGACCACTTAACCCAAATGTCTGTCCAATTTGATTGGTTAAAGCACGTGTACCACCAAGCCCTAAGCTAATCCCCGCTGCAGCAATGGTATTGTTCACATCTGACTTAAAGCCTTCTGCTTGACTCAAGCTACTTGAACCTTCATTGATTCGACCTGTAATTAAGGCATTCATTGCTTCTTGTTCAGACAACCCGGCATCATTAAAGACTTGGATATTTGGACTGCTTGCAGTTCCAGTAACACGCACACCAACTGTACTGCCTGAAATGAGTTTACTTGCTTCAACCTCAAGGGTTGGGTTGGACAATGCGCCATTGAAACGTGCAATTGCACGACTTAATTCTAAAGACTGCCCATAAGCTTCAATGGTAACGCGTTTACTTACACCAATCGCACCATTGGCACGCATGGCAGTTTCTAATCCGCGTTGCGTTAAATAAATTCGCCCAAGTAATGGAATACGACTATTAAAGCCTTGGAAAATCACTTGGTTTCCTAAATTTAATTCTAAGTCAGCGCGGATATCCCATGGCTTTGCAGCCTTAAGTACCGCGAGTTGATTATCACCTTCACGTACCACTCGAACATCGGCTGATAAAGGCACTACGGACGCGCTCGATTCTGGCATTGAAATCAGCGCACGCGGAACTTCAACTTTACCATTCAAAGTTAACTGCTTACTGATAGGACGTGCATCTAAATCCATTTCAGTGTTCAGAACAGCTGTGATTAATGGTGCTTGGCGAATAAATAAATTATCACCTTTGAGTTTTAAACGAATTCTAGGATCATTTTTCCAATCGATATCACCCGTTAACTTGCCCACACCTCGACCACTATTGAAAGCGCCATCGATCGTCGCTTGGTTTTGACGAATAGATGAATACAGCTGAATATTCGTGAGATTAACAGGTAACGAAATCATGCTGATTGAAGCATTTTTAAGTCGCATTTCGCCGTTAAATAACGGTTGAGTCAATGTCCCACTGATTTTACCCGCAAGGGATAAATTACCATCGATTTTACGCACATCCGAAATGAATGGTTTTAAAATTTTCAGTTGTACTTGACTCAGAGCAACTTCACCACGCATTGGTTTCGAATCAACAAATGGATTCACCACAACATTTGCATATCCAGTCCCAATATTCGGAGCTTTCAAATCAGCACGAAGTAATAATCCTTCACGAATACTTCGTGCAATAAAACTTACTTCATCGTAGTTCATCGTGGTGCTGATATCATCTGGATCGGCAGCTGCTAGACCGACAACACCATTACGCGTAACAAGTTTGGCATCGATTTTTGGTTGAATGCCTTGCCCCCAAGACGCTTTAGCATAACCATCCAATTTACCCGTAATTGCGAAACCTTCAGGCATAAATGCGGCAAAGTCACCAAGATCTAAATTCCGACTCACAAATGAGGCGCTACCTTTGGTCTTACTCACACGTAAGGGCTGATCAAAGCAAAGTTGGCTTTGATTACTGGTCCAGCAATGAGCACCCACAAATAATTCTGTTTTCGCAGTATTATAAATCACAGGTGCAGGTTGGGCCTGTTTTAAATGCGCGCGTGCTGAGTCAAAGTCACCTTTTTGAATTTGACCTAACCAATCATTCGCAGGATTAAATCCACCTGCCAGTTGTACATAAAATTTAGACAGCTTGTTCGCGGCTTGGACTTTCAATAAATGTGCTTTTCGCGTGCCAGCAATCGAGACTTCAGCGTTTTGAATCTCACGATTGCCACTTCTTAAACTGTCCATTCTTGCAGTTAATGCAGTAGGCACTGTATCCGAAGTTGGTAATTCCCCTTGGATGTTGAGTGATTTGATACTGACAAGATCATTGAAACCAAAGTTATTCACCTTCACATTCGCAGTTGCTGACAATCTCGGTTGAGACTGCACATTAACAAAACCTTGCGCACGACCACGTAAACCAGGATAAAGCTCAAATAATGCAGGCGCGTCAATCTTAACGCGAAGATTCTGAGCATTCCCTTCGGCTTGAATCTGATTCTGCGCATACACCAAATACAAATTATTGGCTTCAAACTGTTGTGGCAAGAAACCTGTCTGATTCGAATTAAGAATTACAGCAAGATTACCTTTTGCTCTCAGCGGTTTTTTATTGATCATGCCAGCGAGATTGAGTCGATCAATATTAATTTTTTTCAAACGATCTGACCAAACACCATCCGTTTTGACATTACCTGAAATTTCCCCTTTAACACTTGAAACAAAATAATGAGGCTTAAAGCGTATTAAAGAAGCATTAATGTCCCATCCGATTCCATTGGCTAAATTGACTAAACCATTGGCATTGATCTGACCCGCAGCACCCTGATGTTTAAATTCGGAAATATTGATGCGTTGAGGTGTGCCTGCTACACGTATTTTAAGCTGACCATCCCCTTGTGACAGTTGGCTTGCATGTAATGCACCATCATAATTTACTGCGAAGCCTTTAAAACCACCACCCGACTTTTCATCATGTAGAAGAATGGCTGCTGTACTTGAGCCAGTCAGCTTAATTGTTTCCGGTGGATTTTGATTGGCAAGTTGACCTGAAAGTTTGATCTGATTTAACTGAATAATTTGCTGGTTAGGTCGAGCAAAGCCACTCGCTTGAATTTGTCCATTTAATAAATTTACAGGAGCAGCATAACTGATGGTTTGCGGATTAAAGTCTTTTGCATTAAGCACCGCATTCCACTTCAACTGTCTTTGATCAGATGGTAATTCAACCTTGGCATTTGCTTGTAAAGATCCTTTTCCATCTGCTTGATAGATAAATGAAGGAACATGAAGATCATTACCTTTAAGGTCTAATTGGGCATTGTATTTGCCAGCAGGTAATGTTCCTTTTTCATTTGCACCAACTACGGTTGCCACATGAATATTTTGTTGACCTTCAACTAAAGCAAGTTTTACATCCCCAGATTCACTACTTAACCAACCAATGTACGGAACAGCACGATCAATATTTTTCCAAGCGACATCTAGCAACATCGGATTCGGCTTATTATTTTTTTGTTCAGCTTGATTAAGATTTAAATTCCATGTTTCATATTGGTCGAAATCAATAAGTGCTGTGAGAGCTAATCCCTTCTCTAACGACCCAGCTGAGGCGATTTTGGCATCCAAACGTTCTGGCAGAAAATCTTGCACCACTTGTGGAATCACTTTATCTTTAGGATTGATTTTATCTAAGCGACCTTGCACATCCCAAGTGACTTTATCCTTCCATCCGACGACACCCGCAAGATTCAGCGCCCCGTTCATCAATTGACCATTCAGGTTTGAAATATTCAATTGATTAACGAGATCTGTATGCGCCAGCGCAGTATATTGTCCTTGAGGAATATTTTTACCAGAAATATCGGTATTAATATCCAAATTCAAACGTTGGATATCTCCAGAAAACTTAGCAACTCCTTGTTTAGATAAAAGCTCCTGCTCTAGCATTAAAGGCCAGTGATAATCTTTAAAGTTTAAAGCACCTTGCATTGGTACATTTTTTCGAACTGGATGTACCACTGCCCAACCTGTTAATAAATCAGGGGTACGTGTGGCAATGCCCGCTTGAATGGTATCTAAAGAGCCTTTTGCATGGAGATAAATATCCTCAACGTTGATCGACTTTAAAGATGGGAGTCTTACAACTGCTTGCGCATCTAACGGATATTTACCTTTAAAATCCATCTGACCTGTTGCTTTTTTTACAGACAAATAACCCATATCAAACTGCGAGTCTTCAAACTTAAGCTCAGTACCGGACCATAGTGCTTCGTTTAGGATAATGTCATTAAATTGCACTTTAGAATTTGAAGTCTGAATGACCAATTGATCGATATCGGCATGATCAACACGTAAAACAAAAGGGAGTTTGATTTCACTAAACTTAAATGGCTCATCACTCGGCGGTGACTTGTTAATGACACGCAAATTTCGGACATCAGCACGATTCAAATGAATTTCTTTATCTAATATGGCACGCCAACCCAAAGTGACATCAGCTCTATCAATTTTCACATCAACTGATTTCAGCGTCACCAATACATTTTTTAGAATAATGCCTTGAAGTAAATTTCCACCTTCATATTCATACTGAATAATCTGTTGAGTGGACAAAGCACGGTCAAGTAAGAATTTACTGCCTTTGTCTGTTGAAAACATTACGGCAAGCGAAGCCACAAAAAAGATCAGAATAAATAAAATGATCAGCAATACACGGCGTAATAAACTTCGCTGTGGCGTCACGTTTTGATCAGGTTGTTGCTCAGGTTGCTGCTCGATGTCTTCAGCCATACTTATTCCAAAAAATGATTGAGTACTTTTATTATCTTAAATATTAAAGTTGCGGCCCGATAAAGAAATGTAGACGAATAGGTTTACCAGGATCAGATATCCCCGATGCCACATCTAGACGAATTGGACCAATTGGAGAGTTCCAGCGGATTCCTGCTCCTATGCTATATTCAGTATCATTGGTAAATTTTTCATCATAAGCATTACCAAAATCACTAAATAACGCGGCGCGCCAACCTTCTTTAAATTGGTAATTGTACTCTAAAGTCCCAATCGCACGCGCTTGACCTCCGACTTTATATCCAAATTCCACAGGGGACAAACTCTTATAGTCAAATCCTCGTAGACTTTGGTCACCCCCTTCAAAGAATCTCAAGTTATAGGGCACTTTTTGAAAATCTTCAGTGATGATATAACCGAGGTTTGCCCCACCAATGAATTGATGATCATTGTTACTGCCTAATGAATATAAAAATTTCCAGTTCGCATTTACAATCGCCATATCAGCATCGGATAGCAGGCTCTCACTCCCCAATTGGATTTTGTAGTTTTGTTTAAATCCTTTTGTCGGATTCAATCGATTATCACTGGTGACTTTAGTGGCTTCATAACCAAGTAATAAAGATTGCTGCTCATCATTACCCGTTGCAACGACAAACTCTGGGATTTCATCCCAATTGGTATCTGGGTCAAGTGTCTCAGGAATATCACCTTCAATCGTCATACGATCTAGACGATAACGCACACCAAAAATATGCTGCCAATCACGACGCGCACCTTTAATAATTCTGTCAGCTCCGGCAACGGCGGATTCCACGATGAGATTTAATCCATTCCCAATTTCATCACGATCTTCACGCTCGTAACCACCAACTAGACTGACATAATCATTTAATGGGTGTTTATATGGAATATTATAGCGACCATCAATCGATTGTCTGACTTGTGACAACTCTAAGTTTGCATCAAACGAATGACCACGTTCATTCACAATAGAACGGCGGTACTGACTTCGTAAACGCACACCTGTATCAGTACCATAACCAATACCCGCTTCAACACTATTTAATTTATCCGCATTCAATGTCACGATGACAGGGATTTTTTTCTCTTCACGTGCTAAGGCTTGTAAACGCTCAGTTTCTTCCTGCTTGGCTTGCGCTTGATTATCAGCATCATTACGCTCTTGCAAAGTACGACGTTCATTTCCACCCGCAAATTGAGTTTCATCTGCCACATTCTGCGTGACTTCTTCTGATGAACTTGCCTGTTGTTCAGCCTTTTCTTGACCTGTTAATAAACTTCGATCAATTTTTTGCTCATCCACTAAAGCCTGCAAATCAGGTGCGAGTTCAAGCGGCTTAATAATTGGATCAGGTTTAACAGCGTCAACAAGGCTATAGTTAAAATAACGTGAATTGGTTAAGTTGTTGGCTAATACATTTACACGCCATGCGGTAAAGTCTGCACCTTCTTGCCAAGGAGCTAATGTTCTTAAAATATCTTCACGAATCGGTAATTTTTTTGATGGATCACTCATTCTAAACTGCACATCATCCAGCTTATAACGTTCACCTGTTTCCATCTTCAAGTTTATATCTGCTTGATTTTGAGGGCGGGCCAACATGACATCGTGCATTCGCCAATAATAATCAAAGAAACCGTTGTTATTCGCCGCTTCAATGACTCGAGCTTTTGTCGCTTCGTATTTACCATGATCGAAAATATCACCCACCTCCAAATCAGGAAGCACTCGAATCACTTGCAATTGAGCAAGATTCTGCCCAGGCCCAGTAAATTCAATATTTTGTTCTCGCACCACTACTGTATTATGAGGTGTGACATTGACACGCACACGGTTATCACTGACTTTTTCAAACTTAAATTCAGCATCATAATAACCTACGGCTTGTGCAGCTTGGACAGTCATATTACGGAGTTGCGGGACGGCAGCATTGAAATCTGAAAATGACTCAACAGTGAATGATGATAACTTTGCTTTGATATTGTCCGCGAGTGGTTTAGGTGCGCCCGTAACATCTGCGGTAATACGTGGCACAGCAGCGGGCTGATTAAGACGTGGAGGACGTATTTTGTAGAAAATGCGTTTAAACACATTTACTTTTTCTGGTTCTTTATTTTCAGGTTCTTGGGTTTGAACGGATAATGAACGTCCTTCCACATTTTCAGACACCTCAATCTGACGATCAGACTGAATATTTTGCATCAACTGATCAATGTTGACTGGCGCTTTTGTTAACTCAGCCTCTGAAATGTCATTCGCAGGTAAATCTTGTAATTGAATGGCTGGAATCGTCGTCAAACCTGATCTGAAATTTTGCGCTTCCTGCTTGGCTTCTTCAGCCACTGATAAAATTTCATTGGCAAGTCGAGGGTCCACACTTTCTTCAGGCAGCAACTCCAAATCATCAAATTCTATCGGCTTGAATTGCTCTTGTGGACTCAATTGCTCTTGCTGCTGAAGCATTTCATAACTATTAAAATCATCTTGCCCACTCAACTGATCTATTTTTTGATCAATACTTTCAATTTTTTCTTTTGACAATCCCTGTTGCTGCGCAACGTTTTCTATTTTTTGTTTATTATTTTCGATGGCTTGTACGGATGTCGCAGGCTCAAGCTCCTGACTTGATACCACTGTGTCAGCTGCAAATAACACAGGTGAAGAAAGAGCACCTAAAAAAACACTTGCATATAACCATTTATTGATATCATTTGATATCCATGTGTGCTGTACACATTGGGAAAGTAATGATTTTTTAAATTGTGTTTTCGATGGCATACTGCGCTCTGAATACTTTATATTTTAAATAGAAAATACGGATTTTTCATTCAAGCTAACTGAATCAAATTTCTAGTATTTTCAAAATTTTTAGGATGAAAATATGATACATGATTTTCCGATATTGTTACTAAATCATCACATTTCTTAATAATTTTTAAAAAAGCTGAATTGTCATGCAAAAACAAGAGCATCTACTGAGTTCGCGCCGTTTTTCACCTATGTTTTTGACTCAATTTTTTGGAGCCTTAAACGATAATGTCTTTAAACAATCCTTATTGCTTGTCATTACCTATGGTTGGATTCAACAACAAACCGCAAGCGTAAGCACACTGAATAATCTAGCTGCACTTCTCTTTATTCTACCTTACTTCATTTTTTCAGCGACTGCAGGACAAATTGCAGACAAATACGAACGCTCTTTCTTGATTCGTAATATCAAATTGCTTGAAATCTTGATTATGCTGATTGGTACTGCTGGATTTTTACTCGGCAATTTATGGCTATTGTTATTTGCATTGTTCCTCATGGGTACACACAGTACCTTCTTCGGACCGATTAAATACGCCATTCTCCCTGAAATATTAAAACCAAATGAATTGATGTCGGGTAATGCTTTATTTCAATCAGGTACTTCCATTGCAATATTGATGGGGATGATCTTGGGTGGTGTAGTGATTTCAAACTCTGAAGGCAACTTAGTTTGGATCAGCCTGACGGTCGTGACCATCGCGATACTTGGTTATAGTTGTAGTCGCTTCATTCTCAAACAAAAAGTCCGTGAAAATCATATCAATGTCGATTGGAATTTCTTTCGAACCAGTTTTCAAACCATACGTTATGCAAAAAGCTTACCCCTCATCTTTACCATTTTATTGGGTAATTCTTGGTATTGGTTTTATGGCGCGACTTATTTAACTCAAATTCCTCAAATGACTCAGCAAAATCTTCATGCCAACGAAAATGTGGTTAGCCTCCTCCTTACCTTTTTTTCTGTGGGTATTGGTGTAGGTTCATTGCTATGCCGAAAAATTGGTGGCTCAGAGGTCAATATTAAAATGGTGCCTATTGGTGCAGTAGGCTTAACCGTTTTCGCCTTCTATTTAGCAGGAAGTTTAGCCTTTGTTCCTGAAAGGACTGGCGATTTTATTGGCATATCAGACATGTTTAATTCTGGTGTGATCTATTATCATGTGATGATTGCAGTTACATTATTAGGGATCAGTGGCGGTTTTTATATTGTTCCGCTATATGCCATGATGCAAGCCTATTCACCGTGTTCACATCGTGCTCGTGTAGTGGCTGCTAATAACATTATGAATGCAGTATTCATGGTGTCTTCTGCTATATTCTCCATTATTATTTTAAGTATCTTAAGTATTGATATTAAGATTCTATTCAGTATTACAGCGATATTGAGTGCTATGTACACGATTTGGTTATTAACACGCTTAAAACCAATGTTAAAAAATGCTCAAATTGATTTAGAGGATTAAGGTTATGCGTCACTACACAGGTCTAGATAAATTTATCCATTCATTTGATCAAGCACTGCGTAGTTTGGTTCCAGGCACCACCACCTCACAACGTGAAAATCCAGCAAGTCAAGCAGAGACTCATCTCGCAGTGAGTGAAGCAAGGCATGTTGCTGGACTCATGCGTGTTAATCACAGTGGTGAAGTCTGCGCTCAAGCGCTTTATCACGGTCAAGCATTGACAGCTAAATTACCTAATGTTCGTCGTGAAATGGAGCATGCCGCGATTGAAGAACAAGATCATTTAGCATGGTGTGAAGATCGTTTAAAAGAGTTAGATAGTCATACAAGTCTACTCAATCCTGTATGGTATGGTCTTTCTTTTGGTATGGGTGCGATTGCAGGTATTGCTGGTGACAAATACAGTTTAGGCTTCGTTGCAGAAACTGAACGCCAAGTGAGTCTGCATTTGCAACACCATCTTGACCAACTCCCACCGCATGATGAACGCTCTCGTCAAATTTTGACACAGATGAATCAGGATGAACTTCAGCATCGAGATACTGCACTAAATGCAGGTGGTGTAGAATTACCAGCTGCGGTCAAAATCGCAATGACGGGTATATCCAAACTCATGACCAAAACAAGTTATTATATTTAAAAAAAACGCGGCTCATGGGCCGCATTTTTTATAGATGATGGAATCGTCTAAACTTATTTAATTCACGCTCAGCATGATTAAAATTCAAATTTAACCGCAATTTATCCTGCTTTAAGGACTTTATTTTCTTAAGATACTCTTCCCGCTTTTCTTTGGTGATTTTGTCATCCAGTAAGTAGTCTCGATAAGTTTCAATTTCTTTATCTTTAGCATCTTTGTCTTTCTTAGAACGATAGTACTGATCGGCCACATTATAAAAGGGTGCTAATTGGGCATGTAACTCTGATGGACAAACCCTATACCCACCTCTTCCATCCAAAGCTCCATCGAAAATAACTTCGGGTTGACAATATGAACGAAGCCCAATTTGGTAACCTTGTTCATATAACTTGTGATCAGGTTCAATATTCACTTTTGAACAGGCTTTTTGATGTTTAACAATGCGATTCGAATAACCACTGCTTCCATCTTTTTCACCTATTTCCGACCATTGAGCAGTTCGACACTCTTGAGGGGAAAGCGTTGAACAACCTGAGAGCAACGCCAAAATTGCGCTTAACACAATAATTTTATACATCTTCTTGATATGGAGCTTATTTATTTTGAAGTGCCGTATTATAAAATTAGTCCATTCAAAAGAAGCCGATTATTGTTACATCAGAGCCTATTTGCGTATCAAAGACATATTTGACCAATACTACCGATGGACTATTCGGCGAAACTCATCCTATTTTAGAAAATGAACCATCTAGTGACACTTGAGGAAAATGATGAGCTTCATGCTCAAATAATGGATTTTCCCAAATATCAAACATTGGAATTTTAACATCTAAGGCTAGTGGCATTTTTTTTGGATTAAATTGCATATTTTGGAGCGTATTTCCCCATGCAATGAGATCTACATCCAAAGAGATATCATGTGACGGACGGACTCGACCAGAAGCTTTTTCCAGCGCTTTTAAAAGTTTGGTAATTTCATTGACTTGCTGCTTTGATTCTAATATACATGCAGCATTCCAATAATCTTGTCCAACACCATCTCGACAAGGTATGACATAGATGGGAGAACGCGTAATACAACCTAATGACGCAATTTGTTTTAATGCATTCACCAGATGATTATGCGGTTGGCTATTACTCGCCAATGCTAGCGCGTAAATCATTACGGTGTCTTTCAAGACGAATTCCTACTGAATTGGCTTGTGGAATAATGGCAGGCTTACGCACAGTAATTTGAATAGACTCAATTGCTGGATATTGGTCAAACAAAGCTTTGAGGACAATTTTTGCAGCAAATTCAATTAATTCAGGTTGAGCTTTTTGAATCGTCTGAGTCGCGATTTCACAAATTTCAGCATAATTTAAAGTATCAGCGAGAAGATCTGAATTTGATGCCTGCTCTAAATCAGTCGCAATATGAAGATCAAGCAATAATGGTTGAATGATTTGCCGTTCCCAGTCAAAACATCCGATGACTGTTTCAACTTTCAATCCTTCAATTAATATGGAATCCATCTTCAATCATGACCTTTTCGTAAACTATCAAACAGTGATAGCAGACTTGACGGGAGGCGATAAAAGCAAATCCTCTTCTATTGAGGATTTACTTTAATATTTTAACACTTGTTTAAGATTTAATGTTTCAACAAAAGATTAGGATCGATTGTTTGTACCATTTGTAGGCGCTGATCTGCATAAATATCAGTGTACGGCGCAAGAATTCTCATAAAACGATCAAAATAAAGCATTTGTTTAAACAGCAATGCGAAATCCCGTGGGAAACGGATGCCATGACGCTCACCTACAGCCACCATATCCATCATGATGTCATTTAAGTCGGCTGGATTAGATGACAGAATTTGCTGAGGATCAGCGTTGAGCACGCCACTGAATAATCGTTCTAAATCGTTTGCCAAAACTGTTGTATCAATTTGCGTATTGGTCATGCCCATTTTCAGCATATTTTCAGCCATCAATGGATAATTGGTATTTTGCAATGCATCCATAAAAGCAATACATGCCGTCCATACTTCAGGCTTTAATTGTCCCACAATACCAAAATCAATGAATCCAATGCGACCATCATCCAAAAGCATGAGGTTGCCAGCATGTAAATCTGCGTGGAAACTTTCACACATCATCAAACTACCAAACCATGTGTTCATGGCAGTAATCAAAACCTGTGATGGGTCTTTAGAAACTTGACGAACCACATCGAAATCCGTCAACGGCACGCCATAAAGACGCTGCATTGTCAGGACACGACGTGTTGAATATTGATGATATACCTTTGGTGCAGTCGCTTTAGTATTTTGAGTAATGTGCAGATAATTAACAAAATCATCAATATTTTTTGCTTCTTCAATAAAATCAACTTCACGAACCATACGTGTTTTGATTTCTTCAACAATATCCGCAAGTGAAGCAAATTTTACTTTAGGAACTGCCTTCTCTAGAATCTTGGTCGCCCAATGTAGGACATTTAAATCCGTATAAAGGATAGTTTCAACACCAGGTTTTTGGACTTTGATCACGACATCTTCGCCGCTCACCAATTTAGCAGCATGCACTTGTGCGATCGAAGCAGAAGCTAATGGCGTTTCATCAATAGATGCGAAAATTTCACCTAAATCGCGACCGTCAAACTCAGCATTCAAAACACTTTCAATATAGCTAAATGGGAGTTTAGGTGTCTGATCTAAACACCCTTGAAATTCCTCAACATATTCACGTGGAAATAATGAAGGCGTACTGGCAATAAACTGTCCCAACTTAATATACGTTGAACCAAGTGACTCGAAAGTTTCGCGCATTAATTTCGCATTACTCGGTTTTTCTGTCGCATATTTAATCCCTGCTCGCGCAGCAATGACCGCAGTTTCACCTACACGGGCCACTGAGCGTAAACCATCTAACCAAATATTATTTTTCATAATGTCGATATTAAATTTCGATATGTTGAGTGTAGCAAATTAAATTGTCTTTGCGGATTGACTGCTGTGACAGATTTGACATTCTTTATCCTTGTCAAAATTCAAAATTCGCTGTTGCATGTTCATTCCATTCCATAGAAGGATCTTCTGTTTTAATGGTGTTAAATTTAATCCCAAATATAATAGCGCATGATGTGCTTGCATACTTGCCATTACGTTAGGAGTTGTTGCTAAAACTCCTGAATCTGCACACCTTAAACTCTCATCTGTATGATCTTCTTTGGGAAAAAGACATTCATAACACGCTGATTCACCATCCACCATAAATAACTGCCCCTGCAAACCAATCGCAGAAGCACTGATGAGTGGAACATTCGCATCCTTACACATTTGATTGACCAAATAACGGGTTTCAAAATTGTCACAACCATCTAACACAAGATCTTGCTGTGTAATCAGTGCGGCAGCATTATTAAAATCAAATTTAGTATTGATGTATTCAATCTTAATATAAGGATTAATTTGAGAAATTTTCTTGGCTAACACTTCAGCTTTGTAAAAACCCACATCATGATGATCAAAGGCGATTTGTCGCTGTAAATTACTGATTTCTACAGTATCAGCATCTATGAGTGTCAATTTACCTACGCCTGCTCTCGCCAATAACTCTGCAGTCAAACACCCTATTCCACCACAACCAATAATGAGCACATTGGACAGCTTTAATCTTTCTTGTGCATCAATATCCCAATCCTCTAGTAATATTTGTCTTGCGTACAACTGTAGCTCAACATCACTCAGTTCAATGCTATCACTCACCTAAACACCCTGATTACATGCTTGTATAAGCCTATGATACCGAATAAATAAGCAGTCTATTCATACAATTCTGAAGATAATTTTTACCCTAGAAGATCTGTACCTTATTGTTACAATTCGAATAGGTTTGTTTAATTTTTCTTATTTTATTTTGTACTATTAATAAACATAATCTCAATAATTGCTTCACTAGCAATTAATTTTAAAAACATCTAACTCCAATAAATGACAGTCATACTTATGAATAAAAAAATTTTTGCACTCGCTACATTATTAGTTTCGAGTTTATTCCTGACGGCATGTAAAGATGAAAAGATCACCAACATTACATACGTCAATCAAGGTTCGGATACCCAACCAGAATATATAGAAAGCACGCTTTATGATCTGGACGAAGAGAATGCTTCACCCAATCAAGACAATCGACAAATGTTCTTGATTCTGCACTACACAGCAGTATCTAAAGACGAAACATTGGCTTTGTTTAAAGATCCTAATTTCCCTGCCAGTAGTCACTATTTTGTACCCGAATTACCAACCAATGGTAAATTTACTGTGTACCGTCTTGTGCCTGATGATAAAAGAGCTTGGCATGCTGGCACGAGTTCTTGGCAGACCAACAGTAGTTTGAATGCCTCAAGTATCGGCATTGAAATTGAAAATCTCGGTTTCCCTGCAGATGATGAACAACTCCCTTTGATGCAACGTCGATGGTATCCATTTTCATCAAAACAACAAATCGAAGTCCTTGCAGATATTATTTTAAAAATTACTAAAAAATACGAGATCAGACCCGAACGAATTTTGGGGCACAGTGATATTTCTCCAGGTCGTAAATTTGATCCAGGTCCGCTATTTCCTTGGAAACGTTTATATGAAGACTACAACATCGGTGCTTGGTACGATAACGACACTGTAAATTATTATCGTACCTATCATCCTTGGAAGAATGATATTGCTTCGTTACAAAGCAAATTGGCATTATACGGTTATAACGTTCCTGTCACTGGTCAATACGATCAAGTCACTCAAAATGTTGTATCCGCATTCCAAATGCATTTTTATCCTGAGAAATATGATGGTTTCGCGGATATTGAAACTGTAGCCCGCCTTGATGCATTACTTGAGAAGTATCGTAATGTAGCTCGTCCGGCGATTACACCATAAAGCATCTGAGATCAGTTTAGTCGTCTATTTAAGTGAAGACTAAACTGATTTTCATATATTATTTTGGCGCCATACGAATTGCGCCATCCAATCGAATCACTTCACCATTTAAATACGAATTTTCAAAGATATGTCCAACCAGTTTCGCAAATTCTTCAGGTTTAGCTAAACGTGGTGGGAATGGAACCATCTGTCCCAATGCATCCTGCACATTTTGCGGAAGACCTTTAAGCATCGGAGTTTCCATGATCCCAGGTGCAATAGTCATAACACGGATCTTTTCGCGTGCTAACTCACGCGCCAATGGCAAAGTCATACCAACAACAGCGCCCTTAGATGCAGAATATGCAGCCTGACCAATTTGACCATCAAAAGCAGCAACTGAAGCCGTGTTCACAATGACACCGCGTTCTTCCTCTTCCCCCGAAAGCGCATACTGTGACATTAATTGCGCAGCATATCGCAACATATTAAAGGTTCCACTGACGTTGATATTCAGTACTGTTTGGAACATATCTAAGGCATGCAGGCCATCACGACCAAGCACTTTAGCTGATGGTGCAATACCAGCACAGTTGATTAAACCATTTAATTGTCCATATTTTTCTTGTATGTGTGCAAAGAATGATTCAACTGCTTTTTCATCAGTTACATCTAGTTGAATAAATTCTGCACCAATTTCTTGACCCGTTTGCTCGCCCAAAGATGCATTCATATCAACAATTACGACTCGAGCACCCTGCTGTTGAAGATAAGCTGCTGTCGCCGCACCTAACCCAGAAGCGCCACCTGTAACAACAATCACTTTTCCTTGAATATTCATAAATCCCATTATCCTTTTTTAGTTTTAGGTTGGCTTTAGGGTAATCTTCCTCCAATACGGATTCAATTTATTCAGTGACCAATTGGTCTAAATAATTCAAAATAGATATAATTTAATATTTATTTTATATAAAAATAAATCACCCATGACAATTTTTTTGCCTTAATGACATGATTTAAAAACCATACAGTCATCGTTATTCTTTTGAATTCGGCTAATATTTAGACTATTTTAATCTTATTCATTTCGGCATTTTGCCATATCTCCTAAAGGTTCAATCATGTTTAAAATGATCGATGTCTTAGAGCAAAATTTTGCTCAAACTTTCCCTCATGCACTTAATCAAGACTCAGATCAAATTTCAGAGCAGCTTCAAATGAGCATTCTGAATGCATCTGAAATAGATTTAAAAAATGCAATCAATCAATTCCTAGACACTCAAGATGCAAGTGAAACTGCACTTGCATTAGATATTTCAACTGAGCGTCTAAATGAACTGAAATCTGGCATTGCGTTAAAAGATGCTTCGAAAATTTCGGACACTTTAAAAGTAGTGGCGCTATGCTTGGCTTTGGAGTCAGACTCATTAGAGCTTCTTGAAGTGAGCGATATTTCAACTGAGTATTTCGTATAATCTGAGTGTTGAGATCAAACTCATAGGGTTTGGTCTCATTTTCTCTCTTAGTCTTATTATATTAAATTTAGTCTTATTATATTAAATTATGTGACCTTCATCTCATTGCATTAATTCATATAAAGTTCTGATAAATCACTATATTTTCACAAAACCACAATATTTATAAAATATTGATTTGATTTCAATGTGTTAACTCAAAATTTTAACTTTATCAAAATTTATTCTTTTAATATCTCATTTTCTTTTTTGTCACAAATCACCTGAAAGGCTATTTATATCGCAAATTTAGCGAATTAAATCAGGTACTTTAGTGAAAAAATCAATATCTCCATTGAAATTAGGTCTATTGGGTTTAGCAATTAGTGTCGTTCATAGTGGAGCCAATGCCGCACTTCCTAAGGAAATTAAACTGGATTATGCCTATTATGCTCCTACGAGCTTAGTGGTTAAAAATCAAAAGCTATTAGAAAAGGCTTTACCCAATACCAAAATCAAATGGGTATTTAGTCAAGGCAGTAATCGCTCCTTAGAATATCTCAATAGCGGCAGTGTTGATTTTGCTTCAACTGCTGGTCTTGCCGCTGTATTAATTCGTGCCAATGGTAGCCCTGTTAAAACAGTTTATATCCAAAGCCAACCTGAATGGACAGCTTTAGTCGTGCCAAAAGACTCCCCGATTAAATCCTTAAAAGATCTAAAAGGTAAAAAAATTGCCGCAACAAAAGGAACTGACCCATTTTTATTCACGCTACAAGCTTTAGATACCGTTGGATTGAATAAAAAAGATGTACAGCTTGTTCATTTGCAACATCCAGATGGCAAAACAGCGTTAGAGCGTAAGCAAGTGGATGCTTGGGCTGGCTTAGACCCTTTGATGGCATCAGCTCAAGTTCAGTCGGGTGCAAAACTGCTTTATCATAATGTAGGCTTTAATAGTTATAGCGTGTTAAGCGTCAAAGAGCCATTTACTCAATCTAGCCCAGAAGCAATTGAAGCCGTAATTAAAGCGTATGAGCAAGCACGTAAATGGGCAAAAGCCAATCCAGATAAACTGGCGCAGTTACTCGCCACTGAAGCTAAACTACCTTTAGAGGTTGCAAAACTTCAGCTTCAGCGTACTGACTTTAATCAAAACATTCCTACAGCCCAACACATTAATGCACTACAAAAATCCGGCAAAATCTTGACTGAAGAAGACTTAGTTCGTAAAGGAACAAATGTAAATCAAGTTGTTCAACAGTTATTTAATGCCTCATTCGCTCAAAAAGTGGTGACAAAATAATGGCGATCAGTGAAAAAGTGATTGAACATCGGAATATCGATGTCCATTCACAACTGTCGACAAAAGGGAATAAATGGTTGAAAGGTATTTTCCTCCCTGTATTACTGGTATTGCTGTGTGAAATTTTGGTTCGAGGTGGTGTAGTTGAACCTTATCTGCTACCTGCACCAAGTAGCTTATTAGTTTCCCTGCAAGAACTTGCTAAGAATGATTTAGGTCAACATATTTGGGCAAGTACATGGCGAGTGTTTTTAGGGTTTGCTATTGGTAGTGGTTTAGCACTATTTTTTGCAGTTTTGGTAGGACTCAATCACCATGCAGAAGAGTTTATTGAACCGACCTTTTCTGCAATTAAGTCAATTCCTAGTCTTGCGTGGATTCCTCTCCTTTTGTTATGGCTTGGTATTAATGAATCCTCAAAAATCACCCTTATTGCGATTGGTGCTTTTTTTCCAACCTATACCAATACTGTGGCTGGTATTCATGGTGTCGACCGAAAATTGATTGAGTTGGCTCAAGTGTATAGACTGAATCGCTGGCAACAAATCTACCAAATCGTTTTACCCGCAGCTTCTCCATCTATCCTTACAGGCTTGCGCAATAGTTTGAGTTTAGCTTGGATGTTCATGATTGCCGCTGAACTCATTGCAGCAACGCAAGGTATTGGATATTTATTAAGTGATGGACGTGAAACATCGCGTCCAGATATTGTGATCATTGCTATTATTTTATTGGCAATATTGGGAAAAATCACGGATACCATAATGAAAGTATTTGAATCAAAATTATTGTTATGGCGTGATGTCATCAAAAGATGAATCAATAAAAAAGCGACCTAAAGTCGCTTTTTTATTTCTAATGAGGCCATTGTGCTAATGTCACGCGATCGTTACCACCATAATCTTTAACGGTTCTCACTTTCTTATACCCTGCTTGACGGAATAGATGCTGAACAGCGTCTGCTTGATTATATCCATGTTCAAGTACCACCCAACCTTCAACAGTCAGATGCTTCTTGGCTTGCAAAATAATTTGCTCAAGATCAGCTAAACCTTTTTTATCAGAGATTAATGCACGTTGAGGCTCGGTCGCCAAATTGTGCATATGTTCATCTGCTGGATCAATATAAGGCGGATTAGATACAATGACATCAAAAAATTGACGCCCAAACGGTTTTAACCAACTGCCTAGTACAAATTGAACCTGATCTAAGTCATGTTGCTCAGCATTAAATTTAGCGACTTCCAATGTAGGCTCATAAATATCGGTTGCTGTTAAAGACCAATTAGGACGTTCGGAAGCGAGTGACAATGCAATGGCGCCTGTCCCAGTTCCTAAATCTACAACGCGCGCATCCTCAGGCAACTCTAACTTTAAAACTGTCTCCACCAAAACTTCGGTGTCCGGTCTAGGCACCAAAGTATCGGACGTCACTTTTAAGTCCAATGTCCAAAAAGGTTGCGAACCTGTGACATAAGCTAAAGGCTCACCTGCTTCAATCCGAGCAATCGCCTCTCGATACGCCTGCTCTTGTTCTGCAGTGAGCTCTTTATCCTTCTTCATCACCAAATCGAATGAATCGATTTTAGTGATATGTTCGAGCAACCAAGCATTTTCTTGACGCTCATAACTTTCAGGCTCACCACGCAGTGCAAGCGCTTGTTGAATGTTCATTAACCACCATTCTGCTGTGCAAGCATTGCCAATTGATCCGCTTGATATTCACGATGTAAGCTATCTAAAAGCTCAGTCAAATCTCCCTCCATCACTGCATCCAACTTATATAAAGTTAAGTTAATACGATGATCAGTCATACGACCCTGAGGATAATTATAGGTACGAATACGTTCTGAACGATCACCTGAACCCACCAAATCACGGCGCATTTCAGATGTAGCAGCATCAGCTGCTGCACGTTTAGCATTCTCAAGACGAGATGCCAATAATGCCATTGCCTTTGCTTTGTTCTTATGTTGTGAACGCTCTTCCTGACATTCAACAACAGTACCTGTCGGAATATGCGTGATTCGTACAGCAGAATCCGTTTTATTGACGTGCTGACCACCCGCCCCAGATGCACGATAAGTATCAATACGCAAGTCTGAAGGGTTAATATCTACAGTCGTATCAACATCAATTTCAGGAAGAATTGCAACGGTACAAGCTGAAGTATGAACTCGCCCCTGTGATTCAGTTGCAGGAACGCGCTGAACTCGATGAGCACCGCTTTCAAATTTTAAGCGTCCGTAAACACCTTCACCATTAATTAAACAAATAATTTCTTTGTAACCGCCATGTTCACCTTCATTTTCAGAAAGGATTTCGACACGCCAACCCTGTGATTCAGCATATTTACTGTACATACGGAATAAATCACCAGAGAAAATCGCAGCTTCATCGCCACCTGTCCCTGCACGTACTTCCAGATATGCAGAGTTCGCATCATTTGGATCTTTCGGAATCATCAGAATATTCAATTCTGCCTCTAAAGATTCAATTAATGCTTTATTTTCTTTAATTTCTTCTTGAGCCATTTCCTTAAAGTCAGGATCTGACAACATTGCTTCAGCCGTTACAATATCTTCTTCCGCTTGGGTATATTTTTTCCAAACAGTGGTGATTTCAGTCAAATCATTGTGTTCACGTGACAAATTACGGAAACGCTTATTGTCGGAAATGACTTCAACATCAGCCAATAGCGCTTCTAATTCTTCATGACGATCACAAAGTTGGTCTAATCGTAAACGTAACGATTCTTTCATGTTAAATAAAATCTCTAATACTGGATTAACTTAAGGACTGCCTTAAATTAATATTTCTAAAATTGCGAGTAGTTTAACGACTCTGACATTCAATTAACATATTTATATAGAATGACTTTGCAAAACCATTTTTTAAATTCTTGTCACACCCAATTAATGGATAATCAAAAATTAGCCCCATAACTGCCAAGTTTAAAAACTGTTTACTGAATCAACTCTCCATAGTTTCTTCTTAATCAGCCCAATAATGTATATTGAATGATCAGTTGTAATATAAAAACAACATTGTGCAACCAAAACGTAAAACTCTAGGTTAACTTCTACATATTTAGCGCTTCAATTCTTGTTACATTGTGCTCAACGAATTATTACTCGTCCACAAACAAGGACATGGAGTCACACATGAAATTAAATACCCTATTAATGTCAGCCACCTTAGCCACTGCATCAATGTTCACGGTATCTGCACATGCAGACAGTACAGCGCGTGTCGCTGCTGCGAGTGCTTTAGGTAGTGTAGCCGGTACAGCAATTGGTAAAAACATGGGTGGCACAACAGGTGCAACTTTAGGTGCAGCACTTGGTGGTGCTGGTGGTGCTGCTGTTGCTAGTAATAAACGTAACCGTACTGAATCTGCCATTGGAGGTGCATTAGGTGGCGGTGCGGGTTATACCGTAGGTAATAGTATGGGTGGAACCAATGGCGGTTATATCGGCTCTGCTTTAGGTGCTGCTGGTGGTGCTGCTCTTGGTAACAAAATTGCGAAAGACAAAGCATATGATTCACGTCAAGATCGTAAATGGAAAAAGAAAAAACATAGCCGCCGTTAATATAATCTGATCGTTAGTTTCCCCTTTGAATACTCTGTATTCACCTCGATGCGCCTTAGGGCGCATTTTTTTATTAACAAATTAATTATGGATAAATTAGGGAGAGAAAAATACAAACCAGCAACTTGCTCTCCAAAATGATTGCAGAAATTTGGATTAAATTAAAACCATCAAATATAAGACTTCGACAAGGAGTTCACCATGAAATTCAATTCAAAGTTATTTGCTGCTGCGATCGCAACTGCGGCCTTGAGTACAACAACTGCTTATGCTGATAGTTCGTCTAGAGTTGCCCTCACATCTGCTTTAGGTGGAGTCGTTGGTGCTGCGATTGGTCAACAAATGGGTGGCTCGACTGGAGCAATGATCGGATCAGCGATTGGTGGTGCTGGTGGCGCAGCTGCATCAGCGAATAAAAAAGATCGTAATGCTGCTGCAATTGGTGCAGCATTAGGTGGTGCTGGTGGTTACACCGTTGGTAATAATATGGGCGGAACAAATGCTGGTTATGCTGGGGCGGCATTAGGTTCAGCTGGTGGTTCAGTTTTAGGTAAAAAAGTGGCTGAAGATCGTCGCGAAGATGACTATAGAGATCGTTATGATCGCCGTGAAAGCGGTTATCACAATTCAAACTATCGTTATAATGACCGTAATTACAGAAGTGACAATGGTCGTCATTTAGGCTGGTATAAAAACGGTAAACGCTAATTCCAAACTCTTAAAATTCAAGCGCTCAACCTAGAGCGCTTTTTTATTTACACTTATATCGTTTTTTTTCAATATACAAATACTCGAGTTCGTATTAACATCTTTATGAGTGTTCAAAAGAGTAGAAAGTTATGCGAAGCTTAAAAGATATCGAGTTTTCAGTATTGGAACTCGCTCCTGTACGTGATGATAAAACGATTGCTTTTTCACTACAGCATGCTTTGGAGTTAGCACAAAAAATCGAACAATTGGGTTTTAAACGACTGTGGCTTGCAGAGCACCATAATATGGATGGTATCGCTAGCTCAGCTACAGCTGTGTTATTAGGCTATATCCTTGCTAACACCTCCTCTTTAAAAGTAGGTTCTGGCGGAATCATGCTGCCTAATCATGCACCACTTGTTGTAGCAGAACAATTTGGAACACTAGCAACGCTTTATCCTGATCGAGTTGAGCTCGGACTAGGACGCGCACCAGGTACAGATCAATTGACCATGCGTGCCTTACGCCGAGGTCGTCAAGAGACTGAAGATCAATTTCCACAAGACGTGCTCGAAATTTTGAGCTATTTGGGGGAACCATCGCCACATCAGAGAATCAAAGCGACACCAGGTCAAGGAACACATGTTCCCGTATGGCTGTTAGGTTCTAGCTTATTTAGCGCACAATTGGCTGCTAAACTTGGCTTACCTTATTCTTTTGCTTCTCACTTTGCCCCTCGTATGCTGGGTCAAGCGATTCAACTTTACAGAGAAAACTTCGAACCTTCTGAATATTTGGATCGTCCTTATGTATCTATGGGCGTTCCAACTGTTGTAGCTGATACTGATGAAGAAGCTGAATACTTGGCTACTAGCGCTTATCAACGTGTATTAGGCTTAATGCGTGGGCAAAGCTTAAAACTCAAACCTCCAGTTAAATCAATGGACGGAATTTGGTCTGCTCCAGAAAAGATGTCAGTTGACAATTTTTACGCAATGGCTCAAATCGGATCACCAGAAACAGTGAAACAAGGTCTTGAACAACTACTGGTGCCTTATGATGTAGATGAGTTTATTTTTACCTGTGATATCTACGATACAGACAAACGCATTCAAAACTTTGAGTATTTAATGCAAATTAAGCAAAATGCTTAGATCAAAAAATCCTGAAATGATTGAGTAATGGTTTTGATTTCAAATCTATAATTAATTACTCTTTCATTTCTTGAGTTTGTCAAACAACTATTGGCAATAAATGACATCAAATGTCCCTAAAAGACTATTCCAATGAAAAAATTCTTTTAACCAACAATATTAATTATTCATAATCAAATACTTAAAATTTGGCATTTTATATCAAACTAAAATAAGCACTTCTGCAAAACACATCACATTTTTAAGCGATAAAATTTCATGATTGAAAAATAAATACGGATGTATAACATGGCCTCTATCAACTTAGAAAAAATGTTGGATAAAGTAAAACATACTCAATGGACACTCTCGGATATTGACTGGGATGCTCCTGGCAAAGAATTAGTCACCGCAGAACAGTGGCCCAAGCTTAAAGATTTTATGGCTGATCTAATGTGGATCGAACATGTAGGTGCTCGTGCATTTTCTGCGATGTCAAAAAAAGCACCGACAGATACGCTTCGCGAAATGTATGCCATTTTCCACGCTGAGGAACAGCGTCACGCCAATGCTGAAATGGCACTGATGAAAAGATGGGGTATGCTTGAAGGCGATATTCCTAAACCCAATAAAAATTTAAGACTGATCATTGAATGGCTCGACACTTATGCTGATGAAATGCCCTTCTATATTCTAGGTGCTGTCATTCCGATGCTGGAAGTCGCTCTTGATGGCGCACTTTGTACATTCCTATTGGACACTGTAGAAGACCCAGTTTGTCATCAAGCTTTTGAACTGATTAATGGTGATGAAGCTCGTCATTTAGGTGTTGGATTTAGTGTCATGGAAGATCAAGGCTACAATAAAACCTTTATTGAGCTTTCTAAAATGGCAGCGCGAGTTGTAGATCCACGTTTATTACTTGGTATTCTTGCATACTTACCACTCATTAACAAAATGCGTGATAATGTGATTAAACTAGGTCTGCCAGAAGAAAAGCTCTATGCAGCGATGCACAAATTTGCTCGAATAGGTGGACGTACTGCAGAAGGTCGTCGTAATCCTTGGTATCAAATTATTAACTTCCATGCACGAAGTGCCATGAATCGACGTAATAAATGGTTTCATATCCCTGTCGACACTATGGTAAAAATGACTGATAAGATTCCAGAAAAATCTTTACCTAAAATCCCATCTTGGATATATGAATTAACTGCAGAACCAAAAGCAACCCACTAAAACAATAATTAGGTACAGAAATGAAAAAAAGGAATAAAGCCCACACGGATTCGTTCTTTCATAATGAAGCTGAGTATTTTTCCAACTTTAAAGGAAAAATTATCTCAGCTGAGGACATCAAACAAACCGATTTTTCAGGATTAAAGGTCGCGATTATTGGTGCCAATCAAATGTCAGTTTCACATTTAGATGTGGTTTGTCAAAATGCGCTATTCGTCAAAGTATTTCAAATGACACCTCATTTCGTTTTGCCACACACTGAAAAAGGGATTCAAAAAATTATTGCTCATCCCCTCATCGCTAAAAATAAACGATTATTTAATCAGCGAATTAAGACGACTTTGGCAATTCGATATTTAGATTCTCAGATTTCAGATACTTGGTTAAAAAGACAATTGATGCCAAATCCAGCTTCGTCGCAAAAAATATTTTTTAAATCCGATCATTATTACAACGCCTTACAGCGAGAAAACTGTAAATTGATCACATGGCCAGTCGTGAAAATTACTGAAAATGCCGTTCAAAGTATGGAAGGAATCGAACACTTAGTAGATATTATTATTACAACGTACGAATAGTGATCATCATTTTGTAGATAAATGCGATTCTAAATGACATTTTATGATGAAATTATAGACACTTGAATTATATAATTTTTGAATTTTATGATTATTTATGACGATTAATCGCTTAATAAAAAAGAAGCACAGCTAGTGCTTCTTTTTTTTAAATTAGATTTATAAATTTAACCAATCCGTCGTTTTAAGCCAGTCATTTGCAATACTCGTGTTGAAATTTCTTCGATCGACATTTCTGAAACATTTAGATATTTAATCCCTTCAGAAATATAAATACCTTCGATTGCACGCAATTCCATCTGGCATTGGCTAAAACTTGCATAACGACTGTTGGCTTTGCGTTCAGATCGAATTGCCACCAAACGATCAGCGTCAATCATTAATCCAAACAATTTATGCTTATGTGGACGTAAAACTGCTGGCAAACGGTTGTCATCCAAATCTTCTTCAGTTAACGGATAGTTCGCAACTCGAATACCAAATTGTAATGACAAATAAATTGAGGTCGGTGTTTTACCAGAACGCGAAACTCCAATCAAAATTAAATCCGCTTTATCATAGTGTCTTGTACGTGCGCCATCATCATTATCCAGCGCGAAATGTACAGCATCAATACGTGCCTTATAAGACTCAGAATCAGTCACAGCATGTGTTTGTCCGACTAAAGTTGTAGGGGCTGTTCCAAGCACCTCAGATAGCTTACTAATTAACCCTTCAAACACATCTAAATTAACCGCATTTGCCGTATTGATGATATCCCGAACATAGGGATCCACAAGAGTATCAAAGACAAGAGGTTGTTGGCCATCAGACTCTGCGCGCGCGTTAATCTCTGCAACGACGTTCATTGCGGCTTCTTCTGTAGTGATATACGGAATGATATGAATATCAAAATCGACATGAGGAAATTGAGCCAATAAAGAATGCCCGAGTGTTTCAGCCGTAATGGCAGTACCATCGGAAATAAAAAAAACACTTCGTTTAATATCTTTACTTTCTGCCATTAAATTAATCCTCAAATATTTGTCTAAGTACTATATAATCTTTATAGTAAACCGATCTTACATGACTGTCGCTTAGTAATGAAAGTTTGCTAAGTTTTCACAGAAAAATATCATGCCAAGATAGTGATTAATACTGCAAAAGTGGAGTAACAACTTTGGAAGCACGCGTAATCGGTCTGGAAAAATTAGGTAAACACGACGTAGAAATCGTGGGCGGTAAAAACTCATCTCTAGGCGAAATGATCAGCCATTTAGCAAATGCTGGTGTATCAGTTCCAGGTGGTTTTGCAACAACTGCTGCAGCTTACCGTGAATTCCTTGAGCAAAGTGGTCTAAATGCCAAAATTTCAGCCGAGCTCAAACAACTCAATGTTGACGACGTAAATGCACTTGCTGAAACTGGTGCTAAAATCCGTCAATGGATCGTTGATACTCCGCTTACTCCAGCACTTGAAAAAGAAGTTCGTGATGCATTCGCAACTCTTTCTAACGGCAACCCTGAGATCGCGGTTGCCGTTCGTTCATCTGCGACTGCAGAAGATTTACCAGACGCATCTTTTGCAGGACAACAAGAGACTTTCCTAAACATCCGCGGTATTGATAACGTCTTAATCGCGATTAAAGAAGTTTTTGCTTCACTTTATAACGACCGCGCAATCGCTTACCGTGTACACCAAAACTTCGATCATGACATCGTTGCTCTTTCTGCTGGTGTGCAACGTATGGTTCGTTCAGAGACTGGTGCTGCTGGTGTAATGTTTACACTGGACACTGAATCTGGTTTCCGTGACGTTGTATTTATTACTGCATCTTACGGTTTAGGTGAAATGGTCGTTCAAGGCGCTGTAAACCCTGATGAATTCTATTTATCTAAGCCACTTTTAAATGCGGGTAAACACGCAGTATTGCGTCGTAACCTTGGCTCTAAGCACCAAAAAATGATCTACGGTGAAGAAGGCTCTGCAGGTAAATCAGTTGTTGTTGTGGATGTTGAAAAAACTGAACGCCAACAATTTGCTTTAAATGATCAAGAATTACAAGAACTTGCTAAGCAGGCGTTAATCATTGAGCAACACTATGGTGCGCCAATGGATATCGAATGGGCGAAAGACGGTGATGACGGTCAAATTTACATCGTTCAAGCACGTCCTGAAACTGTGAAAAGCCGTGAGAATGTCGGCACAATGGAACGCTACCTATTAAAACAAAAAGGTACAGTTCTTTGTGAAGGTCGCTCAATCGGTCAACGTATCGGTTCTGGTAAAGTCCGTATTGTTAATTCAATCAAAGAGATGGACAAAGTCCAAGATGGTGACGTTCTTGTTTCTGACATGACCGATCCTGATTGGGAACCAGTCATGAAACGTGCTGCAGCGATCGTTACTAACCGTGGTGGTCGTACTTGTCATGCCGCGATTATTGCACGTGAACTCGGTGTTCCAGCGATTGTTGGATGTGGTAACGCAACAGAAGTACTTGTCGATGGTCAAGAAGTAACTGTTTCATGTGCTGAAGGCGATACAGGTTTCATTTACGAAGGCGCTTTAGATTTCGAAGTTCAACGTAACTCGATTGAATCTATGCCAACACTTCCGTTCAAAATCATGATGAACGTTGGTAACCCTGATCGTGCATTTGACTTCGCTCAAATTCCAAACGAAGGTATTGGTCTTGCACGTCTAGAGTTCATCATCAACCGTATGATTGGTGTTCACCCTAAAGCATTACTCAATATTGACAGCTTACCTCGCGAAACACGTGCAGCTGTGATGACCCGTACTGCAGGTTACTCTTCACCGATTGAATTCTACGTTGAAAAACTCGTTGAAGGTATTTCTACACTTGCTGCTGCATTTGCTGATAAACCTGTCATCGTACGTATGTCAGACTTCAAATCAAATGAATATGCGAACTTAATCGGTGGTAAGTTATACGAACCTGAAGAAGAAAACCCGATGTTGGGCTTCCGTGGTGCAAGCCGTTATGTTTCTGACAACTTCCGTGACTGCTTCGAATTAGAATGCCGTGCATTGAAGAAAGTTCGTGATGAAATGGGTCTAACTAACATTCAAATCATGATCCCATTCGTCCGCACAGTTGCTGAAGCAAAACGTGTTATTGAACTTCTTGCTGCAAATGGCTTAAAACGTGGTGAAAATGGTCTTAAAGTGATCATGATGTGTGAATTACCAACCAATGCTCTACTTGCTGAACAATTCTTAGAGCATTTTGATGGCTTCTCAATCGGTTCAAATGACTTAACTCAGTTAACGCTTGGGCTTGACCGTGACTCAGGTATCGTTTCTCATTTATTTGATGAACGTGATCCAGCAGTAAAAGCTCTTCTTTCAATGGCGATTCATGCATGTCGTAAGGCAGGTAAATATGTGGGTATTTGTGGTCAAGGACCATCAGACCACCCAGATCTTGCTCGTTGGTTAATGGAACAAGGTATCGAATCTGTTTCACTCAACCCAGACTCAGTTTTAGATACATGGTTCTTCTTATCTGAAGAAAAGACTAAACAAGCTTAATAAACTATGTTAAAAAAAGACCCATTCATGGGTCTTTTTTTTACCCCATTATTTTTAGTAATTTTTGAGAAATTAGGTTTATGCAAATTTACTTGGCGAGAAATAATCAACAAGCTGGACCGTATACGGTAGAGCAGTTAAATCAAATGCTCTCGAGCCAACAAGTTTTACTCACAGACTTGGTCTGGCATCAAGGTATGACTGAATGGAAAGCTTTAGGTGAACTCACTCAAGGAAAATTATATTACCAACCTGAAGGCTATCAACCCACTCCACCAGCACAACAAAGCTATTCAAATCCTTCAATTTCGAGTGTCAATGTTCAAAAGAATACTGCACAGCAAGAACTTGCCTCAATTGGATCACGATTTTTAGCTAAACTCGTTGATCTGGCGCTGTGGTTGCCTGCCATGGTGATTCCTTCATTCTTTATGCAGGAAGAACAAGTTGCTCAATTGACTGAACTTCAGCAAAAAATGCAGAATGCTAGCTCATCAGATCAAGCAATCAAATTACAGGAACAGTTATTTACACTGATTCCAATGGAAGCTTGGCAAGCAATGTTGGTTTACATTGTATTAATGCTAGCTGCTCAAGCATTTTTAATTGCGAAAAGTGGTCAAAGTTTAGGTAAAAAAGTAGCAAAAATTCAAATTGTTGATGCTGAAAATGGACAGCAAGTAAACTTAATGCGCGCATTCACATTGCGTAGTGTGATTTTTATTGTATTGAATTTACTCTTTATGCCATTCATTACCATCATTGATCATGCCTTCGGTCTAAGTCAAAAAAGACAAACTTTGCACGATAAATTAGCAAAGACTAAAGTCATAAAACGATAATTTTTATCTTAGGGGAGCAAATGCTCCCCTTTGTTTTGCCTCTGTTTTCACATCAAAAGTAATCAATTCTTCAACCAATTCCGACCAAACAAATTGGGTTTAATCCTTATATTTAAAGGCACTTTACATATAGCTTAGTTGGTCGTTATAGGGCATAATGCCCTACAACGTAGCGGTGTCATATGACTGAAATTCAGTAAATGTAATTTTCTGTTTTTCAATCATGTGACACTATAATCGCTATCCCATAATTTTATTAGGGAATGGGACTCTTCACCGAGGTTGTAAAATGAGACAAACAATTTTAGCTGTATTGTCTTTATCAACGCTTGCCGTGCTCTTAACAGGGTGTGGCGGTGATATGGTACTTCTAAACTCAAAAGGTCCAGTAGCACAAGGTCAGTCTGATCTTATGATGACTGCGATCTACCTCATGCTATTGGTAGTAATTCCATCAGCATTGATGGCTTTATGGTTTAGTTGGAAATATCGTGCGTCAAATAAAGATGCAGACTATAAACCTACATGGGCACACTCTACTATTATTGAAATCGTAGTGTGGGGTATCCCGTGTATTATTATTGGTATTTTAGCGTATTTAACATGGTGGGGCTCACACAAGTATGACCCTTATCGTCCGCTAGAATCAGAGAAATCACATTTAACTATTCAAGTTATTGCTGAACAGTTTAAATGGGTTTTTGTTTACCCTGAACAAGAAATTGCAACAGTTAACGAAGTTCGTTTCCCAGAAAAAACTCCGATTAATTTCAATATCACCTCTAACTTCACAATGAACTCTTTCTTCATTCCTCAGTTAGCGGGTCAGATTTATGCAATGGCGGGTATGCAAACTCAACTTCACGTCCTTGCGGATAATGAAGGTGTATACCGTGGTTTCTCTTCGAACTATTCAGGCTATGGTTTCACACAAATGCGCTTCCAAGCTCATTCTGTTTCAGAAGCTAAGTTCGCTGAATGGGTGTCTGCAGTAAAAGCTGGTAACGGTACTTCAATTAACCCTGAAGCTGTTCAAAAAACAGTTTTAGACCAAGCTGAATTTGCAACCTTGCGTGATGGTAACCGTTCAGAGAAACAAATCGCTGCGATGGTTCGTAACGCTAAAACCGATCTAGAGAAGCAACAAGCTGAAATTGCTCAAAAAGAAGGTCCATATAAGGCACATCCTCATCCTGTGACTTACTACTCTTCTGTTGAAAAAGGCTTGTTTGAATCAATTATCAACAAATACATGGCAAACTACCACGGTGCAGATCACTCAGCTAAAGCTGAAGGTCATGCTGTAGTTGCTGATGTAAATGCTGAACCTGCTTCTTCAGTTGTAGGGGAATAAGACATGAGCTTCTTAGGTAAGTTAAGTGTAGATGCTATCCCGTACGATCCAATCGTACAGGTAACAGTGTTAATGATGATTTTAGGTGGTATTGCAGTATTTGCTGGCATCACTTATTTCAAAAAATGGGGCTACTTGTGGAACGAATGGTTCACATCTGTAGACCATAAAAAAATTGGTATTATGTACCTTATCGTTTCTGTGATCATGTTATTACGTGGTTTCGCGGATGCGATTATGATGCGTCTTCAATTGTTCCTTGCAAAAGGCGGCGGCGAAGGCTATCTACACCCTGAACACTACGACCAGATTTTCACCGCACATGGTGTAATCATGATTTTCTTCGTAGCGATGGGTCTTGTAGTGGGTATGATGAATATTTCTGTTCCACTACAAATTGGTGCGCGTGACGTAGCATTCCCATTATTAAACTCTTTAAGCTTCTGGTTATTCGCTGGTGCTGCTGGTTTGATGATGGTTTCTCTTGCGCTTGGTGAGTTTGCGGCAACTGGTTGGATGGCTTACCCTCCTCTTTCAGGTATCGAATACTCTCCTGGTGTTGGTGTTGACTACTATATCTGGGCACTTCAGATCTCTGGTCTTGGTACACTTCTTACTGGTGTTAACTTCTTCGTTACCATCATTAAAATGCGTGCTCCTGGCATGGGTCTTATGGATATGCCGATCTTTACGTGGACATCTTTATGTACTGCAGTATTGATCATCGCATCATTCCCAGTGTTGACTGCAACAATTGCAATGTTAACGCTTGACCGTTACTTCGGTTTCCACTTCTTTACAAATGACATGGGTGGTAGCCCAATGTTGTATGTAAACTTGATTTGGACATGGGGTCACCCAGAAGTTTATATCTTGATCTTACCTGCATTCGGTCTATTCTCTGAGATTACTTCTGTATTCTCTCGTAAGACATTGTTTGGTTACAAATCAATGGTGTATGCAACGATCGCGATTACAGTTCTTGCATTCGTTGTATGGTTACACCACTTCTTTACAATGGGTTCAGGTGCCAACGTTAACGCGTTCTTCGGTATCATGACCATGATTATCGCGATTCCTACAGGTGTGAAAATCTTCTCTTGGTTATTCACAATGTATAAGGGTCGTATTACCTTCACATCACCTATGTACTGGACAGTTGGCTTCTTAGTGACTTTCGGTATCGGTGGTTTGACTGGTGTACTTATGGCGGTTCCACCTGCGGACTTCCTTGTACACAACTCACTATTCTTAATCGCTCACTTCCATAACGTAATTATTGGTGGTGTTGTATTTGGTATGTTTGCTGGTATTACTTTCTACTGGCCGAAAATGTTCGGTTGGCAGTTAAGTGAATTCTGGGGCAAAGCATGCTTCTGGTTCTGGTTCTTCGGTTTCTACTTCGCGTTCATGCCATTGTATATCCTAGGTTTCATGGGTATGACTCGTCGTCTAAACTCGTATGACAACCCAGACTGGGATCCATATGTTGGTATCGCATTATTCGGTGCTGTATTAATCGCAATTGGTATTGCTTGTTTCATCATGCAAATCATTGTTGGTTTCTTACAACGCGAACAAACTCGTGACGTTACAGGCGATCCATGGGATGCACGTACGCTTGAATGGGCGACTTCATCTCCAGCTCCATTCTATAACTTTGCAGTATTGCCTCAAGCGAACGGTATCGACCGCTTCTGGACTGACAAAGAAAATGGTGTAGCTTACGCACGTCCTGCTAAATATGAAGATGTTCATATGCCAACTAACCGTGCTGCGGGTGTACTTATTGCACTGATCATCACTGTTATGGGCTTTGCACTTATCTGGCACATTTGGTGGTTAGCGATTGTTTCTTTCGTTTCTGCAATCATCGGCTTTATCTGGAGCTCATTCACGAAGAAAGTGGATTACTATGTTCCAGCTGCTGAAGTAGAACGTATTGAAAACGAACGTTATGCGTTACTCGAAAAACACTTGAAGAAGGACTAAGGATATGGCTGAAGTACTTCATCACGAAAACCACGAGCATGATGAACATCATCACGATGATACAGACATCACGGTCTTTGGTTTTTGGACTTACTTGATGAGTGACTTGATTTTATTCGGTACACTCTTCATCGCGTTCGCTGTATTAAGCAGTCATATTCCACCTGGCACTCCAAGTGCAAAGGATCTTTTTGCAGATTCTTTAGGTTTCGTTTTAACTGAAACTTTCGCACTTTTGATTTCATCAGTGACATTTGGTTTTGCGGTACTTGCTTCTTACAAGAAAAATGTTGGTCAAGTTCTAGCTTGGTTAGCAGTTACATTTGTATTCGGTGCAATCTTCATCGGCATGGAACTTTATGAATTTAATCATTTAGTTCATGCTGGTCATGGACCAAGCGTTAGTGCGTTCTTATCTGCGTTCTTTACTTTAGTTGGTACGCACGGTATTCACGTTACTTCTGGTTTGGTATGGATGATCGTGTTGATGATTCAAATCAAAAAATATGGTTTGACTACAATCAATACTCGTCGTCTTGCTTGCCTAAGCTTGTTCTGGCACTTCCTTGACATCGTATGGATCTGCGTATTCAGCGTAGTGTACTTAATGGGAGTATTATAATGAGTCATGATCATAATGCTGCTGGTGCATCACACGGTAACGTAAAGCAATACACAATCGGTTTTGTACTTTCTGTTTTATTGACTGTAGTTCCATTCTACATGGCAATGAATACTGATAGCTTCAGCCGTGGTGCAATTATTGCTGTTATCGGTATTACAGCTGTTGCTCAGGTACTTGTACAATTAGTTTACTTCTTGCACATGAACTCATCTTCAGAGCAACGTTGGAACGTGATTGCATTTATCTATACAATTCTAACTATTGCTGTTCTTTTAGTTGGTTCTGTATGGATCATGAACTACTTACATTCAAACATGATGATCTAAACTGATTGTCATGTTTAAAAAGTACTTATTCCTGACTAAGCCAGGAATTCTCTTTGGTAACTTTGTTACCACTTTGGGTGGCTACTTTGTAGCTACCCAAGGTTCAGTAGATTTCCTTCTCCTGCTTCTTACCCTCATTGGCACTACCCTCGTAGTTGCATCTGGATGTGTGGTTAATAACGTTATTGATCAAGACATCGACCAAAAAATGCAGCGCACTCAAAATCGTGCGTTAGTTAAGAAAACCATTTCTGTTCAAATTGCATTAGCTTTTGCTTTGCTATTAGGCATACTCGGTTTTGGTATTTTATGGTTTTGGGTAAATGCGTACGCTTTTTTATTCGCAGTTATTGGTTTTGTTGTATATGTTGGTTTTTACAGCTTATGGACAAAACGAACAACGATCCACCAAACTGTGGTCGGTAGTATTTCTGGTGCAGCCCCCCCTGTCATTGGATATACAGCGGTCGCGAATCAATTCGATTTAGGTGCGCTACTCATTTTCTTGGGTTATGCATTTTGGCAAATGCCTCACTCATGGGGAATTGCAATTTATCGTTTTGATGATTACAAAAATGCGGGTATTCCGATTCTCCCTGTTGCGCGCTCGATTGTTCGCACCAAGATCGAATCGCTGATTTACATTGTGCTATTTGCAATCTCAATGAACGCTTTATTTGTATTTGGCTATGCAAATTGGCTTTATTGTATAATTCTCAATGTATTGACTGTTTATTGGCTATATTTAAATATCATTGGATTTAAAGCTGAAAATGATCAATTATGGGCAAAGAAATATTTCTTATTCTCTGTTCTCCTAATTACGATTATCAGTATTTGCTTTAGTTTTACTGCTACTGCACCAATAAACAATCTTGTCATTTTTTAAAAGATAGAGAAGCCTCTATCTTTTTTTATCTTCGCTTTAAGCAGTCTATAAATGTCTATACTCAACACTACCTTCAAATACTTTCTAAAAGTAAGTTAATTTTCAAAATTGAATAGTCCAATTTATTTTCTTCGTCGTTATATTTTGCTTTATTTTTCTTGTAATCCCCTGCCGACATCCTTACAATACAGCTTCGCATTTTTTTGCGACACATTAAGTTTTTTTGAAACCAATAAAATTTATTTGTGACTCCTTGCTTCTAACAAATGCGTTAGGGGCTGCATAAAACCGTAAGGAGCTGACAATGCGTCACTACGAAATCGTAATTCTGGTACATCCAGACCAAAGCGATCAAGTGGTAGGTATGGTAGAACGCTATATCTCTCACATTAAAGATGCTGAAGGTCAAATTCACCGTCTTGAAGATTGGGGCCGTCGCCAATTGGCTTACCCAATTAACAAAATTCACAAAGCGCACTACATTTTAATGAACGTTGAATGTAACCAAACTACGCTTAATGAATTGGAAGAATTATTCCGTTACAACGATGCTATTCTTCGTAACGTTATTATTCGTCGTGAAAACGCAATCACTGAAGAGTCTTTATTGGCTAAGAGTGCTGAAGAAAAACGTGCGCGTAAAGCTCAACGTGAAGAAGCACAACAAGCTCAAGACTCTGCTGAAGCATAAGGAGAACATCAATGGCACGTTTCTACCGTCGTCGTAAGTTCTGCCGCTTTACAGCTGAGAACGTTACATATATCGACTATAAAGATATCGATACTTTAAAACAGTACATCACTGAAAACGGCAAGATTGTTCCTAGCCGTATTACAGGTACTAAAGCTCGTTACCAACGTCAATTAGCTCTTGCTATCAAACAAGCTCGCTACTTAGCGTTGATTCCTTACACTGACAATCATAAGTGAGGTTGAGCTGTGGATATTATCTTATTACAACGCATTAAGAACCTTGGTAAATTAGGTGATAAAGTTTCAGTTAAAGCTGGTTACGGCCGCAACTACTTAATCCCTCAAGGTAAAGCAGTTGCTGCTACTGAAGCTAATACTGCTGCATTTGAAGCTCGTCGTGCTGAACTTGAGAAGCAAGAAGCTGAAGTATTAGCTGCTGCTCAAGCACGTGCTGACCAATTGAACGAAGTAAATATCGTAATCACTGCGAAAGCTGGTGACGAAGGTAAACTATTTGGTTCTATCGGTACTCGTGACATCGCTGACGCGTTGACAAATGCTGGTCTTGAAGTTGACCGTGCTGAAGTTCGTTTACCGAACGGTGCACTTCGTCACACTGGCGAATTCAACATCGCAATCCAATTGCACCATGATGTTGTTGCTGAAGTTCTCGTTACTATCGTATCTGAGTAATTTTATGCAAAGAAAAAGAGCATGCATCAGCATGCTCTTTTTTTATCCCTAATAATTATAAAATTTGATTTAGCAAGCTGAAATTTAGACTTAGTTTTTTATTTGTTATCGATATTATTTGTTGCACTGTCTTGCTTGTGCATTTTGGATTAAGATAAGTCTCCCCTATTCATTTTCGTAATTATTGTAAATCAAGGTTTTATATGTCTCAGGCGACTGCCAAAAAAAATACGAATAACACTGAATTAGATTTGCTAAAGAGTGAATCTTCAGCACTCAAAGAGTTTCGTACGCCTCCGCACAATCTTGCTATTGAACAGGCTGTTCTTGCCGCACTCATGACAGTAGCTGAGTCATTCGAACAGGTCAGCGATATATTAACCGAGAATGATTTTTACGCGACTCGACATAAATATATTTTTAGAGCAATTGAAAAACTTTCTAAAGAAAGTTCACCTTATGATGCCGTATTGGTCAATGATTGGTTAATCAAACAGAACCTGCTTGATGCGATTGGCGGTGAAGAATATTTAATGCAATTGATGGCGGATTCTCCATCAAGCTTTTATAACCTTGAAACTTATGCCAATAAAATACGTGAATTTGCAACTTTGAGAAATATGATCAAAGTTGGTAATGAAATTCTACAAAATGCGTATGACACGAAAGGTCGAGAAGTCAGTGAAATTTTAGATTTAGCTGAGACCAGTATCTTTTCTTTGGCTGAACAACACAATAACAATGCTAAAGCTCAAGGTCCAAAAGCAATTAATACCGTTGTCGCAGATGTATTCGATAAACTCAACGAATTATCACAACTTGATGGGAATATTACAGGTCTGACCACAGGATTTGTGGAGCTTGATAATAAAACATCAGGTATGCAAGCTGGAGATATGATCGTCGTTGCTGCCCGTCCATCAATGGGTAAAACAACTTTCGCAATGAATTTAGTCGAAAGTGTGCTATTCAATTGCAACCTTCCTGCTCTCGTATTCTCCATGGAGATGCCTGCTGACTCTATTGCCATGCGTTTAATTTCCTCGTTTGGTAAAGTGCACCAAGGACATTTGCGATCTGGCAAATTAGATGGCGAAGAATGGAACAAGGTCACAGGAACGATT
This sequence comes from Acinetobacter sp. ANC_7504, assembly GCF_056779995.1. Lineage (NCBI taxonomy): Bacteria > Pseudomonadati > Pseudomonadota > Gammaproteobacteria > Moraxellales > Moraxellaceae > Acinetobacter > Acinetobacter sp. ANC_7504. Next base: position 361,434 of record NZ_JBWYIZ010000001.1, on the reverse strand, counting down.
CTTCAACTGCAAGAGAAGCATCTCTATATTGATGATTCATCTGCCCTCCCACCGACTGAAATGCGCGCACGTGCAAGACGTATCGCGAAACAACACGGTGGTAAACTGGGTTGCATCATGGTCGATTACCTGCAGTTAATGAAAGTACCAGGTATGGGTGATAACCGTGTGGGTGAAATTGGTGAAATTTCTCGAAGCTTGAAAGCATTGGCGAAAGAGATGCATTGTCCTGTGATTGCACTTTCGCAGCTTAACCGCTCACTCGAAAACCGTCCTAATAAACGTCCTGTGATGTCAGACTTACGTGAATCTGGAGCAATTGAGCAGGATGCCGATTTGATCATGTTCATCTACCGTGATGAGGTATATAACAAAGAATCTAAAGAAGCAGGAACTGCCGAAATCATTATCGGTAAACAACGTAATGGTCCAATTGGTACCGTTCGACTCGCTTTTGAAGGTCAATATACGCGTTTCAGTAACCTATCACCTGAATATTATGCACAAAACCAAGAAGAAGAGTAATTTTGCTTTGATCAATTCGTAGTTGAGAACGCTTGAATTGAACTGACCACAATTATCTTTTTTTTCAGTTTAAAAGATTTAACCTTTCCACATGCCTCTAGGAGTAAATTAGAGTGCGCCAAGCAACGGTTTGTATTGACACACACGCATTGCAATACAATTTAAATCGCGTGAAACAACTTGCACCAAACTCTAAAGTTGTAAGTATGGTTAAGGCAAATGCTTATGGTCATGGAGTCTCAGATTGCTTAGCCGCATTGAGCCAGTCTGAAGCTTTTGGCGTTGCATGTTTAGAAGAAGCACTTGAAATACGTGAATTAGGTTTTAAACAACCTATCACATTAATTGAAGGTGTTTTTTCTGAAGATGAAATCAAAATTGCGATTGAGCAACATATTGAAGTAATCGTTCATCATCATCAACAACTGCAGTGGTTGTTGCAAGTTAAAGATGCTTATATCGCCAGAAATCTAAAAGTATGGGTTAAATTAAATAGCGGAATGAACCGTTTAGGCTTCAAAATTGATGTAATCAAATCGATTATTCATCAATTAAAAAATGAAGGTTTTACCTGTGTACTTGCAATGCATTTTGCTAATGCAGATGTTGATCACCCTTTAAATGAACAACAAATATCTCAATTTCTTGAAGTAAAACAAGATTGTGCACCAATTTTAGCTTCGTGTTGTAATTCAGCGGCAATTTATAAATACCCTGAATTGCATTTTGACTATGTTCGTCCTGGTATTATGCTGTACGGCGCAACGCCATTTGCAGATCGTGACGTCCACGCTCTAGATTTAAAACCTGTCATGACATTTAATGCTGAGATCATTGCACTTAACGCCATTCAATCAGGTGAAGCTGTAGGTTATGGCTCAACCTTTGTTGCACAGCGACCTATGCAATTAGCTATTGTCTCGATCGGATATGGTGACGGGTATCCAAGAGCTTTTATTCGTGAGAATTCAGTTTCATTTAAAGGTCAATTGACCCCAGTGATCGGTCGGGTTGCCATGGATATGATTGCCATAGATGTCACTGATCTCAACGCAAAAATTGGTGATCTAGTAGAATTATGGGGTAAACATCGTTTAGTGGATGATGTTGCTGAAGCGAATGGCACGATTGGTTATGAGTTGTTATGTCGATTAAGCCAACGTCCGAAGCGTCTCAAAATGTAATGAGCGAATTCAATCAACGTAATGCTAAACAGCATTACGTTGTAGTTCATGAAAATCCGTATCCTGAGCGCGTGTCAAAAATCGAATTAAATAATCAGCTTGATCTTGAGTAAACTGTGTTGGCGTAAATTGACTAAATCCCATATCTATTAATGCCTGCTTCACTGGACTTTGTCGTCCTACAAACTTCATAGACCATTCTTGAAATTGTTTTTTTTCAATATTTTTTCGCTGAAATAGGCGAATTTGATGATGGCGTTTATCCTTGTGAAGCTTTTGCAACAATATATCTAGTGTGGCTTCATCACCCTCTAGACATTGAAAATAGTGCCCATCTGCATAATAAAGTGCTCCAGAAATTTGATGCTCAAAATTGAAATGACGGGCTTCAGTCAAGATTTCACGAACATCAATCAATAACCGACTTGCATCTGCAGTTGACACACTCGCATAACTGAACTGTTGCATTGCTTCCCCTAATTTTTATAGTAATGATTTAATATTCAATGCAACTCAATTTAATCTAAACTTAATCATAAAGCAAAATTATTGCCAATAGTCTGCTGTTGGACGTGGCAAACCGTTTAATCCTTGACGCAAAGTATCTGACCAAAGTTTACTAATAGATGAGAAATATGGATCATCATCATGAATACGTTTAGACAATGGAATCGCAAAACTATCTTTTTTATAAATACATGCATCTAGTGGTAAGCCCACAGAAACATTAGATCTAAGGGTTGAATCAAATGAAATTAAACCGCATCTTAATGCTTCATCTAACTCAGTATTGTAATTTAATGCACGATCTAAAATTGGTTTACCGTATTTACTTTCCCCAATCTGAAAAAAGGGCGTATCTGACGTCGCATTGATAAAATTACCCTGAGGATAAATATTATATAACTGAATATCCTCCCCTTGAATTTGACCAGAAAGTAAAATCGTACAGTGATAATTACTTTGCTCTAGTTGATCAGTAGTCACATCCATAATGACACGCTTTAAAGTATGACCAACCAATTCAGCCATCTCGAACATGCTATTCACACTATACAAATTAGGTTCGTGTTTTAAATCTAGCTGATTCTGCAAATGTCCTATAACGGCTTGTGTCGTCGCCAAATTACCCGCAGTTTGTATACTGATAAAACGCTCACCCTCAACACTGAAAAGATAAAGTTTACGAAATACAGAGATATGATCTACACCTGCATTTGTTCGCGTGTCACTGATACAAATTAAGCCATCACGTAAACGCATAGCACAACAATAGGTCATTGAAATATCTCTTCTAAATTTTGTTCTAACACGGTAATACCTGAACGATGGTCGTCATACTCTCCACGCCACCAGCTTCTCGCACACCTCTGATAGGTGCAACGTCCCAATAATCACGCCCTAATGCAATATAAATGTGTGAACTTGGCGTATAGAGCTGATTGCTAACATCAAATGTATACCAAACTCCATCTATATAAGCTTCAGCCCAAGCATGGCTCGCCAAATGAATCATTTCCGGAACGTAAAGATATCCAGAAACATAGCGCGCAGGAATATTTAACTCTCTACACATACCTACAAATACATGAGTATGATCCTGACATACCCCTTGTTGATGATGGAATGCATCTATTGCCGTAGTATTCACTTGAGTAGAATCTGAAATATATGGCATATGCTCAAGCAATGCAGAACTTAAATGTTTTAATTCATCACGAGTCTTTTTACTCACATGCTGAGCTGCAAAAGCTTTCATTTCAGCATCACATTGAGTCGCTGGGGTAATTTGTAGAAAAATACCGACTGGCACTTCTGACTCAATAGCTTGTTCTGAAACTGTATCGATTTCAATAATGCCCTGCGCCATAATACTTAAATTTTGATATGCATAGCGCTGAGTCGAAGTGATCCAAATATTATTAAAGGCATCTATTGCTTCGACCTTATGACCAGGAATACTCACTGACCAAGCATCTACTTTTTGGTGAGCATTACTTTGAGGACACATTCGTATATATTGGATACTATTTTTTGCTGTTTCCGTATATTCATAATGGGTTTGATGATTAATCATCAATTTCATGCATCCACCTCAAATAAACATTGCACCTGATCATTCAATTGGTAAAAGCTATTAGCATTTGGATGCGCTAAAAGATGTTGCCAAGCCTCATCTAAACTGTCCCATCCTTTAGATTTCAACAGTTCAATCACAACACTTAAAGAATTGATTGTAGAATTAACATCCTGATTCAATCTTATTTCACGATCAAGATTTTCGAAATATTGTCCTAGACTAAAAAACAGAAAAATGTCTTCATTTTCAGCTTCTAGAATATCGCTACACTCATCAACAACAGTACAAATTAATCCTGCATTTTGTGTCGCTGTATCCACCATCTGTTGTAATTCTGAATAAGCCTGAACTGACAATACACCACGTAAATCTTGAATATTATTTTTCACATATTCAAATTGTTGAAAAAAAGAAGCTGGCTGATCATTACTCAGAATCAGCTCATTGAGCGAACACGCATTAAAAGCAGGTAAGCAAAAAGCATGGGCATACTGCAATGCTTGAACATCATCTTGAAATGGAAACTGACCACATAAATGTTGAATACGAGATAAATAACGGCCAACCCAGTAAATATTTTGTGCATTGCTGTTTAATATAATCATGACAAGCTCCTGGTTGTATATTTATGAATGTAGCGGATCTATAACCCACGTATCTTTAATGCCACCACCCTGCGATGAATTTACAACTAATGCCCCTTCTTGCATCGCAACTCGGGTTAAACCTCCCGGCACGATTTCTGTACGATACGGTGAACTTAAAATAAACGGTCTTAAATCAATATGGCGTTCAGCGATGCCGAATTCAGTTAAAGTGGGAGCGACTGAAAGCGCTAAAGTTGGTTGTGCAATGTAAGCATGCGGCTGTGCAATTAACTTTAATCTAAATTGTTCAATTTCTTGTTCGGTCGCTTTAGGACCAATTAACATGCCATAACCGCCTGAACCTTGCGCCTCTTTAACCACTAACTTTTCTAAATTACAAAGTACATAATCGAGTTCTTCACGTTCACGACATTGGTAAGTCGGTACGTTATTTAAAATTGGCTTCTGGTTTAGATAGTAATCAATCATTTTATCGACATAAGGATAGATTGATTTGTCATCTGCTACCCCCGTGCCAGGCGCATTTGCAATCACGACATTGTGTTGTAAGTATGCAGACATTAGGCCAGGTACACCTAATGTACTGTCTGGCATAAAACACAATGGATCAAGAAATCCATCATCTAGGCGTCGGTAAATTACATCGACTTGTTTTTTACCCCAAACGGTTTTGGCATAGACCTTAGCATTTTCAACAAATAAATCCTGACCTGTAACTAGAGGAACATCCATCTCACGTGCGAGGAAGCAATGCTCATAATATGCACTGTTATATCGACCCGGTGTAAGCACCACGATAAATGGATTATCTACTTCAGCATTTTCCTCGAGTATTTGTCTTAAAAGTTGTGGGTATTGCTCTACACCTTGTAAATTTGATGACTTACAAAGTTCGGGCATCATTTTTTCACTAATTTTTCGACTTTCCAACATATAAGACACGCCTGATGGTGTTCTTAAATTGTCTTCTAATACAAAGAAGTCACCTTGCTGATCACGAATAATATCGATTCCGCTAATTTGACTATAAACTTTACCTTTCAATGAATGTTTATACATCAATGGTTGGTATGCCTCATGAGTGAGCACTTGCAGCTCAGGCACTAAACCATCTTTTAAAATCGCCTGATTATGGTAAATATCATCTAAAAAAAAGTTCAATGCTTGCACTCTTTGTGCACAGCCTTGCTCTATTTTGTGCCATTGTTGTTTGGCAATTACACGTGGAATTAAGTCATAAGGAATAATACGATCTGTACCCTCAGCATCACCATAGACTGTAAATGTAATGCCCTGATAGAGGAAATGTTCCTTCGCTTGATGATTTAATGATTTCAGCTCATCCAAGCTTCTTTCACATAACCAATTTTCGATTTTGCTAGATGCCTCTAAGCCAATCGTTTTATCATCTAAAAGTTCATTATAAAATTCAGATTTAAGTTGATCGAACAAGTACGCAGTGCTGTTTTGTTTAACTTCGATCTGCTTAGATTTTTCGAAAGCTTCGACGGTATGATCAGCCTTAAAATTTGCGAGAATTGAAGTGGTATCTTTTTCCTCTTTTAGCATACATACCTCTTAATTGTTATCAATTGTAAACAAAATTAAGCAATTTCAATGCCAAAAATTTACCTATTCATCTATTAATGCCCCATTTTTGAAGCATTCACAACGAAAAATGGCCTAAAGATGTATCGAAATATAGTCAATAGCTTCACTTTCCATGCTTGCTTATCTCTTAAAGATTTTTTATTGTGTGTTTGAAAAATATTTTCTCTTTATTCATTAGTTGATTATGTCCTCTCAAGAAAAAGAAACATCGAATAGCTTATATCGACAGTGGCAAATTCTTTCACGCTTAACCACTGGTAAATGGATGGGTACACGAGAGTTGCAAGAGACCCTGCAAAGAGAAGGTATTGAAATCAGTTTAAGAACCATTCAACGTGATTTAAATCAAATTTCTCAAAGATTTCCTATTGAGAGTAATAAAACTGTACCACAAGGTTGGCGTTGGCGATCAGATGCCCCTATTCAAAGCTTGCCGCATATGACCAGCTCACAAGCAGTCACCTTTATGATGGTTGAAGAACATTTGAAGCATTTGCTTCCACCAAGTTTAATTGAGGAGATGAACCCTTGGTTCGAACTTGCAAAACGCAGCTTATCTACACAAAATAACGTACGTCAGTGGATTAACCGTGTCCGTATTGTCCCAGCAAGCCAGCCCTTGATCCCTCCTGTTGTAGAGAAACATGCGCAGCAAGCCATTTATGAAGGTCTATTACAAGATAAACAGATCGAATGCATATATCGTGCGCGTGGACCTGAAAGTGAAGAACGTAGTTATACCTTAAACCCGCTTGCATTGGTTCAAAAGGGTTCAATCATTTATTTGATTTGTACTCGACATGACAAATCAGAAGTTCAAACCTTTGCTTTACATCGTTTTAAATCTGCAAAAGTTCTAGAGCAACGCGCCTTACACCCTGTTGACTTTGATATTGATGCTTACATTGAATCTGGTGCGCTCGGCTTCAGAGTTGATTTCAATAAACCCACTGAGCTCGTTCAACTCGAACTCTTTATGAATAAAGCTGATGCACTTTACTTTTCCGAAAGCCAACTCAGTAAAGATCAATCCATCACACAAGTATCTGATGATCTCTTTAAAGTGGTGGCTAATGTGCCCTTTACTTCACAATTGGTTTGGTGGCTCAGAAGCTTCGGCAAAAAAATCATTCGTATTGAACCGCTCGATGTATTTAACGCCGTTCATGAAATTGAAAATTAAAAAAGAGCCAAATTGGCTCTGAAGATTTTTTATTATCATATTTTCAGTATTGCGCTGATTTCTTATTGTGTTGAGTTTAAATACGTGAACTAAACTCCCCTTTAGCCCACGTACACTTTTCAATGTCGTTGGATTATGATTTACATCGTGCAGCATGCAATTTCATAACCATTATAACGAATACGCTTCATCGTCATGGCCTTTCCTCTTTGTTGTGAACGTAGAATCAATATAACGACATCAACTTGGATTGAGAAATAATCATAATTTCTTTATTAATCTCTATTCTTGTTAAACGTAAATAATAAATTATTTATCTTATTTATGAATAAATCGTTATATGAGGATCAAAAAAACCCGCATCAAGCGGGTTTTTTGGACTGCAACAGGCTTAAGCAGATTTTTTAGTTTGTGCATTCTTACGAATCGTAATCATCACCAATTGAACAGCAGCAGGTGTAACGCCCGGAATACGACTTGCTTGAGCGAGAGTTTCAGGGCGAACTTCTTTGAGTTTCAAAGTAATTTCACGAGATAAACCAGATACCACGTCATAATTAAAATCGGCTGGAATCTTAGTCTCTTCTAAGCGCTTCATTTGCGCTACATCCTGATGCTGACGGTTAATATAACCCTCATATTTAACTGCAATCTCAATTTGGTCACCCACTTGAGCAGAAACATCAGAACCAGTGAGTTCCGCAATTTGAGCAAAAGTAATGTTCGGACGTTTCAACAAATCAATTGCAGAACATTCTTTAGAAAGATCCGCACCTGTCATTTCAACGAATTTTTTACCCATTGGATTGTTAGGTGCAGCCCAAAGATGTTGTAAACGACCTGTTTCACGCTCAACCGCTTCCATTTTTTCGCAGTACGCTGCCCAACGCTCGTCATCCACAAGACCCATTTCACGACCGATTGGTGTCAAACGTTGGTCTGCATTATCTTCACGAAGCATCAAACGATATTCCGCACGTGAGGTAAACATACGGTACGGTTCTTTCGTACCTAAAGTGATTAAGTCATCGACCAATACACCCATGTACGCTTCATCACGCTTCGGTGTCCATTGTTCTTGATCCCACGCACGGCGTGCAGCATTCAAACCTGCAAGTAAACCCTGTGCACCGGCTTCTTCATAACCTGTCGTACCGTTAATTTGACCCGCAAAGTACAAGTTATTAATCGCTTTAGTCTCTAAAGTGAATTTCAAAGCTTGTGGGTTGAAGTAATCATATTCAATCGCATAACCCGGACGAAGAATGTGCGCATTTTCCATACCACGGATTGAGCGTACTAACTCAAACTGAACATCAAATGGAAGCGATGTAGAAATACCATTTGGATAAAGTTCATGTGTATCTAGGCCTTCAGGCTCAAGGAATACTTGATGAGAATCTTTATCGGCAAATTTATGAATTTTATCTTCGATTGACGGACAGTAACGTGGACCTACACCTTCAATCACACCAGTATACATTGGTGAACGGTCTAGGCCGCCACGGATAATCTCATGTGTTTTTTCATTGGTATGCGTGATGTAGCAGTTGACTTGCTCTGGGTGCATAGATGCATCACCCATAAATGACATCGTTGGTGATGGGAAATCACCCGGCTGTGGTGTCATCACAGAGAAATCTACAGAACGTGCATCAATACGTGGTGGCGTACCTGTTTTTAAACGACCTACTGGCAATTGAAGCTCACGTAAACGGTGCGCTAAAGAAATTGAAGGTGGATCACCTGCACGACCGCCGCTTGATTTCTCAAGACCAACATGAATCACGCCACCCAAGAATGTACCAGCGGTTAACACGACTGTTTTCGCATCAAAGCGAATCCCCATTTGTGTTACCACACCTTTAACGGTATCGCCGTCAACAATGAGATCATCTGCTGCTTGTTGGAAAATATCAAGATTGGCTTGATTTTCTAATGTTTCGCGAATAGCCGCTTTATAACGTACACGGTCAGCCTGCGCACGCGTTGCACGAACTGCAGCACCTTTACGTGAGTTCAGAATACGGAACTGAATACCACCCTTGTCTGCAGCGAGTGCCATCGCACCACCTAAGGCATCAATTTCGCGAACAAGGTGTGATTTACCAATACCACCAATCGCTGGGTTACAGCTCATCTGCCCTAAAGTCTCAATATTATGAGTTAAGAGTAAAGTCTGTCGACCCATACGTGCCGCAGCAAGCGCTGCTTCTGTACCAGCGTGTCCGCCACCGATAACAATGACATCGTAAACTTTAGGATAATGCATAGTGGTATATGAGGAGATAAAAATAATGACAGAAAATTATAGCAAATTTTGTTTGCCTTGAGACAATCGAGAACAATTTAATTCTAATTTTTTTGAAGTCCAATAATATAAACCATATTGATATAAAAATTTATAAATTTTGCAGATTTAAGTGATTTTTTAACAATTTAGAAAATTTATTTACAGCATTGCCCTTCCATTGATTTGACTATTTTTTCAACATAATCATGTCATATTTTTTAACAAGAGTATACGAACATGAAAGTCCAGTTATTTACGATGTCAATGTTATGTTGTTTGGGTCTAAGCGTAAGTAGTATGAGTATTGCGAATGACAAAGTTGATAATGCCTATAATGCCAAACAATTCCAAAGCGTATGTAAGGGTAAAAGCGAAGGTGATGCTGTCAGTTTCCCATATAAAGGAATCATTTGGAATGGTACTTGCCAAACTCAATTTTTCCCAACCCAAAGTAAAGATTTGAAAGGAAATGAAGAGCAGCTTAATTCAGCTTGTAAGTCTGATGCAGCGAGTGTTTCAGTAAATATCGAAGGTCAAGAATATAAAGGCAAATGTGCACTCGGATATGCGCCACCGATGCCAAAAGCGTCTTAACCCAATTTTTTTAAATTCGACCATTTATGCAACCAATTGAAAAATTGGTTGCTTTTATTTATTGATAACGATAAAACCAACTTAAAAATAACGATCTATTTACATATAACACAACAAAATTCAGGATGAATTTATGGACACAGGGATCCTCACGATTTTTTTACCTTTAGCACTTGCAATTGTGATGGCGGGTTTAGGACTTGAACTCACTGTTCAAGATTTTCTACGCGTTCGCAAACACCCTAAAGCAGTGCTCATCGCATTATTTTCCCAACTCGTCATTTTGGTTGGCGTTGCATTTATTATATGTAAAATACTCAATCTTACGCCTTACTTGGCTGTCGGCTTAGTGTTGCTTGCTGCCTCACCAGGGGGTGCGACAGCCAATCTGTTTAGCTATTTATATAAAGGTGATGTTGCGCTCAACATCACCTTGACTGCGATTAATGCCATTATTGCTGCAGTGACCTTGCCGCTGATCGTGAATTTTGCAATCACCCATTTCATTCAGGATTCAACTCAAATTGGTCTACAATTTAGTAAAATTTTACAAGTGTTTGCCATTATTCTTATTCCAGTTGCCCTCGGTATGTTTGTGCGCTACAAATTTCCAAATGTTGCAACTAAACTAGAAAAACCAGTGCGTATTTTTGCCGTTGTATTCTTAGTGTTAATTATTGTCGGTGCAGTACTTTCTGAACGTGCCAACATTATGAATTATCTTGCTCAAATTGGTTTGGCGACAGCGTTATTTTGTATCGCAAGTCTTAGCGTCGGTTATTTTCTCCCTCGCTTCTTTGGTGTACCGAGTTTTCAAGCAAGAGCGTGTGCTTTTGAAATTGGTATCCATAACAGTACTTTGGCCATGGCGATTGCAATCACGATAATGAATAGCAGCGAAATTGCGATGCCAGCAGCTGTTTATTCAATCTTTATGTATATCTTCGCTGCTATTTTCGGCATGTTGCTGAATCGTTTTGCACCATTAGACCATCCGGCTGAGTTAACTCGAAACCACTCACAAATTAACTGATATTAATTTGAGTTAACCAACTCATCTTAAAGGCACTGTAATCGTGCCTTTATTTATGCTTCAGGTTTTATCTGCATTCTTAAAGCGAATACAGTACAATGCTAACTCTCGTATTGCATATTTAGGTTTTTTTACTGTGAAGTGGTTACAAATCCATATTACTGTCGATCAAGCACAAGTTGATTTTACTGAAACATTATTATTATCTCTTGGTGCAGTCAGTGTGACGCTAGATGATGCAGAAGATCAAGCGTTATTAGAACCACTTCCAGGTGAGACGCCGCTTTGGAACAAAGTCATCGTAACGGGTATTTACGCTCAAGAAGATGATGAAGAAATCGATGTCGTCGCACTAGAAACTTTCATTAAAGACCAGATGCCTGAAGCGCCTTTACGTTATGAGTTTATCGAAGATCAAGAGTGGGAACGCACTTGGATGGATGCATATGAGCCAATTCAAATTGGTGAAAAATATTGGATCGTGCCTGAGTGGATGGAAGCACCTGAAGCGGATGCGGTCAATATTAAATTAGATCCAGGCCTAGCTTTTGGTACAGGTAATCATGCTTCAACATTCCTCTGCCTACAATGGTTAGGTAAAACCGATGTAAAAGACAAAATCGTCATCGATTACGGCTGTGGTTCTGGCATTCTAGGTGTTGCTGCCCTATTGCTGGGTGCAAAAAAAGTATATGCAACAGATATTGATCCTCAAGCTGTACTCGCTACACAACAAAATGCTGAATTAAATGGCGTTCTCGAAAATTTATATGTCGGCTTACCTGAAGAATTTAATCAAGCACTCGGTGAGCAAAAGGCAGATGTATTTGTCGCAAATATTCTTGCTGGCCCACTGATGGCACTTGCTGAGGAGTTTTCAACACTCATTCAACCTGAGGGTGAATTCGCACTAGCCGGTATTATTGAGGAGCAAGTTGATGATGTTTCTCGTGTTTATGCTGATTTTTTTGATATATTAGACAAAGAAAAGCGTGATGAAAATTGGTACCGTCTTTCTGGGAAACGCCATAAATAAGTAGAGCTTAATTTAAGATATGAGTGATAAACAAACCCGCTGCCCAAATTGCTCCACAATTTACAAGGTATCAGTCACCCAGTTAACTGTTGCCGAGGGTATGGTTTGTTGTCCTAAATGTTCTGCTGAGTTTAATGCGCTTCTACATCTATTCAATCCTCAACCGAAAGTGATTGAACCTTTAATCACAGAAGCCCAAGACAGTACAGCACCATCTGAAGATGTGATTGAACCTAAACAAGAACAACACCTATTGGATATTTTCGATCGTAAAGTTGCAAATTCAAACATAACCTTGCGTACGTATTTAAATAACTTAAATACGTTCAATCATGATCCGATTACCAACTACCCTTCTTTAAATCTTTCATCATCAATCCATGCCAATAGCCAATCGAAACCAAGAACTAGGCTTTATATTGCGACATGGGCGATCGTAAATACAATTTTAGCGTTATTACTGGTTTTTCAATTTTTATGGTTTAACCCAAATGTATTGCAACGCTCACCTGCGCTAAATCAGGCATTTATATCAGCATGTAACTTATTTAATTGTGACACGCTTGATGAACGCTATACCCATATAAAAGTACAAGACCTCAATATTGAGTCAACATCAGCGATCTCCACTGTTTTTTCAGGTCACTTGGTGAACCAATATAGCAAAGGGCTAAAACTGCCTCTGTTGAAAATAAGCATTTTTCAACAAGGTAAATTGATTTCATCCTCTATTAAAGCACCCAATGAATATTTAGTAGAAAGTTTGCATGGAATTACACGAATTCCTCAAGACAGTCCATTTGGTTTCAAATTTAGTATAAATTTTTCCCAATCTGAGTTTGACAATTATAAATTGGAAGTTATACGACCATAAGATCAAAAAAAACGATAAAAAAATTAAAAAAAATGTAGTTTTCTTGCTCACTTTTTCATAGACAATGGTATGATACGCGCCACGAAAGCTTTGTACCGCAAACTCCTCGCAATTTCTCAAAATAAATACAGTTCTGTTCATGTGCTTGATTTTTTATTCAGCGCATCAGGGATGTTTTTTGTTTTATGTGGAACCGTAACAAATATTAAACTATTGTTACGCTTATTTTTCACTCAATTGCTCTAGTTGTGGCAAGCTAATTGTTCTTGTTTTAGAGTCGACCGTTTTAGGACCTAAAACGGAGCTCGTTTTTTTATTTTGACCACAAAATCACTTTTACCCTAAGTGATTATTGATTCTCGGATTAACTCGCATGAATAGCAAATCTCCTATTTTTACTGCACAATCTGATGTCGCTCTTCGTATTCACGTAGATCGCGCAGTTCGCCATTATTTTGCACAATTGCAAGGCGAGCAACCATCTCAAGTTTATGACATGGTTTTAGCAGAAATGGAGAAACCTCTTTTATCTGTAGTGTTAGAATATACACGTGGCAACCAGACTCGCGCTGCTGAGATTCTAGGCCTTAACCGTGGTACTTTACGTAAAAAGTTGAAAGCTCACGGTTTAATGAGTGAATAAATGATAAAATGCTTGCGGCTTCCGCGGGCATTTTTTTTACCTGCTATTTAGCTTTTTTGTTTTAATTCTTGATAACTGTGACTAAATCATGACTATTAAACGCGCATTAATCTCTGTTTCTGATAAAACAGGCATTGTTGAATTTGCCCAAGACCTTGTTGCTCTAGGGGTAGAAATTTTATCTACTGGCGGTACTTATAAGTTGTTACGTGACAACAATATTGCTGTAGTCGAAGTTTCAGAGCACACTGGTTTCCCAGAGATGATGGACGGACGTGTAAAAACACTTCATCCGAAAATCCACGGTGGTATCTTGGCTCGTCGTGGTCTAGATGAAGCTGTGATGGCTGAACACAACATCGATGCGATCGATTTAGTTGTGGTAAACCTTTATCCATTTGCTGCAACTGTTGCAAAACCTAACTGCTCACTTGCTGATGCGATTGAAAATATCGACATCGGTGGTCCAACGATGGTTCGTGCTGCTGCGAAAAACCATGCGTCTGTAGGTATCGTTGTAAATGCATCTGACTATGCGACTGTAGTTGCTGAGCTTAAAGCTGAAGGCTCACTTTCATATGCAACTCGTTTTGACTTAGCAGTTAAAGCATTTGAACATACTGCTCAGTACGACGGTATGATCGCATCTTACTTAGGCGCTCGCGTTGGTAAAGAAGAAGGTCAAGCTGATCAATTTGCACGTACATTCAATACGCAATTAAATAAAGCTCAAGATTTACGTTACGGTGAAAATCCACATCAATCTGCTGCATTCTATGTTGACCCTGCTGCAACTGAAGCTTCTGTGTCTACTGCTAAACAGTTACAAGGTAAAGAATTATCTTATAACAACATCGCAGATACTGATGCAGCACTTGAATGTGTGAAATCATTCGCTAAACCTGCATGTGTGATTGTAAAACACGCAAACCCATGTGGCGTTGCAGTCTCTTTAGACGGTATTAAAGCTGCATATGACCTTGCATATGCAACTGATCCAGAATCTGCATTCGGTGGCATCATTGCGTTTAACCGTGAATTAGACGTTGCAACTGCACAAGCGATTGTTGATCGTCAATTTGTTGAAGTGATTATTGCACCAAGCGTTGCTGAAGGTGTATTAGAAGTTACAGGTGCGAAGAAAAACGTACGTGTACTTGTATGTGGCGAATTACCTGCAATTGACGAACGTGCTCCACAAATGGACTACAAACGTGTAAACGGTGGTTTACTCGTTCAAGATCAAGACTTAGGTATGATTACTAAAGATGATCTTAAAGTTGTGACGAAACGTGCCCCAACTGAACAAGAAATTGATGACATGATCTTTGCTTGGAAAGTTGCGAAATACGTGAAATCAAACGCAATTGTTTATGCTAAAAACCGTCAAACGATTGGTGTAGGCGCAGGTCAAATGAGCCGCGTAAACTCTGCTCGTATTGCTGCGATCAAAGCTGAACATGCTGGCCTTGTAGTTGAAGGTGCGGTAATGGCATCTGATGCATTCTTCCCATTCCGTGATGGCATTGATAACGCTGCTAAAGCAGGTATCAAATGTATTATCCAACCGGGTGGTTCTATGCGTGATGAAGAAACGATTGCTGCTGCTGACGAAGCAGGTATTGCAATGGTGTTCACTGGCATGCGTCATTTCCGTCATTAATTAATGGTTCGTGTCATGATGACTTCTCATAAGTCACCTATAACACTGATAAGAGATTTTTAATCTTGCCTAAAGTCCTCTTCTATTCATTTAGTTGAGGACTTTATGTCATTTTCGATTCATGGAGTATGAACCGATGAATATTTTAGTTTTGGGTAATGGCGGTCGTGAACATGCATTGGCATGGAAAATCGCTCAAGATGAAAAAGTAGCTAAAGTTTTTGTTGCACCAGGTAATGCGGGCTCAGCAACTGAACCAAAATGTGAAAATGTAGCACTTAACATTTTAGACAACCCTGCCATTATCGACTTTGCAAAAAATAATGCCGTGGATCTGATTGTTGTCGGTCCTGAAGCACCGCTTGTAAATGGTGTAGTCGATGCTTGTCGCGCTGCAGGTGTGAAAATATGGGGTCCTACCCAATTTGCAGCCCAATTAGAAGGCTCTAAAGCATTTGCTAAGCATTTCTTAAAACGCCACAACATCCCAACTGCTTTTTATGATGTATTTACAGAAGTCGATGCAGCAAAAGCATTTGTTGAGAAAAATGGCGCGCCAATCGTGATCAAGGCCGATGGTCTTGCTGCAGGTAAAGGCGTGATCGTTGCGATGACCAATCAAGAAGCGTTTGATGCGATTGACGACATGCTTGCAGGCAACAAATTTGGTGATGCAGGTTCACGCGTTGTCATCGAAGAGTTCTTGGCAGGTGAAGAAGCATCTTTCATTTGTATGATTGATGGCGACAACATTTTACCTATGGCTACGTCACAAGATCATAAACGTATCTTTGAAGGTGACCAAGGTCCTAATACTGGTGGTATGGGTGCTTACTCTCCTGCTCCTGTGGTAACGGCTGAAGTTTTTGAAAAAACCATGAATGAAGTGATGCGTCCTACCGTTGAAGGTATGAAAAAAGACGGGCACGTTTATACAGGTTTCTTATACGCAGGTTTGATGATTGATGAACAAGGTCAGCCTAAAGTAATCGAGTTTAACTGTCGTTTTGGTGACCCTGAAACTCAACCGATCATGATGCGTTTAAAATCATCTTTAGTTGATTTAGTTGAAGCAGGTATTGAAGGTAAACTTCCTGCAGAAGCTGAATGGGATGAGCGTAAAACTGTCGGTATCGTACTTGCATCCAAGGGCTACCCTGAAACCTCTAGCAATGGCGATGTGATTTCTGGTTTAGATACGGAAATGGCAGATGCGAAAGTATTCCATGCAGGCACGAAAGCCAATGAGAATGGTGACATCGTAACTGCTGGTGGTCGTGTACTTTGCGTTACTGCACTTGGCAATACCATTGGTGAAGCACAAGCAAAAGCTTTAGAGCTTTGCCAGAAAGTGACTTTCGACGGTGTCCAATATCGTAAAGATATTGGTTACCGTGCGATTGCTCGTGAAAATGCTTAATTATCTTTAAGTATAAAAAACCCCGCTGAGTGCGGGGTTTTTTACATTTCATATAGATTCATCTTTCTCTTTAATTTTAAAATCATTTAAATCTATTTTAAAAGCATCATACTGATAATCATATAAAACTCGTCTTGCATGTAAAATTTGATCTATAGTTTGTAGGAAAGTACGTCTCTGATTAGTATCTTCTTTTAATGGATTATCTAAAGCGTAGCTAGCTAAAGCTTCACCCCACTCCTTACCTTTTAATGAATTTTTACGATCTGAATATTCTCTATAATATTTTTCAAAGGCTTTCCCAGACTTAATACTTTCTCTATCTCCTGATCTCAATCTCTCAGAATTAAACCCTAGCTTTTCATCTAATGAAATTGCTATTTCAATAAGCTCATTTAATGTAAAGTTTTCAAACTCAAAATCAGGATAATTAACATTGATGTAACCAACAATATTATTTTTTTCTAATTGTTTTCCAAAAAAGCTAACATTTCTTGAAACATCACCATCAAAAGAAATAAAGCTGAATCTTTTTAATTCTCTGTCACTTTTCAAATGATCTTCGAGTCGCATTGGTGCATTTGCATTTTCCTGAAAAACACCTTTTAAATTAATGAATTCAATACCAGCAAGAGCAGCTTTTGGTAAAATATGTAATGCCGCTTGATACTCAGTTTCGCCCTCTAAATACCATCTTATTGTGCTACCAGTGTGTAATCCAAATTCGAAAGCAAGGCGAGGTCTAGTGGTGAGTCCATTTTCAATCGGCCTTTCTGATCCATATAATTTTGTTCTAGCACCTTCATGCCAAAAACCAAATGCTTCATATTCTTCAGCCCATTGAACACCATGCGCTTCTTGAAATGCTAATCGTATAACTTCAGCAATATGTCTAAGCCACAAAGCACCACCAATATTCCCGGTGATTTTTTCCCTTTTAGTCCAAGGAGCTAAACGGAGCATCATATACAATTCATAGTTATCATCGAGTTTTGCAGCTCCTATTCTTAATTTTTCATGATTTGACCGCCAAGTTTCGATATCCAAAGTCTTAACATAAGCTAAAATTTTATTTTTATAAGGAAATAATGTCTCATCAAACTCTTCTGGAGTTGAGCAATATGGAAATCTAAGTTTTGTTTTATTCGTGATCTTAGGCCAATATATTGGTTCTAAGAGTATAGCTAAATTACTAATTTGATTAGCTAGCTGTACTTCAGCTTCAATTAACTCTAAAGAAGGTAAAGAGTCACTTACACGCCTTAAAAAATCCTGAAATGAATCACGATTAATTGATGAGGTTGCAGTGTGTCTTAGCTTACATAGCTGTACTGCCCTCAAAAATGGATATATTCTAAATGGATGAAATAAGTTATTGCTATCTACAGTTAACCAACCTAATTCAATAAACCTACTCGGATCACCTTTTACCACCCCAGCTATAGAAATCCCTCTATCTTTAGCAAAACTAATCATTTTCGTTTCAATAATTAAATCATTTTGATTTAAATTAGAATAATCTTTCAAATTTTCTTCAAAAAACTGATGAATTTCTGTGAACATTTTCTTAGCTTATAAATATTTAACTTTCTACAATCTAATAAAATATCATTTATTAATTCCTATCTATATGAAAATTTTTCTGCAAACCCCTCGCCTCATCTTCGGCCAACGGCAAGACGCTGACACTGCTCCATTTATCCAAATGTATGTAGATGCTTGAGTTATAATTTATGATCAAATCCTATCTCTTTTTCACGACACATAAAAACATCCCTCATCTAATATGAGGGATTTTGAACTATTTAGATTCTGACTTTGGATGCAGCTTTACCATCATCTTAGAATATCCACGAACAAAATTAGACTGAACAATTTCGGGTTCTTCAAGTACTTCAATTCTGTCATAACGTTTGAGAATCTCCTCCCAAAGAATGGTCAATTGCATCTCAGCTAAACGACTACCCATACAGCGATGAATTCCATAACCAAATGATAGATGTTTTTTCACATTTTCACGGTCAATACGAAATTCATCCGCATTTTCAAACACAGTTTCATCACGGTTAGCAGACGCATACCACATAACAACTTTGTCACCTTTACGGATATACTGACCTTTATAAATTAGATCTTGAGTCGCTACACGGCGCATATACGCCAATGGTGTCTGCCAACGAATAATTTCACTAACCATATTAGGCAACAGATCAGGATTATTCTTCAGCTTGCCTAATTCCTGAGGGAACAAATGCATTGCGTAAACCCCGCCCGACATCGAGTTACGAGTCGTATCATTCCCGCCTACGATTAATAATGCCAAATTCCCCAGAAACTCTAATGGTCGCTGAATCAGATCATTTGTCTCATCACTCCGAATAAGCATACTCATCAAGTCAAAACTTGAAGCCTCACCTGCTTTTATACGTGCAGCCTTATCATGCCAAAGTTGAGACAAATCTCTCACCATCTCTTTTAAACCATCAAAAGTAATTTCAATAGTCATCGTACCGCCTGTCGTACCTGGTGATGAGGATGCAATTTCAGACCAATAGACCAATTTACGGCGTTCTTCGTAAGGAAAATCTAACAATGTCGCCAACATTCTTGAGGTCAGTTCAATTGATACTCGATCTACAAAGTCGAAAGCTTCATTTAAAGGCAAGTGATCAAGTACGTCTTGGGTACGTGTCCGAATCAAGCTTTCCATGTCTTTCAAGTTTTTTGGTACGAAAACCCCCTGCACTGCTTTACGCTGAATATCATGCTTCGGTGGATCCATCGCAATAAACATTTCAAGCTCTAAACCTTGCGGTTGCTCACCCAACATAATGATCGGTTCTGAAGAAAAGAGCTGATGATTTTTATCAACATACATGACATCTTCGTACTGTGTCATCGACCAAAAAGGACCAAATAAACTGTTTGATTGATAATGTATCGGCGCATCTTTCCGTAATCGCTTAAAAGTATCCTTCCATACACCTTGCTTGTATAAAAAAGGGCTACTGACATCAAGCTCTTGTAAGGAGCAAACATTTGGATCTGGAAGTTGAATTTCTTCAATTTGATCAAAATCAGGATTCTTAAATAGGCTACTTTTTAATTTATGGTATACATGGGCAGCTTTGATATGATTTTCTAAGGGAATATAGCGAGCGCTAAAATTCACCAAATCTACTCGAACAGCATTCATTTTTTTAACTAAATTATTCATGACAATGTGTCCTATGTGATCTCATCTTTAAATTTATATTCAGCCTTTATTCCATTAAGCTGATGATCTGTGTTTGAGCATAGAATTTAAAAAATACAGAATCAGGTCATTTTTTGACATTAATAAGTCATTTTTTGACATTCTTTTAATTCAAATTAGCAGCTCTAATGAGGCTAGATTTAAGAAAGATCAATATCACGCTATCTGGACTTGAGTATGATGTCTAAAGGAATAGAACATAGCAATCAGGACGATAATGCAATTCGGGCATTGATTCCCTGCGCATATGTCAGAATTATTGCGCAACAATTGGGAGGTGGGCTGCGTGTATTCCCAACTTTATTGAATGGCACATCTCTGACTGCTGAATTTATTCAACAGGAAGATTCCCGGATTTCAGCATCTGATTTTATTCGTATATTTGACAATGCATTGAACATGGCAGATGTTCCCGACTTCGGTTTAGAACTTGGACATCGCCTTAAACCCACGACTCATGGCGCAATGGGCTTTTTGATGCACAGTTGCCCAAACCTTTATGCTGCACTTGAAGCGATTCAACATTATCTACCTACTCGAATTGGATTTGCAGAAGTCATTCTCGAAATGCGTGATCAGCAGATGAATTGTAAAATTCAATTTAATATAGATTGCTCCACCCTTGTATATCAAAGCATGATCGAGTCTTGCATGGTGGTATTTAAAGAGTGTGCTGAATTTATTTTAGGTAAGCCATTAACTGAGGCGAAGTTGCTTTTTAGCTATCCTAAACCTGCTTACCATGCTGCTTATACAAAAATTTTTCAATGTGATTTCGCATTTTCACAATCTTTTGATGGCATTCAGATACCTTTATCTGTGTGTAAAATCCCGAATGCTTCAGCAAGTCAGGAGAACTATCTCATTGCAAAAAAACAATGTGAAAATGTACTTAAGGATCTTCTTACACCCCAAAATACTTACCAATTTCGTGTAAAAAAAATACTGATTGAGCATTTATCAGATCCCAAAAATGAATCTGAGATTGCCGCTTCATTATTCATGAGCAAACGAACCTTAGCTCGTCATTTAGAAAAAGAAGGTTTAACCTTTAAAGAGGTCAAAGATCAGGTGCTTGCACAGCAAAGTGCTTATTTTCTTGAGCATACGCAACTCACGATTGAAACAATTGGTATGCTTCTTAATTATCACGATGCCTCAAATTTCAGACGAGCATTCAAGCGTTGGTTTGGTATGCCCCCTAGCCAATATCGGCAGAAATACAATAATGATCTTACCAAGCAAATTTCTAAATTAAATTAAATCCATATTTTTCATATTGATATATTAAATCATTATAAGGTGTTCGGCTGATAACGGGTCTTTCTAATTTTAAACACTCAAATTATAAGTATGATATTTAAAGTTTATTTATACATTCTCATAAATTGTATATGACGCTTTATGCTAAGCTAGTTCATTAACATCACTATATTGAATAAAAAAAAATTGTTATCATCAACCAACTTTTTTGTTATCAATGCTTAAATAATTGATAGCTAAATACCGAATTATCTCTAACAGATGAATAGCTTGAAGTGCTCTTGAAACAAGGACAGTTCATTTCACTATTCACCTCACTGCATATGTAAGTTGAAGATCGTTTCAACATACTCAGGAAATATCATGAAGAAAATTCTTGGTTTAGTTTTGGGCCTATCAGTGGGTATCGCTGGATGCTCAAAACAAGATGCTCCAGAAACCGCTGCAAACAACACGAATAAAGATTCAGTTCAAACCATTACAATCGCTTCTACAGGTTCAGATGCAGATATCTGGAAGTTCATTGCAAAATTGCCAGAAACTGAAGCTGCAGGTTTAAAGTTAGATGTTAAAAACTTTACTGATTATGTTTCAATGAACACTGCGGTAGCCAATAAAGAGATTGATATCAATGCCTTCCAATCATATGCATATATGGTTGCATACAATGATGCCAATACTCAAAAAATTGCGCCATTATCTACGACTTATCTTGAGCCAATGGGGATTTACTCAAGCAAAGTTAAAAATTTAAATGATTTCAAAACAGGTTCGACCATTGCAATTCCAAACGATGGTGCTAATGAATCACGTGCCCTTTTATTATTGCAATCTGCTGGTTTAGTAAAGTTAAAACCTCAATTTGACAATGTCAAAGGCACTACTTCTGATGTAACTGAGAATCCTAAACAAATCACCATCAAACCGATTCAAATGGCAACTGCGGTACGTGTGAAAGATGAAGTGGATGCCATTGTATTAGGCAACACCTTAGCAATGGAAGGTGGTTTGAACGTATTAAAAGATGCGATTTACTACGAGCCAATCGATCAAAGTACAAAAATGAATGTGAATGTACTGGCTGTAGCTGAAGGCCGTCAGAATGATCCTGTATTGCAAAAGGTGGGTCAGCTATATCATACAGATGCAGTTAAGCAATATGTGAAAGAAAACTTTGGTGGCACTAAGGTTAATGTTGATAAACCAACAACATATCTCACAGAAGCTCAATAATTCTAGACTTCTGTATTTTTAACAGGCAAATTTAATTTGCCTGTTTTTCATTTTTAATAGTTCTTGACGTTATGATTGAATTTAAAAATATTAGTAAACATTATCAGCTCAAAGGCCAAACTATTCACGCCTTAGACAATATTAATCTGACGATTCCAGATGGAAGTATCTTCGGAATTATAGGCTATAGTGGTGCAGGTAAAAGTACACTGATCCGTTTGATCAATTTACTAGAAAGACCCAATCAAGGTCAAATGATCATCCATGGTCAAGATTTCACTGCTTTGAGCGCTTCAAAATTACGTCAAGAACGCGCCAATATTGGTATGATTTTCCAACATTTCAATTTATTGCAAACCAAAACCGTTGCAGCCAATATTGAAATGCCAATGAAACTCCTTGGCTGGAGTAAAGCTGAGCGTCTAAAACGCTTAGATGAGCTACTTGAGTTTATCGATTTAGAACATAAACGCGATGCTTTTCCAGATGAGCTTTCTGGTGGTCAAAAACAGCGTGTAGGTATCGCTCGGGCACTTGCCAATCATCCAAAAATTCTACTCTGTGACGAAGCAACATCAGCGCTTGATCCTCAAACGACAAAATCTGTACTAGCCCTTTTAAAAAAAATTAATCAAGAGCAAGGCATCACGATTGTCATGGTTACGCACGAAATGGATGTTATTGAGTCGATTTGCGACTTTGTTGCAGTTATGGAACAAGGCAAAGTGATTGAACACGGCAGTACTCTCGATATCTTTAGTCAACCTCAACACCCGACGACCAAAACATTTATTCAAACTGTTTTACAGCAGCAGTTACCTATCAATATTTTAAATAACTTAGAAAATCAAAATCACCACAGTATTTATAGCTTGCAGTTCTTAGGTACTTCAGCACAAGAAACTGTTGTACAAGCTGCCATCAAACGATTTGATATTAGTCTCAATATTTTATTTGCCAACATGACCGAAATTAATGGCGCTGTGATTGGACAAATGTTTGTGCAATTACTGGGTGATCCAGACATTATTCAAGAAACCATCAGCTTTTTCCAACAACATGGCGTTAAAGTTGAGCAATCAGGAGTACGTGCATGAGAGATATGATTGTTCAATGGCTAACAGAAATTACTGAACCTTTTTGGAAAAGCTCGCTTTCAATTGATCAATTTGTGACAGCCCTACAAGAAACCTTTCATATGGTTTTCTTTGCAATGCTATTCGGTACGATTTGGGGTTTAATTCAAGGAATAACCCTACTTGTTACACGACCAAACGGGATTTTAGCCAATCGTGTGATTTACTATGGATTAAACCCTATTGTGAATGCATTACGCTCCCTCCCTTTTATTATCCTCCTGATCGCGGTTATTCCACTAACAAAAATGATTGTGGGTACTTCTATTGGGACATGGGCAGCTATTGTTCCTTTAACCATTTATGTAGGACCTTATATTGGTCGTCTGGTTGAAACTTCACTCCTTGAAGTCAACGAAGGCATCGTGGAATCAGCGCAAGCTATGGGCGCAACACCCCTACAAATTATTTTCAAATTTATTCTACCTGAGGCACGCAGTTCCCTCATTCTCAATTTAACTACAGCTGCAATCAGCTTAATTGGTGCAACAGCCATGGCTGGCGCTGTCGGTGCAGGTGGCATTGGTGATCTTGCGATCTCCTATGGTTATCAACGCTTTGATACCAGTGTCGTTATACTCACTGTTATTGTGCTTTTAGTATTAGTTCAATTGGTGCAAATGACAGGTGAAAAACTCGCCAAAATGCGATAGTAAATTTAAAAAAAGATCTCAAATGAGATCTTTTTTAATATCAATCCATCCAAAGTGAAGCGATTTTTTCCATTAATTGCGCACGTAACGGCGCAGTTGGATTGCATGGATTACGCTTTGCTTCATGCTTATAAAACGCTTGCCAATCGCGTATCATTTCCAAACTAACACCTTGAGCTTTAAACTGATGGATGTCTTGCTTAGATACACTTTCCAAGCGTGCTTGAGCACCTTCTGGCCCTGTTGCCCAACCGATAACCCCTTGCCCAAAACTCGGAAGGCTCATTTGGTTAGGTGTTTGAGGAACCGCTTTACGTTCAATTGTCTCATTGACCTTACAGCTGCTTGGACGCTCGTATAATTGAGACTTTTGCAGTTGACCAACTTGAGAGTTCTGCATACAACCAACAAGAACAATCGAACTCATCACTGCGCTGATGCAAGCACTCAATCTCACTTTTATCTTCATTTACTTTTTACTCGAAATTTGTTCATCAGATCAGATAATCTTAAGCTAACAACAATGCACCTCATCGAATTCGACATCAATATTTACAATACATCGCTGTTTAAAATTTGGGTGAATTTTACAATTTGATAAGCTTGATCTAGGATGAGATCAAATAAGTCACATGTTTTAGGATCGTTTAGGATGCGTTATCAAGTTCGCGTAATTGATGTTAACAATGCGCTACAAAACTATATATGGATTATTGAAGATACTGAAACCCAAGAAATTGCAGTGGTAGACCCTACAGAAGCCAATTTGGTGGTCAACTATTGTGACTCGCATGGTTTAACACTTAAGCAAATATGGCTTACCCACTGGCATAAAGACCATATTGGTGGTGTGCCAGAGTTAATCGCGGAAAAAAATATTGAAGTTTATGGTCCACGCGAAGAATTATCTAAAATTCCATTTATCAGTTGTCCACTCAATCATAATGATGAATTTTATTTTAATGACTTAAAACTTGACGTCATCGCTGTTCCTGGCCATACCTTAGGTCATATCGCAATATTTGCAGATGAAATCGACAGTTTATTCTGTGGAGATACCTTATTTGCAATGGGATGTGGACGCCTTTTTGAAGGAACGGCTGAACAAATGTATCAATCACTTAACCGACTGTCAGCGCTCCCTCCAAGAACTCAAGTCTACTGTACCCATGAATACACGCTCTCAAATGCACAATTCGCTTTACAAGTAGAACCTGAGAATAAGGCACTACAAGAACGATTTGAACAAGTTCAGAAACTTCGAGATCAAAATCAAATAACCTTACCTTCCACCATTGGAATTGAACTTGAGACCAATCCTTTCTTGCGCGTCAACAGTGCTGAAGAATTTAAACGTATTCGGGAAATGAAAGATAATTTCTAAATTTAGCATTATCTGTTCAAATTACAGGTGTTCATTACTGAGCGATATTCGCTCAGTTTTTAAACCCTTCAGACAATACATTCTCTTCTTTATCTTAAAGCTTTAACAACATGATCAAATTCTTTCTTTTAATTGCATGAAATATATACATTTTTATAGAATTAAAATATATTTACATTAATTTAGGTTAAAGCCCTTTAAAAACAACATCATTAACCTTATTAATATTTCATTAGTCAAAGGAGTTGTCTCATGAAGAAAGTGGTCAAAGCAAAAAATTTAATTGCATTCAGAATTTGGTTAGAAAAATTAGGTTATTCCGTTCGAAATTTAAAGGATAACCAAGGCTTCACTTTCAGTTTTAAAAAAGAATATGGTTTAGTGACATGTGACTTATCTGGAAATACTCTAGCAATGCAATTAGGTGAAGAATTCGAGGATCACTTAAAGGCTTAATCTCACCTTAATTCAACGGAATGAATACTAAATAGATCATCTAAATATTAATATCGCCTCTTTGTAGGCGATTTTTTTTGATTATATATTTTGGTCTGTATTTATATAAAAATATAGGCAATAAAAAAGCAAGGTATCAAACCTTGCCTTAATATGGTGGGGACGGAGAGACTCGAACTCTCACACCTTGCGGCGCTGGAACCTAAATCCAGTGCGTCTACCAATTTCGCCACGTCCCCTTTGAATACTCAATTATATTACTGAGCTTCATAAAACTTGGCAGAGGATCAAGGATTCGAACCTTGACGAACGGTTTTGGAGACCGTCATGCTACCATTACACCAATCCTCTATTTCACTTACTTCGGTCATTCCACCTAGTAAATTACTTGGTGGGGACGGAGAGACTCGAACTCTCACACCTTGCGGCGCTGGAACCTAAATCCAGTGCGTCTACCAATTTCGCCACGTCCCCGATGGCTGTGTATATTATAGAGATCATTATCTCATGACAAGCCCTTTTTTTGAAAAACCTTATTGTTTGACTAAATATAAAACAATTATCCATTTTATTGGTTTTTGTTTAAACAAATTCGCTTAATAACTGTTTTAATTGATAAATATTGTTCAATCTGTGTGATTTATTTTTCATCAACATCTGCTGGAGTACTGGTGTTAAGTCAGAAAAAGGCCTAATAATTTCAACTTTTAATTGCTGACAATGCCATTTTGCCCAATCTATATAGCTTTTTTTACGGATTGAGTACTGATTTAACCATTCTAACCAAATAATACCGAGTGCATATATATCTGATGCTTGTGATTTTGACTCACCATGAAACAACTCAGGCGCCATATACCTCGGTGTTCCATGCGTAGAAACTTGAGGATGGCACTCAAAGTGAAACATCTGTTCAAAATCAATTAATTTGGGTTGACCATTCAATATTCTAAAATGTTCTCTTTTGAGATCTGCATGGACCAATCCTTGCTCATGAATCGATAGTAATGCATCTAGACTATGTAATAATAAATTGACCACATTTGAAAACTCATTGTGTGGGAAGGTCTGCATTTGAATATAGACAGAATTTTCTACTTCAAATAACGGCGCCGCATTTTCTATCAGAATCAATGATGAAGAATCATGTTTTGATATAGGTGTATTGAATCTACTGTTTTCGTCATACACGATCTCAAACGGCACTAAGATCTTTGAAGAGCGAGTACTGAGTGATTGGTAGTGTTTTATCTCATTGTCGAACCACTGCTCATGCTGTGAACTGATACCCTGCTGTTGTCGCTTAACCCAATACGTTTGGTCATCTATTTCGATACAATAAATTAGACGACCATACTGCTGACTTTGTTGAGAATTAACTGGTTGCCTGAGCAGAGGCTGAATGGTTTGCCACTGTAGATTGTTTTTCAAGAGATTCATTTTGCTGTTTCAGTTGCGTCAGCATATCCAAACAATGTTCAATGGTTTTTCCTATACGCGCATGTGTTTCAATACTGGACAGTTTTGACCAAGTTGCCCGTTCCCCTTCTCTTTGAAGGACTTTAAACAAATGAGGTCGCGGATTTTGTAACATATAATGATAATGTCGCAGACTATAATTACCTACAATATTTAAATCCCCATAATAACGCTGATCAACAATACCATAACCGTGATCCAATAGTCGTCTAATCGTCGGCACACTGCCCATTCGGTCACGAGTGAAATTCATGACATCCATCGCAATCGTTTTACCATGTTTACGCACTAAACGTTGCGGCCAGCTGAGCAGATCTGTTCTAAAACGCTCCGCATCACTTTGCATGAATGGCACAATATGTGGATTCACCTGACTGGCAATGGTGTAATTAATATTGTAGAGACGAGCCATTTTCTCTTGTGGGAAATCACTTCTTACACTGCCATCCACCCAACGAATACTTGCCAAGTATGGTGTATGCACCCCATCATAACGCTTACTGGTCAGTCGAACTGGAGGAAATAAGATAGGAACCGCACATGATGCCAATACTGCACTCCACACCAGTAAATCTGGCGCAGTATATTTATTCATGATACGAGCATCTTCCTGAGCGACATCATAAGGTGCGACACTGATATTAATATCAAGTCCAGACTTTTCATACGCTTCTTGAAATGTTAAGTCCCCTAAATTTTCCACTAAAAATTTCTTAAGATATCGCACATCAGCAATACCACCATTTCCTCTAAGCAACTCTTTGAAACTTCTGAAATGGAATGCCTCGCTATAAAAGCTCTCTCCTGTCAGCAGCTGATCAATATCTTTTTGATCAGAAACGCCTAACATCGCCGTCATCAACGCACCAGCACTCGAACCTGATAAAACTTTCGGCATCAAATCTTGTTCCATCAGCGCCTTACACACGCCTGTATGAAACAAACCTAATGAGGCCCCACCCGAAAACATCATTGCAGGTTGACCATAGGTCAGTTGACAATTTTTAAAAAAATCAAATTTTTCTTGATGCGTCAAACCCGAACATTCATCTGAAGCGATATAAATTAAACTCTGTGAAACCTCTTCAATATAGTCCTCAATAAGTTTTTTAGTGCCAATATATGTTTGTGTGAACAGCATAGGATGACCAATATTAGCGACATCATGACTTAGGCCTTCTCGCAAAATATAGATAAGATCAATTACACGATGATTCAGCTTGTAACGGCGTAAGAGATTTAAACGATGCGATATAATTTCAGCATCAAAATACGGTGAAGTATTATTAAACTTCCATTCCTGAGCGCCCGTTTCCTCATCCAGCTTTAAGGCAATGTCTTTCCACTCTTCATAGCTCTCCGCACGTTCAAGCTCATGTTGCATTTTTTTAATTCGATACGCTTGATGGGGATTAATTTGACTACGATTGCCTAAAATCATTGAGCTAGTCCTTTGATTTTTATTAGTTCAATTAGTTTTGTTCAGTTTTTAAACTATGCAAAAAAAGCACAAAATAATCAACTTAATAAAATTTATTTCTTGTATCGACCAGTCATCATAGATTTATCCCTTAGATCAGTTCACATCGCTATCGTCATCATGTAGATTAAACTTGATTTTATTGAATTGTATTTCACAAACAACTATGGCGACTCTAGAACTACCAGATCAACTGTTAACAAAAATTTCTCAACTTATTGATCAACTTAATCACACATTATCTGAACCGAGTCAGGAAATTGATTTCTCAGCACTAGGATACAAATGGCAAAATAAACGGCTGATCCCCATTCAAAAACCTAAAATAATTCATCTTGATGATTTAAAAGGTATCGAAAAACAAAAAGAAAAAATACTGCAAAACACTGAACAATTTTTACAAGGTTTACCTGCAAACGATATTTTATTGACTGGATCTCGTGGAACCGGAAAATCATCTATTGTAAGATCCTTACTGTCAAAATATGCTGACCGTGGTTTACGCATCATTGAAATTGAGCGTGATAATCTGTCAGACCTACCAGAAATACAAAAAATTATTGAAGGTCGTCCCGAAAAATTTATCGTGTATTGTGATGACTTAGCCTTTAATGCTGAAGACGAAAATTATCGTAGTTTAAAAAGTGTGTTAGATGGTTCACTAGAGTCAGGTTCTGGCAACTTTATTATTTATGCGACCAGTAACCGCCGCCACCTACTCCCAGAATTTATGCATGAAAACACCCCGATCACTAAAGTGGACGTGCCTCAATATACTGAATTACATCCGCAAGAAGCGATCGAAGAAAAAATCTCATTGTCTGATCGTTTTGGTCTTTGGCTTTCATTCTACCCAATGGATCAAAATCTTTATTTAGAGATTGTAGAGCACTACTTAAAAAAATCTGATATTGAAATGACACCTGAAGTACGTGCTGAAGCGCTACGTTGGTGCCAAGCCAGAGGTCAACGCTCAGGTCGTTCTGCATTCCAATTTTCAAAACATTGGATCGGCTCTACTCAATTAAAGCGTGATTAAGCATTTACATCTGCTTCTGCAATAAGAAACTAAGATGGAATGACGTCTTAGTTTCTCGACTTTCACTCTTTAAGCTAAGTAATTAGCTTTTATTACGATAAAAGTTAATAAATTATTCATGAATAATTATAAAGATAAAATTAACAATTTAACTCATTGCTCTCTATCGATATCAAAAAATTTTAAATAAAAAAAAATCTCAAATACTACTTTAAGCTATTAATTTAAATAAAATTTATTAACTAAATAAGAATTAAAAAAATAATTTAAATTTAAAACAATATAACATAACAACCATTTTTTGTTTTTCGAAAAAATTAATGTAACCCAAACTTAACAATTCAAAAATAGTATGAGGGACGCAAATAATTATAGAAAAAGGCTGCATCCATGCTCCAAATTAAAAAATATAGTAACCAACATACACAATCCCCAGATGTTCAAAATATATTAAAAACGCTTCATCAAGCGATCTTCATGACACCTGAGGGTTGTGATTTGAATGACATTGCGCAAGCCTATGCCCCCGATGATGCTGCAAGCAAACGGGTTTTGATCTATTTTGATGAAGAAAAACCTGTTGGATTTTTATGTATGCAACGTTATGAAGTCAAAAAGAATGACAAGACAATGAATGTTTTTCGTGGTCAAGCAGGTCTTCTTAGCGCCTATCGAAAATCAAATCTATTAAAATTCCAATATATTTACTTCATCATTTCTCAAATGATCCGCCACCCAGCACCATCATATTTTTTTGCTGTGTGTTTACATCCCTCAAGTTATCGTGCAATTACACGATATGCTTTCAAAAAAAATACATGGCCTACTCGCCTAAACCTCGATAACAATACAGACATGCAAGACCTTTGCACCCTATTCTCTCAGCAATTTAATTATCAACTTTCAAAATCTGGCCATGTTTTTATTTATAACGATGGTCTTGGAGGAACACGCGGTTGTAAGCACGAACACGATAATATGAATGAGGATGCTGCATTTTTTTTGAATCACAATGCCGGATATATCAATGGTGATGGTATGTTAGTGATTGCTAAAATTACTGTCTTTGAGGTGTTTTACCGTTTAACTTGTCACACTTTGGGTAAAATGAATCGCAATAAATATATTCAATGGACAAAACAGCGACAACAATAGTCCCGCTTTAAACGCATCTAGCACATATTGCTCACCACAATGTTGCTTAATCATCGGTAAGAATGCATCACAGGACAGTACACCTGTGGTGCTAATTGCTGCTTGTGGTTGATGTCTTCCAAAAAGCTGTAGAAAAATGATGGAAAACATCCCTCGAATCATATCCACAATTAAAGCTTGAACTGCCAATAAGGGATTTAGTTTTTGTGAAATCATCGCAGCAGACAGACTTGCCCAACCGAATCCAGAAAGCAATACAGCACTTTCCTTCCAAATTATCAGCATAAAGCAGGCAAATATTGTATTTGCCAATACCATTATGATTGGGAGTTTAAAATCATGCCATTGCAATGTTTTGATTTTAAATGCTGATATAAAGACTCCGATCAAAAATAGAATAATGTAGATCAGAACGTTTTGAATACTTAAAGCTATTTGCTCATCTATTAAATCCATTCGATAAGTGAAGATTCCTCCCACAAACACCAAAATAAGCAAAAGATATACTGTCAATATTTTAATGATATCCTTAATTTGGATTGTTTTACGTTTGCTGTTTTCCTGCTGTTTCTTCTTATAAAATAGTGAACTAAACCAGTAAGTAAATGTGCATACCCCGAGTGCGAGAATAACTAGCTTGCTCAAAACAGCTCTAGGATTTTCTAATGCGAGTAGGTTTGGCGCTGCGTAAACAGTGCAAAAAAATATAAATAAAATCAGGGCTAAAAAAAATACTTGTTCAATGTACTTGTTGGGATGAAATTTACGACCATATAGATAGCCAAAAATGATGATGATAAGATCCAATCAGACTTCCAAAATTATTTTTATACGTATCGCTTAGATTAATTCATAGATATAAAACTTATATGACAAAATGTTTCTTATAGAGCATCGTCATGTCTAATCATTTGTGTCTGCTAGATTTTAAGTCTAAAACTTAATTTCGCCCCGCTATCGTCCATAGTCTAATTCGTTGTTTTGATTTCTAATACAGTTCAATTTCAATCTTTCACGTGTTTAGCACATCTCTTTAAAACAACTAATCACATTTTTAAAATATCACTCACAATTCTATAATCGTTTTTCATTTGAGATCACCTAATATATTTTTAAAACTACAAAAGAGAATGTGATGGCTTACAATCATAAAGACCTCGATAACATCCCACGTAGAAGCTCTCGTGTTAACTCTCAAAGTTTTGATTACTCTTTGGACTTTAAAAAAATTAATTTCAGAGAGAGACCGGAACTCTATCGAATTGGTCGTGGTGAACAGGGTGTATTACTCGTCGAACCCTACAAATCTGAAATTCTACCTTTTTGGAAATTTGCAGATGAAGATAAAGCTAGAGAGAGTTCTAATAAGATTTATCAACTCTTTCTTGAATATTTAGCAGTCGATGATTTTGTCGGTGCAGATATGGCTCGTAAATTTTTACAAATGGGTTATACCCGAGCGAGACGTTATGCCAACCATAAAGGTGGAAAAAAATATAAAGGTCCTGTACCTAATGACAAAAAAGGTTTAAGTGGTGCTCACGGGCGTGAAGAACTACCACGCCAACAAGAAGACGCTATTAAGGCTGCAGCAGCACGAATTTTTAAAGTGAAATGGGATGAAGCTAAACAGCATTCCCACTATATTGCATTAAAAGAACGATTTAAAAACTCAATTGCGAGTCAATAAATACATTCTCACACCATTTATAATACAAACAAAACTATTTCTTTAATTTTTATTTACAATAGAAAAATAGAAAGTACAATAGCATTTACCAAAAAATGATCACCATTTTTTTCATTTAAAGATAAACAAATCACAAATAATGAGCATGCGCCATGATAACTAAATTTTTAAAATTGGGTTTAATCCTCTCGATGACCACTTTAACAACGACAACTTTTGCCCAACAACACACCGTTTCATTGGGTTATGCTCAGTCTGAAATTGAAAATGCGTTTGATATTCGCGGTGTTCACGCTCAATATCGCTATGAACTCGAGACTCCTTTAAGCGTTATGGCAACAATGTCGTATCAAACTGGTGATGAAACTTGGATTGAACCAGGTGAACGCCAAGATACAGATGTAAAGCATTTTTCTTTGCTAGCAGGCCCTGCATATCGTCTTAATGAGAATTTCAGTGTTTATGGTGTTGTCGGGATCGCGCATTCAAAAGTTGAAAGTTCATATCGCGCCTTGAACATATACGAAAACATGGATCTAAGTGAAACAGCGTTTGCATATGGTGTTGGTATTAATATTAATCCTGCTCCGCAATATGCGGTCAATATCGGTTATGAAGGTACTAAAGTTGATGGGGCTAAATTTGATGGGTTCAACATCAGCGCAGGTTATCGTTTCTGATTCTGCTTGAATACATAGAGAATTAAAAAAGAGGCTTTTTGCCTCTTTTTTTGTCAAAATCATTGGATAATGTTTATACATTATTTGGATAGCGAGAAATAGACGAATCCTATATAGCTAGAATAAGTCGTATTATTCTACCTAGGATGTTTCATGCAAAAAAGAAAACTTGGACAAACTGATTTATTCATCGCACCCATCGTATTCGGAGGAAATGTATTCGGTTGGACGGTTGATGAAAAACAAAGTTTCAAAATTTTAGATGCACTGTATGAGCGTGGATTTAACACCATTGATACAGCAGACTTCTATTCCATTTGGGCACCAGGCAATCATGGTGGCGAGTCAGAAACAATCATTGGTAATTGGTTAAAACAAAATCCAAGTAAACGTGAAGACATCGTGCTATTTACTAAAGTCGGTTTAGATATGGGGATTCCCGGGCATCAAGGTTTATCTGAACGATGGATTATGCAAGCAGTTGAAGACTCTCTAAGCCGTTTGAAAACAGATTATCTTGATCTTTATTTTGCACACTGGCCTGATGAAAACACACCTCATGAGGAAACATTATCAGCATTTTCAAAGCTCAAAGATCAAGGAAAAATTCGTGCCTATGGCACTTCTAATTTTTCAGCTGATCAATTAGACGCTTCTATTCAAGCTGCACAAAAGATTGGTGTGCAACATTATCAGGTTCTTCAACCTGAATATAATCTTTACGATCGCGATGTATTCGAACAAACACTGCAACCCATTTGTGAACGCCATCAAATTGGTGTCGTAAGTTTTTATAGTCTGGCTAGTGGATTTCTATCTGGGAAATATTCGTCATTAGACAATATTCAAGGGCGTCAACGTGCAGATACGCTTGTAAAATATTTTGATGAGCGAGGCTTAAACCTTTTAGATAAGCTCAGAGAAGTGGCATCGCGCCACAATGCGGCACCTGCTGAGGTAGCTTTGGCTTGGTTACTTGCGCAAAAGCATATTTCAGCACCAATCGCCAGTGCAACAAACCTTGAACAAATTACCCAATTTTCAAATGCAGTGAATCTTCAACTCTCACCAGAAGACATGCAAATTCTTTCAATAATGTAAATATAAAAAAAGAGGCTATAAGCCTCTTTTTTCTCGTGACCAAACATCTATGCTTCAGTAGGTTTTTTGAGTTCCGTCATCGGCCAACGTGGCGTCGTTGTCACGGCTAAGCCATCATGCTGTCCTGCTTTTAAGCGTTGATATCCAGCAAAAGCAATCATGGCGCCATTATCCGTACATAAAGCCGGTTCAGCATAATATACTTGAGCTTTTATTTTAGCTATATCTGCTTCAAGACGTTCACGAAGACGCTTATTGGCACTCACACCACCAGCAATAACCAAACGCTTAAGACCACTTTGCTTTAATGCTTTAACTGATTTTTTGACCAATGTATCAACAATAGCCTCTTGAAAACTCGCAGCAATATCAGCGTCTCGGTTTTCATCACCTAATTTTTTCATTTGGACAGAAACCGCTGTTTTTAAGCCACTAAATGAAAATTCCAAACCTTGATGCAACATAGGGCGTGGAAATTCAAAAGCAGTGGCATCACCTTGCTCAGCAAGTTTAGAGATATTTGGACCACCTGGATAAGGCAGCCCCATCATCTTAGCAACTTTATCGAATGCTTCACCCGCTGCATCATCGATCGATTCACCTAAGATTTCATAATGTCCAATATCATATGCCGCCATTAATTGTGTATGCCCACCCGAGACTAACAAGGCGACAAACGGAAATTCCGGTGGAGTGGCTGATAAAAGAGGCGCCAACATATGCCCTTCCATATGATGCACACCAATCGCTGGTTTATTTAACGCAAATGCAAGCGTACGACCAAATAATGCTCCAGTCATGAGTGCACCCATTAGGCCTGGACCACGTGTATAAGCCACCGCATCAATCTCAGATTTTTTGATTTGACTTTCTTCAAGCAATTGATTGATTAAAGGAATTAATTTACGAACATGATCGCGTGATGCCAATTCGGGTACCACTCCACCATATTCAGCATGCAATTTAATCTGACTATATAACACCTGTCCTCTTAAGCCGACTTCGCTGTCATAGAGTGCGAGACCAGTTTCATCACACGACGTTTCTAAGCCTAAAACGATCATTAAATTGCCTTTAACCCATTTCAAAATATTGCTAAAGCTATTATAGACTTGTGATATGAGATGTAAATGAGTAAAATACTGACCTTCACTTGTGACTCAGCGCAATTCGGCGCTTAGTCTTATCCATAAACTAGAGGATTCTTCATGCCACAAGTTAAATTGAAAGAAGGCGAACCAGTAGACGTAGCTATCCGTCGTTTCAAACGTTCATGCGAAAAAGCGGGTGTTTTAGCTGACGTTCGTAAACGTGAATTCTACGAGAAACCAACTCAAGAACGTAAGCGCAAAAAAGCTGCTGCTGTTAAACGCTACCAAAAGAAATTGGCGCGTGAATCAGTACGTACTACTCGCCTTTACTAAGATTAATTTGTGATTGACTGCTCGGATATATAAATGACTACTTTAAAAAACCAAATTACTGACGTTTTGAAAGCAACAATGCGTGCTAAAGAAATGGATAAGTTAACGGTGATTCGTAGTCTCCAAGCAGCAATTAAGCAAATCGAAGTCGATGAACGCGTAGAGCTAGATGATAATCGAGTTCTCGCGGTCATTGAAAAACAAATCAAGCAACGTAAAGAATCGATTAAAGCTTTTGAAAGCGCTAATCGACAAGACTTAGCTAGTAAGGAACAAGCCGAGGTTGAGGTTTTATCTCAATTTCTACCAGCAGCTATGACTGAGGAAGAACTTGATTCAATTATTGCGCAAACGATTGCTGCGCAACAAGCTACTAGCATGAAAGATATGGGTAAGGTGATGAATTCTCTACGTCCGATCATAGCCGGACGTGCCGATCCTGCACAAGTTTCGAGTAAAATTAAAGCTCAACTTTCTTAAGTTTTCGTATTATGTTTGATTTGGTCTATTTAATAATGGCATTAAATAGTCCAGTCTAAATCACGTATTCCCGATTTTATTACAACAATACTTTTATTTTTTTCTGATTATTTAAACTCACATTGAATATTATATCTTTGTAAAATCTGCATTTCTTTAGATCGCTTCACTTTCTCAACAACATCCTGTTTACTCATTCTAGAGTAGGAAAGTGGTAAATCCTTTCGATATTTATCCACCAACTGATAGAAGCCATCGACATAAGTTCCAACAATGACACAATATCTTTGAGTCTGATCAACGCTAAAATGTGTTGTATTTGGTGCTAGCATTTTTAGAAAATGCCTCATATCGGCATTATATTTTTGTGATACAACTTCAATTTCTTGCGTAAATTTAACAGGAAGTATTTCCGCATGAGTGAACACACCTACCCCAAACAACATCATAAAAAATAGTGGCAATTTCATTATTAGATTCAATCACATAATTTAAAATATTTATTCATTCATCATTCTAAAACAATCTAACCATTAAGAATGAATAGTTTCAATAAAGTTAGGTTTGTATTCCTGGAAAAACTCTTCATAAGGTGGCGGTATTTTCCCTTCAACCACAGAACCGAGCCTTAAACGTATAACGCCTGGTAAATCAAGCCGATGTGAATATAAAGGATTTCCACATTCACCACAAAATACTCTTGCCTTTAACTCGGTATGAAAATAAGACTTAAGCACATCTTCACCAGAAATTAACTCGAAGTTTTCAAGCGGGATCGGGCTATTCCATGCAGCAAAACCGCCTTGAGCCAACTGACAGTGCTTGCAATAGCACAAAATACTTTTCTCAAGAACGCCATGATAAATATATTGTATCTTCCCACATAAGCATTGACCTTTTATCATTTAAACCTCTTATAATTTTTGTTGACGTTCATCCTGCATCATCCGCAGTCTTTGATTGATGATTGCACTCATAGAGTTATTTTCCTTAGCTAAACGCTGAGCATGAATGAGTGAGCGTATCGCATTCTCTTCCGCCCCCTTCCAATATTCAACTTCAGCCCGATATCGCAAAACATTTACAGTACGTAAAGGATTTTTAATATCTAAATTTGCCGCTTGTTGTCGGATGAACCATGCTTGCGCATCACGATTATTGATTTGGATAAATTTATTCGCCAACCTTTCAGCAGCAACAAAATTTCCCTGTCGAATATAAATTTCAGCTAATTTATAGCTTAGCGCGCGATTTTCAGGCGTTATTCGTTGACGCACCAATATCGTTTCCTGCGCAGAATCAAATTGATTGGTCGCCAAGTAGATATCTGCTTGAATAAGCGCGATAAGCTGATGATTTGGCAGGACTTTCTTAGCAAGCTCAATTTCTTTTTGTGCTAGATCAAAATCACCACGCTTTAAATAAAAAGCAGACAGTGCAATTCTTCCAGCCAATGCATTTGCTCTCACCACTCCCTTTAACTGTTCCTCGTTGGTTTGATTGGTCACAACTGCGGTATACCACTTGATCTGATCAAACTCAGAGAGTGTGTTGCTATATGGAACTTTAGGAAGTTGATCTGCACGTAATCGAGCCTCGCTCATACGCTGAGTAGTCAAAGGATGTGTTAACCAAAAATCAGGAAGATAGCTAATTTTTGGAGTCGCACGATTCATGGT
The DNA here is from genome assembly GCF_056779995.1 of Acinetobacter sp. ANC_7504. Classification (NCBI taxonomy): domain Bacteria; kingdom Pseudomonadati; phylum Pseudomonadota; class Gammaproteobacteria; order Moraxellales; family Moraxellaceae; genus Acinetobacter; species Acinetobacter sp. ANC_7504. Next base: position 323,099 of record NZ_JBWYIZ010000001.1, on the reverse strand, counting down.
TTCAAAAAACTCAGACATACTGTACGGGTTATATCCAGCACGATACATCAATTGCATTCCAATACGGTCTGCTTCACGCTCTTGATTACGACTATAACTTAACTGTCGATCCACCAATGCAGCTTGAGTTCCCATCATCAGGGCAGCACCTGCATTACCATCAGCTTGTGATGCAATTGCAGCACCCACTATGATACCAGCGAGTGCAAGCAATCCCTGCCCTTTAAAAGCCTCTTGAGAACGGCTATAGTGTCTTTGCGAGACGTGTGCCACCTCATGAGCAACCACACCCGCAACTTCATCCATGTTCTTTGCCGACGTAATTAATCCGCTATTCAATGCAAATAAACCGCCAGGTACAGCAAAGGCATTAATTTGCGGATCGTTTACAATCACCAAAGCAATTGGTTGACCCAACTGTGTTTGCGCAATAATTTTTCGGAATACAGCCATAAATTGATCTTCCAACCAAACATTGTTTAACACTGGAAGTTGTTGCTGTACTTGACGATAGACTTTTTCACCGATCATTTTTTCTTTTTGTTGATCGATAAATCCAACACCACTATTAATATCAGGCACTTCAAATTGAATTTTATTGGCATTGTAGAGTTCATCAGCCGCCGCTGAAAAACTCGAACTCGCTATCAATAAAGCCAAAATGATCTTCTTCAAACCTGTATTCCTAAACGTGTACTTCATCGACTATAACATTGAATAATGTGAAGATTAATGATGAACTGTTACGTTTATTATCATGCTCAACAGACTTTACTTATTCACAATATATTGAGGCTCATCCCCATCTAAGGCTTTTACCAGATTATCATAAGCAAGATTTGCCATTTTCATTCTGGTTTCTGCTGTCGCCGAACCTACGTGCGGCAATGTCACTACATTTTCCAATTGAAACAATGGTGATTCTTGGAGCGGCTCTTTCTGATAAACATCTAAACCAGCAGCAAAAATTTTGTGATTTTCAAGCGCCTCAATCAAGGCCGACTCATCCACAACTGATCCTCTGGCAATATTCACAAACACAGCATGTTTTTGCATTTTCTCAAATTGAGCTTGACCGATCAGCGCTTTCGATTGCTCATTTAAATCGACTGCAATGACGATAAAATCAGACGTTGAAAGTAAAGTATCAAGATCACAATATTTCGCCTTTAAAGGCTCAGCTCGCTCTATACATGGTTTTCGATTATGGTATTGAATATTCATATTAAAACCGTAAAAACCACGTCTAGCTATCGCAGCACCGATATGACCTAAGCCAATGATACCGAGCGTTTTCCCATAAATATCTTGACCAAATTGTGCTACACCGGCGGTACGTGTCCAATTCCCCTGCTTTGTCCAAGAATCTAAATGTGTCACTTTACGAGCCGCTGTCATCAATAAGGTAAAAGCCAAATCAGCGGTCGTCTCTGTCAACACATGAGGCGTATTGGTCAACCAAATACCCTGTTGTTTTAAATATTCAACGTCGTAATTATCATAGCCCACACTGACCGAAGAAATAATTTTAAGTTTTTTTGCGGTCTGTAAGTTGTCTTGATTTAAACGACGCCCAGCGCCTATCATCCCATCTGCATCCGCAACTTCTCTTAAAAGTTGCTCATTAATGTCACCCTGTTTTGGATTAATTTGAACGACCTGATATTTCGATTCTAATTGATTTAATATTTTCGGATCTATCTGACTAAATACCACAACCTTTTTTTTCATAAAACTCCCTCTTTAGATCCAGTATCGATTTAATTTTTAATTAAGTTCCACAAGCGACGCTTTAACAATGGCTGCTCAATCATGTCTTGTAAGCTTGCAATCTGCATATGCTGCGTCGTCGATATATGCGGCAAATACCCTAAGCTCAATATTTTTTTATCAACAGATAATGCATCGATAAAACCCTGTATAAATACTTGAGCACCTCTTCCATCTTGGAATTGTGCGAAATTAAATGGCCATTTTAAATCGTAAAACTGTGAACTCACACTACGCTGGATATTCACCCATAAGTTTTCTTGTTCTGTGGTGAGCGCTGTAGCATCTAGCAGAATAGTATGTGTTTTAGTGATCATCGCTTGAATTTCAAAAGCATCGATTACAAGCGGTTGACGCTCAACAACTTCATCTTGAGACTGTTTGTCATTTTCCACAAACTCTCGAGGAAGCTGCACACCGTCTGGATTACTTTTTAACTGAAGCGAAGAATCATCTTTATTTAGCTGTTCAGCTTGTGAAGCTGGTTTTGTGATGAACTGTTCTAATTGAGCTTGCGCAAATTCAGGAAAAGATACATCTGTTGGATGATTTTCTTCAACTTGATCGCGATATAAGGAAGGTTTGTAATGACGTGTTTGTGCCGTATTTTGTGGAATCCATATATCGATTCCCATCACAGCTAAGAGGCTTCTTTGATGCTCTAACATATTCACATTCATTACAGATGGACTGGCATGAGGGCTGGGTATTCTACCCACTTTTTTAATCTTTTACTGAACTTTTAATCCGCAAACAATCATAACTTAATTTCATTTCTGACGCATTAATATCCTTGCAGCTTTTAAATTCAGAATGCATTGATAGCTAAACAATAATGACGCTATTTTTCTTATGCATTTGATCCACAATTTCATCACTTTCAAATCCAAGTCGCCAATATAATAATTCAAGTACATCCAACTCATCTTGTGTAATGATTCGATCATTCCATAAACATAATTCAGCAACGCCCAAAATACTCAATCGATCTCTCAACAATAATCCAGCAACATCATTGAGAATTTCACCTAAGTCGATAGGTTCATCTGAAATTTCTTCATAAAACTCAATTTCATCACGAGTTAAAATTCGTTCTAAGATTTGGGTTCTAACTTCAAGCTGATTAGCAGTATTTAACTGCTGAACATGTAATAACGCATCTATTAGCCTAACAATTTGCGGCTTAGCATCCTCAATTGAGGTTGGACGATGTATTGGCAATAAATCCAGTTGAGACTTCACCTTTTCAATCAGTAAAGCATCCAAAAGCCCAATTTCACCATCTTCTTGAATAATTTTAGCCAATTTAGTAATAAACTGACGCGCACTTGTAGCAGGCATATTTCCCAACTGCTTACATGCCTCATGAAAAATTTGAATATGCACTCGACCATCTATATTTAACAGTGAGTCGACAATTGCACGACTCACAGGCGCATCAGAAGGAATAAATTCACGGTACTGCCGAATCATTAAAATCGCAACCATCACTTCACGCGCACCAGTCGAAGTTTGCAAAGCCCTTTGAATGAGTTCTGGACGTTTCATCTGCTGTCTAACTTCACTATTTAAGGGTTTGATGGCATCCTTAATTGCAAAGCTGATCGGTGATAATCTTAATAATGGAAGTGGCTGTGGTGACATCCATGGATTATATTCTTCAGCAATAGACTCCTCTAAAGAACGCATTAAACTAAATAGTGGTTGATTTCGTAATTTTTGTAAATTTTCTAATTGAATATCTTCAAGTAAATTCGGATTTAATTCATATATACGATCTTGAATACAAGGTTGGATATTCAACCAACTTTGAGGACTAAGTGAGTTAGCAAAGCACATATGAGAAATAGCTTCAGAATATTCACTATGAATCTGTGATCCTGCGTGATGAACATAGATTCTTAATAAGGTTTGAATATTTGCATTACTACTCAATAATTGTCTTGTCATTGCATCGTTATACAATGTTCGACTACCCAAAGTAATATATTTCATCAGACGCGTAATAAAGACGCCTAAACTACCAATTAACCATATGACTCCACCGATCGCCACAAAAGTTGTTTCCAAACTATCTCTCAATTGATCCCGATTACGTCGAAATCCCTGCTTCGCGATTTTACTGCCCCATTGACTAAAGGTAATTAACCCACTGTATAAAATTTTAAGACGAGTATTTTCTCGAGTTTCACCCGATAAAATTTTATGGAATTCATGACCCAACAATCCATAAAGCTCTAACTCATCGAGATTTTGTAGCGCCCCCCAAGTCAGAATAATCACAGTATCTTTGGGATGAAAACCCGCAGTCAGTGCATTAACCCCTATTTCATCGGGTAAGACATAGAGTGTAGGTGTATCAATTGAGAAACGATGTGCTAATTTTTCAGCAAGCCTAAGCGCTGTACTTTCTTCTGGAGTACTTTCAATAAAAGTGAGTTGTCGTGCTTTCAATTGTTTTGCGAGCGTATGACCACCAGAGCGGAAGACATAAAACTCATAAACGACAGAACCACCGATAATGCTAATCAATAGCACCATCATATATGGACTGAGAAAATGCCACCAAATGGACTCAGAAGGATCAATATAATGAACCAACAATCCGAGCGTCGTGTTTAAAATGATAATTGCGAGCACAATAACAATTAAACATACGCTTAATGACCACAGCATATTTTTGTTTTTAATAAAGTAACCACTCACATCTTTCAATGTAAAATTTCCTCATTACATTGTGTTGTGATCATAAATTAAAAAAGCGGGAAATACCCGCTTTTTCAAATAGAAAACTATAAATTAATTTTCTTTAATACCACTCAGATCAACTGAGGCTGCATCAATATTTAGATCGATATAACCATCTTTGGTTTTCTTGGCAGAATCATTACGCTTGCGCTCTAAACCATCGAGATATGACTCATCAATGTTACCCGCAACGTAAATACCGTCAAATACTGAGCAGTCAAAGTCAGTTAACTCAGGTACTTTTTTCGTACGAACAGCTTGCTTTAAATCTTCCAAATCTTGGAAAATCAAACGATCAGCACCAATCATTTCACGAATTTCTTCAACATCACGATTTGAAGCAATTAATTCGTTTTTAACTGGCATATCAATACCGTAGACATTCGGGTATTTCACCATTGGTGCAGCCGATGCAAAGAAAACTTTTTTAGCACCGGCGTCACGCGCCATTTGAATAATCTCATTACACGTTGTGCCACGCACAATTGAGTCATCTACAAGCAATACGTTCTTATCTTTAAACTCTAATTCAACTGGATTGAGCTTTTGACGTACAGACTTTTTACGCAACTGCTGACCCGGCATAATGAAGGTACGACCGATATAACGGTTTTTCATGAAACCTTCACGGAATTTCACACCGAGTGTATTGGCAAGTTCTAAAGCGGATGTACGCGAAGTATCTGGAATAGGAATGACAACATCAATGTCATGGTCCTCACTCCATTCACGCAGGATTTTCTGCGCCAACTTCTCACCCATTTTCAAACGTGCTTTGTATACCGAAATTCCATCAATGATGGCATCTGGACGAGCAAAATAAACATACTCAAAAATACATGGGCTATGATGTGGGTTAGCCGCACATTGCTTCGTGAATAGATTACCCGCATCATCAATAAAAATTGCTTCACCTGGCATCACATCACGTTCAACTTTAAAACCAAGCGCTGTTAAAGCAACTGATTCGGAAGCAAGAATATATTCAACACCATCATCGGTATCACGCGATCCCAAAATTAAAGGTCGAATACCATTTGGATCACGGAAGCCAACTAAACCATGACCTGTGATCATCGCAACAACAGCATAACCACCTTTACAACGCTCATGCACACGAGTGACTACATGGAAAATATCATCCGCAGTCGGTGTAAGTTTGCCGCGTTTTTGTAATTCATGTGCAAAAACGTTTAATAACACTTCTGAATCTGAATCAGTATTCATGTGGCGTAAATCTGTTTTAAACAGATCATCATGAATCTCGTCAGCATTGGTTAAATTACCATTGTGCGCTAAAGTAATACCATAAGGAGAGTTTACGTAAAATGGTTGTGCTTCAGCGCTACTCGATGAGCCAGCTGTTGGATATCGGACATGACCAATTCCGTAATTACCTAACAATGCACGCATATGACGTGTATGAAATACATCACGCACCATGCCATTGTCTTTTCTCAAAAAGAGACGACCATTATGGCATGTCACAATCCCTGCAGCATCTTGTCCACGATGTTGTAACATCGTTAATGCATCAAACAACATTTGGTTAACAGGTGATTTACCAGCTATACCAACAACTCCACACATAGCAACCTCGCAGACAAGCTAGGATTAATAAAAAGGATTATTCGTTGAATGAGATGACGAATCATCTTGTTCAGAAGATGATTGACGAGAAGAATCTGATGATTGATTCGACTCTTCTGATTTCATATGACTTAAAGCTTTTGACGCTGTCTCTTTGGTGTACTCAGTCGCTAAAGGCGCGTAAGGCAATAAAGTTTGAATAAACTTAGATTGTTTCCAATGTGGAGAGCTCTCTACAAATGAACCAATCCCTTGCATAGTAATGAGGACGATTAAGAGACCTTTCAAGGTGCCAAATGCACCACCTGCCAATCGATTTAATGGACCAAGCTTTAAGCTTTTCAGCAACCGATTTAATATTGCAGTGACGATCCAAGTCAAAACAACAATAATCAGAACAATAAAAGCAAATGCCGCTATTTTTTGAACCACAGGATCTTGACTGAGTGCGGACATTGAAGGCGCAATTTTACCCGCAAATTTTGCACCCATAATGAGTGCAAAAATCCATCCTACCAAGTTCGCAAAGGCTTTAACGAATCCTTGACGCAAACCGTTAAGCCCTCCAATGAGCAGAATAATCAGTATAAAGATATCGATGGTATTCATAGATTAGGTCATAGCTTGTACGCAATCTTTAATCAGTTTTGGCCCTGTATAAATTAGACCACTATAAATTTGAACCAATTGCGCACCCGATTGCTGTTTAGTCGCAGCTTGATCACCACTAAGAATACCACCAACACCAATCAATGGGATTTGACCTTGAAGTAATTTTGAAAATGCAGATAGACATTGTGTACTTTTTTCAAATACAGGCGCACCAGATAAACCACCTGCTTCATCACCATGCACTAAATTTTCTACACCCTCACGTGACAAAGTCGTATTGGTCACAATCAGACCATCAATTTTAAATTGAATTAATTGAGATGCAATAAATTCAATATCTGACTCAGTTAAATCTGGGGCAACCTTTAATACCAGTGGAACATAGTGTTGATATTGTTCAGCAAGTTCAAGTTGACGATTTTTTAAAGTTTCAAGAAGTTCTGTTAATGCATGTCCACTTTGTAAACTACGTAAGTTCTTGGTATTCGGAGATGAAATATTAACAGTAATATAAGATGCATAATTATAAACTTTTTCTAAACAAATTAGATAATCAGTTACAGCATCTTCAACTGCTGTATCGGCGTTCTTACCGATATTGATGCCTAATACACCTTTATAATTTGCTGCTTTAACATTCTCAATCAGCTGATCTACACCATCATTATTAAAACCCATACGATTAATAATCGCTTGAGCCTCTGGAAGGCGGAATAAACGCGGTTGAGGATTACCAGACTGAGGTCGAGGGGTAATGGTTCCAATTTCGATAAAACCAAAACCTAAACTCGCAAGTGCATCAATATATGCACCATTTTTATCTAAACCTGCAGCCAAACCAACTGGGTTTGGAAATTGAATACCCATACAAGTCACTGGCTTTGGGTCTATTTTTTGACGCATTATGCCAAACTTATATGTCGATTTAAGCATTGATAATGTCAAATCATGTGCACGCTCAGGCGCCAATGAAAATAGAAATGGACGAGCAAGCGAATATAACATATCTCAAAAACTGCGGTTTTTTAAGTTGCCACATTATAGGCTGAGTATGCCCAAAACGCTATGCCTGTCATAGGTTTATTTTCACCACTTACTGTACTGATGCTGTTAATTTAATCGCAGCTCCAGACTTAATAAGTTCCAATTTTTCAACACTTAAACCCATTTGAACCAATTGGGTAAGAAAATTTGCGAGGATCGCGTAGTTTTCATGCTCAGCACTGATCATCAATTTATTATCGCTTGGTTGTGTGACCACAGATAATCCTGCTTGTTGTGCCACACGCTGAATTTTATCCGAAGGTGTTAGGCTTAAATCTGTTGAAGATTTCATTGTCACCACATTGGATTGCATCCACACCAATGTGTCTTTCAGTTCATTCAATCTTTTTTGCTGATTATCTGCTGCTTCATGCATTTTCCACAAAGCAGAACCAATCAATGCGACGACAACGATAATCGTTGCAGCGATGACAAGTACACGCTCACGTACACTCAATGACGATAAATAGTCATCAATCTTTTCAAATAATTGATCAAATTGATTTTGAAATTTTTCTAAAGTTTTCATTATTGTACTTTCACCAAACCAACGACCATTTTATCCTGAGTTTGCACATTCCCAAGTTCAGCTTTGAAGCCTTGCTGATTCATTTGCTGAATTAGATTTTGTAATTTTTCGGATGAGTCCGCCACCAAATCCATACTTAAACCAGATGCTTCATAAGAAACACGATTTGCGATAATTTGATGTTGCATTAAAATCGGACCTACACGGCTGATTAACTGTAAGACCTCAGTATTTGCAGGTTTACTCATCCGCAAATTACTTTCAAATTGGCTTCGCAAATTTTGCTCATTGAGACGACTATTGGGTCCAAACCAAGATTGATATTGCTCTACCGCAACCAAAGCCGTTTGATCAGATACTTTTTTTAACTTTACCCAACGCACTAAATCATAACTGAATTGCACTACAAGCAAGCCCACAAGCAGTGCTGCACATGCTTTCCAATAGCCTGAGATTCCACCCTCTGTGTTTTTTGCTTTAGGCAAAACATTGAATGGATGATTCTTTAATTTTTTTTCAGCTTTAAATACATAATTAAAGCTTTCCCGCTCATTTTGTTCCGTTGCATGAATCAAACTCATCATCTGATCATCATTTAACCGATCATGCAAAATATGTATAGGCTTTGGCAATAGATCCAAAAACAATGCTAAATCATCAATCGCAAAACCTTGATTTGATCCTGTTCTCGCCAATAAATGCCCATAAATATTGGCTAAAATAGTTTGCCCCTGTTCTGGCACTGGTAAGACCAAAAAATCTGGTAATAGCGCAACCACTTTCACCGGAATCAAGTTCAAAGCATGTTGCATTGTCTGGACTTGGTATTGACTGATCCCCATTACTGACAATTGATCTGGTGCCTCAAATTGAGTAAGCACTTTCATCTGATCAATGGAGTGAATGGTATATTCTTCAAGTAAATATTTAGCGCCTTCGCTTCCAATTTGCTTGAATTGCGCTTTGGGCATATTCTGTTCAATAATTTGCACATCATGGCTTGAAAAGAATACAACAGCTTCTTGTCCATGATACGGTTGAGTATCTTGAATTAACTCTTCTAGCGTTGTTGATGAATTCCAATTTTCACCATTTGACCAGAGCCAAACCCCATTCGACACTGGCATCCATAAATACAACATTAATTTTATTCTGCCGTTTTATTCATTAAACACTTATGGTTATTAAGCTGACGGTACAAAATGTTTTAATTTTGTGGAAAGTCCCGCAGCAATGACTGTCTGATCATAAATCCGCGCTTCAGCAAGTGCAAAAGGATTAAAAAATTCAGACGTAATAATTTCTTCAATATATGCCACAACATTCATATGACATACAACCACAATATTCTCAAAAGGTAGTTGAGATAACCACTCAACTGCAACTTTAGCATCATCGTCAGGTTTAATTTTATCACATACTAAAACTTCAACATTTGGAAAGAATAGCTGTATATGTTTTAAAGTTTCCTGCGCCCTGAGCAAAGTACTCACTACAAATATATCAGGTGCAACCATGTCTTTTAAAAAGTGTGCAGTTTGTTCAGCTTGAATATGACCCCGCTCGGTCAGTGGTCGTTTCGAGTCATTACCATTAATTGGTGGAGCGGCTTCACCATGACGAACTAAAGTGAGTTGCATTTGTTTTCCCTAAACCATGTGTCATCCATCATATCTAAACATTATGACAATGATGATAAATCATTCATTAATCTTAAACTTTATGATGCGGCAATACGAATTCAACATCACTTCGATGACCATTCTTCATCAAAGATAATGCAATATGTAATGGTGGTGCACCTTCATAAATCACTTCATAGAGTGCTGTGGTGATTGGCATATAGACATCAAGCTCTTTGGCTCTTGCATTCACTTGCACAATGGTATTAATCCCTTCAGCTGTTTGACCCAGTTCCGTCGTTGCCTGCTCTAAGGTTTTACCTGAACCTAAAGCAAATCCAACTTGATAATTTCGACTTAAGGGACTATTACACGTTGCGAATAAATCGCCAACACCAGACAAACCTAAGAATGTCAGTGGATTTGCACCTAGCTGTACAGCGAAGCGACTCATTTCCGCCAACGCACGTGTCAAAATCATGCTTTTGGTATTTTCGCCAACGTTGTAAGCTGCAGCCATCCCCATTGCGACAGCATAGATATTTTTAAGTGCACCTCCAAGCTCCACGCCATGTACATCATCGCTTCCAAATACACGAAATAGTGCACTGTGTAATGCTTGTTGCACTGCATATCTCACCAATTCAGAATGGCTGGCAATCACTGTTCCAGCAGGCATTCCTGACATAATTTCTTTCGCTAGATTTGGGCCCGAAAGGACGCCATAAGGCACTTCTGGAAGCTCTTCACGAATAATATCACTCATGAAACTAAAGGTTTTAGCTTCAATCCCTTTTGTGAGTGATACAACTGCCTGAGCGGTGATAAAGGGCTTAATCTGTTTGAGTACATCTCGGAATGAATGGCTCGGAATAGCAACCAAAATAATGTCTCGATCTCGAACAGCTTTTTCAAGATTGGATTCTGCTTTTAATGCTGGCTCAAGGTTATAATCTGGCAAATATCTTGAATTTACATGTGTTCGATTTATTTCTTTCGCAATTTCCTCATCACGGATCCAAATCATGGTATCACAACCATTTCGTACTGCCGTATTCGCCATGGCTGTACCAAAACTACCACCACCAAGAATCGTAACGCGCAATGCTGTTTTATGATCAATTGCAACTGGCTCGACCAAATCTGAAAACTTTAATTCCGACATTCTTTTAAATCCTAAACATTCTTTTTCTAATCGTTAAATTTGCAATGTTGCAATTACGGCTGCCAAAAACTGACGAATGCATCTGTTTCAATCTCAGCGCGTGGTGCAATCGCCTTAAAAGCAGTCCCTACATAAATGATACCTGAAATTAAATCATGCGTTTGTAGCCCAAGCTTTCTTTTAAATAGATCTGACTCCACAACAGCACCACTGCGCCACATGGTATTGAAACCCTGAGCTTGTAAACTGAGCAAAAGATTTTGTATTGCAGCGCCTGAACTTAAAGTTTGCTCAAAATATGGAACTTTCGCATGATCATGAAATCGTGTTACAGCGATAATCAGCATAGGTGCACGCATAGGATGATGACGTACGCGTTCAATTTGAATTGAATCAGTTTCACCAAGGTCTGCTACTGCTTCACTGAGTAAAACACCAAATGCTTCACGTTGCTCTCCTTTCACAACAATAAATTGCGTCGGTTTCAGACGATGATGATCGGGTGCGGTTAAAGCGGCTTTAAAAGCTAATTCTAATTGTTCTGCGTTAGGATGAGGTTCTACCAAATGACCAACGGATTGACGATGATGAATATTGTCATGCACTACTTGAGAAAATTGATCTGACATTTGAAGACTAATCTTTAAACTAACACTATGTACTTAAGCTTAGCATAAACATTGAAAACTACTCTACAGTTATACTTATACACGAGGCATCCAGCATAATTACAATCAAACATAAATCAGGCATTTCACTTCAAAATCGATACAAAACATGCTTAATTCTTTGGAATTTAAGCCCTAGCATACATGACTGAGCTCCAAACTTAATATTGCAACGCTAGAGGAAAAATAAAATGAAAAAATTAATGACATTGGCTTCTGTAGCTACTGCAACAATTCTCCTGAGTGCTTGTGCATCGACACCTACTGAAACACTTGCTATTCAAAAACCAAACAATCAATATGAAGTGTCAGGATTAGGCAAAACCCAAGTTCTTGCAAAAAATAATGCAATTTCTGCCGCGAACAAAACTTGTGGTAAGAATTCTGCGCCTGTCTTAATTGACGAAAAAACTGAATATAACGGCGCACTAAAAGGTGTTGTGGATGAACAGACTGGTAAACTCATTACTGCAGCTTCATCAGTTCTTGGCTCTGTGATCGGTACTAAAAATACAATCGAAAAAGACACTGACTACCAAACAACAATCACCTTCAGCTGTAATACAACTCGCTAAAATTTCCTATAAAAAAGTCCCTTTGATGGGACTTTTTTATTGAGCAATTAGCAATAACCATCTAAACGTGTCAATGGAATCTTTTGACCGATCGCTTTTTCGATCTCAGGTAAATAAAAAGCATCATCTTCTGACAAGAAACTTATACTCACACCTCTTGTTCCTGCTCGACCTGTACGCCCTATACGGTGTACATAATCATCAGACTGCTCAGGCAAAGTAAAGTTAATCACGTGTGACACACCATCCACATGAATACCTCGACCAGCTACATCTGTTGCGATCATAATGTTGTGTTTGCCATTTTTAAATTGATCCAACATCTTTAAACGTTTATCTTGCGCAATTTCGCCAGACAACATTACTACCTTATAACCATCATGTTTAAGATGATCATACAGCTTACGGACTTGATCACGGCGGTTTGCAAATATCATGACTTTTTCAATTGGCTCATCACGCAATATTTCTTGAAGCAATTTGTATTTATCTGATTTTCCAACCACATAAACACGTTGCTCTACGTCAGCATTGGTTTTTTTCTCAGGCTCAATTTCGACAGTAACAGGTTCAAATAACCATTGTTGAGCAAGATTGAGTACATCATAACTAAACGTAGCAGAGAACATTAAAGTTTGACGTTGTTCTTTGCGTGGAGAGAATCGCACAATGCGTTTAACAGAAGGAATAAATCCCATATCCAGTAAACGATCTGCCTCATCAATGACTAAAAATTCAATTTGATCCAACCAAATTTCTTTTTGTTCAGTAAAATCAATCAAACGACCTGGTGTCGCGACAAGAATATCTACGAAATTTTCATCCAGTTGTTTTTTTTGCTTATCGAAGTCTACACCACCCACCAAAGTCACAACATTTAAGTCGGTAAACTTAGTCAGATCACGTGCATCGTTTTCAATTTGAATCGCAAGCTCACGCGTTGGTGCCATAATTAGAGCACGGGGTTCACCACGATAACGCTGTGTTTGTATCGGATTGTTCAATAAATCATTAATAACACTAATTAAGAATGCTGCGGTTTTTCCTGTGCCTGTTTGTGCACGTCCAATTGCATCATGCCCTACCAACGTATATTTCAATACTTTCTGTTGAATGGGGGTCATTTCATTAAACCCTAAAGCATCAATCGCTTGCTTAAGTTGCGGATGTAAATTAAGGGTTTCGAAACCTGATGACATATAAGGGGCTCTACAATCAATATTTGATAATGGTCTATAGTATAAACAAAAAACGCCCCAATTTATCAAAATTGGAGCGCAACCTAATTTTCAGTGAAAAGTAGGATTAGTCTAAAGGCTGAACTTCTTCAGCTTGAAAACCTTTTTGACCTTGTACAACGCTAAATTCTACGCGTTGACCGTCACGAAGTGAACGGTGGCCTTCACCTTGAATAGCACGGAAATGAACGAATACGTCATCACCGCCTGCGCGTTGAATAAAGCCAAAACCTTTAGTATCGTTAAACCACTTAACAACGCCTTGTTCGCGAGCTGTCATAAGTTAATCCTCAGTTGGTAAGAAAAGGGACCACCCGGTGTTGCAAACAGCAGAGCAAACAAATTTTAAAACATTTTTTATTTCAAAGCTTGTAATCATTCTGTAAAACTATTAACAAAATCCCGGTTATATCCATTATAAATAAGGCTTAGAGAACAAATTTCTCTACGCAATCCTTAAGTACGCATTGAGCTTAACATGGGTACAACACAATTAATAGAAAAATTTTAGCTAATTATCTAACTAAAACTTGTATATTAATCACACAAATTTAGTGCAAAAATTGCACTTTATTTGAACAGTTCATCTAAATCATTTAATTTTATTCTTAAGTCACACTTTTGCTAGAATAATGACCAACTTTATTATTCAATCTCGTGTTTTACTATGTCTCAAGTGTTAATCGATGCGATGGGTAAACCTTGCCCTTTACCTTTACTGCTACTTAAGAAATCGATGAAACAAAATAGTGCACCTCAGCAATTTTTATTAAAAGCTTCAGATCCGAACAGTCAAATCGATATTCAACGTTATTGTCAGCTACATAAATTGACATGCGCATTTAAACAAGTTTCGGATTCTGAATTTCATTACGTGATTGAATCTTAGGTGTTTTCATCTAAATTAATCATGGATAAATATTGTATTTAAATTTACATTTCACTACCCAAATTCGCTTAATTCTGTATGCTATAAGGATTAAGATGAATGTAATTGGTTTTTTAAACTATTTTCCTATAAGGAGTACTCATGACTGACAGCAGCAATCAATTGATGCCCCTGTCATTGTCTGCGCCCGGGGTCAATTTAGGTGCTTACATTAGTACTGTAAACCAGATCCCTATTTTGACAGCTGAACAAGAAAAAGAGTTAGCTGAACGTTATTTTTATGACCAAGATCTAGACGCAGCTAAAATGCTGGTGATGTCCCACCTTCGTTTTGTTGTGCATATTGCCCGCAGTTACGCAGGTTACGGCTTACCTCAAGGCGATTTAATCCAAGAAGGTAATTTAGGCTTGATGAAAGCCGTAAAACGCTTCGATCCCAATATGGGAGTACGCTTAGTTTCTTTTGCAGTACATTGGATTAAAGCTGAAATCCACGAATATGTGATTCGTAACTGGCGTATTGTTAAAATTGCGACAACTAAAGCTCAACGTAAACTGTTCTTCAACTTAAGAAGCTTAAAAAAATCGAGCAAGAAATTAACGCTCGAGGAAGCACAATCTATTGCGGCTGATTTAAATGTAACAGCTGAACAAGTTCTTGAAATGGAAGGTCGTTTAACAGCTTATGACGCAGCCTTCGAAGCTCAATCCGATGAAGATGATGAAAGCTCAGTTCATGTCGCTCCTGCGCTTTACTTAGAGGATAATCGTTATGACCCTGCTCGTTTAGCAGAGGAAGAAGATTATGAATCACAGAGCACCTCTGCTTTACATGAAGCAATGGATCAGCTGGATGATCGTTCACGCAATATTTTACAGCGCCGCTGGTTAGATGATGATAAGTCTACGTTGCATGAACTAGCAGCCGAATATAATGTTTCCGCTGAACGTATTCGCCAGCTTGAAAAAAATGCCATGGACAAGATCAAGATCGCCATGTCATCAAATTAATACGATTACAAAAAAAGAGCTATAAGCTCTTTTTTTGTATTTACGCTATGCAAGTTTAAAAAAATCGTACGTCATGTATGCTATCGTATGACGCAATTTTCGATTGGGAATAACCTGATGTGGATCTCAATATCAGCCATTAATTTAGCGCTTGCCGTAATGCTAGGTGCTTTCGGCGCTCATGGCCTTAAAGCTCGTGCAACCGAAGCCCAACTGACATGGTGGCAGACTGCAACTGATTATTTCTTTTATCATGCAATTGGATTATTAATACTCGCACTCATACCAAAAATAATTCCAAACTTTTCAACTCAATTCAGCTTTATCTTCATCCAGTTCGGTATCATTTTATTTTGTGGATCTCTATATCTCATGGCTTTAGGGCTCCCGCGCGGGTTAGGGGCAATTACACCTCTTGGTGGAGCATTGATGATTATTGGCTGGCTACTTTTAGCATGGCAAGCATTCAAAATTCAACATTAATTTGAAGGTCATCTGATGAATATTTTTTTAAATGGCGAGTCGATTCAAACGCAATGCCAAAACTTATTAGAACTGGTTCAAGAATTATCGCTAGAAGGTAAACGATTTGCTGTTGAAAAAAATGAAATGATCATTTCAAAAAGTAAACTAGCAGATACCCCTATTTCAGATGCTGACCGTATAGAAATAATTCATGCTGTTGGCGGTGGTTAACTCGGAGTAAATATGGAAGATAGTCCGTTGATCATAGGATCACGTTCATTTAGTTCACGACTATTAGTGGGCACTGGAAAATATAAGGATATGCAGGAAACTGACTTAGCAATCCAAGCCAGTGGTGCTGAGATCGTTACTGTTGCAATCCGTCGCGTAAACATTGGTCAAAATCCAGATCAACCTAACCTACTCTCAGTGATTCCACCGGAAAAATACACCATTCTTCCCAATACAGCTGGTTGCTTTGATGCCAATAGTGCCATTCGCACTTGTATGCTCGCACGTGAACTTTTAGATGGTCACAATTTAGTCAAGCTTGAAGTATTAGGTGATGAAAAAACGCTTTATCCTAATATTACTGAAACCTTAAAAGCTGCAAGAACATTGATCGATGATGGTTTTGAAATCATGGTTTATACCTCTGATGATCCTATCGTCGCGCAAGAACTTGAGAGTATGGGCTGTGTCGCTATTATGCCTTTGGGGAGTTTAATTGGTTCTGGTTTAGGTATTCTTAATCCACATACCATTTCTATCATCAAAGAAAATGCCAAAGTCCCTGTATTGGTGGATGCTGGGGTTGGTACAGCTAGTGATGCTGCTATTGCGATGGAATTAGGTTGTGATGGCGTACTCATGAACACTGCAATTGCTGCTGCACAGAATCCGATTCTAATGGCTTCTGCTATGAAAAAAGCCGTTGAAGCTGGACGCGAGGCTTATCTTGCTGGTCGTATGCCACGCAAACGTATGGCAAATGCAAGCTCTCCAGAAACTGGATACTTTTTTAAATAAAAAAAACCCACTTTTTAAAGTGGGTTTTTTCTTAACTCACTCGACGATACAAAGGATCATCCAATCCATCAATTTTGATAAAGTTAGGTAAATTTTTTATTCTTTCAATCCAAGCGCGTACATTTGGATAAGGCTCTAGAGAAATATCACCCATAGGTGCTAACGCGACATAGACAAACACTGCGATATCCGCAATAGTTGGTCTATTATTCGCTAACCATTCACGGTCTTTGAGCACACCATCTAAAATAGCCAAAGATTTGTGACCACGTATTTTCGCCTCTTTAAGTGTTTGCTCAGTACTTTCTAATCCCAAACCATTGTATGGACCTTTGAAAGACAATATCGCGCGTGCCGTGAAAACCCCGTATTGAACCCAACTGGCAGCAAAAGCAAGCCAATCTACAATTTTAGCTTGTTCTACTAAATCCTCAGACCACCATGTGTTTTTATCTGAATATTAACCTGCTAAATACACCAAAATTGCGGCAGAATCAGTTAAAACAATATCGCCATCTACTAATGCTGGCACTTCGCCTTTTGGATTAATTTTTAAAAATTTCTCACTATGCTGTTCATCACTGAAATAATCTAGTTCTACAATTTCAAGATCAACTTTCAATAATGCTGCTAACAGACGTACTTTATAACTGTTACCTGATTCGTTGTAAGAATATAATTTCAAACTCATTTTTTAGTCCAACGATTTAAATACAAAATATAAATATCATATTTAAATCAGCGACTTAAATAATGTTTAGTTCAAAAAATATCATGAATAACGATATCTTATTTAATGGATTACCACTGAATCTGAAACGAATTATGATGAAAAATTTGTCTTTTTAATGCTCTCTATTTCTAAATAATCTTTGTGAAATTACTCTGAAAATTTTAGAGTAAAAAAAGAGCCTTTCGGCTCTTTCTCGAAACAAACGGAACAAAACCTTACCTGTTAAGGAATCAATCCTTCATCTCGCATCGCAATCTGTACAGACTGACGCTCTGCAACTTTATTGCGTATATGAATAATATTTTTATAAGGACTCAAGTCATGTTCAATATGATTAGACCAATTGGTGAGTACAAATAAGTACGCATCTGCAGGTCCAAAATTATCATCTACCAAATAATCATTATTAGATTCACCAATGGTTTTATCAATGAAAGTCAGTAAACGATCAACTTCGGCATACGCTTTTTGTTTAGCATCGTCCGTGAGCGGTGCACCGAAAAACACTGCATAAGCATCGTGTAATTCAGAATTTAGATAACCAAGCCACTCTAATACTTTTGCTCGACCTAATCCAGAAGGTGGGATTAAATCTTGAGCAGGATCATGCTGTGCCAAAAATGGTAAAATTGCGACATTTTCCGTTAAAATTAAGCCAGGATTAATTTCTAGCGCCGGCACATAGCCTTTAGGATTAATTGCGAAGTAATCTTCGCCTTTTTCAGTGGTATGAGTTTTAAGATCAACACGAACCAAATCAAAATCAACATTAATTTCATTTAAAATAATATGCGCTGCGAGTGAACATGCACCTGGCGAATAATACAACTTCATACTTTTTCCTTGTTATCTAACTACTATCATTTTTAAATTGCTTCACGCTTTTTTTCAATAAGAACTGTTTTTTAAATTGCAAGCAAGCGTAAACATCGATGATCTCCTTATGAATATTGTGCAGATTGAATTAATTTTCAAGCTTTTTTCAGCTTTTATTTGTGTGATGTTTTACCATAGCGCTGCTACATCTTTGTGAAAGGCAAATTGTGATTTATTTAAAGAAAGATCAGTGGTTTTCTAACATTCGAACTGACGTACTTGCAGGCTTAGTCGTAGGCTTAGCTTTGATTCCAGAGTCAATCGCATTTTCGGCGATAGCTGGCGTTGATCCTCAGGTAGGTCTATATGCCTCATTCTGTATAGCTGTTACGATCGCCTTCTTTGGTGGTAGGACTGCTATGATTTCGGCTGCTACAGGTGCGATGGCGCTGCTGATGATCACTCTTGTTAAAGAACACGGATTACAATATTTATTGGCAGCTACGATTCTGACAGGTGTAATTCAAATTATCGCTGGATATCTCAAAGTCGCAAAACTCATGCGTTTTGTTTCCCAGTCAGTGGTCTATGGTTTCTTAAATGCTTTAGCGATTCTCATTTTTATCGCTCAATTTCCAGAAATTGCTCAAATGAATAGCTTAGGCTATATATTTTTAGCGATTGGTTTATTGGTCATTTACGCATTTCCCTATTTACCCAAAATCGGAAAAATCATACCATCGCCATTAGTGTGTATTATTGTACTCAGTGTATTGGCACTTCTACTTGGCGCTGACATGAGAACAGTTAGTGATTTAGGTGCATTCCCAGATACCTTGCCTGTATTTTTAGTTCCTGAAATTCCATTCAATCTCGACACTTTACTTATTATTTTACCGTACTCTCTCACGCTCGCCACAGTTGGTTTGCTTGAGACCATGATGACTACGACTGTGATTGATGAAATGACTGAGTCTGAAGGAGATCGTCATCAAGAATGTCGCGGTCAAGGGATCGCGAACATGGTAAGTGGCTTTATGGGGGGGATGGCTGGATGTGCAATGATCGGGCAATCCATCATCAATGTCAGCTCAGGTGCAAGAACAAGATTATCGACATTAGTGGCTGGTGTTTTTTTGCTATGTCTCGTGGTCTTCTTTAAAGATTGGTTGGCTTATATTCCTATGGCTGCTTTAGTCGCCATTATGATCATGGTCGCGTTCACGACATTTAATTGGGATTCAGTAAAAAATTTCCGCAAACATCCCGTGCAAAGTAATGTTGTCATGCTTACTGTCGTGGTGATTGTTCTTGCAACACATAACCTTGCTCTAGGCGTATTGATTGGTGTAGTTCTGTCAGCCTTATTTCTCATTAATAAACTCGAGAGTGAAGTAAAAGTTCAATCTGAATTAGAAAATCACGTACGCTACTATACGGTGAAAGGTCAAATATTTTTCAGTAGCGCAGAAATTTTTTATGCATTTTTTGATTTCAAAGAAGATATCAAGCAAGTAGAAATAGATCTCAGCTATGCTCATATTTGGGACATCACTTCTGTCAATATGTTAGCGAATGTCGTGGCTAAATTTGAAGCCGAAGGGACTCAGGTACGTGTGATGGGTCTAAACCAAGCGAGCATAACATTGATAGAACGTATCTCAAATACTTAAAAAAAAAGAGCCAAATGGCTCTTTTTTTTACTTCTAAGTTTTAGGAATGATTTCTGCGTCTCCAACCAACCAAGGCTAACAGGCTTAATCCTAAAATGGATAGCAAGTTCAACGAACCACCACCTGACTTAGTGTCACGCTGTGGCTGCTCAGCATTTGTTGAGCTGTTAAGCTCTAAGTCGACAATCACTGGATCATGATCAGATGATCTAAATGCATGATCAGCATAAAAGAGCGACTTCTGCTCTGTAGTCTTAAATTCTTCGTTATAATCTAGGTTCGTTGGCTCATCAGCGTTAATGTGCCATACAAATGCACGCTTAACCGCAGGAAATAACGAAGCATCAGCTAAAGCATGATCCAAATTACCTGCTCCACCAAAACCAGCTTTGTTACTGTCGACACCAAATACATAGGTATATGCCTGTTCACCGAGCCCTACAACCTTGTCCGCCAGTACATTCGTATAATTAGCACGCTCTAAAGCCAAAATTGGATCTTCTTTTGCATAACTATTTAAATCACCAATTAAGAGCGTATTCGTATGACCTGTAATTTGCGTTGGATTCTTTGCAATCCACTGCATGAGTTGTTGTACCGCTTTAACCCGTGTCGCATTCCAACACCCCTGACCATCACCTTCATCCGCATCAGCAGATTGATCATTTGAAGGACAACTTCCTTTAGACTTCAAATGATTCGGAATAACCGTAAAGATTTTACCGCCACTCACTGGTTGAAAACTTTGAGCAAGGGTCACTCGATTTCTTTGTGACTGGTCATCAAACACTGCAGCAGCGTTAACAGGTTTTACACGCTTACTGTTGTAAATAATCGCAACAGCAATCGCATCATCACCTAATCGATTTGAATTTGGCGGAGTGATATATTTCCACTCCGATCCTAGTGCTCGTGTTAAATATGCAATGGCACTATTTTCACCATAACCATTATTCGCAATTTCCATTAAACCAAATACATCAGCATCGATTTCTTTCATTGCACTGACAATTTTGGCATGTTGCTTCTCAAACTCAGCTTTGCTGCTAGCACCTCGCTCAGTTGGAAAACCATTTAAACCATTATCATAGTTCAAAACATTGAAAGCCACGACACGGGTTTGGTTTGAATTTTTCTGAATCATTGGTAGCCGCGGGTTATTCGCTTTAATTTGGATTTGAGTACGACCTTGTACAGGTTGAATACGCCAAGAATTGAATCGATATTCTAGAATACCCTCAACAGCATTTAACTGATCACCTGCACGTAAAGTATTTAAAGCACTAAAATGACTTGGCAGTGTAGGCGTTAAATTTTGTGCATTATATCCGTCATCAAGTTCAATTTTGGACAAAAGATTTTTTTGTGCCAATGCCGTTGCTTCTGCTGATTTAGCTGGATAAATATTGGTCGGCATAAACAAACGTCCTAGACTTAATGACAGTTGTCCGTAGCGACCATAATTGTAATTTTCACTTACCGTTAATGTTTGAGGGATTTTAACCAACATACCTTGATAACGCTTTGGCGCATGCCCTGACGCGTTAGTTAAACTTTCAAATGGTAACTCGATTGATAATGGCGTTATCCAAGCGCTTGCCGCTTGATTACAAGTTAAAATATTTTCGGATAAATTATCAATCTGTAACTGATTTTGATATTCAGTTAATCGACCTTTAAGAACGACTTCTTCTCCGACTTTTCCTCCTTTTATAGGACTTGAAGCAGGAGCATATACAAAAATCGCGTTAGTTAGATCGGGTTTTGCTTTGGCATCAGGGGTTTGGATATAGAAACCTGAGAATCCATTCGCATAACGATAATCCGCAGTAATCACCCCCTTCACAGTATAGTTTTGATTCTTAGCTGCTTGTGAGAGTTCAGCGATAGGTGTATTCGCAGAGTTACAACTTAGAGTCGTCGGAGATGGCTCTATTGGTTCATTTGTACTAATCGCTAAATACTGGTTAAAAGCATTGCGATCCGACCATTTAGCCCACTCTTTTTGAATTTCAAAGGGTGCAGATGGATCTATCGAAACGACATCATGTGTTTTCTTTGTACGTTCAAAGCTTAAACCGGTTGCCCAGTTTTGCTGTATTCCAATCGCACCAAAACGGTCGACAGCCACATTGTTTTTATAGAGAACAATTGCATCATCGCCATTGAATGATAGGTTAGCAGTTTGCTGAACTGCTTCACCCAATTCAGTTTTTAAATTTGAATGTCCAATTAAAAAGTGCTGCTGAGCTGTTAAAGTTCCTTGCAGCTTAACCGTCAAATTCGCGGTGGTTAGACCATTCGGAAATATTTTTAATTGATACGCGGATAAATCAACAACACCTCCATCTGGATTGTATAGTTCAATACCTTTCTTGTTGTTATTACCATCCACATACTGGCTGATCATGAGTTCAGCATACGGCGTTGAACTAAATCCGATCAAACATAAAGATAATGTGAGTTTATTGAACACCCATTTATTTAGCGTTATTTTATTCATTTTAAGTCTTATTCATTGTTCATATTATTTTCCAAGCCTAGTGTACAGGCATGACAAGTAGATGAACAATTCATGACATTTTGAAAAAGTTCATGAATAGATCGACAAATCATTGATAGCTACGTAGTGCTTTCAGGTAGAAAAAGGTTTGACTTAGGAGACTCAGGTCTTAAAATACCGCATTCGAATTTTTTCTCATTTGCCAAAGTTATGTCGAACGATCAATTAGACCCGCAAGTTGTAGAATTAGACAACTTGAACGAGCATCGCGAAATTGTCACATTTATGCGCCGTTCATCTCCGTTGAATACTTCTCAACGAACTGCGCTTGAACAATATGGTCACTTAATTTTGGAATATCCTGTTGGTGATTTACGTCAGCAATTTGAGCATCCTGAACGTCCATTGACGGTTGAAATCGGTTTCGGTATGGGGCGCTCTCTTGTACTTATGGCAAAAGCCAATCCTGAACGCAATTATGTCGGCATTGAAGTACATGTTCCTGGCATTGCACAATGTGTATATGAAGCGGGTCTGGCTGGTTTGACAAACTTACGTTTACTTGATGCGGATGCAATTCAAGTTTTGCATGAAATGCCAGATAACAGTATCAATGCAATTCAACTTTATTTCCCCGATCCTTGGCAGAAAAAACGTCACCATAAACGTCGCTTTGTCTCACACGATCGTATGCCTTTAGTTGAAGAAAAACTTGAAATGGGTGGAACATTCCATGCTGCAACCGATTGGGAACCCTATGCAGAATGGATGTTAGATGTATTAGATAACCGCCCTCGTTTAGAAAATATGGCGGGTAAAGGTAACAGTTATCCTCGTCCTGACTGGCGTCCTCAAACTAAGTTTGAACGTCGTGGAATTGAAGAAGGCCATAAAATTAACGACTTCTTATTTAAAAAGATTCAATAATAAAAAAACAGGACTTAAGTCCTGTTTTTTATTCTGATTGTCTTTTATAAATTTGATCACTCACCACACTATACACTTGGCTTAAATCCGTACGTCCAGCCTGCGCCAGCATCTCTTGATGCATATGGATAATGTTTTGATCACCACGCATCGCTGGACCAGTTTGCACCTGTTTTGGGGGATTTAAAGTCGCTTTTTTCGCAGTTTCCAAAATCAATGGGTACAATAAATTAAAATCGACTTTTTGTGCATCTACGAGCTGCTTAGCGACGTCATAGCAGTAGTTGGTAAAGTTACACGCGAAGACAGCTGCTAAATGCAAACTCAAGCGCTGTGTTGAGTCATATTGATAAACCTTTTGACTCAACTCTTTTGCCATTTGAGTCAAGGATGCTAAATCCTGGTCGCTCATCGCTTCAACAAATATTGGCGTACTCAACCAATCAATTTGACTTTCAAAGCTAAAGGTTTGTAGTGGATAGAACACACCTGCACGCTCATGATATTGCGTGATTTTAGAGATATGGGTACTGCCAGACGTATGTACAATTAAAGCCTGAGGAAGCTGTTTTGCAACTTTTTCAGCAACTTCTTCAATTGCCTTATCACTCACCACCAATAATGCAATATCAACAGTGTCTTCGAGATCTTCAATTGCATTGCATGGTCTAGCTCTTACTAAAGCCGCCAACAAATTGGCTTTAGATTGCTCTCGACTAAACACTTGGACAATCTCATGATGCTGACTCAATACCTGAGCCAAATGATGAGCTACGCGCCCTGCTCCAATCACACTAATACGCATATCGCTTCCACATATATTCTGTATACCTAAGCATGCCGATAAAAAAAGAGCGAATCAATTCGCCCTTTTGCTATATTGTAATGAATTAATTAAACACATTGTTTAGGTACACAATTCTCTCATTGGTCTTTTGAATGAAACATTTAGAATATTGCATCTCAACATTCATTTGATTCATTTCATTGTCCCAATATTGATAATGTTGCTGATAAGTTTCGCGTTCTTTTTCTGGGATACTTTCAATTGACTTTTGAGAGACCACTTTACAGTCCACGTCACGACGTTCGAACCATTCAGTTTGATCGCTCTTTAGCTGCTCTTTTTGTTCGCCGCTCAAATTATCCCAAGTTAAATTAAGTCGCTCGACAGCTCTTGCTTGCTCTTTATCTAAATCAGATTTTCTCAATTGCATAGCTTTGAGTGCCAAGGCCTTTTGTTTTTGTTGAACAGCCTCATACTCTTCGTAAGCTTTTGATTCATTCTGATTTGCTTTACGAAATGCTTCAAATTGAACAGCATATCTCGTCATACTTGCAGCAATATCTAACAATGCATTATCAGGTTGCACACTCAGCATTAAACCTTCTTTATCCGTCTTGGTAATCTCATAATTCAAAGTGCCTGTGAGCTTATCTTGCCCATAACTGATATTGCCATGAACATCATTAATCCAATGTTGGAGCGTATAACTACCTTCGTCATGTTCACATTCGTATTCGCAAGGTTTTTCAAGGTATGCATTTTCAGCACGACGTTGAAGCCCCTTCGGTAGGTGGATAACCAACTGGCTTGAACACGTCAATTTGTTTGTTGCATTTGAAGGATCACTCGTTGTTGTAATCGACTTGAGTTCAAATCTAAGCGATGAGTTGATTTGGGAAAGTAATTTTAAATCTGACTCATACTGATCTGTTGCTTTTAAACGACGATCTAAAATGTTGTTATATTCCTGTTGCGCAAAGCGTTCAATTTCTTTGACATTCGTAGGAGAAGTACAACTCCAATCAGCAATTTCTACATTCTGTGAGGTGTCTTTGCTTTTCTTATTCAGATCACAACCTGCAACGAAGATGATAGAGATAATCAAAGCCAATTTAATCTTATACGTCATTTTTTATACCGCATATTTATAATTTTGACATATTTAATCAAATAAAAAACAACAACTCCATCACATTTTTATTTTTTTAAAATTTGATGCGTAAAAGCTAACGCTCAACAACCCTGTTTAATCAATGCCTAACTTAGAGTGAAAATTTTTTGCTGTAATTCAGATGTTCGACTAATCGCCATATTTGTTTCGCAATTCAATCGAAAAACTTCAGGATTATCGGCGCCTTCACTATTTAATTTACATTCTAAATTACGCTTTTTTGCCCACAGTTCTTGCTCATATTGTATTTTTTGGCGTGCTTGAAGTGAAGCTCTACTCCATACAGAATTTAGATCCTCATTGGCTTGATCTAATTTAAGTTGTGCTTCAGCAATAAGAATGGATTGATAATCATCTGAGGTTTTATTTTGATTATTTAAAAGTGCTTGTTTCTTTTGACGATCTAACGCTAAAGCCGTCAAACGTGAAGGTTTTAAATGGGCATCTATTAGAACTTTTTGCATAAAGCTGGTGAAATGTAGTGCATTCACCAATTGTACAGTTACTTCATGCTCTGAAATTCGTACACTATAATTTAACTCAGTAGAAATCTGATTGTTCTCAAAGTTTAATTGAGAAAGTGCAGCTGATTCTAACACATTTGACTCTCGATTTAATGCGCGCGATACATCAGCATCCGTCAGATAATTTGATGGTAGTTCAGCAGTGACTCTTGCTGTACACATCGTCTGATCAGAGGATCTCATTTTCTTTATTTTATCAATGTTTTCAATTTTAAATTGAACTGGTTTCAAACTACGCTGTAAGAGTTGACCATCTATAATAACTTGATCATTTTCTATAATACTTTTGAGTTGAGTCGCTGAGATATTCGCGATGTCTTTATGGATGACTTGTTCGAGTTTTAATTGCACTTCAGGTTGATCACAACGATTAAAAGCATACATGATTGAATACACTTGTTGGCATTCTGACAACACACCAACCATACACAATGTGGTCAATGTTTTCATCTGAAGTTTCATGCTACTCCCCAAATCATGCTCAAGCTCTTAATACCAAACCTCATTGGTTTTTTTTATTCTTCTTGAAGCTCTCAGTAAAATTTTATTAAAAAATAAAGATCTTCATAAAATATACTGAATCATGAATTATTCAATCATCCAAAATAAAAAAGGCCGATATTAATCGACCTTTAAATGATTGAATTCACATTATTTTATGAAAGTACGAATTACCTTACCTTTGACTTTTTGATTAATCAACGGTGTATTTTTACCTTGAGAAATAATAGAAGATTTATCAAGTGTCCATTCCAAATCTGGATCAACCAGCACCCATCCAGCCTGTGCTTTCCATGTCTCAGTCATTTGTGCAACAGCAGCTGGCGCACTCGTTACTTTTTCAACCCACTCTAATGGACTAAATAAACCTTCTTCAATCAATTTGATTCCAAAAGGAACATATGAATCAAAAGCAGTAAAACCTGGCAAAGTCTCTGCAAAAGGTGCCATTTTTGCAGAACTACTGAGTGGTTCATGATGCGTACAAATCGCGTCAATTACTCCAGATTTCACTCCCTGACGAAGTAACTCTTTATCAGACTCTGAACGCAAAGGTGGACGTACATGTGCCAAGGAATTGAATCCATCAATTAAAGATTCCGTAAGATGTAACTGATGCATTGCAACATCACACGTGACTGGCAATCCTTTTTCCTTCGCGATACGTATTAACTCAACCGAAGCACCACAAGACAGTAATCCGAAGTGTGCGCGGACTTTTGTCGCCTCTATCATTAATAGATATTTTGCGATCGCGACCGTTTCTGCCAAAGCAGGAATCATGGGTAAACCTTGGCGTGAAGCAATAAAGCCTTCATGCACACAGCCATCTTTCGCAATTTGAGGCTCTTCAGCATAGAATACGACAGTTAAATTCAAACCTGCAGCATATTCAAGCGTACGAAGCACTACATCGTCATTCGCAAAAGGTGCATTTGCATTTGATACAGCAGTACAACCACCCTTTTTTAAACCCGCCATGTTGGCTGGTTGATTTCCTTGAAGCCCTTGTGTTTGTGCACCTATCACCTCAAGGTAAATCCCGCCATCTAACATGGCCTTTTCAACAAGACCATGAATTAAAGCGCCATTGTCCTGAACGATAGGTTTTGAATCTGGTGGGGTAAATACATGTAAAATGCCATTTTCACGTGCTGCTTTACCTTCAGATTTCAACGTTCCATGTTGTTGTTGACCTGGCTCTCGTAAACGTGCACACAAATCAACCATCGTTGGCATCAACCATTTGCCTTGCCCATCGATGCTTTCATGCACATCTGAAGTCGCTTCGATGCGTTTTCCATCTTGAATAAAAATAGTTTCTATTTGATCAGTTTGAGCAATTGGATCTAGGACGCGTACATTTTCGACTTTAACAATAGACATGACTGATTCCTTATACCGCAACTGCTTCAATTAAACCTTGTTCTTGTAACTGACCCTGCATCGCCAGCGCGAGAACTGCCATACGCACCGCAATACCATTGGTCACCTGATTCAAAATCACGGATTGAGGACCATCTGCAATACTTGAATCAATCTCAACACCACGATTCATCGGCCCTGGATGCATCACGATACAATCAGGTTTGGCCAAAGCCAAACGCTCTTTGTTCAAACCATACATTTTGTAAAATTCAGCTTGTGAAGATAATGCAGGTGAATCGATACGTTCATTTTGAATACGTAAAGTAATGATAACATCACAATCCTTAATCCCAGCTTCCATATTGTTAAATAGGCGAACACCTTCACCATATTCATCGAAGCCATAAGGAAGTAACGTATTCGGCGCAATCACACGAATATCTTTACAACCTAATGTTTGCAATGCAGCCACATCAGAACGTGCAACTCGTGAATGTTTAATATCCCCAATGATCGCAATGGAAATATCTTCAAATTTTTTATTGGTTTCACGGCGAATCGTAAGCATATCCAACATTGCTTGTGTTGGATGCGCATGACGTCCATCACCCGCGTTGATAATCGCAACAGTTGGACAAACATCCTTCGCAATAAAATGTGCAGCACCCGATGAAGAATGTCGAACAACAAAGATATCGGCCGCCATTGCTTCTAAATTCCACAGTGTATCTCTCAGTGTTTCGCCTTTAGAAGTACTTGAGCGAGCAATATCAATATTGAGCACGTTGGCAGAAAGACGTTTTGCCGCTGCTTCAAATGTCGTTCGTGTACGTGTCGAATTTTCGAAAAACAGGTTCATTACCGTTTTGCCTTCAAGCATATTATTGGTAATGAGCTGATTTTGGTCATTAAAAAAGGACTGTGCAGTGTCCAATATTTTTGTAAGAGTTTCTTTTGAAAGGCCTTCGATGGTGAGGAAGTGTTTGAGATTCCCATCTTGGTTGAGTTGAATCTGGCTCGGTGTATGCAATGCAGCGAAGTGCATGAGAGATTCCTTATACGTTAAGTCAACGTATTATACAGATTCTAAAATGATTTGGCAGTGACCCACACTGCAGCTGATCAATATCTAACTTAATCACGACTTATGACGTTTCATAAAATTTTTCAAAAACTTAATTTAACCAAAAGTATTCCATTGAAATCTTCTAATTCCCTCAAAATTAGGCTCCTAACTCCTACATAAAAGCTTGTTTATCTTTATTTTGATACATCTGTTCAATCAAATTTCCCTGAAATAGTGAGTTAGATTATAAAAATAGAAATTTTTAATAAATGATCCACTCATAGTTTTATGGATATGTTAAAAAATGAGTGAGACACATCTGTATAGCAATCACGATTAAAAGACTTCCCATCACCCTATTCAAAATTCTTGCTCGATTTGCCACATTAAGAAACTGGGCCAATTTTTCCCCTGCATATCCCCAAAGCCATAAAGAGACATAGCAGACCATAAAATAAATCAAAACAAAAAGCGCTAAATAAACACTATTCTCTGAAGCTGAAAATAGGGCTGTACCTGAAACGGCGGCAATCCAAGCTTTTGGATTCAGCAACTGCATTAAAGCACCTTGCGTAAAATTTGGAATCTTCTCTAGATCTTGGTGATCTGTTCGAATTCTTTCGCCTTTAGCGCTTAAAATATTCCAGCCAATCCAAACCAATAGAGCCGTTCCTAACAGCGCAATAGCATCCAAAAGAACAGGATACGACAAAATAATCTGATATAGACCAACGCAAACTGCTGCAAGAAAAGCAGTAAATCCAATGGTTGCACCTGAAATAAAAGCAAAAGTTTTTCGAACACCAAAGTTCATACTGCTACTGAGAATAGTTAAATTAACAGGTCCAGGAGAGATAGACATCGATAATGAAAAGGTAAACATAGAGAAAATTAAAGCCAGCATATTTTTTTATCTTTTAGTATTTTTTAGTTTTATGGGGCCATATCAACCAGTTTCAATCAATCTTTAAATTTAAATTATTTTTAAAATGGTTGGATCAACGCATTAAAGCAGTTTTAAAATCAAAAATAAGTTAAAATATGCGATTGCTTTATTTGTCTTTGGGAATGTTCATGAATTCTAAACCTCGTCTTTCTACATATTGGGTTACCTGTGCAGATGGGCTTGAAACCTTACTTCAAGAAGAAATTGAAGGTTTAGGAGTACAAAACGTTGAACGTTTCCCTGGGCGATTGGTTTTCAAAGGTCAATTGGCTGATGCCTACCGCATTTGTATGTGGTCTCGTCTTGCATCACGTGTTTTGACGCCTATCCATACGTTTGAAGTTGAATTTACTCACGATGCACGCGATGTAGCTGAAGAACTCTACGAAGGTGCAAATAGTTTTGACTGGTCGCTTATTTTTGCACCTCAAAGTACATTTGCTGTGCGTTTACATGTTGAACGTGAGATCAAGGTCAATAGCCAATTCGCCACATTACGTGTAAAAGACGGTATCGTAGATTCCTTCATGGAGGCTGTCGGTAAACGTCCAAGCATCGATATCAAACAACCAGAAATTACCATTTATGCTTTGGCTGGTAAGAAAGAACATACTTTTTGTTTAGATTTGTCTGGCGATTCATTGCATAAACGTGGCTATCGCCACTATATGACTGATGCACCGATCAAAGAAAATTTGGCAGCAGCCATTCTTCAACATGCAAAATTAATTGAAAAGAATCCAGATATTGTTCTTGATCCAATGTGTGGTTCAGGAACATTTATTATTGAAGCTTTGATGATGTTAACTGACCGCGCGCCTGGTTTGGTTCGTCGTTTCGGCTTTAATGGCTGGAATGGTCATGATCATGATCTTTGGATGCAAATTAAAGGTGAAGCTGCGGAACGTCACAAAGTTGCCTTAGAAAAACCGCTTCCAAAATTCTATGCCTTTGACGCAGATTGGGAAGCAGTAAAAGCAACCAAAAATAATATCCGCGCTGCAGGATTTGAGGCATTGCTAGATCAAATTCAAATAGAAGAGCGCACCCTTTCTGATTGGCCAGATTTTAAGGCAGAAGGTAAATCTGTGGTCGTTGTCACTAACCCACCTTATGGTGAGCGTCTTGGTGATAAAGGCTCTAGCCGTTCATTCTATCTTGGTCTATCTGGCTTACTTCAAAAGAACTTTGCCAACCAAACTGCCGCAGTTATTGCAGCTCAAATTGAACAAGCAGACGTGTTGGCATTTAGCGAAACTCAAACGCTTCGCTTAATGAATGGTAAGCTACCTATTTATATTCGCTCAGGTAAGATTAAGCCACCTGTTGTGACACAACCTTTCTTAGCCAATTGGCAACCACTTCAATTCGATAAAATTGAAGGTGCTGAAGATTTTACAAATCGTTTGCAAAAGAATATGCAGAATTTGAAAAAATGGGCTGTAAAAGAAAATATCTATTGTTTGCGAATTTATGATGCTGATCTACCAGACTTCAATGTCGCCGTAGATCTATATGGTGACCGATTGCATGTTCAAGAATATGCCCCACCAAAATCAATCGATCCTGAAAAAGCGAAAAAACGTTTTAATCTTGCTTTACAAGCAATCCGTGCTGTCACAGGTTTAGGTCGCGATGCCATTTTTATCAAGACTCGTGCTCGTCAGGAAGGTAAAAACCAATACACAAAACAAAGTACTGCCTCTAAACGCTTTATCGTTCAAGAAGGCAAAGCGAAAATTTTGGTTAACCTCACAGATTATTTGGATACTGGCCTTTTCCTCGACCATCGCCAAATTCGCTTACGCATCGCTGCTGAAGCAAAAGGTAAACATTTCCTTAATCTATACAGTTATACCTCAACTGCAAGTTTACATGCTGCGTTAGGTGGTGCTGCGAGCACGACCAGTGTCGACCTTTCAAATACCTATTTGAACTGGTCTAAAGAAAACTTTGTCTTAAATGGTTTAACGGTTGATCATGCTGACCAACAACACCAGTTCTTTGCCAGCGATTGTTTTGAATGGTTAAAAGAAGGTCATGAACAATATGACTTAATCTTTATCGATCCGCCAACGTTCTCGAACTCTAAAAAATTCCATGGTACGTTTGACGTTCAACGTGATCACTTATCCCTGATTAAACGTGCAATGAATCGTTTAACCACTGGTGGTACGCTGTATTTCTCAAATAACTATCGTGGTTTCGAATTAGACGACGAAATCAAAGCGTTTTATGACATTGAAGAACTCACCCATGAAACAATTGGTCTAGATTTTAAACGTAATACTAAAATTCATCGTTCATGGAAAATTAGACACCTTCAAGCCTAATGACTAGAGAGCTTGACCAATAAAAAAAGGGCAATTCGTTTGCCCTTTTTTATTTTCTTAAATTTTTTGAAGGTGAATATTCCTTTGTCACAATAATGGTTGGATCTGTTGAAACATAGACAGTACGTGGTAACGTATCATAAGGATAATACGTCAGTGGTTTAATGGTTTTGCTAATCTGCTCAGGATCTGCTTTTTTGCTCAATTCAAAATCAGAAACTGCATTTGAAACCAATTGCTTCTGATTAAATTCTTCTGCTTGAGTCTGAGCCAAATGTTGTTGATTTTGTATTTGTACCTCAGCGCTCTGTGATACTTCTTTTTTTAATTCTTGCACTAAATTTTCATTCAAATTCTGATCAATCACTTGCTGTTCGATAAGTTCAGATTCTTCTAATTGCTGTGCAGTTGCCCATTGAAAACCACACATCAGCATGCAAGAAATTAAAATTGACCGTCGAAAAGTAACACTTATGAATTCCATTTTTTATCTCGAGAATTATTATTGTAATTTTATTTATATATTTATTAATTACAGCTAATCAAGTGCGTTCACTCGCATTCCGATGAACGCACCATATTCTTAAATACGACTCACTTCAAAGTAAGAGTATTTAGAACGATCAATCACGTCATAGGGTTTACTTTCATAACTATGAAGCGTGTGAACTGCTTTCATTTTATGTGATGAACACTGCTCTAGAACTTGCTTACGTGGGTCATTCTCAACCACAGTCACACAAAATGATGTTTTACCCTGAGCTTTCACCAATGTATTTACTTTGGTCAGCATAAACTTTAGTACGTCTAACGCACTTGGATCACAGAGGAAACTATGCGTCATGAGATAATCAAAGGATTGCCCTTCTTCGGGAAGCGTTAACTGTCCAGTAATTCGAGCATAAGTGTTATAGACAGGTTTTAACAGTTTTAACGTTGTAGAATAACTCGCCACTTTAGTTTGTTTGAAATCTTTTTGATCCCACAAACCAAATAAACCTACGATTTTATGATCTGAATTGAGCACTAAATGAAAGTCTTCTAATCTCAGCCCATACCAAAAAGGATGATTAGCTTCCAATAACTGTCTAAAGTCATAATCAGGTAAAAAATTATAATGGGAAGCCATTTCTTGTATAAAACCATTGACCGCATCAATCTTATCTATGGTCATTGTTTCAAGGCGAAGTTCAGCAGACTGCTTAAACTTAGGCACCTTAGAAATGGTAAAAGTGGTCATCGAATCAAAGATATAAGGTAAAGCATATCCTTCTCTTTCACGATGCATCATATTACGAGCTACTTTATTATCTTCTAAAATCACACTTTGAAAGATAATTTCACGAGGGAAACATTCAAAAATGTATTCCATAAATACATTAAACGCTTTTTTACCCCGAGCTGTAAGTTTGATTCGTAAATCTGATACATAGCGTAATTGTTCAGTGACGCCATTGATCCAATACGATTTCCAACCGATGTTCATCATGGCAATAATTTGATCAGGCTGATCTTGATGTACGACAACCAAAATTTCAGGCTTATTATATTGTGCATGTGTAGCACGAAAATAACTCGGTTTCCGCTCAAATGAAATCACCATACCGTTACTCGGCATACTTTCAGAAATCAGCTCAATCAATTGAGGATCATCTTGCTCCGCAGCATAACGTAGATAAAATTCAGGCGAGGTTTTTGATCGATATAGTAAATTTTGCTCTGTCATTTTTAAATTCTTAAATAAATTTCATTTTCTTCAACGGTTCTGGCTTGATATTCCCCTCAATCATGCCATTGCGCATTGCGATTGTCTTATATTCATGCCATGCATCTTCCAAATGCATCACGCGTGCTTCATCTAATTGCCCTAAATTACGTGCCAACTCATAGTGAAAATTTTGTTTTAGCAATTGATCTAACTGTTGATCGGACGGCTGCCCACTCACACTACCCTCAGAAAGCAAAACATAATAAGGTTTCGATTCAGTCTGTTCTATTCCGAGTAAACTAATGGGTAAAAAACCGTTTTGTTTAAATGTATCGATCACACGCAAAGCAACAGATTGATCAATCTTTTCTCCGACCAAATCAACTGTCATCTTTCGACCAAGAAATTTAAAGCACGGAATGCCCTGATAAAAAGAATCAACCAATAATTCATCATCAATAATGTAGCGTTTTAGGCCAGAACCTGTCGTAATAATCGGACTCACGATTTGACCTGGCTTAAGCTGCCAAGCAGGGTAAATTTGCTGAGTATCTAAATCTTGAAACTCATAAAAATGAGCTTGATACATCAAGGGATAATGATCATCTAAAGGTATAGTCACTACGCCTTCAGTGGCCCAAAGCCCTTTACCTTCAAAATTTACACCCTTAATTTTGGTTTTTAAAATTTGTGCCCAGTGCTGTGCGCTTGCGGTATCCCAAGATGAAATTAAAAATAGCTTTGGCCACAATTTTTTCCAACAAGTCGGATCTTCCAAATCTAATCGTTCTAGAATCTGGCTACGTTTTACTGATTTTTTGATTTTTAAAAAATCTAAACTTTGACGACTCCACTGACCAGTCGATAAAACCTCAACGATTTCACTCTTATTTTCTTGGATAATTTCGATCAGTTGCAGTGCAAAAGTTGGGCTCCACACTGAAATCATGCCGAGATTTTCATCTCTGACTAAATATACAGCCGTAGCGAACATCGCATCTTCAGCAGTTTCTGCCAAAGCAATGTCAGCAGGCACGGCCTGCGTAATTTGAGTTAAAATTCGTTTTGAAAAAGAAAGTAAGGCACTATCATCATTTAAATTATGAGTGGTCGTCAGTTGACGCTGGCTTTCAGGCAACCAAGATACAGACCAATAGTGTGTTGTACGTTTTAGTTCAGGATAACGACGATATAAACTCGTGAGCCATAAACCAATCGCCTGATCTATTTCACCTAAAAATTGTTGGGTATATGGAATAAATTTGAGTGCTTCACTTGAACCACTTGTAGGCTGGAATCGGATAATTTTACTTTTATTAAGTAAATTTACGCCTTGATTACGTGATGCTTCAACTTTCTGCTTCCAATCAGCATAACGTGTTACTGGAAAATGTTGAGCAAACGACTCATATTCCATCTTTGGATCATCACATATAACTTTTAATTTATCACGCTGAACTTTTTCCAATTGATCAGCGTATTGATAAAAGTCTTTAAATGATTTTTTACAGGCCAAATTTAAAACTTGATGAGCTGCAAATATCACAGACATTAGGCCACCTTAGAATCTTGATCTTGATCTTTGGTTTGAGCCGATTTAGATAATTTATCTTTATTCAGATTCGACTTATTTTTTTTGAGCGATGATTTTTTCACAAACCTTACCGCTGTTTGCAAAATATCAACCCAACGCAGCTCACCAATACACGGTAATTCAGTACCTTGAACCCAAGATGGATTGCATTCCTCAAAAAACTCAATTTTACGATTTTTCTGGCGCATTTCTTCTGTTATTGGGGCCACATCAGGTTTCAGACACTGATAGTTTTCTCCAAAATCAATCAGCTTTGATTCATCATCATAGTATTCTGCAAAATACTCACGACAATACGCTTCAACATAATCTTTTAAATATTCATCTTTATTTTCTGGATTTGGATAATAGTGATAATAATTATTTGCAAGAAGTAAGTAGGTCTTAAAGCCCTTTGAGATCAGCATCCAATAGATCGGTACACCCGTATGACGTAATTTGAAGGTCATTACATAACGAAACATCGCACGTTGTAATGCTCGACTACCCCAATACGCCTCCTCAATAATGGTATCACCACTAAAAAAAGCATGGGCAGTTTTACCATTCACGGTAAAATTTCGCTCCATTACAGTTGAGAAACCCACTAAAAAATCTTTTTTGGGTTCTCGAATGATAAACACACCAGTCTTTTCCAGAAGGTCTCTTTCAAAAATTTCAAAGACTGTATTTGAATAATAGTTACTGTAAATATTGAACATCTTTTCAATATCACGGGGTTTTAAATCTTTTACCTTAACAAACTCACTATAAGGTTCTTTTTTTAATTTTCGGAGTCGTTTTAATTCTAGCATATTGATCCCATTAAGCTAAACAATGAATTCCTTTTGTGAATCAATAAACAAATTAAACATTTATTCACAAAAATATTGAGTGCAATCTTATACTTAATAGATTTGAGTAGCAATTTTATTAAAAAATAAATTTATTATTTTTAAATCACTTAAATGAAAAAAAACCTGAACGAATTCAGGTTTTCTAAGTTTGTTTATTAAATTCTAATTTAATTTAAGTTTACTAAAACTCAAATTTCCATCAGTGCTTTGTATAACAATTGTATCTCCTGGCAAAAATTCTCCCGCCAAGATTTTTTGAGCCAATGTATTTTCAACCTTTTGTTGAATAGCACGTTTAAGTGGTCGAGCCCCATAGATTGGGTCATATCCTGCCTCAATTAATTCATCGAAAGCAGTGTCATCTACAGTCAAACTTAAATCACGATCAGCCAAACGAGCACGTAAGCGATCTAACTGAATATCCGCGATACCTCGAATCTGCGATTTTTTCAGTGCATGGAAGATTACAAGCTCATCAATTCGGTTAATAAACTCTGGTCTAAAATGCTCAGAAACAGCAGCCATCACAACACTGCGTACATCTTGTTCCGTCGCCATGTCACCTAATTCGCGCACTTCATTTGAACCTAAGTTTGAAGTCATGACGATCACGGTATTTTTAAAATCCACCACACGCCCTTGCGAATCAGTCAAGCGACCATCGTCAAGTACCTGAAGCAGAATATTAAATACATCTGGATGAGCCTTCTCTACTTCATCAAATAACACCACGCTATAAGGCTTACGGCGTACTGCTTCAGTTAGCACACCACCCTCTTCATAACCAACATAACCAGGAGGTGCTCCCACCAAACGACTAACAGAATGTTTCTCCATAAATTCAGACATATCGATACGGATCATGGCATCGTCACTGTCAAATAAGAAGTTTGCTAAAGCTTTAGTTAACTCAGTTTTACCGACACCTGTTGGACCTAAAAATAAGAATGAACCACTTGGGCGATTTGGATCTGAAAGTCCAGCACGTGAGCGTCGTACAGCATTAGAAACTGCAACTACCGCTTCATCTTGGCCTACGACGCGGTTATGTAAAAATGTTTCCATACTGAGTAATTTTTCACGCTCACCCTGTAGCATTTTTGCTACAGGAATTCCTGTTGCAGCACTTACAACTTCGGCAATTTCATTGTCCGTCACTTTATTACGCAATAATTTAGGTTCAACTTTCTCTTCAGATGCTTCTTCACTGAGTCGTTTCTCCAAATCAGGAATTACTCCATATTGAAGTCGTGCCATTTCAGCTAGATCATTTTCACGTTGTGCCTTTTGCATCGCAATACGTGCTTGATCAAGCTCAGCCTGAGTTTGTTGATCGCCTTGCACTAAACGCTTTTCAGAAATCCACACTTCTTCAAGATCGCTGTATTCCTTCTCCACTTCAGCAATTTGTTTTTCTAAGTGTGAAACTTCAGCTTTACTTCCTGCATCTTCATCTTTTTTTACAGCCTCAAGCTGTAATTTTAATTGAATAAGACGACGCTCTAATTTATCTAGAGACTCAGGTTTTGAATCTAGCTCCATCTTAATTCGAGATGCTGCCTCATCAATTAGATCAATCGCTTTATCTGGTAGTTGACGATCTGTAATGTATCGAT
Source organism: Acinetobacter sp. ANC_7504 (assembly GCF_056779995.1). Taxonomy (NCBI): domain Bacteria; kingdom Pseudomonadati; phylum Pseudomonadota; class Gammaproteobacteria; order Moraxellales; family Moraxellaceae; genus Acinetobacter; species Acinetobacter sp. ANC_7504. The sequence continues at coordinate 285,042 of NZ_JBWYIZ010000001.1, read as the reverse complement.
GTGACATTTTAGCTGCAGCAATGATGGCAGAATCTAAGATTTTAACACCATGATGTACTTCATAGCGCTCTTTTAATCCACGTAAAATCGCAATCGTGTCTTCAACACTAGGCTCATCAACCAATACTTTTTGGAAACGACGTTCAAGTGCTGCATCTTTTTCAATGAATTGTCGATATTCATCTAATGTTGTAGCACCTACACAACGTAATTCTCCACGTGCTAAAGCAGGCTTCAACATGTTACCTGCATCCATTGCACCGTCGCCTTTACCTGCACCGACTAGAGTGTGCAACTCATCGATAAAGAGGATAATTTCACCATCATGTTTAGCAAGATCTTTTAATACAGCTTTTAAGCGCTCTTCAAATTCACCACGATATTTTGCACCAGCTAAAAGCGATCCAAGATCAAGTGATAAGACACGTTTATTTTTTAAACTTTCAGGCACTTCTCCATTAACGATACGCTGTGCTAAACCCTCAACAATGGCAGTTTTACCAACACCCGGCTCACCAATCAAAACAGGATTATTTTTTGTACGGCGTGATAAAACTTGGACTGTTCGACGAATTTCATCATCTCGCCCAATCACTGGATCAAGCTTGCCAGAAAGTGCTCGCTCAGTGAGATCAATGGTGTATTTGTTTAATGAATCACGTTGATCTTCATGATTGTTACTCATGACTTTTTCATCACCTCGAACTTTAGTTATCGCCGCTTTTAAACCTGCGGATTGAACACCAACCGCATTTAAAATAGTTTTGGTTGCACCTGTTTCTGCTAAACCAAGTAACACCCAATCTGTTGAAAGAAACTCATCACCCGATTTTTGTGCATAACTATCTGCCAAGTTAAGCGCTTTAACCGCATCTGGACTGAGATTGATATCCCCAGTTGGATGGGCAAGTGTTGGTGCATCAGCAAGCGCCTGTTGCAACTTTGTGCTCAATTCTCGTAAATTCGCCCCTGCCTGCTGCAACAAACTCATATTTGATGGCTCTTCAAGCAGTGTCGATAGTATATGGATGCCTTCAATCGCTGTATGATCCTTGCCCATTGCTAAAGATTGCGCATCAGATAAGGCTTGCTGTAAGCGATTTGTAAATTTTTCAAAACGCATTATTATTTTCCTCACAACAAATTTGGTACTTGCTTAGTTAATGGGTGAGAAGCGTCATATTTCAAGTCGGTTTTTTAATTATTTTCTTAAATTTCAATTATTTAAAAAATAAAGATAGATTATAATTATAATATTTGTGCTGCTCATACATTTTTCAATACCACTTCACAATTTTTTCATGGTGATTATGATATTTATCTACTATTCACTACATATGACAAAGAAAATATATTCTCAGTAAACGGTCATTATTGTTCTCAAATCATCACATAGGAGTACGCCGAACTTATATCGACCTAATCGGTACATGTTGTGCAAAATCATTCAATATGAATTTATAAGATAAACAATTAATTTTATATTTATTTAAAGAATATAGATAAAACTTATAATAATCACCGTTTTCCATAAACGGATGATTTAATCATTCAGGCATACTTACATGAATCATTTTATAAATCTCTCAGAAAATAAAGTCCATCAAGATAAAATTAAATTTATTTTATCTGAAGCACAAAAAAATGTAGAAGATCATACACTCCTTTTTGCAGGTTCTTTAAAACCCCAAGATGCGTGGCTTTTGTTCCAATCCCAACAAGCGATCATTATTGATGTCAGAACACATGAAGAGCGAAAATTCGTAGGTTATGTCGAACATTCAGAACATATTCCTTGGCTGACAGGCATCTCACTTGAACGTAACCCAGAGTTTTTAGAGAAGTTACAATCTTTTGTTAATGTATATGATATCATTTTGCTCATGTGCCGTAGTGGAAAGCGCTCCGCGGCGGCAGCGAGTGTGGCGTATAATGCTGGTTTCACAAACGTATATAATATCGATCAAGGTTTTGAAGGTGATTTAGATCCCAACTCCCATCGTGGTACTTACAATGGCTGGCGATTTCACAATCTGCCATGGGTACAAGAGTAAAATTGATTCGCTCAACTTACATAAAAAAAGCAACCTTAAGGTTGCTTTTTTCAACTCGATAAAATCAAGCTTCGGCTTCAATGATTTCAAAATCATGTGTAATTTCAACACCGCCATCTGAAAGCATTTTACTTGCTGAGCAATATTTTTCTGCAGATAGCTCAACCGCTTTAGCAACTTGCTTTTCTTTAACTGCTTTTCCTGTAACCACAAAATGCAAATGTATCTTCGTGAAAACCGCAGGAATTGTGTCTGCCCTCTCGGCTTTCAACTGACATTGAACACCCATCACATCTTGTCTAGATTTTTTTAATATGGTCACAATATCAAACGAAGCACACCCACCAAGCCCCATTAATATAAGTTCCATCGGACGTGGACCACGGTTTTCACCACCGTAAGCTTCAGCACCATCCATGATAATTTGGTGACCGCTTTCAGATTTTGCTTCAAAAGCAACATTCTCTAACCAATGTACGCTAGTATGCATTGCAACTACCTAAAAAAAACTATAAATTTACTTAGGACTGTACACTAGCATATATTGAGCTGATAAGGAATTTCACCTCTTATGCTTCACGTGGCAAGTTTATTTAGGTCTAAAGATCTAGTTACTATCCAAATCGGAATTTAAAAAGCATGACTTCTAATTTTTCACAACTTAGTACAGATGCTTTGTCGCCAGGTCAATTACCTGAATCTGTCAAAGCTTTGCTCAAGCGTGCGCACATCAATAGATTTCCAAAACGAACTTCAATTATTGATGCGGGCTCAGAGTCGAAATCTCTGTATCTAATTTTAAAAGGGTCGGTTTCAATTATTTTACGTGAAGATGATGAACGTGAAATTGTGGTAGCCTATTTAAACCCAGGGGACTTTTTTGGAGAGATGGGATTATTTGAAAGTAATCCTCAGCGTACTGCAGAAGTACGTACACGTGATGTATGTGAGATTGCTGAAATTTCATATGCTAACTTCCATGAAGTAAGTAAGCAGTATCCAGATCTTAGCTATGCGGTGTTCGCACAGCTCGTTCGTCGCTTAAAAAATACAACTCGAAAAGTAACTGACCTAGCATTTATTGATGTATCGGGTCGTATTGCACGTTGTTTAATCGACTTGTCAGCTCAACCTGAAGCAATGATTCTTCCAAATGGACGCCAAATTCGTATTACTCGTCAAGAAATTGGTCGTATTGTAGGTTGTTCACGTGAAATGGTTGGTCGTGTTCTTAAAACACTTGAAGAACAAGGCATGATTGAAACTGATGGTAAAGCTATCTTAATTTTTGATTCATCATTAGAAGCAGTAAATTCTGTTGAAGAAGACTTTGACAACAATGATGATGAATAAATTTTAATCTGATCTACATTCAAAAAAGCAAATCTGACGATTTGCTTTTTTATTGCCTTTTTTCTGAAAACTTTCGAATTTATTTTTCATACGTTTTGAATCTTAGATTAGGTATGATTTAAATATATCAACTTAAAAAATACAGCAAGGATGTTGAGCATGAAATTTAATCGACTTGGGCAAACAGATATACACGTTCCCGAAATTTGTTTAGGAACAATGACCTTTGGTGAGCAAAATAGCCAGTCCGAGGCTTTCCAACAACTGGAATATGCACTCGAGCGGGGGTTAAATTTTTGGGATACTGCAGAGATGTACCCAGTACCACCTAAAGTCGAAACTCAAGGCGCGACGGAAGAAATTATCGGCAATTGGATTCAGCAGCGCGGCCAACGTGATCAACTTTTTCTTGCTTCAAAAATTGCAGGTCCAGGCCAAGGTGGTAGCAATATTAGAGGCGGCACAACTCGCTATACTGCCAGCGACATCAGCTCAGCCTTAGACTCAAATCTTAGACGCTTAAAAACTGACTATATTGATCTTTATCAGCTGCATTGGCCTCAACGCCCAACCAATATGTTTGGTCAATTGGGTTATACCAATCACCATGCTCACAGTACACTAGATATCACACCACTCGAGGAAACCTTATCTGCCCTTCAAGCGGAAATTAATAGAGGTAGAATTCGTTATATCGGACTCTCCAATGAGACACCATGGGGAACCATGAAATTTCTACATTTAGCTGAAAAGTTAGGGCTGTCTAAATTTGTTTCTGTACAAAACCCCTATAACTTATTAAATCGTACCTTTGAAATCGGCATGTCGGAGATTGCTAAATTTGAAGGCATCGGTTTACTGGCCTATTCACCGCTCGCTTTTGGCTATTTAACAGGAAAATTTAGACATGGTGCGAGACCTGCAAATGCCAGAGTCACCTTATACTCTAGATTTGTGCGTTATAGTAATCCTGAAAGTGAATGGGCAACTGAACAATACGCCCTCTTAGCAGAAAAACATGGACTGACATTAACGCAATTGGCGTTAGCTTTCATTAAGCAGCAGTTCTTCGTGACCAGCACAATCATTGGTGCAACCGATTTAAATCAACTCAAAGAAAATATTGATGCTTTTAATGTGTCATTGTCAGAAGAAATACTTCAGGAAATTGAGATCATCCATAAACAACAGCCAAATCCAGCACCTTAAGTGTCTAATAAATTCGATTTCAATACATTTGAATCAAAGCCATACTGTGATAACAATTTACTAAGTGGTGAATATAAAAAAAGGATGCTAACGCATCCTTTTTTAGCTTTATTCTTTTAACGGCGACTTTGGTTATAAATCGCTTGAGCTGCAGGTAAGTTTTTACGCATCGCCTCAATTCGTTGAGCATTTGAAGGGTGTGTTGATAAGAAAGATGCATTGCCGCCATTACTTGCTTTAGCCATCTTTTCCCATAATGTAATCGCTGCTTGTGGGTTATACCCAGCTCGAGCCATTAACATTAATCCGCCCTGATCAGCACGGCTCTCCAAGTTACGTGAATAAGGCAACCCTACACCCAGTTGAGAACCAATTTGTGCAACTGCTGCGCCACCTTGACCTACCCCAGCTGCACTTAAACCAACACCTAAAGCCAAGTCAGTTAAAGCTTGAGCACCCAATTTACTTTTTGCATGCTCTTCTAAAGCATGGATCATTTCATGTCCCATGATGGCCGCAATTTCAGCATCTGTTAAATTTAAACGTTCCACAATACCTGTATAAAAAACAACTTTACCACCCGGCATGACAGAAGCATTTAATTCACTTGATTTAATTACAGATACCTGCCATTGGAATGGCTGACCCGTTTGATTCATTTGATCAGCATATGGACGCAAACGATTGTAGACATTGGTAATACGCTTATAGGTATTTGAGCTTGTATCCAATAAGCCCTTGCTGCGAGCTGTATCAATGGCTTGCGAGTAACTTTGTGCAGCAGCTGCATTTAATGTCGCTGAGTCCGCACCCGCCATATCCGCAAATGTTGTACACCCTGAAATCGAGATCACCGCAGATGCTGTAAGACCGAGCAATAATTTGTTCTTCATTATAATGTTCCAATCTACTTGAAAGTACTTGTTCATAATTATAGACAAACTCAGCTAAGCTTAATATCTCATTTTTCTTCACTTTTTTATTTGTTATGTAATTTAGTAAACAAATTGATAGCTGATCCAAAAGACCAAACAAAAAATATTAAGCACGAGATAGGTTTGACTCCACGGTTTTAAACGAGTTTCAAGCTTCTCATCTTTACGTTTAAAAAATAAATAGGTGTTCTGAATTAAAATAATAGGGACCAATATGCAAGCGATCATAATCGACAGCCCAATAAAGACTTGGTAAACCACATCTTCGGCTACTGTTTGAGATCGAATTATCATCATCGCAATCGTGGGTGCCCCCCCCATTGCAAATAACAACGAATAAAACATTGTTCCAGAAATATTTTTATGCATCCTGCACACTCTATTATTTTATACATTCGATTTTAACAATCTCTAAGATTCAGCACAGCCAATTTTTATACAACTTTGGTCGTTGTTTAGATCAAAAAAAGCCCTGTGATATCACAGGGCTTTTTTAAAACTTTTAATTAAGCTTCAAACGGGTGACGAAGAATAATCGTTTCATCACGGTCTGGACCAGTTGATACGATGTCGATTGGACATTCGATTAACTGTTCAAGTCGCTTAATATAGTTGATTGCTGCTTCTGGCAATTGGTCTAAAGATTTAGCACCAAAAGTAGACTCAGTCCAACCAGGCATTGTTTCGTAAATTGGTTTTAAAGTTTCAAATGCAAGTGCATCAGAAGAACCTACGCAGCCCGAATCTGCAGCTTCATAACCTACACAGATTTTGATTTCTTCTAAACCATCAAGAACGTCAAGTTTAGTCAAGCAAATACCCGAAAGTGAGTTTACTTCTACTGAACGACGAAGGATTTCAGCATCGAACCAACCACAGCGACGTTGGCGACCAGTAGATGCGCCAAATTCTGAACCTACAGTACCAAGGTGCTTACCAATTGCATCACCAACATCGTTTGCAGCATCATAAACCAACTCAGTTGGGAATGGACCTGCACCTACGCGAGTTGTATAAGCTTTGGTAATACCCAATACATAGTCAAGGTGTAATGGACCAAGACCAGAACCAGAACTCACACCACCAGCAGTCGTATTTGAAGATGTTACGTATGGATAAGTACCATGGTCAACATCAAGAAGTGAGCCTTGAGCACCTTCAAACATGATGTTGTCACCATTCTTACGATATTTATGCAATTCGCCAGTAACATCAACAACCAGTGGAGCAACAACTTCACGCCATTGATCACATAACGCAAGCACGTCTTCAAGCTTAACCGCTTCTACACCGTAGAATTGTGTTAATTGGAAGTTATGGTATTCAAGTAACTCTTCAAGCAATGCTTTAAGATGATCACCACCACGCACTAAATCAGCGACACGAACCGCACGACGTGCAACTTTATCCTCATACGCTGGACCAATACCACGACCTGTTGTACCAATCTTGGCATTCCCACGTTTTTTCTCACGTGCTTGGTCTAATGCAATATGGTTTGGCAAAATTAATGGACAGTTTGGAGAAATACGTAAACGTTCTTTAACTGGCACACCTTGCTCTTCAAGAATCGTCATCTCTTTGATTAACGCTTCAGGAGAAAGCACTACACCGTTACCAATTAAGCAAAGTACGTTTTCACGTAAAATACCAGATGGAATGAGGTGTAAAACAGTTTTCTTACCACCTACGACGAGAGTATGACCTGCATTGTGTCCACCTTGATAGCGAACAACTGCAGCCGCTTGATCTGTGAGCAGGTCAACGATTTTACCTTTACCTTCGTCGCCCCATTGGGTACCAAGTACCACAACATTCTTGCCCATAATAGCCTCATTGCATCATGCTGTTAAAATTGAAGAACATGATTTGAAATTTAGTATTCAAATCAGGTGATTAAATCTGTTCGAGTTTCCACTCACCCGCTTGATTCACCAACTGGTGAGTCGCGTTAGGTACTGAATTCAACTCATCTTGACCAAGCAACTGCACAACGCTTTTACCTTGATCACGTAATCCTTGAATTGCTTTGACTAGGTCAGCATTATTGCCCTTAGGTGCAACGATCACTTCCAATGCTTTAAATTGACCAGCGCTTAAAGCGTATAAGTCACATGAAAAGCCAGTTGCTGGACGTGCACGACCAAAATGCTCACCAATACCATCATAACGTCCACCTTGAGCTAATGGCGCAGCACGATTTGGTGCATACACTGCATACATTAAGCCAGTGTGATAGTGATATGAACGAAGCTCTACTACATCGATACCAATATGCAGATTTGGCCAACGTTGCTGAATCGCATCTTGTGTGCTTTGAACTGCATTAAATGCTTCTTGGAATGCCGAATCTTCTAAGATTTCTTGGCTTAAATGTGATTTTAAAGCGACTAAATCACTTGCATAACGACCAAGCGAATAAAAATCAGATCCGAATTTAAGTTGTTGCGTATATTCAGCAAGTTCTGGCAATGCTTTACGCTGATATAAATCAGATAGATGCGACTCTGTAGCTTTGTTCAATCCTGCATGTTTAACTAAGCTACGGAATAGACCAACGTGTCCAATATCTAAATGGATCGCCTCAGTTACACCTGTATTTTTTAATAATTCCAACATAACATCGATCATTTCGACGTCAGCATCGATACTGTCTGAACCAAACAACTCAGCACCGAGCTGTAAAGGCGCACGTGTGGTATTGAAACCTTGTGGTTTGGTATGAAGTACCGTTCCAGCGTAACAATAGCGTGCAACACCTTCAACTGGATACACGTGTGCATCAATACGCGCCACCTGAGGCGTCATATCTGCACGCACACCAAGTAAACGACCTGAAAGTTGATCGATTACTTTAAATGTGGCTAAGTCTAAATCTTGATTCGATTCTGAAAGAGAAGATAGAGATTCGATGTATTCAATAAATGGCGTGTACACCAATTGATAACCTCGAGCTGCGAGGAAATCTAACGCGGTACGACGCAAAGTTTCAATAACTTGCGCTTGCTCTGGTAATACATCAGCTACACCATCAGGTAATAACCATGTCTCTGAAATGGGCATGTTGTAAACCTAAATTCTGTCAGCGCGGAACAAATCCGCATAAAAAAATCGGGAACACACCCGATTTCTCCTAGTCTATCACGATCAACCCCCATGTGCATCAGACTTTTAAATAATTAAATCGGAATTTTAGATTATTCATAAGCTTCTATTGGTAATTCTGAACGCACTAGCAGTTGATCTATGTTATAGACTTAAGCCTTTATAAAAGACACAGCATTTCAGTTTCATGACTGATCTGGAAATGAATGACATAAATCCAGTAAACGATTGGTATATCCCCATTCATTATCATACCAAGCATAGACTTTAGCTTGCTTCCCGACCACCATGGTTTGAGTTAAATCAACAATGAGTGAAAACGGAGAATGATTAAAGTCAGATGATACTAAAGGCTCATCTGTTACCGACATAATTTCCGAAAATCGCTCTCGTGCTGCTGAAATTAACGCTTCATTTAACTGATGGTCTGTAATTGGCTGTTGCGCTATAAATGTCAAATCAATAGCTGCCACATTAATGGTAGGAACACGAATTGAGTAACCGTCTATTCGCCCTTCCATTTTTGGCATAACACGTTTGATTGCACCTAGAGCAGATGAAGTCGTTGGAATAATGTTTTGCCCAGATGCCCTCGCACGACGTAAATCGCGGTGAACATGATCTAAAACGGATTGATCCGCTGTAACAGCATGAATTTCTGTCATTAACGCACTTTCTATACCAAAGGCATCGTCAATAATTTTGACAAGAGGAACCAATGCTTGTGTCGTACATGAAACACTCGAAATAATCTGATCCGTAGTTTTAACCTCTGTATGATTTACCCCGTACACAATTGCAGCATCAACCGTATCAAAAGGTGCAGCCCCAATTATCACACGTTGAGCACCAGCATTGAGATGACGTGTCGCTTCTGCTCGAGATCTAAATAAACCAGTACACTCTAAAACAACATCAACGTTTAAACGCTTCCATGGTAGTTGATCAGGTTCTGTTTGACAGTGGACTTCAATAGTTAATTTTTTTTGATAGGCATGAATATTGAGAAATACTTGCTCTGCAACATAGCTCAACTCCACTTCCCCATGAAATCTTCCATGTGTGGTGTCATATTTAAATAAATGAATTAAAGTTTCTACATCAGCCACATCATTAATCGCAACGATTTCAAAATTGAATTGTTTTGGATTTTCAAACCAAGCTCTTAAAACATTTCGCCCGATTCGTCCAAATCCATTAATTGCGATACGCTGCATATGTAACCTTCAACTCTTTAATACAAGTTCTTGAAAGCTCTATGTTAAAGTATTTCTAAAATATTCAGTAATAAATAATGGTCTTATGACTACTCAATATTTTTGATTGATCTTCGTGCGAGATACACTGCTTAAGCATTTGAAAATGATCTCAACACCAATAATGATTAAAATTTCACCTAAAATCAGAATTAAAGAGAATTGTCATTAAAACACTTTAAAATCATTGGTACAGGTGGCAAATTCCGTTATAATTTGGCGTTTTTAAACTTTTAGCCCGGTATGCTGGGGTGAATTTTTTTGTGAATTCGCACTTTATTTCCCAGACATATTATTTGCCAATACAGAATTAATGGAGTGACTTGGTTGTGAGTACTCGTTTTATGACATCAGCTGAAATTCGTGAAGCATTTTTGCGTTACTTTGAATCGCAAGGCCACACACGTGTCGCGTCGAGTTCTCTAGTTCCTGCCAACGACCCAACTTTGCTCTTTACAAATGCTGGTATGAACCAGTTCAAAGATTGCTTCTTAGGCCTAGAAAAACGAGATTATGTACGTGCAGTGTCATCACAAAAATGTGTTCGTGCTGGCGGTAAACATAACGACTTAGATAACGTGGGCTACACAGCTCGTCACCATACGTTTTTTGAAATGTTAGGTAACTTCTCTTTCGGAGATTACTTTAAACGTGACGCGATTAAATTCGCTTGGGATTTCTTAACCAATGAAAAATGGTTAGGTCTACCTAAAGACAAATTATATGCAACGGTTTATCACACTGATGATGAAGCATTCGACATCTGGAACAAAGAAATCGGTTTAGATGAGTCTCGCATTATCCGTATCGGCGACAACAAAGGTGGTCAATACGCTTCAGATAACTTCTGGGCAATGGGCGATACAGGTCCTTGTGGTCCATGTTCTGAAATTTTCTATGACCATGGCGATCACATTTGGGGCGGCTTACCAGGCACACCTGAAGAAGATGGCGACCGCTTCATCGAAATTTGGAACAACGTATTCATGCAGTTTAACCGTACTGCTGATGGCGTACTCCATCCGCTTCCTGCTCCGTCTGTCGATACAGGTATGGGCTTAGAGCGTATTTCTGCTGTTTTACAACACGTCAACTCAAACTACGAAATTGATCTATTCCAACACCTATTAAAAGCTGCAGCTGAAATTATTGGTTTAGATACTGCTGAACTTGAAGCGCAAGCGCAAGCGGAAGGCAAACCAGTTGAATACCCAGCATCTCTTAAAGTCGTTGCCGACCATGCACGCTCGTGCTCATTCCTAATCGCTGATGGCGTAAACCCATCAAATGAAGGGCGTGGCTACGTTCTACGTCGTATCATCCGTCGTGCAGTTCGTCATGGTAACAAGTTGGGTGCGACAGGTTCATTCTTCCACAAAATGTTAAAGCCTTTAATTGAGGTGATGGGCGCTGCCTATCCTGAACTTGAAGCACAACAAGCGCGTATCGAAGCGCAACTTTTAAAAGAAGAAGAGCAATTTGCTAAAACCTTAGAACAAGGTTTGAAATTGCTTGAGGGCGAACTTGCTAACTTAAAAGGTTCTGTAATTCCAGGCGAAGTAGTATTCAAACTTTACGACACGTACGGCTTCCCAACTGACTTAACGGCTGACATCGCACGTGAACGTGATTTAACGATTGACGAAGCTGGTTTTGAAAAAGAAATGGCTGCTCAACGTCAACGTGCACGTGATGCGGGTAAATTCGCAGTCGACTACAACAGCGTTGTAAAAGTTGAAGGCGAAACTCAGTTTGACGGCTACGATGCAACTGCTGGTGAGGGTCAAATCATCGCAATCTATAAGGATGGCGAACAAGTTGATGAAGTCGTTGAAGGTGATGAAGCTTTAATCGTTCTAAACCAAACACCTTTCTATGCAGAAAGCGGTGGTCAAATTGGTGATACAGGTATCTTTAAAAACGATACAGGTATTTTCGAAGTTCAAGACACGAAAAAATCTGGTGGTGCGTTCGTTCACCAAGGTATCGTGACCATGGGTAACTTTAAAGTTACTCAAAATGTAGAAGCAACAGTTAAAGCAGACATTCGTGCAGCAACAGCACGTAACCACTCTGCGACTCACCTTCTACATGCTGCACTTCGTCAAATCTTGGGTTCACATGTTCAACAAAAAGGTTCATTGGTTGCTTCTGACGTGTTACGTTTCGACTTTGCCAATGATCAACCCGTGACATTTGAACAGATTCAAGAAATTGAACGTCTGGTAAATGCTGAAGTGATTGCCAATACGCCTGTAACAACCGAACTCCTTGACATCGAATCTGCAAAAGCTAAAGGCGCGATGATGTTGTTTGGTGAGAAATATGGCGAAGAAGTTCGCGTACTTTCTATGGGTTCAATCATTGAAGAGAAAAACTTCTCGATCGAACTTTGTGGCGGTATTCACGTAAAACGTACAGGTGACATTGGTCTGTTCAAAATCACTTCTGAAGGCGGTGTTGCTGCAGGTGTACGTCGTATTGAAGCAGTTACAGGTACGAAAGCAATTGAGGTGGCTCAAAAAGCTGATCGAGACATCAACACGATTAATGGCTTATTGAAAGCACAAAAAGATCAAACGATTGAGAAAGTTGAAGCCTTAGCGGACACAGCATCAAGCTTACAAAAGCAAATCGATCAATTGAATCAAAAACTTGCACATTTACAGGCGGCTGAACTACTTAGCCAAGTTAAGGAAATTGCAGGTCGCAAAACGTTAATCACGACTGTTCAAGGTATGGATGCGAAATCACTTCGCAATCTACACGACGGCGTGAAATCAAAATTAGAAAATGCTGTGATTGTCCTTGCAGGTGTAGAGGGTGACAAGGTGAGCTTGATCGCATCTGTAGCTAAAGACTTCACAGCTTCTATAAAAGCAGGTGACATCATCAAACACTTAGCAACTGAGCTAGGTGGTAAAGGTGGTGGTAAGCCTGATTTGGCACAAGGTGGCGCGCCACTTAACGAGAAGTTTGCTTCTGTCATGGCAGAATTAACTGCTTGGCTAGCTGCAAAATAAAACTTCACCTTTTGTGTAACTGACCTTGAACAACTCTTCAAGGTCATGGTTTATATGGAACAACTATGGCATTAATCGTTCAAAAATATGGCGGTACTTCAATGGGTACTCCTGAGCGCATTTTAAATGTTGCTCGTCGTGTAAAGCGTTGGCATGATCACGGCCACAAGGTTGTGGTTGTTGTATCAGCAATGAGTGGTGAAACTAATCGCCTACTCGCTTTAGCGAAAGCCATTACCGACACCCCTGACCCACGAGAATTAGACCAAATGGTTTCAACGGGTGAACAGGTAACGATTTCAATGTTAGCAATGGCACTGAACTCTATCGGTGTGGAAGCGAAATCTTTGACTGGACGCCAAGTTGGTATTAAAACTGACAGCTCATTCACAAAAGCACGTATTGAATCAATTGATACAGATGTCATGACTGAACAATTAGATGCTGGTCGTGTCATCGTTGTTGCAGGTTTCCAAGGTTTTGATGCTAATGGAAACACAACAACTTTGGGTCGTGGTGGTTCTGATACTTCTGGTGTTGCATTAGCAGCTGCACTCAAAGCGGATGAATGCCAAATTTATACAGATGTGGATGGTGTATATACAACAGATCCACGTGTTGCACCAAAAGCGAAGAAAGTTGATCGTATTTCTTTTGAAGAAATGCTTGAAATGGCTTCTCTTGGTTCTAAAGTTTTACAGATACGTTCTGTTGAGTTCGCGGGTAAATATCAAGTCCCTTTACGCGTACTCTCTAGCTTCGACAATGAAAATGATGGCGCATTTGACGAAGAATTTAAAAACAACGTCGGAACACTTATCACTACTGAATTGGAAGACAACATGGAACAGCCAATTATCTCTGGTATCGCATTTAACCGTGACGAAGCTAAATTAACTATCTTAGGTGTGCCTGATCTTCCTGGTATTGCATCTAAAATTTTAAAACCGATTGGTGATGCTAATATCGAAGTGGATATGATCATCCAAAACGTTGAAGAAGATGGTACAACTGACTTCACATTCACAGTCAATCGTGGCGAACTTGCTAAAGCTAAAAAAATTCTTGAAGAAACTGCTCAAGCAATCGGTGCTCGTGAAGTTGCAACACGTGATGATATTGTAAAAGTATCTATCGTAGGTGTTGGTATGCGCTCTCATGCTGGTGTTGCAAGTAAAATGTTTACAGCACTTGCTGATGAAGGCATCAATATCCTGATGATTTCAACTTCTGAAATCAAAATCTCTGTTATTATTGAAGAAAATTATTTAGAGCTTGCTGTTCGCTCACTTCACACTGCGTTTGGTCTTGACCGCGAACATGGTGAGTCTAGCGCACGTGCTTAATTTTCTGCCATGAGTTAGCAGAAACAATGCATACTTGATGAAGAAATATTCAGAGCCACTATAGTTTTTCCTATAGTGGCTCTGTTATATTAGGTCTAGAGGTTTATGGGATAATTTCAATAGTCCTGTGCGAATGGTTAAATTCGTCACATTTATCTATTAAAATATTTCGTGGTGCCGAGGTTGTTATTTTCACTTTTTGAAAAAACTATCGCAGGTTTAGCGTTTAAGCAAGGAGATAAACATGCTGATTCTCACCCGTCGTGTTGGTGAAACATTAATGATTGGGGATCAAGTCAGTGTCACTGTACTTGGTGTAAAAGGTAACCAAGTGCGAATTGGTGTGAATGCGCCTAAAGAAGTATCTGTACATCGTGAAGAAATCTATCAACGAATTCAGCATGAACGTGCGATGCATGAGCACTTGCAACATCTTGACCAAGATTACCAACCTTCTTACGAAGAAGAGAATTACACTCAAAATGATTTCAATCGTTGATTAGAAATGATTTTGTGACTAAAGCGGCTAAATTTAGCCGCTTTAAATTTTTGGTGTTTAAGCTTTTTAAAGTCCCAATGATTTGCGTACTGGACCAAAGCTACGCCTGTGCTCTTCAACCACGCCAAACTGTGCAATAGCTTCAAAATGAGCTTTGGTCGGGTAGCCTTTATGTTTTGCAAAACCAAACTGAGGATATTTAGCATCAAGTTCTAACATTTGATGATCACGTGTCACCTTAGCCAGGATACTGGCAGCAGAAATTTCTGGATGTAATGCATCTCCTCCAACTATAGCATCACAACTCATACTCAATCCTTGGGGAATTTTATTACCATCAACCAATACATGTTGTGGTTGCACAGTCAATTGTTCAACGGCACGACGCATTGCCAACAACGAAGCATTCAATATATTGAGTTCATCAATTTCGTGATGACTCGCTTCAGCGATAGCCCAAGCTAGTGCTTTTTCTTTGATCTCTATAAATAATTTTTCACGTTTCTTTTCACTGAGTTTTTTAGAATCATTTAACCCAAGAATCGGATTGTTAGGATCCAAAATTACAGCAGCCGCAACGACCGATCCCACCAGCGGACCGCGCCCTGCTTCATCAGCACCAGCAATCAACATCATTTTCCTAATTTATCCTTAAAAAAATAGGCCGATCATAATCAGCCTATTCATGTATCTTTGAAATTAACGTACAGCTTCAGCTACACATTCATTAATAGTTTTAGTCACGATATTGCTGACGATTGTTGCACGTGCTGTTGGATCAATCGCTGCTGTAGCCAAATCAACCGTAGTTACGCTTTGCGGAGCCTTTTCACTTACACATCCACAAATTTCACCTTGGATATTTTCTTTCTGCTCTGCAGTCATTAATTTCGTTGCAGTTTTCCAAGCAGAAATATTGTTCAATTCAGTTGTGCATTTTGCATTGATCGCAATTTTAAGTGCAGCCGAACCTAACTGTTGAGTAGTATTTGCGGCAGGTGATGATGTCCCTGTTGTACCTGTAGCACAAGCACCGAGTACTAATGTCATTGGTGCAAGTAAAGCAATTAATTTTTTCACAGTGTTGTCCTTATGATCTTACGAATTGAGCTATTTTGCCTAATGTAACATCATGAAGAAATAGATTTTTTGTATTTACCGACTATATGTTCAGTTATAAGTCGCATTCCGTTGCATATTTTCAACACTGTGTCTCATTTCAATACTTATAAATCATTTATGCTTAAATTATTATGTGCGAAATTCAATCATAAGTTTATATCATGAATAATAAATCCAAATATTACACACGTACGGCTCAAGTCTTGCATTGGGTCATGGCGATTATTTTTATCACGGCGTGGATGATCGGCTTTTATAGCGGCAATTTTTTAAGTTATGAAGTAGATGGTAGCTTCAAAGGTGACGTCATCACGCTTCACAAAAATATTGCAACCACTATTATTTTTCTGGTCGTGGTTCGTATCTTTTGGCGCTACACCCATCCTGCACCCGAGTTACCAGAGACAATGTCTCCCCTCATGAAAAGACTCGCACATTTAGGGCATCTTGGACTTTATTTTATGCTTCTGGCTTTACCAATTACGGGTTGCTTATGGAGTTGGAGTCTCGGCTACCCTGCACCAGTATTATTCTTATTTGATCTACCTGCTTTAATAGGTGAGAATCCTCAAGTAACTGAAATTGTAAAACCACTTCATATTTGGATTTCTTGGGCTGCAGGTTTACTTTTACTCGCACATATTGCTGCGGCATTAAAGCATCACTTTATAGATAAAGATCATGTCTTAGACAGCATGACCAAACAACCTAAAGATTGATTGAGTACGGCTCTAAATTTCTGAGTGAGATTTAGAGCTAATCACACATGCTTTTAGGCTATTCAACATTGCTTTTCGAATGACTTCTTGCTTGATATCTTCGTTAACTGTTGCTTTGGCAAGTTCCTGAGCCGGAATATCTTTTAAAGCATGATTTGATACACAATCACAGGTTTCTAATTTTAATTTCTTTTTGTTTTCTTCATTCATTAAATATGTCGTTATTTTCCATATTTTTGAATGGTCGACTTCACGCTCACATTGATACTGGATGACAGGCTTTAATATACGCTGTGTCAATATCGTATTTGCATTCGCGATAACTACGGGCAACATTAGCAGACTCAGGCAAAACAAAGACTTCAATTTCAACATCACATTCGGCTCTATTGTTTAAAGCATATTAAACCAAAGGTGGGATTTTGCCCCCACCTTCCAGTATTTCACATAAACAAGTTTAACTGTTTTAAATTGCGAGAATTTTATCTTTCCACTTTTGTTTTTGCACATCGGAAATAAACGATGCTTCAAATGAATTTATAGCGAGTTGCTTTAATTCATGATTTGTTAAATCTAAGGCCTCAGCAATCGCAATAAAGTTATCATTCATGTAGCCACCAAAATATGATGGATCATCTGAATTGACGGTTACATGCACACCCTGCTGTAACAAACGGCGAATATTATGATCTGCCATATCATCTACAACGCAAAGCTTTAAATTTGATAATGGACAAACCGTTAAAGGCATTTTTTCAGCAATCAAACGCGCCAACAACTTTGGATCTTCTTCAGAGCGTACGCCGTGATCAATACGATTCACTTTAAGTACATCCAAAGCTTCCCAAACATATTCTGGTGGACCTTCTTCACCTGCATGAGCAACAACCAAAAATCCTTCATCACGTGCTTTTGCAAATACCCTTTCAAATTTAGAAGGTGGATGCCCAACTTCACTTGAATCTAACCCTACCCCAATAATTTGGTCTTTGTAAGGTAAAGCTTGTTCTAGTGTTTCAAATGCTGCCTCTTCACTCAAATGACGTAAGAAACACATAATCAAATGCGTTGTGATGCCTAATTTTACCTCAGCATCGTGGCAAGCTCGTTTTAAGCCTTTAATTACCGTTTCAAATGACACACCACGATCCGTATGGGTTTGCGGATCAAAAAACATTTCAGTATGAACCACTCGATCTTCTGCACATTTTTCAAAATATGCCCATGCAAGATCATAAAAATCTTGCTCATTGATCAATACATTCGCACCTGCATAGTAAATATCTAGAAATGATTGCAGATTGTGAAAACTATAAGCCTGTTTGACTTCTTCAACTGATTGATATGGGATTGCAATTTCATTGCGCTGAGCAATGGCAAACATCAACTCAGGTTCAAATGTCCCTTCAATATGGACATGAAGCTCAGCTTTAGGTAAAGCTTTAATTAACTCAACACGGTTCATTGCTACTCCTCATGAAACCAAAAAATAAAAAGGGTGCAAACTGAGTTTACACCCTTTTAAAAACTGTTAAAAATTAGCCGCCAAACATTGCAAATTTCAGCGCCCATAATACTGCGATAATCCATACCATGTATGGCACCGTAGATGCTTTACCTGTAAGTAACTTCACCAACGCATAACTGATAAAGCCCATGGCAATACCATCAGCGATTGAGTAAGTGAACGGCATAAACACGATCGTTAAGAAAGCAGGAACCGCTTCAGTAATATCATCCCAATCAATATGTGTAATACCCTGAATCATCAATACCCCTACAAAGAGTAAGGCTGGTGCAGTTGCAAATCCAGGAACAGATTGGGCCAACGGTGCTAAGAACAAACAAGCAATAAAAAGTAAGCCAACTATTACCGCTGTAAGACCTGTACGCCCCCCTGCTGCTACACCCGCAGAAGACTCAATATATGGTGTCGTTGATGATGTACCTAATGCAGCACCAGCAACAATCGCTGAAGAGTCGGCAAACAGAGCTTTCTTCAAACGTGGTAATTTGCCATCTTTGAGTAAACCAGCACGATGTGAAACACCAACCAGCGTTCCTGTTGAATCAAATAGATCAACTAAGAAGAACACAAAAATTACACCGATTAAACTTGCGGTAAATAAGCCTTCAAAATCCATTTGCATGAATGTTGGTGCAATTGAAGGAATTTGACCAATCACACCTTTAAATTCACTCAATCCTAGGAATGTTGAGATTGCAGTCAGCACTAAAATACTAATGATAATCGCACCACGTATTTTAAAGTGATGCATAACAACAACCATCAAAAAACCGAATAAGGCTAAGAGAACGGTTGGTTGTTTTAAATCACCTAAACCCACTAGAGTCGCAGGATTATCCACAATGATGCCAGCATTTTTCAAAGCGATTAATGCTAAGAATAAACCAATACCACCACCAATAGCCAATTTTAAAGACATTGGAATGGCATTCACGATAGCTTCACGAATTTTAAACATACTGATCGCGATGAAGACCAGACCAGACACAAATACCGCAGCTAAAGCGGTTTGCCAAGGCACACCCATTCCTAAACATACCGAATAGGTGAAATATGCATTTAAGCCCATACCCGGAGCCAATGCGATTGGGTAATTGGCAATAATACCCATGACAAAACAACCAATTGCTGCTGCCAAACATGTCGCAACAAATACCGCACCATGATCCATTCCTGTTTCAGACAGAATCATTGGATTGACAATGATGATGTAGCACATTGTCAGGAATGTCGTCATCCCTGCAATCATTTCAGTTCGAAAAGTTGTTTTGTTTTCGCTTAGTTTAAATAAGCGTTCAAGCAAACCCGCTGAAGAATTTGGATTTGTCATTGTCGAGCCCCTGCTTAAGATCGAGCGAGTCGTAAAAATTATTTAGATCATTTATTCAATGATTCATTGGCAAATGTAGCTCAGATGACGCATTCAATAAACGTACCAAAATGACATTTCCGATAAATTGAAGCACAATTAAAAAAGCTGCAATAAAGCAGCTTTGATATGATGATCTATCAATTGAACAGTCGCTAGACAATTCGATCTATCGGGATATATTTTTAATTATAACATAGACTGAATTTGAAGGGCTGAATACACAGTCATAGGTTATAAAACGCTAAAATTTAATCTTTATTTAAATCACGTTAAAAAATATAAATTTAAATATACCCCTTAAAAAATCACTGATGATTTTTAGATCATTTAATTTTAAATGGTAGAGTAAATTAAGCTTGCTAACAGTGAATACTTTCTAAATTTGCACTCTTACCGATCAATATGAACGTTATTTCATTTGGAGGTATTCCCAAATTAGGTAACCTAATCCAAAGCCCAAACAGGAATACGCAGTAATAATAAAGAAAACGAAACTTGCTTTATTCTTTTTTTTCAAGAAATTCATAATGCTCGCCTTAAGTTAACTCGTCATGCACTATGATAATGCATTTAGCTAATAATACCAGTTAAATAGAATTATTTCCCTTAAATATCAATAAATTACTATTTTTAATAAATACTATCAGTACTTTTCATAACAACTTCATTTTATGATAAAAAATTGAGCACCCTAACTAGATGCATCGATTTGCTGATCTTTAAAATAAAAAGACCACTCTTCATAGTGGCCTTTCATTCGATCAGTTTTGTTGAGAAACAAAACGTGCTCTGGCAGCATGAAGCTTCTTATAGCTCTCAATAAGTTTTAAATGACGATCGAGACCTTCAAGTTGCATATTGGTTGGCGTCAATCCATAAAAACGCACATCACCTTCGATTGAGCCTATTGCAGCATCAACTCTTTCATCACCGAACATACGTCTAAAATTCGGTTCATAGTCTTCAATTTCCATTTCTTCATCTAACAATACTTCTAAAACGACATCCATGCATTGATAGAATAAACCGCGCTCTACAGTATTGGTGTTGTATTGTAAGAACTGTTCTACTTGGTCTTTCGCTTCTTCGAAATTTTCCAAAGCTAAGTTAATTAATAGTTTTAATTCAAGAATAGTTAACTGACCCCACACCGTATTATCGTCAAATTCAACACCAATCAAGGTAATAATATCGGTATAGTCATCCACTTCAACTTCTTCAAGTTTCTCTAGCAAAGCTTCGAGCTGTTCATTATCTAAACGATGTAAGTTAAGAATATCTTCTCTAAAGGCTAAAGCTTTATTGGTATTGTCCCAAACCAGATCTTCAACCAAATACACCTCAGAATATCCTGGCACTAGAATTCGGCATGCAGTTGCACCTAAATGTTGGTATACAGCCATGTAAACTTCTTTACCCATCTCTTTTAGGATATTGAACATCTTTTCAGCTTCTTCAGCATTTGTATTTTCACCCTGACTGGTGAAATCCCACTCTACGAAATCATAATCAGATTTCGAACTGAAGAATCTCCAAGATACAACGCCCGATGAATCAATAAAGTGTTCCACAAAGTTATTTGGTTCTGTCAGGGCATGGCTATTGAAAGTAGGACGTGGTAAGTCATTTAAACCTTCAAAACTACGACCTTGTAAAAGTTCGGTAAGGCTGCGTTCCAATGCAACTTCAAAGTTTGGATGAGCCCCGAATGATGCAAAAACACCACCCGTTCTTGGATTCATTAATGTCACGCACATGACTGGGAATTTCCCACCTAATGAAGCATCTTTGACCAGCACTGGAAAACCTTGCTCCTCAAGCCCCTTAATACCCTCAACTATTTTTGGGTACTTTGCTAGAACATGTTCAGGTACATCTGGCAGGGTAATTTCACCCTCTAAAATTTCGCGCTTCACTGCTCGTTCAAATATTTCAGATAAACATTGTACTTGTGCTTCAGCCAAGGTATTTCCTGCGCTCATACCATTTGACAGATACAAATTTTCAATCAAATTTGAAGGGAAATATACAATCTCACCATCCGACTGGCGTACAAAAGGTAACGAACAAATACCTCTCGCAGTATTGCCAGAATTTGTGTCGTACAGATGTGTGCCTAATAATTCATCTTCAGGATCGTAAATTTCAAGTGTATATTCATCTAAAATTTCTGATGGCAATTCACCATTTGGACCTGGTTGGAACCACTTTTCATCAGGGTAATGCACAAATTCAGCATTTGCGATTTCTTCACCCCAAAATTGATCGTTATAGAAGAAATTACAATTCAAACGTTCAATAAACTCGCCTAATGCAGATGCTAAGGCACTCTCTTTCGTTGAACCTTTACCATTGGTAAAACACATTGGCGCTTGTGCATCGCGAATATGTAAAGACCATACGTTTGGCACTATATTCCGCCAAGACGCAATTTCAATCTTCATCCCTAAGCCCGCCAAAATTGCAGACATGTTGGCAATCGTTTCTTCAAGCGGCAAATCTTTGCCCGGAATAACAGTCACATTTTCCTTGGCAATATTTGGCATAAGTAAAGCTTGAGCATCCGCATCAATGCTTTCAACTTCCTCAATAACAAACTCAGGACCTGTTTGAATGACTTTTTTTACAGTACAACGGTCGATTGAACGTAAAATACCTTGTCGATCCTTCTCAGAGATATCTGAGGGTAATTCGACTTGAATTTTAAAAATTTGTTTATAACGGTTTTCTGGATCAACAATATTATTTTGGGATAATCGAATATTTTCTGTAGGAATATCTCGTGCAGCACAATACACCTTTACAAAATAAGCTGCACATAATGCTGAAGACGCAAGAAAATAGTCAAATGGGCCTGGTGCAGATCCATCACCTTTATAACGAATAGGTTGATCGGCAATAACCGTGAAATCGTCGAACTTTGCTTCCTGTCGAAGATTGTCGAGATAATTGACTTTGATTTCCATGCGGGCACCTACAGAACTTATCCAAACAGCTAGATAAGTTAAAAATAAATTAAAACGCATTGTAATCAGAAATGCATGCAAATTGAATGAAAGTTTTTTAGATCCTCCCCTTAAGCTCTCTCTAATTGGGCGTAATCAGTGTTTTATTTACAAAAATTTTAATAAAAAAAGCTGGTACCGAAGTACCAGCTTTTTTAATCCGCCAAACTGAAATTCAGTTCAACTTAAGTGTTATTAGATGCTTGCAATAGCAGCATTTAAAGTTGCACTTGGACGCATAACTGCATTTACTTTCTCTTGATCGATTGCGTAGTAACCACCGATATCAACAGATTTACCTTGAACTTCTGCAAGTTCAGCAACGATCTTCTCTTCATTTTCAGCTAAAGTCTTCGCTAAAGTAGAGAATGTCGCTTTTAATTCAGCATCTTCGTCTTGAGCTGCTAATTCTTCAGCCCAGAACTTCGCTAAATAGAAATGGCTACCACGGTTGTCTAACTCACCTGTACGACGTGAAGGAGATTTGCCGTTGTCAAGTAATTTACCAGTTGCAGCATCCAATGTTTTCGCAAGAAGTTTAGCTTTAGGGTTGTTTTCTTTAATACCAAGCTCTTCAAGTGAAACAGCGAGTGCAAGGAACTCACCTAAAGAATCCCAACGTAAGTGGTTTTCTTCAACAAGTTGTTGTACGTGTTTAGGTGCTGAACCACCTGCACCAGTTTCGTACATACCACCACCCGCCATTAAAGGCACGATAGACAGCATTTTCGCAGAAGTACCAAGCTCCATAATTGGGAACAAGTCAGTGAGGTAGTCACGTAGAATGTTACCCGTTACAGAGATTGTATCTAGACCACGAGCAACACGTTCAAGTGTGTAACGCATTGCACGTACTTGAGACATGATTTGAATGTCTAGACCATCTGTATCGTGATCTTTTAAGTATTTTTGAACTTTCTTGATCAATTCGTTTTCGTGTGGACGGTATGGGTCTAACCAGAAGATTGCTGGCATGCCAGAGTTACGTGCACGTGTTACAGCTAGTTTTACCCAGTCGCGGATCGGTGCATCTTTCACCTGACACATACGCCAGATATCACCTTCTTCCACGTTTTGAGACATTAAAACTTCGCCAGTTTCGATATCTGTGATGTTAGCTACACCAGCTTGCGCGATTTCGAATGTTTTGTCATGTGAACCGTATTCTTCAGCTTTTTGAGCCATTAGACCAACGTTAGGTACAGTACCCATTGTGCGTGGGTCGAAGTTACCATTCCACTTACAGAAGTTGATCATTTCTTGGTAAATACGCGCAAATGTAGATTCAGGCATTACTGCTTTACAGTCGTAAGGCTTACCGTCAGCACCCCACATTTTACCACCACCACGGATCATTGCAGGCATAGAAGCATCTACGATCACGTCGTTTGGAGAATGGAAATTAGTGATACCTTTTGCTGAATCCACCATTGCTAAAGCGGGACGGTGTTCTTGACATGCGTGTAGATCTTCGATGATCTCTTCACGTAAAGAAGTCGGTAAAGTTTCGATCTTCTCGTAAAGACCAGCCATACCGTTGTTTACGTTAATACCTAGTTCGTCGAACAGTTTACCGTGTTTTTCGAACGCTTCTTTGTAATAAATCTTCACACAGTGACCGAATACGATCGGGTGTGAAACTTTCATCATGGTTGCTTTAACGTGTAAAGAGAACAAGATGCCCGCTTCTTTACAATCATCTAATTCTTTTTCATAGAAGTCGCAAAGTGCTTTCTTGCTCATGAACATAGAATCGATGATTTCGCCGTCTTGCAGTGCAACTTTGTCTTTAAGAACGATGGTTTCACCAGAATTGGTGATCAGTTCCATTTTCACATTGCGAGGACGATCTAAAGTCATAGACTTTTCGCCGTGATAGAAGTCACCTTCATCCATGTGAGAAACGTGAGTTTGTGACCACTGTTTCCACTCACCCATAGAATGTGGGTGTTTTTTCGCATAGTTTTTAACAGCAGCAGGCGCACGACGGTCAGAGTTCCCTTCACGCAATACTGGGTTTACTGCTGAACCTAAGCATTTACCAAAACGTGCTTTGAGTGCTTTTTCTTCTTCAGTCGTAGGATTCTCAGGATAATCTGGAATTGCATAGCCTTTTGATTGAAGCTCTTTGATACATGCAGTCAACTGAGCTACAGATGCACTGATGTTTGGAAGTTTGATGATGTTTGTGTCTGGATCTTGTGTAAGACGACCTAATTCTGCAAGATTGTCTGATACTTTCTGCTCTTCGCTAAGGTATTCAGAGAATTCAGCGAGCACGCGTGCTGCAACTGAGATGTCAGTTTTTACAATCTCAACACCAGCAGGCTTAGTAAAGGTCTCAATGATCGGCAGTAGTGAGTAAGTCGCCAGTAATGGCGCCTCGTCGGTCAGTGTGTAGATGATAGTTGACTTTCCACCAGCCATATATAGCCCCTTGCTTTGGATTGAGTTACAGAGCACCGAACTTTTGGTCCAGTCTCTTAGAACCGATTTGCTTAAATTAAAACGTTGAGAGTATCGTTCTTCGTCGCATTTCAGTCAATGAAATAAGCTTTTAGTACGCTATTTTGATGAAATAACATACAAAATAGTATCCATCTTTAGTTTGATAATACTGTATGAATTTCATTACTTCTGAATGAAAAGTGAAGAACTGGTAATGAACGTTGATCTCAACTTCCCTGTAATATGAACATTATACGTGTCTCATATTTAAACAGGATGGCAAAAGCGTACATTTCGGACGTTATTGTAAGTGTTAATGTACGGGTATATTAATAAATTACGGAAATACCCAATATTTAGATTAAAGCATTTTGGGTATTTATACTTAAAATATATAATTTAATATCAAATTTAGAGATTTTTGAAACGCAATTTTTCTTGATAGAGCAAGTGATAACGAATACTTTACTTTTAAATAAAGAAGTAATATCTTGCTTACGAAAAAAGGGCTTAAGTAAAATACTTAAGCCCTTTTTTTTAATCTTGGTAGGTATATCCAGACTCGAACTGGAGACCTCTACGATGTCAACGTAGCGCTCTAACCAACTGAGCTATACACCTAGAATGCTTCGCATCTTATGCAAAAATCACTTGGCTGACAAGCCTTTTTCATATTTAACCAAAAGATATGAACAAGTTTTAATCATTGACTTAAAATTTGCGAACTCTTGTTTAGAAATACTCGATTGTGAATAACTTAAGTGCTCGTACAGAATGATAATTTCGAGGAAAACAGCTCTATCATTTTGACTTAAAGGTGATGAAATTCTTTCCAACCATTGTCGAACCGTTTCGTAAGAATAACGGCGATTGTGAAGTCCTAATTTTCTATTGAAAACATGAAGTACCCAATCGATTTGTGAATAGTGTTTTCTCTTTTTTCTCAACATCCATAGCGCATAACATCCTAATATGATTAGTGAGCCTGCAAGGATAATCACAAACACTGAAGCAACTGAATTAATTCCAAATTTTGTCATCCAACTCTGCTGTTGATCAGCATTATATCCAACAACTTTACTTTGCCATTGATAACTTGCGTAATCACTCCATACGCGAACTTTTGTCAAAAAAGGATATTTTGCAACTGACCAATTTGTATTCTCAGAGTAGAGTGTTTGATTATTTTGAATTAAATTTTGCATTCCCTGATCAATACGTTCAGGAGCAATCATTGCAGTGGGATCAATCCTCTGCCATTGACCTCCAAAATATACTTCAGTCCAAGCATGTGCATCTAACTGCCTCACTTCCCAACTTTTCTGGTCTGGCGCAAATTGACCTCCTTGATAACCAGTCACGACTCGGGCAGGAATACCGACATAACGCATCATCATGACAAAACTAGAAGCAAAATGCTCACAAAATCCTTGTCGTGAATTAAACATAAATGCATCTATCCGATCACCACTCAAAACACCGGGAGATAAAGAATACTGAAAGCTATTTTGCTTAAACCAGTCTAAAACTTGCTGGATATAACGCTCTGGCTGCTCTCCACTTTTAATAAATAAGTCCCACGCTAAACTTTGACTTTTGATATCACGCTGATGGAGATACTGGGTGTAATACTGAATTTGAAACTGACTAAGTTCATGATTTATTTTCATCCCACGCCCTAACCAAACTAAGTTTATAGGTTGAGCCGTTTGAATAGGTCGTTGAGCTGAAATACCACCGTCATAACGGAGATAATAATTTCGTTGTTGAGGTACAGATTGCTCTAATCCCATAATCCATTCTACAGAAGGATCTTTAGCCAAATACTGATATTCAACTTTTTGATTTAAATTAGAAAGTTGATAAGAGTTTAACTCGTTTAACCCTCTATTAAATCCATGACTCGTCCATTTTTGACCATCATATTGATCTAAAACCAAAGCTCGCCAATACATTTCTGAACGAGGCGGTAATTTTGTGATATCACCAATAATACGAAATGCTAATTCATTTGACTGAGACAGCTCAGCAATGTCACCTGGGGACATGGAATCACTGATTCCTGTCATCCCCTTATTTTGTTGAATCGGGATATGCCAAAGCGGAGGTAATCGTGGGAAAAAAATAAAGAGCAATATAAAAAAAGGAATTGCCAATCCGATGAATTTACCGACATGAATGACATCGTGCTTTAAGCCATTTTTAGTTTCAGGAGTGGACAGAAACTCCGCGGTTTGAATTCTATACAGTCCTACAAAACAGCTCACTAAGCACAGTACCACTCCCAAAGCAACATACAACGTTTGACTGTATAAAAACGTACTTGCCGCCACGAATAAGGCAAAATTAAAAACGATGATCAAATCACGTTTTTTTTGGGTTTCTAATGCTTTTGCAAATAGAAAAGTTGTCAGCGATGCTACCCCAGCCTCAACACCAACAAAAGTATGGTAATGCAGATAAATCGCGCCAAGTGCAATTGCTGTAAAACTAAATTTTATTGCTTTGGAGACATTTTTTTTACTTTTTTGAATATGCCATAAATATATAAGCTCAATACAGAGCACCAAAATTAAAGCATAAGGTAGATAAATAATCTGGATAAATAAAATGAGTGCCAAACTCAATAGCATGGATTGTGAAACTTTAGGATGTACCATATATCTAAACCTATTTTCTATTTCACACTTTATGCCTGAGCAAGCAGAATTTTAGCCTGCTTGATATGCTCAGCTCCAAATCCTTGATTCAGTTCGGCATGAGGTAACACCAGCTTAAAAGGAATTTGTAATTGCTCACACTGCTCCACCACACCCATCATATATTTGAGCTTTTCTTCATGCTCGACTGACGGCATATGATGATAATGAATATCAACACATCGATCCTTTTGATGCTCTTCAAAAACTTTAATATACAAACCTTGTCCACGAGCAGCCTGCTTCCAAGATACACTTTGTAATGAGTCGCCGACCTGAAAACTTCTTAATTCTTTAAACTCATCTTTTTCCTGATCCAATACAAATTCATTTGAAAAGCTTGTATTCGGATTTATTTTGGCTTGTGGCGCAATCCATGCATGTCGACCATGAAAGATATAAGTCCAAGCTCGAACAAGACCAAATGGATACACTGAAGCAATGTGTATATCGGGATAGTTATACTGTCCTCGTTGATCAACATGAATCGGTATAACACATTCAGACTGTTTTTGGTCAATGTGAATGTGCTGTGTCTCAGAATCGATGGAGATCGATAAATAACGTGAATATGAATAAGGTTGATTCAAGTAGATTTTAAATAAAATCGAGTGCCCTACCTGTCCAACTTCATCAGTAATGATGTCTATCTCAAGACCATGCAATTGTTTAAAGGTGATATAAAAACTAATGCATAAGATTGCACTAATTAAAAAGCAGAAACCTAATATCAAATTATTGGCATAGTTAATACCCGCAATAAATGTGATCAAAATCAACACAAGATATAAGAAACCTTGCTGATAAATAAAAATCAAAATATCGCGTTGACCAATTTTTTTACTCTGCTCAAACCGAAATCTTTTTTTTAACCATTGCTTCCAGATACTGGTCACCTGCATACCCTCAAATCAATTTAACCTGATTCATTAGGGAGACCGTCTCATCCTCACCCAAGTTTAATCGATGAGCGCATACTGCTGAAAATACAGCTTTTACATCATCAGGAATGACAAAGGCTCTGGCATGCACGATCGCTCTCGCTTGTGATGCTCGTTTTAAAGCCAATAATCCACGCGTCGATAAACCATGCGCACTTTTTCGTGTTACCGCAGCCAAATCCAATAAATAGTCTTGAATTGCATCACTTAAATGGACTTGATGAGTCAAGGATTGCAATCTTAGTATTTCAGTCTCATTAAATACATGGATCAGCTGTGCGATTAATTTGGCACGTGATTCTTGTTGAAGAAGTATTTTTTCTGCATGGCGAGATGGATAGCCAAGAGATAACCGCATGAGGAATCTGTCTAACTGAGACTCTGGTAGTGCATAAGTCCCGCTTTGAAAGAGTGGATTCTGAGTTGCTATCACCCAAAAAGGCTGAGGTAAAGCATATCGCTGTCCATCAATCGTGGCGTAGCCCTCTTCCATCGCTTCTAGCAATGCACTCTGTGTCTTTGGACTACAGCGATTAATTTCATCTGCCAAAAGAACTTGGGTAAAGACAGGTCCGTACTTAAATTCAAACTGATGTTCTTTTTGATTAAAAACATTCACGCCAATCACATCACTGGCGAGCATATCATTGGTAAATTGGATTCTTTGAAATGATAAACCTGATAAAGATGCCAAACTACTGGCCAATGTGGTCTTACCCAATCCAGGTAAGTCTTCAAATAAAATATGACCACCTGCAATTAAACTACATAAAGCCAATTCAGTTTGCGTATTTTTATCCAAAACAATTTGATTGATTTGTTCTAGAAATAAGGAAATTTTGGGAATAAATGATTGAATCTGAGACTCTAACTCAGGCTGAATAATATCTTTTGATTGAACACTCTGCTTCATTCCCCAAATCATCATTTACACTTCCAAAACGGTATATTTCTACCATACAGGTTTTTTTTATTTTCTCAAATATTTCAAATAATCAGTGTATTAAAGAATGAGTTTTAAACTTAATGCTGAATAAGCTTCAACTGTTTGAGCATCTCTTCAGGTCCAATTTGAAGGCTTGAATTATTGTTTTCCGCCAGCTTGATCTGTTCAATAAAATAGCTGTTGATCGGTGCATTCACCCCGAGTGTATTGGCAAGTCTGACTACTTCACCATTAATCCAATCAACCTCCGTCGTGCGCCCTAAATTCAGATCATCCTGCATAGATGAACGAGCTAGTGGATCAATGGCTAACATTTTGCGACTAATCAACTTAAACAACCAGTTAGGAAGTTGAAGAATATGAGGAATGATGTTCTCTGGTACAGGCGTTAATTGTGCGGGTTGAATATTTGCCTGCTTTAAAATTCGAAGCGTCTCTAACTGTGCCTGAGCAAGGCACTTTCTATACATTCGATTAGTAAGTTGATTTCTTAAAGTTAGACCAGATAAAGCGTTAATCGAATTGTTCAAGTTGAATAAGACTTTAGCCCACTGTACCTCTAACATATCATCACGGAATTCAACTTGTAGTTTCGCCGCATCTAACATTATTTTTAGCTGATTATTTTCTGCAAATTTTTTTATCATTAATATTCCATCAGAACCTTGATGAAAATGAGACGGTTTGAGTTCTGCGACATTAAAGAGAACCATTCCTTCCATAACCTCCCATTCCGGCAGCATTTTTTTTAACCTTGGAACATTACTCACCCCATTTTGAAAACTGATGAGACCCGGTTTATTGACAGTGTCACAGCTTCGTATTTCAGATGCCACTTGCTCTGTCGCTGCTGATTTTACACAAATCATGACTAAGTCCGTGTCTAAGACTTCTGCTGGATTTGTTGTAAGTCTTAATTGATCTGGAGTGAGCTTATGATGGTAGCCGTTTAAATCACTGAGCTCCAACCCATTTTGGCTTAATTTTTGATAGCTTCTTTCCCTACAGTAAAATGTCACCTGATGGCCTGCTGCGACCATTCTTCCACCGATATAACACCCAATCGACCCAGCACCATAAATTCCAATTTTCATGTTTTTATCCTTTGTTATTAATCAAGAGTATACGAGTTTCAGAACAATAAATTTGTCAGGTTTTATACAATTAAGACAAATAAAAAACGACACCTCAGTGCCGTTTTTTATGTAAAGCTAAAAAATTAACATGGACATTTCTTCATACCGCCTGCTGCACTTGGATAGCGTGCATCCACACAATAACGATGAAAAGTTTTTTCATCCATCGGCTCTAGGTCAGGGTGATGCTTTTTCATATGTTCTACATAGTTTTGGTAATCTGGCACCCCCACCATTAAACGAAAACTTTGTTGTAACCGCTGCCAAATCAGTTGAACTGTTTTGATTCCATTCAACATTAAAAACTTCTTCGGCTGAGCCAAAATCGTGAATTTAATGATTTTACCCAATGCCAGCTTTTGACGAATTTGTTCTTTCAAACTCATTTGGTCTCTCCTGCAGGGATTTGATCTGTATAAATTGCTTCAGCTTCTTGAGCTGTTGGCTGCGGATTTGCTAAAGCACGACGAATCACTTTAATGGCAGCAAACAACATCACCACGGCAACAATCATAAAGAATGCACACAACGCAGCATTAATCTGATTAGATAAAGCAACAGTTTGCATTTCCGCAATTGATTTCGCAGGCGCTAAAATTTCGTTTCGCTCAATAGCCGCATTGAAACGATCTGCTTGTGCCAAGAATCCGATTTTTGGATTTTCATGGAAGATTTTTTGCCAACCAGCAGTCATCGCTGTAATGAATAGGAAAATCGTTGGAACAATGGTGACCCACACATATTTTTCTTTCTTCATCTTGAACAAAATGACAGTACCTAGCATCAGCGCCATCGCAGCTAAAATTTGGTTACCAATACCAAATAATGGCCACAAACTATTGATACCGCCCAGTGGATCAACTACGCCTTGATATACAAAGAAACCCCAGCCTGAGACTGCAACGGCAGTACCAATCAAGTTGCCCACAAACGATTTAGAGTTTTTAACCGATGG
This sequence comes from Acinetobacter sp. ANC_7504, assembly GCF_056779995.1. NCBI lineage: Bacteria > Pseudomonadati > Pseudomonadota > Gammaproteobacteria > Moraxellales > Moraxellaceae > Acinetobacter > Acinetobacter sp. ANC_7504. The sequence continues at coordinate 253,391 of NZ_JBWYIZ010000001.1, read as the reverse complement.
GACAACGATACCCACAGTATCTTGAACCATAAAACGGCAAGCACGTGTTCCTGCATCAACAGCAGTTAGAATAAATAGCGCTTCAAACAATATTGCAAAGTGATACCAAAATGCCATCATTTCACGACTATTAAAAATTTCAGTGATGATGTGCGCCATACCAATCGCAAACGTCGGTGCACCACCAGTACGAGAAAGAATTGTGCTTTCACCAACCTCTTGAGCAAGTAGTGTTAAAGCTTCAGGTGTAACCACAAATCCTAAATTACGTACCGCCTCTGCGGCACTTTCAACCGTCGTTCCTATCACCGCAGCTGGTGAGTTAATGGCAAAATAAACGCCTGGATCCAAGATCGTTGCACAGATCATCGCCATGATTGCGACAAATGATTCCATCAACATACCGCCGTATCCGATCATCCGGATATCGCGTTCATTATTTACGAGCTTAGGTGTAGTTCCTGATGAAACCAATGCATGGAAACCTGAAATTGCACCACAGGCAATGGTAATAAATAAGAATGGGAAAAGTGATCCAGAGAATACAGGTCCCGTACCATCTACGAAGTGGGTAATTGCAGGCATTTTTAATTCAGGCATCGCAAATACGATACCCAATGCTAAACCTGCAATCACGCCAATTTTCAAGAAAGTCGATAAATAATCACGTGGAGCCAATAACAACCATACTGGTAGTACAGAAGCGATGAAACCGTAGATAATCAATGCCCATGTTAACTCTGTACCAGATAAAGTGAATAATTGCCCCCAATAAGGATGTTGAGCAATATTTTCACCGTAGATGATACCGAGCATCATTAGTACAAAGCCAATGATTGAAACTTCGGCAATCTTTCCTGGACGGATATATCGCATATATACGCCCATAAATAATGCAATTGGAATGGTGGCAGCAATACTAAACACACCCCATGGACTATTGGTTAATGCTTTAACCACCACGAGTGCAAGCACAGCTAGGATAATGATCATTACCCCTAATGCGCCAAGCATCACAATAATTCCTGCAAATGAACCCAGTTCTTGTTTTGCCATTTCACCCAGTGAACGTCCGTCACGGCGTGTAGAAATAAATAAAACTAGAAAATCTTGGACTGCACCTGCCAGTACAACACCGACTAACAGCCAAATCGTTCCTGGTAAATAACCCATTTGCGCAGCAAGAATAGGCCCAACTAACGGACCAGCACCTGCAATCGCAGCAAAGTGATGACCAAACAGAACACTTTTATTTGTAGGCACATAATCTAGACCATCCGCTAGACGGTGCGCAGGTGTTAAACGCCGAGCATTTAACTCGAATACTTTATTAGCAATAAATAAACTATAAAAACGATATGCAATACTGTAAACACAGACTGCAGCGAGTACGAGCCAAACTGCGTTGACATGTTCTCCACGACTAACCGCTAATATTCCAAAGGATACTGCACCGATTATGGCCACAATAATCCAAATCAATTTCGAAGTCATGGATGACTTCGGTTGTATTTGATCCATATCAAACCCTCATTATTTCGTATTTGCAATCAGCTCAATTTTATTATTCGTGTTACTGCTGTTTTCCCTTGCGACTATACTCCTCAATAATTCTTCTTTACCTTAGACCTTGGCATTAAAAAAGGGATGATTGTCATCATCCCTTTCGATAATAGTATAAATTTACACCATTATGCACGTTCTAAGTATTCACCAGTACGTGTATCAACACGAACGCTTTCTTCTTGTTGAACGAATAATGGAACACGTACTACAGCACCTGTTTCAAGTTTCGCTGGTTTACCACCACCGCCAGAAGTATCACCACGTACGCCTGGATCAGTTTCAACAATTTTTAATACCACGAAGTTAGGTGCATTCACTGTTAAAGGAACACCATTCCATAACATGATTGTGCATTTTTCGTTTGAATCGTCTTTCAACCATTTCGCAGCATCACCCATTGCAACTTTGTCAGCCGCAATTTGCTCGAAAGTCACAGGATCCATGAAGTTCCATAGTTCGCCGTCGTTGTATAAGTAGTCCATTTCTACTTCTACGATATCTGCTGCTTCTAAAGAATCACCAGATTTAAATGTTTTTTCTAATACTTTACCTGATTTAAGGTTACGTAATTTAACACGGTTGAACGCTTGGCCTTTACCTGGTTTAACGTATTCGTTTTCCATGATTGAGCATGGGTTACCATCAAGCATTACCTTAAGGCCAGACTTGAAATCGTTCGTAGAATAATAGGCCATGAGAGGCTCACTCCAAACTTACTAACTTTAATCTATTAATGCGATGGGCTGCTACACTGTCATTTAGCAAGGCTGACAGGTGCATGATATGCCACATGCACATGCATTTATGTTGCGTATTCTAAATGACCAACCTACTCTGCCGCAATGATAAATTCCGAAATACAACGTTTAAGCTGTCTAAGTTCCATGCAGAACTACTGTTGTAGACTTAATTTGATCATCTTTAGGCTTGAGTATTTTCATCCCAACATTCAATAAAGAAGGCTTAATCAGGACACAACTGAGTTTTTCAATGGGTTTTGATTTAAAATGAAGCCTTCATCTCCCTCTAAATTTAAACTGTATGACCCACTATTTGTATCAAGAGCAACATTGGCAAAATCAACTCAGCGATTTAATCACTGACCCACATGAGCTCATTGAACTCTTGGAATTGCAACCTGAAGATTTAATACATGGTGCAATTTTGGCATCAGCCCAATTTAAATTAAGAGTCCCTCGCGCCTTCGTCGCGAAGATGCAAAAATCTAATCCTGATGATCCACTGTTACTTCAAGTACTCCCTCATCATCTGGAGTTAAATGAACATCCTGATTTTGTGACAGACCCCCTTGATGAGGAGGCTGCCAATTTAATTCCAGGTGTATTACATAAATATCAGTCACGTTTTTTACTGACTTTAACAGGTGCATGTGCTGTTCATTGTCGTTATTGTTTTAGACGTCATTTTCCATATCAAGAAAATTTACCTAAAAATGACGACTGGAAAAAAATACAAGACTACTTACTCACTCATCCAGAAATCAATGAAGTGATCTTAAGCGGAGGGGATCCCCTAACACTTTCAAATCGTAAACTTGCCGTTTGGATCGATAGATTAAGTTCAATTCCACATCTTAAAATTTTGCGTATTCATTCTCGAGTTCCAATCGTTATCCCAAATCGGCTTGATGATGAACTTATTTCTCTGTTAAAAAACAGTAGGCTACGTATTATTCTAGTGGTACACTCAAACCATGCTACTGAAATTGATGACTTTACCGCTTCGAAATTAATGCAAATTTCACAACAAAATATTTTGGTGTTGAATCAAGCTGTGTTATTAAAAGGTATTAATGATCATCCTGATATTTTGGTTGATCTAAGTCATCGATTATTTGATGCGCGTGTGATGCCTTATTATTTACATGTGTTGGATAAAGTGAAAGGTGCTCAGCATTTTGATTTACCAAGTGAATCTATTGATTCAATCTATAAAGAGGTTTTGGCAAGGTTGCCTGGATACTTGGTTCCAAAGCTGGTTAGAGAAATTGCGGGAGAACAGAATAAAACACCGCTTTATGGAGTTGCCACTTTTTAGAGACTCATTCACATGCTTCAGGCTCAGATTTCAGAAATTTTTCACTATCCTACTGCCTTGACTCGAGATCAACTGAGTTTTGCAAATGCAAACGTTCAGGACTTGGGTTTTTGGGCATCTCAACTTTCAATTATGCAATTAGGTGACACCTCTGAAGCGGTGTTGAAAGCCCTATATGAAATCGCTGAACTCAAATGTTCGGAAACATTGCGCTTTGATCTTATTCAAGCGCTACACCCTTTGATCGAAAATATTTTAGAGAGACTTGAAAAAAACTTTTTAAATCAAGGTCTTTTTCTATCTGACCGTAACAAAGATATTATAGAATTAACCACTCGCTTGAGAACATTATTTGCTGATATCTACATAGATATTGCACAGCGCAGTGAAATGCAGCTAAAACAACAAAAGTTTTCTATTTTGAAGTTTGCTCAAAAGCGTAATGTGAAAACTGCACGACTCCTTTCCAGTTATTACGCTCTTCAACAATTGGGTTTATTGCTAGTACAACAACAGATGCTTTATCGTTCTGCCTTGTCTAAGCAATGGTTAATGACCCATTATCTGTATGATTTGGCATTAAAAAACCAAGAACACACGGTGAATATTAATTTATTGCAAGGCACGCATCACGCTTTAAAAAATATTCAACAATGCTATGCCCAAGTCTTATTATTAGAAATATTTAATACTCACCAAATTCGTCCTTCTGAGATCTACGCGCTCTATCAATGCACAGCGGATTGGGCGCAACTAGTGCAAGTTTTACCACGCGAAACCGCTTTATCTCGTTACGTTATTGATACCACTAAAGATCATCCGCCAGTTTACAACCGAAAACACCATGAGAGTTTTAAACCAAACATTTTCGTGGCAACACAATCGTTGCTTGAGCATGTCAACTTAACCATTCAAAAGGACAATGAATATTTATCTAAGAAAGAGAAAGCATATTTAACTGCGCCTCTTAAATTTCATGTACAAAATGTTTTAGGCTCGACCATTGAACGCAGACATGAACGTTATGAACATTCCGCTCAGTTACAACTCTGCTTCAGTTTACTTACCGCTCATTATTATCTCTCTAAAACCAAAACTTTTAGCGAAACCTTACGACTAAAACCGCCTAAATCAAAATCAGAAGACGAGTTTGCATTTACATATTTAAATAACTACCCAGATGCCTATACAGACAAATCAAACAAGGTTCTAGATAAACAGACACGTCAAATCCATGCGGCTCAAGTTTTAGATATCAGTTTAAATGGTTATCGCGTACGTTGGTTAGAAGAAGAAGCACCTCCAAATTTAAGAACTGGTGAATTTATCCTGATCAATGAGGGAGTGAACAGCAAATGGAAAGGTGGTGTAATTCGCTGGATTAAACAATCTGTTAAAAAAAGCTATGAACTTGGGCTTGAAGTGATTGGACCCGATATTCACCCTTGCGCCGCAAAAGTTTATACAGATCGAAGTTCTTTTAATTATCATCCATGTTTATTTGTACAAACCTTGAAGATTGATGCTCCGCAGCATTCTCTTATTTTACCAAATTTACAGTTTTTCAAAGAACAACAATCTATTTATTTACGCTTAACTGATCAAGATATCAAAGTACAATTGATAAAGACCATGCTCATCACACAAAGTTTTGTTCAATTTGAATTTGAATTATTTAATGATGAGCAGCAATATTTGATTGATGAATTTTTACAACATCAAAACCTTGAATCAAATCGTTTTCAAGACGTATGGGAAGCCTTGAAGTGAAAAACCTACTTCTATCAACACAATTAAAGCAATCTGGAATGCGCTTACTCATTGTCGATGATAATCAGATTCGTTATAACGATATTATCTCTTTACTCGAAAAACGCGAGTACAAGGTAGAAGCAGTGCTACTCGATGATCAAGTGAGTCTTGAAAAGCAACTTCATTTAGATTGGGATTTAATTCTGTTTGGTCGTGCCTATGAACTGACCTTAACTCATTTTCTTCGACTGCTTGCAGATTCTGATAAAGCTTTGACACCCACACTTTATCTAGCTTCAGAAGCGCTAGAAATGTCTGAAGTAAAACTCATTTCGATGGGCATCTACGATGTTTTAAATATTGATCAACCTGAACAATGTTTACTTAAAATTATTCGAGCATTGGCTTTTAGTCGCTTACAAAAAAATCAGATGCAATTAACGGATGAACTGAAACACAATGTTCAAATTAAACAAAATTGGATCGAAGAGCATAAAAAAGCAGTTGCAATCATAGAAGAAGGGATTGTCGTTGAATGCAACCATGAGTTTACGCATTTATTTGGCTTCAACACGTTTGATGACGTTATTGGATCCCCGCTCATTGATTTAATACAACCTGAGGATATTCAATCTTTTAAAGCACGATTTAAAAAATTAGCTTTCGGTAAATTTGAGTATGGACCTTTTGAACTGATTTCTCTTAATCCACAGTTAACACATCAAAATCCAGTCCAAATTGAATGTAATCCTACAGATCAAAATCAAATCATTGAAATTACGATTTCAACGCATTTTCAACAGGATGATCAACCATTTAGTCCTCAACTTGAGACTGCACCTCACCAAGACAGTAGAATTGCACCACACACAACATTGGCAAAAATTTTACAACATCTTGAAGAACACCCTGCTCAAGAAAATGCTTTGGTCATCTTCAGCCTAGCCAGTTGTCCAGACTATATCTTGAGTTCTGATTGGGATACTTTTAAAGGCTATTTCGGCAAACTTTCAGACTTTATTCTCGAACAGACCAATGGCGCTGTATTTAAAATTGAAACAGCCCTGTATGCCACTATCATTCAAGCTGAAACGATTGAAGTTCTAAAATCAAGACTCTCTGCGCTACATGCGCTTGAAAAACCTAGACTCGTCAATCTGGGAGATCAAACCTATCAACAGCATGTCAAAATTGGTTATAGTCTCTTCAAACTGTCAGATTTAAATGTAGATAATTTTGAACAGCTCATTGCAAATGCTTATAACACTGCCCTACCCAATTTATTGAGCAATGATGCTGCTTTAGAGACAACGCTTGAAGAAATTGAAGAGATTCATTTTGAAGTTACTCAAGCAGATGAGCCGACCGCTATTCAGTTAAATACACCTTCTTCTGAAGTAGAGCCTGATCATTCAACAGAATTTGTATTTCAAGCAATTGAAGAACCTGTACAGTCAGACGAAGTTCACGGCGATATCCTAGTACATCTTCGTAAAGTTCTTGAACGCGATCAAATTACGCTAAAGTTCCAACAAATCTATGATAAAGAAGACACTAGTCTTAATACCTATGAAGTAAGCAGTGGGTTTATTTTTGAAAACCAATGGATTCAATTGGACGATATTGAAGAATTGGTGGATGACCCTGAGTTGTCTATTAAAATTGACCGATGGATTTTGGTTGAAGCAGCAAAGCAACTGCACAATTTTTTAACACAATATCCTGAAGCTAAACTGATTATTAATTTACGACACCATGTTCTTTTAAAGCATCATCAATTGGCAGAATTAATTTCAAAACTGCTCATGATTGTAGGAGCAAAAGCACCTCAACCACTGATTTTACAGTTTAAAGAAAAATACATTGCTCAACATTTAAATGAAATTCTGCCTGCGATTGAGGTATTGAGAGCGCAAGGTGCAGATATTGCCATTTGTGAATTTGGATTAAGTAAATGTAGCAATCTCATTCTCAAAGTTGCCAATATTCAGAATTTCACGCTGCATGAAGAATTCACAGATTATTTAAATACTGAAGAAGGTATTGAACGTTTTAAACAGGCGATTGAATACTTCAATAGTCATCGATCAGTCAATTTATTACTCAAAAATCTCAATGATATGAATAGCTTTGCCAACGCGTGGAATGTCGACGTGAGATTTTTACAAGGTGATTATTACCAGCGTAAATTGGATCAGCTCATGAATGTTCAAGATCAAAGTTAATTCCAAATTTTGGACATAAAAAAACAGGCTGAACGCCTGTTTTTTCATTTTGGGTATTAACGTTTGATAGAACGTGACATACCAGCAAAACGTTGTTTGAACTTGTCGATACGACCGCCAGTGTCAACGTTCTTTTGCTTACCAGTATAGAATGGGTGGCAAGCTGAGCATACGTCTAGGTAAAGTGTTTCTTTACCAACAGCTGAACGAGTTTCGATTACGTTACCGCAAGAGCAAGTAGCAACTAATTTTTCGTATTTTGGGTGAATATCGGCGCGCATGGTCGATTCTCCATAGAGTTAAGAAGGCTTTAGCTGTCATCGCAATTGATCACTCTCTTCATCCATTACAACAGACGCAGAGGAAAGGCTGAAATACAGCAGATCAACACCACAACAGACCATTCTTTTGGCCCACCGAGACGGCTTCCGTCAGAGCTAAGCACAACAAGTGGACGACATTATACGCCACTTTATTTCAGATAGCGAATTTTTCCTTTAAGACTTTTCAATTTGCTTGGACCAATGATTTGCAATAATTCCGCACACCATTAATTGGATTTGATGGAAAATCATAATTGGCAATATGATCATCCCCATAGGTTGTCCAATGAAAAGAATTTGCGCCATAGGCACTCCACTTGCGAGTGTTTTCTTAGAACCACAAAAAAATACAGCGATTTGATCGGCACGATTAAATCCAAACCACTTTGGGGCGTGATAGGCTAAAAGCATAATCAAAGTCAGAAGCACAGAGCATGCAATAATTAACCACATTAAGGTCACCCCACTGACTTCATTCCATAGACCTGCTACGACTGCACTACTGAATGCGCCATACACCACCAAAAGAATTGAGCCTTGATCAAAAGTTTTGACAATACTCGGGGCTTTTTGAATCAGAGGAAAAACGATAGGACGCAATAATTGTCCCAGAATAAATGGAACCAATAAGAACAGAATAATTTTGACGATCGCACTGGTTGGATCAAACCCATGATCAGACTGGCCTAAAATAAATAAGGTCACTAATATAGGTGTGATAAACATACCAATAATATTAGAGAATGAAGCACTACACACAGCACTTGCGACATTACCACCTGCTACTGAAGTAAATGCAATAGAAGACTGAACTGTTGAGGGTAAGAAGCACATAAACAAGAAGCCCCAATACAGTTCTTGTCCAAGTAGCGGTAGCAATACAGGTTTAGCCATTAACCCTAGAATTGGGAAAACTGCGAACGTCAGTGCAAAGACCAAACTGTGTAATTGCCAATGTTTAATGCCTTGAATCACCGCTTCACGTGATAACTTTGTACCATGTAAAAAAAATAGAATTGCAATTGCAATCGTGGTGAAATAAGAAAAATAGTGAGCAGCAACACCTGAAATTGGCATCAGTGACGCTAAAATCACCATAACAAACAGCAATATCGTGAAACGATCTAACGCTAAGAGCTTTAGCACCCCATATCCCTCTTTTTATTCTCTAAATTGAAAATAAGCCCAATACTCATCGATTGGGCTTATCTTTAAAATTTTACTCACCAATCAGCGAGTGAAACTTAATTATTTCTCGCATTACTGTCTTGTTGAATAAGTTCAATCTTGTAACCATCTGGATCTTCTACAAAAGCGATTACGGTTACGCCGCCTTTCATTGGTCCAGCTTCACGGACAACATTACCACCACGTGCTTTGATTTCTTCACACGCTTTATACGCATCATCCACTGCGATCGCAATATGACCATACGCATTACCCAGCTCATAGCTGTCTGTATCCCAGTTATGCGTTAGCTCAAGAACAGTATTGTTTTCTTCATCACCATAACCTACAAAGGCTAAAGTGAATCGACCTTCTTCATAATCGCGTTTACGAAGCAAAGTCATACCGAGTACTTCAGTATAGAACGTCAATGAACGCTCTAAATTGCCTACACGTAACATGGTATGTAACATTCGCATAAAATTTACCTATTGATTGAAAGATGTACTTTTCAACTGATTTAACAATTTCGCCACCCAAATAACAAGTAACAAAATAGGTAAACCCATTAAAAAAGTCATAAAGAAGAATGATGAATAACCGAAGTTTGTCACTATTGTACCTGAATAGCCACCAATCATCTTTGGAAGCAATAACATCAATGAACTAAAAATTGCATATTGCATTGCTGTAAATGAAACGCTAGTCAAACTCGATAGGAATGCAATAAATACTGCACCAGCAAGTCCTGATGCGAGATTGTCAAATACAATGCCCATCACCAGCCACACCTTACTATAAGGGACAACCACTTTACCTTTAAGTTCGACTATTTGATCACTATCAACTTGAACAGCTGGAAGATCAGATAAAGTCATACGTGATTTCGGTTGGATCGCTGAAACTGTTTTATAAATATGATCTTGGGTTAATTCATGCGCCTGACCTGCATGCTGCACGACCGCTTGCACCGTAAATTTAGTGTGGTTTTTTAGACTGTCTCCCGGGACAACCACGCTCCAATTATTTTGATCCAACTTCGCAGGTATCACTTGCTGATTTGAAATATGAATATTCAGTGTTTGTAGTGTGCTGTCAGATTTTAAGTTTGAGAGTTGACCACGAATAATGACATCCTTGTTTAACTCATCTTGGTAGAGAATATCGTCCCCTCCAATGGCTTGGATAAAAATCTGAGAATCATCTTGACTTGAATAGCGTTGAAGCGGGATTTCAACATTCAGGGCTTTATCATAACCATCAGGGGTGGATAACACTTGAATAATATTATGTTCAGCAAAATTAGATGCAGGGAGCTTTAAAGACCAGTTCCCCACTTCATCGGGAGTCACTTGATGCTGTTGACCTCCCATTTGTACCAAGACTTGATTCATCATTGGTCCAGATTTTACAAGCCCCACAAAGATGAGATTGGTCGTGCTGGCAACAATAGCGCCCACCAACATCATTTTCATAATGTTATAACGCTGAGCTAATAAGCCTCCAAGAAAGCCACCTAAAATTACAAAAAAAATGGCGAAAAACTTGTTAAACCAAGCGATTTCTTCTTTATCAAAATTCAAATCAAGATAAAAAAGATTTGCGACCACCCCAGCGACAATATCTGAAATTCGATAAAAACCAATGAGTAATAAAATAGCTAACGCAACTTTCAAACCATAACGTTTAAAGAAATCTAAAATCGGTGACAGCCATGTCTCGACGACTATTTTTTCATCAATGAGTTTTGCTCGGGTTAATCCAAATACGACCAACACAGCCAACGCCACACTCGCGAAGAAACGTAAAACTTGCCCGATAAATGACAAAAAATTACCATCAATATTTAACTGTGAAATCCAAGCACCAAAATGGAGAAACCCACAAACGAAGACTACTGTTGAAATCACAAAGACGATAAATAACTGAAAATAATCCTTTGCTTGATATTGATGAGGTTCTTGATTTACTACCGGTTCATGAATCACTAAAGTCGTCACAATCCCGATCATCATCAATCCAGCCATGAGCAAATAGGTGGACTGCCACGCCTCATAAATATAGTTACCCATGGCTGTACCAAGTGATGCAGCGAAGAGTAATGCACCGAGCTGAGTTACGATGGTCGCAATTCGATAACCTGCGTTATAAGTCGAAGCCATAACCGTCTGAACACTCGTATCTTGTGTCAACTCAATACGATAAGCATCCACAATAATATCTTGTGTCGCTGATGAGAATCCGAGAAAGATTGCGGATATCGCCATGAACGTTAAACTTGAAAATGGCCCTACACTTCCTCCATGAATACTCGGATCAGTAAATGCCATTGAACAAATAGCAATTGCGACCAAAATCTGTGAAACCAACAACCACCCTCGTCGTTTACCCAATTTCCTTGTTAAATAAGGCAATGGTAATCGGTCAATCAAAGGTGCCCAAATGAACTTGAAGGCATAAGCTAAGGCTGCCCATGAAAACATGGTAATGGTACTACGCTGAATACCGGCTTCACTCAACCAGAAAGATAGAGTTGAAAAAATCAGAAAAATTGGGATACCTGATGAGAAACCCAAAAAAAGCATAATGATCGCGCGTCGATCAAGAAAGGCTTTAAATGCCGAAGTCCATCCAGCTGATTCTGGTGACGAAGATTGTGATGTCATTGCGTTGTTATTTTCAGTGAAAAGTACTCTCGCTATTCAACTCTGTAATGCGCTTGGTTTCAATATAATTTACGCAAACTTCACCGAGTATTTCATCAATTTGATCTATCTCAACTTGATATTTTTGGCTAAACCTGTATACCTTAAACTATCAAATGTAAATTATAGTTTTGGATTTCACCTGTGACCCAGAGACACGATCAAATTAGTTCCACCGCAGTAGCTTTAACCACGACATCCACAAACTTAGAACAAAACTCACAAAACAAGCTCCTATCCGTATTTGAACTTGAAGCCACGCAAAACACCTTGAATGCAACAGCACTCAAACCAGAACAACTGACGCATATTCCAAATTATGATAATATTCCTGCGTCTACAAAACGTATCAAGCCTCTTAATAATTTTTTAGGACAAGATCGTGCTAAAGCATCTGTAGAAGCAGGCATTGCCCTTCCATACTCAGGCTATAACATCTTTGCTGTGGGTACTGCAGGGTTGGGTAAACGCACCATGATCAAGCGCTTACTCCAACAACATGCCAAAGATATGCCTACACCGGATGATTGGGTTTATGTATACAACTTCAAAAATGCACGCAACCCAATTGCGCTTAACTTTCCTGCAGGACAAGGCGCAAAGTTTCAAAGTACGCTACATCAAACATGGCAAACCATTTTCAAACAGCTCGAACGTCGTTTTAGTGCTGAAACGTATCACAATCGGATAGAAAAAATTCGTTTAACGACAGGTCATGAACAACAACAAGCTTTGATTGAGCTCACCAAAGAAGGTGAAGAGCTTGATTTAAAGTTGATCAGTCGTAATGAAGAACACTGCTTTATTCCTGTTCATATTAAAGACAATAAAATTCAAGAGATGTCTCAAGATGACATCAATGCACTGAGTAGCAAAGAACGTTCTGAAATTGCGTCCAATATCCGTTATATGGATAAAAAGCTTGAGCGTTTAGGTTTACAAATTGGTGATCTTGAAGATGAAGCACGTGATATGGTGTCTGAGTTGAATCGTGACATTGCCAAACAAGTCATTATTCCTCGCATGGAACATATTTTAAATAAATTTCCAGATATCAAACATCTTGAACAATATTTAAAATTATATGCTCAAGATATTATCGACAATGTGGAAACCGTACTAGAACAGGAAGAAAGTGATTTTTCACCTGCATTATTTAACCGTGTCCCTGCGCGTTATCAAGCAAATTTAGTCATTAGCCACAAGCCAAATTCTGGGGCACCAGTCATCTTTGAAGATTTCCCCACACATTACAACTTACTTGGCCATGTTGAACAATTAACGCAAAATGGCACTATCAGCACTGATTTCACTTTAATACGACCTGGTGCACTGCATCGTGCCAATGGTGGTTTTTTAATGCTTGAGGCTGAGCAGCTTTTAGAACAACCTTATGCATGGCAAGGACTCAAACGAGCGATTAAGTCTGGTCAAATTAAACTCTCATCTCTAGAGCACATGCTAACGCTGACGGGCAGCATTTCAATTGAGCCAGCATCGATTCCATTACAATTGAAAGTCATTTTAATGGCTGAACCAGAAATCTATTATGAGATTCTGGAGGTGGAGCCTGAGTTAGGAAGTATCTTTAAAATCAGAGCTGATTTTACCGACACATTACAACGTAATGACGAAAATGAACAAGCTTATATGCATTTGATTGCAGACTATGTTCAATCCTCTAAACTCCTTCCATTTGATCGTTCTGCCTTGGCTGCCTTACTGACCGACTCAAGTCGTCAAGCAGAGGATCAGAGTTCGTTGTCACTACATGCCTTAACTTTAGGTGATCTGATTCATGAATCTCATCACCATGCATCCAAATCTAATGCAACTATGGTGACAGCAGAACATATCGGCACTGCGCTCAAACACCGCCAATATCGTCTAGGTTATTTACGAGAGTTGTACTGGCAAGATTTATCTCGTGGTACACAGCTTATCGAAACGCGTGGTCATCGACTCGGTCAGATAAATGCTTTGTCCGTGATTCACTACGCCGATGTCGAATTTGGCCTACCATCACGCTTGACTGCTTCAGTGTATCAGGGTGGCGGCGATATTTTAGATATCGAACGTAGCGTGGAGTTAGGCGGTTCACTTCATGCTAAAGGTGTACTATTAATGTCGTCTTTCTTAAAGGCACATTTCGGACGTGAACAAACCTTGCACTTCTCTGCCGCTTTGGCTTTTGAACAAAGTTATGGTCAAGTCGATGGTGATAGTGCAACCGTTGCAGAACTCTCCGCTTTAATTTCTGCGATCAGCCAACTGCCGATTGATCAGTCATGGGCGATTACGGGTTCAATGAATCAACTGGGTCAAGTACAACCGATTGGTGGCGTCAATGCCAAAATCGAAGGTTTCTTTGATGCATGTAAACTTCAAGGTTTAACAGGCAAACAAGGTGTCATTATTCCACGTCAAAACATGCAGCATCTAATGTTACGTCAAGATGTGATTGATGCTGTCGAGGCCGGTCAATTCCATATTCATGCCATCAACACAATTGATCAAGCACTTGAGATTCTCATGGCGCGTCCTGTCGGAGAATTAAATAAAAAAGGTCGCTATACCAAAGGATCAATTTACGCTGCTGTCATGGAGCAGCTAGAATATTGGCAAGCCATTGAAGATGGCGCTGAAATTGAAGAAGAGCCAAAGAAAAAGAAAAAAAAGAAGAAAAAAGACAAAGCTAAAAAAGATAAAGCGATCAATGCTGAAGAACAACCTTCTCAACTCGCTGATGAGACTTCAAACTAATTTGATGTTTTCAAAATAAAAAAAGCACCCATCGGTGCTTTTTTTATTGCGCTTAAATTAAGCTTCAGGCGCTGGGCTATATTGCTCCACGAGCGTTTTTAATTCGCCTGTTTGGAACATTTCTAGCATAATATCACTACCACCGATCAACTCACCATTGATCCATAATTGTGGGAATGTTGGCCAGTTTGCAATTTGTGGCAAAGTCGCACGAATGTCTTGGTTTTCAAGAATATTTACATAAGCAAATGGGCGACCAATTTGGCTCAATGCTTCAACTGCACGTGCAGAGAAACCACATTGTGGGAACTGTGGTGTGCCTTTCATATAAAGAAGAACTGCATGTTTTGCAATTTGATCACGAATTAACGCTTCTGTATCACGCACTTGTTCAGTCATTGATTAAATCCTCAACTATTCTGCCTGCATTATACCTAAAACCGCCGTAAAGAGTATGGATTGCTAAATTTTTCCAGTTTAATTTGCAATTAGGCTTTTAATCTTAAGCAGATTTTGCTTAGATAAACTTTTATTTTCCACCTAACAAATACGAGTTAGACATGAACAATATCACCCTCGCTCCAGTTCAAACTGATCAACCATCTCATTTGATGCCTGTATTCAGCCGTCAACCGATCAGCTTTGTGCGTGGCCGAGGTTCGTATCTTTATACAGCTGAAGGTACAGAATATTTAGATGCGCTGACTGGCATTGCAGTATGTGGTCTAGGTCATGCACATCCAGTTTTGGCAGAAGCAATTGCAGAACAAGCGGCGACGCTTATTCACACCAGTAATATTTATGAAGTACCTTGGCAGACTGCAGCTGCGCAAAAGTTAGCTGAAGTATCTGGTATGGAAGAAATTTTCTTCTCGAATAGTGGTGCTGAATCAAATGAAGGTGCAATTAAAATTGCGCGTAAATATGGTCATATGCAAGGTATTGCTCTTCCGAAAATCATTGTAGCTGATCATTCTTTCCATGGTCGTACAATGGCAACACTTTCTGCGACAGGCAATAAAAAAGTACAAGAAGGTTTTGGCCCGCTCGTTGAAGGTTTTATCCGAGTACCTTTTGGCGACATCGAGGCAATTGAAGAAGTAGCAATAAACCATCCAGATATCGTCGCGATTCTCGTTGAACCGATTCAAGGCGAAGGTGGTGTGAATACTGCCCCTCAAGGTTTTAGTTATCTTGAAGAAATTCGTCAAATCTGTAATCAACATAATTGGTTGATGATGTTAGATGAAGTTCAAACAGGTAACGGTCGTACAGGAAAATATTTTGCGTATCAACATACCAATATTATTCCTGATGTCATGACGACAGCTAAAGGCTTGGGCAATGGTTTCCCAATTGGTGCAGTGATGACTCAAGGTAAAGGTGTAGGTATTCTTACTGCAGGTAACCACGGATCAACTTATAGTGGTACTGCATTAGGTTCGCGCATTGTCTACACGATTATCGATTTGATGCAAAAAGAAAATATTGTTGAAAATGCAGCAACAATTGGCCAATACTTAGTTGATCAATTCCGTACACAACTTGCAGATCATAACGTTATTGTTCGCGGCTTTGGTATGATGATTGGTATTGAATTACCAAAACCATGCGCAGAGTTGGTGGATATTGCACGCATAGAGCACAATCTAATTATTAATGTCACCGCAGGTAATGTCGTTCGTTTGTTGCCAGCGTTGAATATGAATCAAGAACAAGCTGATGATTTATTAAAACGCTTAGTTCCAGCGATTAAAAACTTCTTGGCTTAAGCCAAGATCAATAAAAAAGCCGCATATTGCGGCTTTTTTATTAAGAAGAACACTTAAGATGCTTCTTGGAATACTCGACCACCAGGCAACTGGCTGAAATATTGTTTTAAAGCATCTAGGCAGCGATGAATTTTCATTGGTTGTTGTTCACGTTTTAATGTCATTGCATTCAAAGTGTATGCAGGTAACTTCCATTCAGGTAAAACTTCAACCAATGTGCCATTCATTAATTCTTTTTGCACATCTAGATATAATAATCGCGCAATGCCGTGACCATTTTGGCACAGTGATTTAGCGACATAAACATTGTTTGTCTGTAAACGATTTTCCATGGACACATTCACCAATTCACGCGATGTACTGTGTTCAAATGTCATCATTTGCTGATTTTTTACAATATTTACTGGAATCAAATCATGCTGTGCTAAATCTTCAGGTCTTGAAATAACTGCATTTTGATTCAAATAACTTGGTGAAGCCACCAAGACTTGATCCACACGTGCAAGCGGCAGACAAGATAAGTGATTAGACTCATCTACGCGAGAACACATTCTCACTGCAATATCGATTCTTTCTTGAATCAAATCGACAAACTGATTTTCAACTTCAAAGTGAACGGTTAAACCACGATGTGCCGAAATCCAATGCGACAGCGCAGGAACTACATGGGTTGCACCGAGTTCTGGCGTTGTTGCAATACGTAAATCACCAACTAAATCGTCTCGTAACTCATTGATTCGAATTTTACCGCGCTCTGCTGCAGCGAGCATTTCTTGACAGCTATGAAAAAAGGCCTGCCCTGCTTCCGTTAAACTTAGTTTTCTTGTGGAACGGTGCAGAAGTGTTACTTCCATTTCTTGTTCTAGTGAACGAATTTGCTGACTAACCGCACTCGTCGTAATGCCTAAATCTCGAGCAGCACCACTGAAAGAGCTTTTTTCAACAACACATGCAAATACGCCCATCGAGCGAAGTTGATCTAACATAAATTTCCCTCTGAAATTATGAGATGCTTCTCTAATTAACAAAAATTAACAAAAGCAACTCATTGTATTATACGAAGAAATTGTTAAATTGCACTAAATATCTTCAGTTGATTGGCAAAATATTTGCTGGATTGATTGGCTTACCATCTAAACGAACTTGAAACTCAAGCATCGTACGGGTTGCACCACTCGAGCCCATTTCTGCAATTTGTTGCCCTGCACTTACGTTTTGCCCACTCTTCACTAACATCCGGTTATTGTGCGCATACGCAGTGATATAACCATCAATATGTTTAATGAGCACCAAATTACCATATTCTTTTAAACCATCAGCTGCGTAAACCACTTGACCATCAGCTGCTGCAAAAATTGGATCACCAACATTGCCACCAAAACGTAATCCCTTGACATTACTTGCCACATTAAAGTTTTCAATGACTGGACCATTCGATGGTTTCACCCAGCGTAATGAAGTTGCTTTAGTCGAAGTCGTCGGTACTGCAGCAGTTACCGCTGGTACTGGTGTGGTTTGTGGTGGTGGCGTAACCACAGCTGGTTTTGTTGGTAACTGAATGGTTTGACGTTGAATCTGAGTTTCAGTCGCTGTCAAAGGACGCGTGGTCGAACGTGTCACTTGTCGATTGCCAGAGGGTTTTAATCTTAAAGATTGATTTACATAGATGCGATAAGGCGGTGCAATATCATTCATCTCCGCAATGCTCAAATAGCTCAATCCATAACGTGCCGCAATTTTACTTAAAGTGTCGCCAGAACGAACTGTATAGAAGTCAGGAGCAACCGCATAACGAGCAGAATTGTGGATTTGGGGTTTCGATGCACAGCCCGACAAACCAAGAAAAGAAGCGACAGCAACCGCGATCAATGCTGAGTGAATAGATGGTTTAGACAACTTCAAAACTGTTTTGGGTCTGGCCAAAAGCATGATTTCCCTCTCTGACAAAAGATTAAAAAGACTGAATTCGGCTTAAGAGTAGCAAAATTAATGCTAAATTCACCTTTTCAAATATATTTTTCACAAAGTTATAACACATCCTACCTGTGGTCGTTCAATTAAAGCCCTAACTGAGACTCAAGTGAAGCCAACACCTGATAGTTGGTAGCATCCATTTGGATCGGTGTCACACTGACATATCCATTTGCAATGGCATAAAAGTCTGACTGATAACCCAGTTGGCTTTTTTCGGGATCTGTTACGGCCTCTCCAGCCAAACCAATCCAAACAACTTGATGGCCTCTCGGGTCAACTTGTGTGGTAATCGGTTTCGTTTGTTTTCTTCTCCCTTGATAAGTCACCAATGTCCCTTTTATTTCAGCCGTATCTGGAATATTAATATTGAAAATATGACGCGGTGGTAAATCAGGCAAACCATTTTTAATAAATTCATATACCCAATTTGCAGCTTGTGCATAATCTTGAGCATCTTGATACGAACGAGCATTTGGACCAGCCAATGAAACTGCGATTGCAGGTTGTTTCATGAGTCTGCCTTCAAACGCGGCCCCAACTGTACCTGAATATAAGACATCATCACCTAAATTCGCACCACTGTTGATCCCGCTTACAACCAGATCAAATTCAAAATCAAATAGACCATTCATGGACAGATAAACACAGTCCGCTGGCGTGCCATTAATTGCCCATACATCTTCTGAAATTTGCACGGGTCGCAATGGACGATCAAGCGTTAATGCACTTGAAAAACCACTCCGCTCACTTTCTGGAGCAACCACTACGACTCGACCCAAAGGTTTTAATGCTTGTGCTAATGCTTGTATTCCTGGTGCGAACACACCATCATCGTTGGCAATCAAAATATTCAAAACAATTCACTCAATTCATGTAATCCCATCTGTTCGATAGCCTAATCAAAATCCCCCCACACAACAATGAGCACATGCATGGATGTTGAGGTTTTAAACGCCTTTAATCTTGATAATCTGCTTATCCTTTAATCTTGAGAACTACGCAAGTAGTCATCCCCCCCTGTTCAACCTGAACTTTTCGTCATTACTTTCTGAGTTCCAACAGCATTAATACACTTTCTCTATTTTTTAAACACGAAAAAAGATTATTCTATTCTTATAACTAACTTACTAATTTTTGAGTCATTTATGCAAAAACGTTTTATACAATTGATTTCAACCGCATTTATCAGCAGTTCAATGTTGTTTTCAAGTTTCACTTTCGCCAATGCTCAAGACTTAAAAGAAAATATCGAAGTTACTCAACAAAAAGTGACTAAAGATGAACTCGCTGCAATCTATGTCTTTTCAGAATCATGCCCAAGTTTAGTGGAAGAAGATGCGGCGTTTAAAGCAGGCTATCAAAAGCTATTAAAAGACTATTTACCTAACGAAAATTCACCTCAAACCACGCTGAACAATCTAATTAAACAACAGGATTATCAGCAAGCATTAGCTCAAGCGAGACAAGATGCGAAAAACGCTGGAGATAAAGCAAATCAACAAGTGTGCGAGGATATAAAAAAATATCAGTCTTCAGTTAAATAGAGCACGAAATAGTTACAATTCGATTGAAATAAGCCGACCCCACTGCTAGAAGTCGGCTTTGCTTTGTCCTAGAATGCAAAGCTGATTTTTGCGTTCATACAAGATTGGAACTACATAGAATGACCCGAAAAAGCGCCATTGCTGCATTATTACTATTACCTTCATTTACTTATGCAGCAACTGTTTTATCTTCACCACCAGAACTCAATAACAAGTCTTACGTTTTGATGGATTATGAAACAGGTCAAATTCTCGCAAGTAAAAATGAAAATGAAAAACTTGCGCCTGCTTCAATGACCAAAATGATGACCAGTTTCATTATTGAACAAAAGTTGTTGAACGGTGAACTCACGGAAGATGAAAAAGTTCGTATGAACGAGTCTGCTTGGTGTCGTGGTAGTAGTACAGAATCTTGTATGTATGTACCTCTCAACGGCACAGCAACCGTATTAGAAATGTTACGCGGGATTATCATTCAATCTGGTAATGACGCATCTAAGGCGATGGCTGAGCATATTTCTGGGAATGAAGGTACATTTGTACACAGCATGAACCAAGAAGCTAAGCGTATTGGCATGACCAACACGAACTTTATGAACTCAACAGGTATGCCTGCTGAAGGTCATTATTCTACTGCGAAAGATATGGCTACTCTTGCGAAGCACATCATTCATGACAGTTCAAAGTATTATCCTATCTACTCTGAAAAAGAGTTTACTTTTAACGGGATCAAGCAAGGTAACCGTAACGCGTTGCTATATACAGATCCGAGTGTAGATGGTCTTAAAACAGGTCATACTTCTGAAGCTG
Organism: Acinetobacter sp. ANC_7504; assembly: GCF_056779995.1. Taxonomy (NCBI): domain Bacteria; kingdom Pseudomonadati; phylum Pseudomonadota; class Gammaproteobacteria; order Moraxellales; family Moraxellaceae; genus Acinetobacter; species Acinetobacter sp. ANC_7504. The sequence goes on along the minus strand of NZ_JBWYIZ010000001.1, from coordinate 232,732 downwards.
GTTATTGCTTAACGACTTCAGCTAAACGTGGCCCGATGCGTTTAATTTCAGTGATTTTTGGTGCTCCATCAATGCAAGCACGTGCAACGCAAACACGTGATTTGTTATCTTGGGGTTATGCAAACTTTGAAACTGTCAGTGTTCAACCCGCTCACAAAGAGTTGACCACTTCTAAAGTTTGGTTTGGTCAATCTAATCAAGTGAGTGTGGGTCTTGCTGAAAACTTCAACGTGACTATGCCAAAAGGTCAAGCAAATGCCATTCAAACTCAAATCGCGGTTCAACCGAACTTAAATGCCCCTCTTCAACAAGGGCAAGTTGTAGGTAAATTAACAGCGACACTTGACGGCAAAGTTATTGCGGAGAAGCCGCTTGTTGCTTTGCAAGCTGTTGAAGAAGCTGGTTTCTTCTCGCGTATGATTGATCATATCAAACAGTTCTTTAGTAATTTATTTTAATTCGCAGCTTGACTAAAGATATAAAGGCACTCAAATTCTTTTGGGTGCTTTTTTGTTTATAATGAATAAAAACAGGCAATTTTTTATGACTGAAAATGTCCGCAAATACTTAGAGACTTACCCAAAATTTGATACAACAAATTATATTGATCCAACTGCGTTAGTGATTGGTGATGTTGTCTTGGCTGAGAATGTTTCAGTCTGGCCTTATGCTGTGATCCGCGGTGATGTTAATTTTATTCGGATTGGTAAAAATTCCAATATCCAAGATCATTCCATGTTGCATGTTAGTCATAAGAAAGCGGATAAACCTGAAGGCTCACCGCTCATTATTGGTGAGGACGTCACCGTGGGTCATCATGTGAAATTACACGGTTGTACCATTGGTAATCGTGTTTTAGTCGGAATTGGTACGATTATTTTAGATGATGTGATTGTTGAAGATGATGTGATGATCGGTGCGGGTTCGCTTGTTCCGCCAAATAAAGTTTTGGAAAGTGGCTATTTATATATGGGCAGTCCTGTCAAAAAAGTGCGTCCACTGAATGATAAAGAAAAAGCGTTTCTACCGTATTCAGCGCAGAATTATGTAAAGGTTTCGGGGAATTATAAATAATTTTGAATTCGCATAAGAGATTCTATGTTAAATAGATATTAAGAACATTTGGAGAATCAAAGAATAATGCTTACATTTTTAGAAATTCAAGGTAAGGTTGATCAAATTTGTGAAAAAATTGGGCTGGAAAAAAAAGTTTGGCCCGCAGTTCAGAATGATGGAGCTCCATATGTATTAATCCATGAAAATAAATATTGGTATATTTCTGAAGAAAGAGGAGAAGTTTTTTTTGAAAAAACAACTAAGGATTTTGAAGAGTTGCTTTATTGGATAATGGATAATTTTATATCTAGCTATTCGTTTGAGTTTGAACTTAAGAATAGAACTAGAGGACAAGATTCCCGTCGACTCGCTTTTTCAAAACAAATTGAACTTTTTGGTTTAATCAGTGATCAATGGAAAGTAAAAAAAGAAAATGAGATAAAAAAAGTATTGGAATCAGCTCCTTTTAGAGATGTCTGATTTATAAATATTTATTTTCAAGAGAATTAAAATATCTATGGAATTTCGCATAACAGCCATTATGTTAAATGGATGTAAAAAGGCCTCAAATTTGAGGCCTATAAATTCTTCGGTATTACACCATATATTATTCCAGAGGCAACTTGAGAATTGTGCCCTTTGCTACTGAATAAGCTTCTACATGACCAGAAATTTTTGCCTGATCATCAACATAGTGAGCATGAAAATACTCATTTGGGTGGGTTACTACACTTTCTAATTGAGGACCACTATAGATTCCAATCAATTGTCCTTGAGCATTAAGATTATTAAAAATATGCTTTTCTACATGATGTTTTTTTGTATGAGGGGCATGGCTGAATGTGTGCTCATTCATTGTCTGAGTTTTTTTACCTGTTACAACATGCCAACGTAATTCAGGATATTTCCCTTGCAGACGAAATACAAACGGTTGTTCAGTTGATAATCCTAATCGTTTTGCCTCTTTGAGAATGAATTCTTCTAATTGGGATTGATTCATATCCACGGGTAAGGAGATATCATGCCATTTCGATACTTGGCCACTTGCGAAAAGAAAGGCCTGTTCATTAGGATCATGAGGCAAGATTTTTCCTTCTAAATCACTACCTGGACTGACTAGAATTTTGCCATCAATTTGAATAATTTCACCTGTACGTCCCGCAAGTGCTCCTAGCCCCCAGGTATTTTCCTGTTGTGGTACTTCTGATAGTTTAATAGTGCCTCGATCATCACCGGTATAGATCATATGTTTAAAGTTACCGGAATGAGTAAATTTGAAAGGCATATCTGCAGCAATAGAACTAGTAGTGATTGTACTAGCAATAGCTAAGATGCTGAAAAGACAATTTAAATGATTCATTTTGATTTCAATATTTAGAGAGTATAGCTATTAGAAGAGAAACCAATAACTTAGTCAATCTGAACAAATGATTACTCAAAGTTATTATAATTTCGATATTCTGAAGTTAAGAATCTCTAAAATTAACATAATACACCTTATGCGAAATTATCTTTTTTATTTCATATAAATCATAATCTTAAATTATATTCAAAAGCCCAATTTACTTAAATTGGGCTTTTTTGTTGATTCTTCATGTTCCACGCCCTTTATTAAATTATTGATTCAAAGAACTTCTTAGTTAAACTTAAGATAGAACGCCTTCAAAGAAATCCCCTCCCATCATAGCCACACACCTCAAAATTTTATACAATATGCCTTCCCTTCATCTGGTGCTTTTTTATGACCGCTTGGACTGCTCACGTCACTGTTGCAACAGTGGTTGAAAAAGATGGTAAATATCTGTTTGTAGAAGAACAAACGGAAGGTGTCATGCACACCGTTTTTAATCAACCTGCAGGTCATGTAGAAGCTGGTGAAACCCTTATTCAAGCCGCGGTTCGTGAAACCATGGAAGAAACAGGTCACCAAGTTGAAGTCACAGATTTATTGGGTATATACACCTATACCCCACCTATGTTTCCGGATCGTACCTATTACCGCTTCTGTTTTTTAGCAAAATCAACACAGTATTTTGCCAATGCAACATTAGATACAGGTATCGTAGGTGCTGTTTGGATGAGCCTAGATGAGCTATTAGAAACGGCTCGCGCGCGTAGCCCATTGGTCATCAAAGCCATTCAAGATGCCCAATCAGGACAAAAATTTCCTTTATCGCTCGTTTATGAGCACCAAAACTCTCCCTTAATTTCAAATTTGGATGCCTAATCCTATGCAACAACGTGTCATCGTCGGTATGTCAGGTGGTGTAGACTCATCTGTCTCTGCGGCTTTATTACTTCAACAAGGATATCAAGTTGAAGGTCTTTTCATGAAAAACTGGGAAGAAGATGACGGCACAGAATACTGCACGGCTATGGATGATCTTGCAGATGCGCATGCCGTATGTGATCGTATCGGTATCAAATTACATACAGCCAACTTCGCAATGGAATATTGGGATCGTGTATTTGAGCACTTCTTGGCTGAATATGCTGCGGGGCGCACCCCAAACCCAGATATTTTATGTAATAAAGAAATTAAGTTCCGTGCATTCCTCGATCATGCCATGAAATTAGGTGCTGACTTCATCGCAACAGGACACTATGCTCGTCGCGGTGAAACCATGACCAACTCTAAAGGTGAGCAATATGCGCCTTTACTCCGTGGCGTGGATAACAACAAAGACCAAACTTATTTCCTACATGCCGTTCATGGTCGTGAAATTAACAAGACCTTGTTCCCTGTCGGTGAAATTGAAAAGCCTCAAGTTCGTAAAATTGCTGAAGATTTAGGTCTTGTAACAGCGAAGAAAAAAGACTCTACAGGTATCTGTTTTATTGGTGAACGCCGATTTAATGACTTCTTGAAGCAATATTTACCTGCTCAACCGGGTAAAATTGTCCTTGAAGATGGTAAAGAGGTTGGTGATCATCACGGCTTAATGTACTATACGCTCGGTCAACGTGGTGGTATTGGTATCGGTGGAATGAAAGGCGCTGAAGAAGGTGCTTGGTTCGTATTACACAAAGATATCGAAGGCAATCGTTTAGTTGTTGGCCAGGGTCATGAGCATCCCCTCATGCAAAGTACCATGTTATGGTCTGAAGCGATTGATTGGGTTGCAGGTGAGCAAGAGATTCCAGAAAATGGTTTCCGTTGCACAGCGAAAACTCGCTATCGACAACCTGATCAAGCATGTGTCTTATTTAATGACCCAAATGCACCGCAAGGTGTACGTGTAGAATTTGATGAACCTCAACGTGCTGTTACGCCAGGACAAAGCGTTGTGTTTTACGCGGATGAAGTTTGTTTAGGTGGCGGTGTGATTCATCATACTAATGCGCCTAAACCTGATTTTATTTAAAGGAATTTTCAGGCATGACAGAGTTACCGTTCCAGCAGCTTCAGACTCTGAATGATCGTCAAAACAGAGCTTTGGCTTTGGCAGCAGTATTTCAATCGACTCAGCTGACACATATGACAGCCATTGCAGGTCGACAAAATATTGGCGAAAACGGTAACTTCTATTTAGAACAATTAATTAAGGCGAGTTTAAATATTCGCCCTACTTCCAATAAGAATTGTCAAACCTTAGATTTTTTTAACCAGCTTGCAGATATTTCTCTGGGATTAAAAACATTAGAAAGTAGCATCACCCAACCATTCAATACTGCACCAAAATCAAGAATACCTAAATTTGCCAATGCAAAACTTCCAATGTCCTATGCAATGGCATTATTACATTTAGAAAAGAAAGTATATAGCAACCCAAAATTCGTTGAAATTATTGAAAAATCACAAGAAAAAATACTAAAACAACTCTCCTTTTTTGATCATAATTATCTACATCCAAGTATTCTTGCAAACCTTGCTCAAACCTATGTCGAAACTGCAGGACAGATTAATCCTCGCATTATGGTGAAAGGCAATGCAGAAGCTTTTAAGGATTCTTCGCACACCAATCGTATTCGTGCTTCATTGTTTACAGGTTTACAGATGGCGCATTTATGGCGTCAGTCAGGTGGAAGTTCATGGAGCATGATCTTCACCAAACGCAAGTTACTGAAAGATATTCAAGATCTCGCTCGTTTACAGTTTCAGGTGGTTTAACCTGATGTATATCGAGTTCTGTTTTACGTTTCATTCCAAAGTTTAAGGAATTGCTATGAACGCTTTAACCGCACTTTCTCCATTAGATGGTCGCTATGCAAGCAAATGTGATGCTTTGCGCCCTTTCCTCTCTGAGTTTGGTTTAATCCATGCTCGTGTGACTGTTGAAGTGCGCTGGTTACAAGCACTTGCAAATCGCCCAGAAATTACTGAAGTGCCAGCTTTTTCTAACGAAACAAATGCAGCTTTAGATGCAATCGTTGCAAATTTCTCTGAAGACGATGCTAACCGTATCAAAGAAATCGAACGCACAACCAACCACGATGTAAAAGCGGTTGAATATTTCTTAAAAGAGAAAATTGCAAACATTGATGAACTTAAAAATGCCGGTGAATTCATTCACTTTGCTTGTACATCTGAAGACATCAACAACTTGTCTCATGCACTCATGCTGAAAAGCGGTCGTGAAGTACTAGCTACGTCTATGCAACAAATCGTGGACTCAATTGTTGCACTTGCAGAAAAACACGCTGATCAACCAATGTTGTCTCGTACACATGGTCAAACTGCAAGCCCAACAACATTGGGTAAAGAAATGGCAAACGTGGCATACCGTCTTGCACGCCAAATCAAACAATTCAACAATGTTGAGCTTCTAGGTAAAATCAATGGTGCAGTAGGTAACTATAATGCTCACCTTTCTGCTTACCCTGAAATTAACTGGCCTGCTCACTCGCAAGCATTTGTTGAATCTTTAGGTCTCACGTTTAACCCGTATACAACTCAAATTGAGCCACACGACTACATGGCTGAATTGTTTGATGCGCTTCGCCGTTTTAACACAATCCTTATCGATTTCAACCGTGATGTTTGGGGTTATATCTCTCTTGGTTTCTTCAAACAAAAATTAAAAGAAGGTGAAGTTGGTTCTTCAACAATGCCACACAAAGTGAACCCAATCGACTTTGAAAACTCTGAAGGTAACTTGGGTATTGCTAATGCAGTCCTTGCTCACCTTGGTGAAAAGCTTCCAATTTCTCGCTGGCAGCGTGACTTAACTGACTCTACTGTTCTTCGTAACATGGGCGTTGGTTTTGCACAAAGCTTGATCGCATTTGAAGCTTGCTTGAAAGGTGTGGGCAAACTTGAATTGAATGCCGACCGTATTCTTGAAGACTTAGACAACGCTCAAGAAGTTCTTGCTGAACCAATTCAAACAGTAATGCGTCGTTATAACGTTGAAAAACCATACGAAAAACTTAAAGCCCTTACTCGTGGTCAAGCAATGACTCGCGAAATGATGGTGAATTTTGTGAATGGTAACGAATTAGAAGCTGTTCCTGCTGCTGACCGTGCACGTCTTGCTGAGATGACACCTGCAACTTACACAGGTAATGCAGCTGAGCAAGCGAAACAAATTAAAGATTTGATTGCTAAAATCTAAATAGCATTGAATAAAAAAGCGAAGCTTAAGCTTCGCTTTTTTGTATGAGACTCATCAAATGTTTCAATAAAAATCATGCTTCATCAGGACAGTAACGTATAAAGTCTGTTCTGAGCTTTTCTAATTCATCACCAGTTAAAACATCGCTATAATAAATATAATGAGTCACTTGAGCATATTGAATGTCATGCCTAAACATCATTCCTCGGAGTGATACTGAGATCTCTTCAGGAAAGTCATTCAGAGTAAGCTCTTCAAACTCATAATGAAAATATGCATTTTGCTGTGCAAGAAAAGCAGCTGAAACCGTCATAATAAAAACTCAAAATAAATCATATTCTAACTGATCATCCATGATTGCAATGAGCTATTGATATAAACAACTATTTATAAAAATAATGCGATCTGCAGCTTATTCTCAGGATTGATACCTTACAATCATATGAAGAAATTAATCAAATCAACATATAACAAAATGCACTACAAAAATTTTACTCCTAAACACCACCTCGTATTCTTCATTTTCATAGTGGTGCTGATCTTGGCAAGTATAAAGCCTCTTGAATATGCTTCTTATGGCTTACATCAACTTGGCACAGCTTTAATGCTGGTGTTTTTGATCTATATACAAAAGAAAGTTGGTTTGAGTTTTATCGCATTTTCTCTCTATATTGGATTTCTGATCATTCATATTTTTGGGGCGCACTATTTATATTCGTATGTTCCCTATAATGAATGGTTGATGCACTACTTCAACATACATTTAAATGCACAGATGGGTTGGGAGCGAAATATGTATGATCGCTTGGTCCATTTTGCCTATGGTCTACTTCTCTATCCTTTTTTCCTGAGGATCATTCAATTCTATTTACCACAATTATCTGAACGAGTACTTTTTCTTATTGTGGTTCAGTTTGTCATGGCCACCAGTCTCATTTACGAATGGATTGAATGGTCGATTGCGATTAATTTTTCCCCTGAGGCAGCAGAAAATTATAATGGTCAACAAGGTGATATTTGGGATGCCCATAAAGATATGCTGTTCGCAACACTTGGGTCCATGATCACAGGAATAGTGATGTTATATCGAAAATTAGACTCTCGACCATACAAATGATAAATCATAAAAAAAACCAATCATTAGATTGGCTTTTTTTTATTTCATTGAATTTAAAGTTTAGGATCACGTAGTTGCACTAAGTTCGCATTAGTTTTGACTAAAGTGTCCATAACTTTATTCATCACAGCAGGAATCAAACTGTCCGCCATTTGTGCCGCTTGCAGTCCTAATTTCTCACCTAAGGTAGGTTTACGGCGAGTTTGAATTAAGTAAACATCATGCACTGTCAATAAACTTAATAAATACTCATCCGAGGTTTGAAGCTTATCAACCAAATTCAAATCTAATGAATCTTGACCGTACCAATGTTCACCTGTTGCTACTTTTTCAACATTTAACTGTGGACGATATTTTTCAACAAAATGCTTGAACAATGCATGCGTTTGTTGCAACTCTTCTTCAAACTTTGCTTTACCCTCTTCCGTATTTTCACCAAACATGGTCACGGTACGTTTATATTGACCCGCAGTATAAAGCTCAAAATCAACATTATGTTCTTTAAGTAAACGATTAAAATTAGGCACTTGGGCAACAACGCCAATTGAACCAATCACTGCAAATGGAGCAGAAATAATTTCGTTACCGATACATGCCATCATATATCCACCACTTGCTGCGACTTTATCAACACAAATGGTTAGATGAAAACCAGCATCGCGCAGACGCACCAGTTGAGCAGCCGCAAGTCCATAACCATGTACCATCCCACCTGGACTTTCCAAACGAACTACGACACGATCACGCCCTGCTTTAGCAGTCGCCAAAATCAAAGTAATTTCTTCACGAAGATTCTCTACAGCTGAAGCTGCCATGTCACCTTTAAAATCAATTACATATACTTTCTGATTATTCTTTTTACGCGTGCGTGCTTCTTTTGAAAACTGCTGAGACAACTGCAGAAGTTCAAGTTTAGATGCAGTACTTTGCGCAATTTTTTTTCGTTGTTCATTAATACGCGCATTTAAGTGAGTGACTCGAATTTCGGCAGGAAGTTTCGGCAAATGAAATAACATATAAATTCACATCTCTATAATTCATCTTTATGAGGATAACATGAGGTCAAAATAAACAAATTTCAATAGCTTTATTGAAATGTTCTGCCAATCATAGGATCAATTTGATCAACAATCGGCATAAAAAGTAGATACGTTATGTATACTAATTCGTTAAAAATTATCGAACCGATGAGCATCCACGCATCATCTCATGATTGATATCTATCTTTATAATCAATTAGAGACTCTTATATGATTTCAGAGTGAATAAATTGAATTATATTAGGAAAATAATTATTAAAATCAATATCTTAATACTAATTACTTAACTTCTTAAACTTTTCTAAAATGCGTTTTCAAGCGCCAAATTGTGTCGTATCAACATATATTTTTAACTGATTTTTTGGCATTATGGTTGCAGACAGTAATGATGAATAATGATAAATGACTCAAATGCGTTGGCTGGAACTGTTATCAACAGTTCGATTTGGTAGTTCAAAACAAAATACAGAACAAGCACGTAGCCCCTTCCATAAAGATTACGATCGTATTATTTTTTCTCAGAGTTTTAGGCAACTTAACCGTAAAACTCAAGTTCATCCCCTGACTCAACATGATGGCATTCATACGCGTCTAACACATTCCCTTGAGGTTTCTTGTATCGGACGCTCTTTGGGAATGCTGGCGGCTGAAAAAATTCGTGATGAGTTACCTATGTGGATCTCTCCTGCAGATGTCGGTGCAATTATTCAAGCAGCTTGTCTTGCACACGATATTGGTAATCCCCCTTTTGGTCATGCAGGTGAGTACGCTATTCGTGAATGGTTTGATGATGCATCACACGGCGATTTTTTATCGAGTTTAACCCCTGAACAGCAGGCCGATGTTCGCCAGTTTGAAGGCAATGCTCAAGGTCTTCGTTTACTTACGAAAATTGACTATCACCCTAATGACGGTGGAATGCGCCTCACTTACGCAACCTTAGGAGCTTACTTAAAGTACCCATGGCTTTCTAAAACCATTGACTCTCAGGGGAATACTCCTGCCAGTAAACGAGCTAAGTTTGGTTGCTATCAATCTGAAAAAGAAATTTTGCAACAAATTGGTCACCAATTAGGTCTCATACAATATGGTGAATATCATTTCTGTCGCCATCCACTCACCTATTTACTTGAAGCTGCGGATGATATTTGTTATGCCCTGATCGATTTAGAAGATGGCATTATTCTTAACATGCTCAGCTATGAGCAAGTCGAACCTATTTTTTTAAATCTGCTCGGTGACTATGGCACGCCTGCTGAACTTGCAATGCCATACACCACGTGGCAACAAAAGATTGCAGCATTGCGTGGTCGTGTGATGAAACGCTTGGTTGATGAAGTCACTTCCGCTTTTGCTAAACATCATTTTGAAATTTTGTCAGGACAGCTTAAAGGTAGTTTACTCCAATATTGCTCGCCCGATATCGAAGGAGGAATTGATTGTGCAAAGAATTTAGCGCGGGAGAAAATCTTTGAGCACCCTCAAAAATCTGGTTTAGAAATCATTGCACATCAAAGCTTACAGCACATACTAGATGCATTTATTCCGCTTACGACACCCAATAAAATTCATAATTTTAAGGAAGGACGTTTACTCTCTATTATCTCAGGCTTAGGTGTACGTTTTAGTGATGATCATTATGACAATATCATGCAAGTCTTAGATGTGATCTCAAAATTTTCGGATCATCAGGCTTATCATTTGGCACAGGAACTTCAAGGGAATAAAGTTGGATTTTTATAAACCTTAAATTTAGTGTTCAGGAAAAGAGCATAAAGTGTTTTTTGATTTTGCGTTCTGAAGCAATGAACACTACTATGCTGACATAGTGAATTTAACATCGACAAATAAGTGAAATAATTGAATGATTGGATGTCTTATTGGTGAAGTGCTTGCTTTAGAAGCACCAACAGTTTTATTGAATGTAAATGGTGTTGGCTATGAGGTTGATACACCTCTCTCAACATTTTGCCAATTGCAGAAAGGACAAAAAGTCACATTGTGGACGCACTTGGCTGTACGTGAAGATGCTCAATTACTGTATGGATTTTCCAATGCACAAGAAAAAAGTATTTTCCGCACTTTACTTAAAGTGAACGGCGTTGGTCCAAAAATGGCATTGGGTATTCTCTCAACACTCAGCGTGGACATGCTCATTCATACCGTTGAACATGAAGATGTAAACACTTTAGTCAAAGTTCCTGGTGTCGGCAAAAAGACAGCAGAGCGTTTGATGATTGAACTTCGAGATCGCTTTAAGGCGCTTGCAGCTCATCCATCCACATCCAATTCTACAACAGCGCAAATTCAGTTTACGGGTAACTCTGCTGTCGCTGAGGCTGAAGCTGCTTTACAGTCATTAGGTTACAAGCCACTAGAAGCGCAAAAGTTAGTCAATGCCGTCAAAGGTGATTTCACCGAGGCATCCGATATTATCCGTGCTGCTTTAAAATCGATGAATAAATAAGATCTCATATTATGCAAGACCGTATTATCAGTGGTTCTGAAAAACCAGAAGATCATTTTGATCGTGCCATTCGACCAACATCATTAGATGATTATATTGGTCAGCCTGTTGTGCGTGAGCAGATGGAAATTTTCATTGGTGCAGCTCGTGGACGTGGTGAAGCTTTAGACCATACCTTGATTTTTGGTCCTCCGGGTTTAGGTAAAACCACACTTGCCAATATTATCGCGCGTGAAATGGGTGGTAATTTGAAATCAACTTCTGGACCTGTGTTAGAGCGCGCTGGTGATTTGGCAGCAATGCTTACTAACTTAGAAGAAGGTGACGTTTTATTCATTGATGAGATTCACCGTCTTTCTCCAGTGATCGAGGAAATCCTTTATCCCGCGATGGAAGATTACCAACTGGATATTATGATTGGTGAAGGCCCTGCTGCGCGTTCAATTAAGTTGGATTTACCGCCATTCACTTTAGTCGCTGCGACTACTCGTGCCGGTTTACTGACCTCTCCGCTTCGAGATCGTTTTGGTATCGTCCAACGATTAGAGTTCTATTCGGTTGAAGATTTGACCCATATCGTTACTCGTTCTGCAAATCTGATGGATGTTCCAATCACAGAAGCTGGTTCTAAGGAAGTGGCTCGTCGTTCTCGTGGTACGCCTCGTATCGCAAACCGTTTACTGCGTCGTGTACGTGACTATGCGCAAGTGAAAGGTACTGGTGAAGTCACACAAGAAATGGCGCAACGTGCGCTTGATATGTTGAATGTGGACAAGGATGGTTTAGACACACTCGACCGTCGTTACCTGTCGATGCTGTTAGAGCGTTTTGATGGTGGTCCTGCAGGTGTTGAAGCGTTGGCGGCAGCCATGGCAGAAGACTCTGGTACTCTTGAGGATGTGATTGAGCCTTATTTAATTCAGCAAGGATATGTGATGCGTACTGCACGTGGGCGTATTGCAACCAATATGGCATATTTGCAATTTGGGATGACACCGCCTGAACCGAAAGACAAATGATTTTAAAAAAGCAGCTTAGGCTGCTTTTTTTAATTCGGCTTTAATTAATTTGCTAATCTGTCTACTTAACTCATTTAGCAGCAAGTAAATTGTAATATTATCTTCACCTAAATTCTTTTTAAGCTCAATTCCTATATTTTGAAATTCCCTATGTTCTAACAGATCACTAAGTGTTATGTCCTCTTTTTTAAACCATGACTCTGATTTAGGCTCATCTAATAAAATTTCTAAATATCTCCATAATAAGTTAAAAAACAGTCTATTTTTTACTTCTAAATTGGTGATTGAACGCCCTTTATTCAATAAAAATAGCTCTAAGACATGATAATCTTGTAAAACTTGATTTGAGATATCTCTTAACTCTTGATATATCTGCCCCACATGTGTAGTTCGATCCAATTTTTCCTTTTCACTAATAGAACCGTAAAATACCCCAAAGTCTCTTAGTTTTATAATAAGATTTGCTTGTCCACTAATGAATTTCGAAGCATATTGAATAAAATTTTGAGTTATAACTTGTTTGTTTTTAAATACTAATTCTTTTTCAAAATGATCTTTTTGACTCTCTATTAACTCTATGTTCGCTTTTATCTGTTGCTTTGTGGACATATATACAATGAATGCTGTCACGATAAATGATAATCCAGTAATCCAAATCGCTGTCGTATCAGTTGAATGTTTTATATCGAGTGGAATTTTCTTTGTTTCAGGGTCAACCTGAATTTGTGTCATTAATAACGGCTGCTGTGGAACAGTCCACGGCAGTTGAATCATGACATCTTGATTATGCTTTAGTTCTTCTTCAACACTCATTAACTCCCCCACAACTATTAAAAAATTATTCAAAATGAATAATTTACAAATAATAACAACTTTAAATCTATGGATAAAGCATTAAAAATCAATGCTTCATGGTCACTATACTTTTCATGTATTTCGATATACCTGTTAAGTTTTGCAACCATCAGAAGTGAATGAGAAGCTCATAAAACTTTAGGATTTTTAGGACATTGAGTTCATGATATCACTTAGGCTAATTTCTGCTTGTACTATCTTGTCCCTTTCTTCAACCTTGAGTTTTGCAGATTGGGTTGATGACGGTGTGAACGCGGTTGAACAACATACCATCAAATTAAGACAGCACATTCACCAACATCCCGAACTCGGCAATATGGAATTTAAAACCTCGGCTCTGGTTCAAAAAGAATTAAAAAAATATGGAATTGAAGTCCGCACAGGCTATGCCAAAACAGGTGTAATCGGAATTCTTAAAGGTGCAAAACCTGGCCCAGTGATGGCATTACGTGCAGATATGGATGCATTACCTATCGAGGAAAAAACAGGACTTTCTTTTGCGAGTAAAGCAAAGGCAACCTATCAAGGTAAAGAAACGCCAGTGATGCATGCCTGTGGACATGATGCTCACACAGCAATGTTACTCGGCGCTGCAAAAGTGCTTTCGGAAAATAAAGATAAAATTGCAGGTACTGTTGTGTTTGTCTTCCAACCAGCTGAAGAAGGTGGAGCAGATATTGATAACTTTAGCCATGGCGATCAAATTGGTTCACGTAAGATGATTGCAGATGGGGCTTTAAAAAATCCTAAGCCTGAAGTGATCTTCGGTATGCATGTTATGGCGGGTATGCCAAGTGGTCATATTTTTTATAAAGATGGCACCATTTTAAACAGTGCAGATCATTTGCGCATTCATGTCAGTGGAAAACAAGTTCATGGTTCTATGCCATGGCTAGGACGTGATCCCATTTATGCTTCATCTCAAATGATTAGTAATATGCAGAGTTTGATCAGCCGTCGTGCAGATTTAACCAAAGGTATGGGGGCAATCAGTATTGGCAGTATCCAAGGTGGAACGGTAGGAAATGTGATACCAGAGCAAGTCAATATGGTTGGCACGATTCGATCAAATAGTGAAGAAGTCCGCCAGAATATTCTCAAGGATTTACCAAAGCTCATCGAACATAATGCTCATGCAAATGACGTAAAAGCCAAAGTAGAAATTGCCGCTTATGCCCCCGTCACTACGAACGATAAAACACTAACTCAACTCATCGCGCCCTCACTTGCGAAAATTCATGGCGAAGATAAATTACATGTGCTCGAGAACAATGCGAGTGCAAGTGAAGACTTTGCCTATTATGGTCAACTTATGCCTTCATTGTTCATTTTCATTGGTGCAACACCTCAAGATCAAGAGATGAGTAAGGCTGCACCCAATCATAACCCTCAATTTATTGTAGATGATGCGACATTAAAAACTGGCGTTGAAAGCCACATTCGTTTTGTGATGGACTATCCGACTATTGCACAACAAGTTCAACAAGATTGGAATAACAAATCTTAAGCATCATAAAAAAATCCTCCTTGATGGAGGATTTTTTTATTTCAAAAATTTATTTCTGCTCGATGAACTCTTTGAAATCTGCTTTACGAATCATCGCATGGATGCCTTTGGTTTTATCTACAACTTGAGAAACTTCAAAATCAGTCGCAGCACTGAGATAAGCATATGCAATTTCTTCACTTATGCCATATTCATTCACTAAGAAATTAATTGCTTCACGCGTAGATTTGCGCATTGCTTCATCCAAATCTTCATCTAAACCAGGTGTAATCCAAAATTGATCGTTTTCACCTAATGGCTGAGAAAGTTGCTTACCTGGAATATGATCTTTACCCGCTTTTAACACACTAATTTTAAACGTTGCACGCGCTGAACCTTCTAAAGCAGTTAATGCAACTTCACCATCACCTTGAACAAAATGACTATCACCTGTGTAGAATAATGCACCTGGAACTTGAACAGGATAATAAGCGGTTGCCCCAGCAGTTAAATCATTAATATCAATATTTCCACCATAAAATGAGGGTGGAACTGAGTGAACAGGTTCGCTGGTATTTGGTGCAACACCCATTGTTCCCATAAACGGATTTAATGGAAAACGAATCGCTTTACCAGATTCTGTTTGAATCACCCCCTCCCATACACCCTCTTTATTTTGCGCAATGGGTGTAAATACTGAAACATTGCCATAAGCATCTGGATTTTCTGGCGAAGCATGATCATGTTTTTGTCGTTTAGGGAATTCAGGCAATGTACCTTTACCATGGCGGTTCGAAATAACACCATAAGGAACACGTGGTTCTATTTTCAATATTTCAACTTTAAGCACGTCTCCCGGCATTGCACCTTCAACGTAGATCGGACCAGTAATAATGTGTGGACCATCTTTATGGAAATCATGCTTTAAATTAGAGCGGGTGATCAATTTCGCTTCATCTAAAATGTGCTCTTTTTTAACACCTTTAGATGTAAAGTATTTTTCAGCATCACGCCCTTGATCCTCTAATAAACCTTCATGTGACACTGTATCAAAAGTCACATGACTCCCCGATGGAACCGTTAAAACTGGCTTAGCATCTTTATTCGGTAGATAACCCCATTGAATAGTATTGAGTGTGCTTGGAATATAATAGTGTCCAGCATATTCCCCTTTTTTTAGTAAAGTTGGCTTGCTTTCAATCTGTTTTAAAATTTTAAAATCTTCAGCCGAACTAAAAGTCGAAAAACTTAATATTGATGTAGCAATCGAAATCGATAAAGCTAACTTTTTTAACATACACCCAAATCCAACTATAAATTTCATGTGAAATTATTTAAGCAAGCCCTATGCCATACATGAATAAAATTCAATTAGATCTGCATTTTCATCTTAAAATATTTCGCCCAATCTACAGCTATTTTTGAAATCTTGTGCCATTGGTCTGTAAAAATGGAGTGCTAAACTTCAAGCCTTTCAAACATTGTATCAATCAGCGTTTCGCATTCTTTGTCAAGAATGTTGCAAAACACTGGACTATTTAAAGTAATGGAACACCTGTATGGCGAACAAATTTGAATTTCAAATCCGAGTGTATATTGAAGATACAGATGCAGGAGGCATTGTTTATCATGCCAATCATATTCGCTTTATGGAACGCGCACGTACAGAATGGTTACGCGCTTCAGGGATTTCACATTACTGGCATCAAAAAGATTACAACTTTGTCGTGCATAAATTAGCGCTTAAATATTCACGTCCAATATTAATGGATGACTTAATTACTGTTACAGCAAGTGTAGTTTCGTGTAAAGCAACGTCTTTTGTATTGCAACAAAATATTTATCGTGGTGAAATCATGCTAGCTTCAGGGGAAGTAGAATTGGCGTGTATTAGCGCTGAAATGAAACCGCTGAGAATTCCAAATGAAATCCGTGATCTAATCGAAAAAGAATTAGCCCACGCATAAAAATATGATTGGCACATGTAACTATGGCAACACAACTCGAATCTTCACTTCACGTCACAGATTTAATTCTTCAAGCGAGTCCAGTCGTACAACTGGTCATGCTGGTGTTGGTACTGGCTTCACTCTTTAGCTGGTACCTTATTGCCAAGTTACATATGACGTTTAAGAAAGCTCGCCAAGGCGATGATCATTTTCAGAAGATTTTTTGGTCTGGTGCAGAACTCAACACCTTATATAACAATGCTCAAGTCAACTCTAAGCGTGAAGGTTTGGAAGATGTTTTTTATCTTGGTTTTGCAGAGTTTCTCAAACTCAAAAAAACCAAAGCAGAAACAGCACAAGTCATTGATGGCACAGAGCGTATTCTTGGGGTGGGTTTAAGCCGAGATCAGAGCCGTATGGAACAAGGTCTCAGTGCGCTTGCGAGTATTGGTTCAGTTGCACCCTATGTTGGTTTATTTGGTACAGTTTGGGGCATCATGAATGCTTTTATCGGCTTAGCCCAAGTCGATCAAGTGACACTAGCAACTGTCGCACCAGGTATCGCGGAAGCCCTCATTGCGACTGCTATTGGTTTATTTGCTGCGATTCCTGCAGTACTTGCATTCAACCACTATACGGCCAAAAGTGAAGAAATTTACTCAGATCGTTCCTTGTTTGCTGAAGAAATGGTGGCGCTTTTACAACGTCGTTCTGTGGGTTCTACACAGGAAGCTGAATAAATGGCCGTTCGTCGTTCAGGGCGTTTCCAACGCATCAAAAAGCCACTTAACAGTGACATGAATGTAGTTCCTTATATTGACGTCATGTTAGTACTTTTGGTGATTTTTATGGTGACTGCACCAATGATCACAAGTGGCATAAAAGTTGATTTACCTGAAGCAAACAGTGTACCGATTGAATCTAAGGATGCACCAGCTATGGTGACTTTAGATCAACAAGGACAATACTTTTTAGAATACAAGGGTAGCCAACCAAGTCCACTGAGCTTGCAGGAATTACAACAGACACTTCGTGATGCACAACAAATTGCTGAACGTGAG
The DNA here is from genome assembly GCF_056779995.1 of Acinetobacter sp. ANC_7504. Lineage (NCBI taxonomy): Bacteria > Pseudomonadati > Pseudomonadota > Gammaproteobacteria > Moraxellales > Moraxellaceae > Acinetobacter > Acinetobacter sp. ANC_7504. Next base: position 215,127 of record NZ_JBWYIZ010000001.1, on the reverse strand, counting down.
AATAAACAATTTAGTGTCGTCATCAATGGTCATAATACTCGACCTTACGGTGAGGTGATGACGCTCATGTCTAACTTACAAGATGCAGGGATCAATCAAGTTGGCTTGCTGACCAAACCGATTCAATAAGCTATGAAAGAATCTAACTCCCGCTTTTCAAAAGAAAAGAAAATTGCAATCGGATTCACTGTTGCGGTCCATGTGATTGCGATCACAGGCTTATTGTTTCTTGGATTGACTCAACCTCCTGAGCCAACTAAAACTGTTAAAACAGTTTTAGTGAAACCTGAGGATCTAGTACCACCTGAACCCACGCCATTGGTTGAATCTGATCATTCAGATACAGCGCACCAGAACGTTCAAGAAAATGTTCAACAGACCAATGACCCAATTCAAAATGCACCAGTGATTCCTGTTGCACCTGCTGTACCTCCTCCAGCTCAACCAAAAGTTGAAGAGCCAAAATCCGACCGTAAAGCTGAGCAAGCGGCTGCGGTTAAAGCTCAACAAGAAGCCGAACGTAAAGCAACGGCTGAAGCACAACGTCAAGCGACTCAAGAAGCGAATCGTAAAGCTAAAGCTGAGGCCGATGCTAGAGCTAAACAAGAAGCCGCCCAAAAAGCCAAAGCAGTTGAGCAAAGCGCAAAACAGGAACAACAACAAAAGGCGAAAGCTGATGCGGCTTTAAAAGCGAAACAAGAAGCTGATCGTAAAGCTAAAGCTGAGGCAACTCAAGCCAAAGCTAAGCAGGAAGCTGACCGGAAAGCTAAGGCAGAGGCCGATGCTAAAGCAAAACAAGAAGCCGATCGGAAAGCCAAAGCTGCTGCGGAAGCCAAAGCAAAACAAGATGCTGATCGTAAAGCTAAAGCGGAAGCAGATGCAAAAGCCAAACAGGATGCTGATCGTAAAGCTAAGGCTGCAGCTGATGCCAAAGCTAAAGCGGAAGCTGATGCGAAAGCTCGTCAGGAAGCACAAAGAAAAGCGGATGCCGAAGCCAGAGAACGTGCCGAAGCTGAAGCTCGAGAATCTGCAGCTGAAAAAGCTAGACAAGAAGCAGCCAACAAAAAAGCTGAATCTAAACGCATCGCTTCTTCAGCAAAAAGAGACTTTGAGCAAAAAATTAAAGGTGCTTGGAGAATGCCAATAGGCTCTTCAGGTCAAAAAGCGACAGCACGCGTGACATTATCTGACAGTGGTTCTGTGACTTCAGTCATCGTCAATGCATCAGATCCAGATGTCAAAGCCAGTGTCGAACAGGCTGTTCGTGCAGCAGCACCATATCCGATGCCATCCGATCCTGATGCAAGGCGTGAAGCTCGTAGTTTCACTTCTTCATTCACCGTGAAATAATAAAAAACCTTTCGATTCGTCGAAAGGTTTTTTCATGAATTGCGGATAATTACACGCTTTATATAGATTCGGTACGGAGCTATATGCTAAAAAGCTAGAATATTCGAAAAATTAGTATCTTGAGTACGTGACCTCTCATGAAAATGATCTCAAAACATCTTCTCGGTTTAGCAATTTTGGCAGCATTTAGCCCTGCTCTCATTACGACCTCTTATGCACAGCTTCATCTTGAAATTGCTAAAGCACCTGAAGAAGCACCAAAAATTGCTATCGTGCCATTCCTAGGTGATCAACGCTTATACCCTGTTGTAGAGCAAGATTTAAACCGTTCAGGTCGCTTTACCAGTTCATCTAAAAATTTACCTGCAACAGCAACCATCAATCAAGCCAATGGTGCTGCTTGGCAATCTGCAGGCGTACCTTATGTTGTGAATGGTGAAGTTAAAACCAATCCTGATGGTTCATTGGCTGTTCATTACCAACTCTATGATGTCCAAAAACAACAATATTTGCTCAATGAACTATTAACTGTACCACCATCGCGCATTCGATCTGCAGCACATATGATCAGTGATGCGATTTACCAAGCATTAACAGGTATTCCTGGTGACTTTAGTGGTCGCATCGCTTATGTTTTGCGAAATCCTGCGACTCCTGATAATCGCTACACTTTACAAATCGCAGATACGGACGGCGAACAACCACGCACTGTATTGAGTTCGCGCGATCCAATTTTATCCCCTGCTTGGACGCCTGATGGCAAAAAAATCGCTTATGTTTCATTCGAAACCAAACGTCCAGCGATCTATGTTCAAGATTTAGCGACTGGACAACGTGAAAAATTAGCTGGCTTCCGTGGCTTAAACGGTGCGCCAAGTTTTTCCCCTGATGGTAAAAGCATGTTGTTCACTGCTTCAATGCATGACAACCCTGAAATTTATCAAATGGATTTAAATACGCGCCAAGTGAAGCGTATGACAAATAATACAGCAATTGATACAGAAGCTCGCTATACCCCAGATGGTAAAGGTTTTATCTTTACCTCAGACCGTGGTGGTTCAGCACAGATCTACCATTACACGTTTGCTGATGGTTTAACAAAACGTTTAACTTTCCGCGGAGCATTCAACGCACGTGGAAGTTTAAGTGCCGATGGTAAATATGTTGCTTTAGTACATCGCCCTTCAGGCAGCAACTATAAGGTAGCAATTCAAGAAATCTCAACTGGAATCACGAACATTTTAACGCCAACCAGTTTAGATGAATCACCAAGCTTTTCACCAAATGGTCAAATGGTCGTGTATGCGACACGTGAAGGCAGCCGTGGATTGTTATCGATTATGTCTACAGATGGTCGCTTCCGCATGAATTTACCTAGCGAACAAGGTGAAGTTCGTGAACCTGCTTGGGCACCTAAATAATCGAATTTAATCTTTCAAGGAGATGAACATGAACGCGATTAAAACGTTTGCTCTTCCACTCATTGCTGTAAGTTTAGTAATGACGGGTTGCGCAAGCCGTAAACCAGCAACTACAGATACCACTACGATGACACCACCATCAACGTCAACGTCTGTGAATACGACTGGTCTCAGTGAAGATGCAGCATTAAATGCTCAAAACTTAACGGGTGCTTCTGCTAAAGGGGTAACTGAAGCCAATAAAGCTTTCTTGGCTAAACGTGTTGTTCACTTTGATTATGACAGCAGTGAGCTATCTACTGAGGACTATCAAACCCTCCAAGCACATGCACAATTTTTATTGGCAAATGCAAACTCTAAAATCGCATTAACTGGTCATACCGATGAACGTGGAACGCGTGAATACAATATGGCTTTGGGTGAGCGACGTGCCAAAGCAGTTGAAAGTTATTTGGTTACAAATGGTGTAAATCCAAACCAACTCGAAGCTGTGAGTTATGGTAAAGAAATGCCAATTAATACAGGTAACAATGAAGCTGCGTGGAAAGAAAACCGTCGTGTAGAACTCAATTATGAAGCAGTGCCACCACTTCTTCGCTAATGAATGCAAAAAAAGCGCTCAATTCGAGCGCTTTTTTTATATCAGGTTTAAGACCTTTGCGAGTCTGGCATGGGCACTTGCATAGACTCAATCATGTCATGCTTATTAAACTCTTTATATTCAGGTTTAGCCTCGTACTGTTTCCATGCTTCCTTGGAACTCTCTGAACTAATTTCGTTTAAGTCGATTGCCTCACCTGGCGTTGGAGTTGCTTCAAACTTTTGAATGCTCATTTTAAAGCTCCTTTTAAAATCATCCTCCTATCAACATACCATGTTCTAAAACTCTGGCAAGTGCAAAATCACCACAAATAACGCAGGATAATTTCTATTTTGCACTGAACTCATCTAAAATAACCCAAGATCCAAATTTTATTCTTTTAAAGCTTTTAGGAGCGTCCTTGTAATGTCATACCTCACCTTGTCACAATATCTTGCACAACAACAAGGAAATCTAACGCCTGAACTCTCTAATGTGATTGAAACAATTGCTGAAACGTGTAAAACCATCGATTCAGCATTGCAAAAGGGTGCCTTAGCGGGTGTGTTAGGTAGTGCTGGTAATGAAAACGTACAAGGTGAAGCGCAAAAAAAATTAGATGTTATTTCAAATGACTATTTAATTGATGCGCTAAAAAACAACGAAAATGTAGGCGGTTTAGCTTCTGAAGAACTCGATGAGTTTACCCCAGCACAAGAGAACGGTAAGTATTTAGTTTTATTCGATCCACTAGATGGCTCAAGTAATATCGATATCAATATGTGTGTTGGCACCATCTTCTCTATCCTACCTGCCAAAAATTCAGTGACACAAGCAGAAGATTTCCTTCAAGCAGGTACTGAACAAGTCGCAGCTGGTTATGTGTTATATGGCCCATCAACTATGATGGCATTAACCGTTGGTGCAGGTACTGTTTTCTTTACATTTGATCCAGAGTCAAAAACATTCCTGTTGACGACTGAAAATATCCAAGTGGATGCCGATACAAAAGAATACGCCATTAATGCTTCAAATCAACGTCATTGGGAAGAACCTGTTCAACGCTATATTGGTGAGCTACAAGCGGGTAAAACATCTGTACGTGAAAAAGATTTTAACATGCGTTGGGTTGCCTGCATGGTCGGTGATATCCACCGTATTCTTTGCCGTAGTGGGATCTTCTTATATCCTTACGATACCAAAGATCCTAAAAAAGCTGGTCGTTTACGTCTTATGTATGAAGCAAATCCAATGAGTATGCTCATGGAACAAGCAGGCGGTGCTTCGACAACAGGTCGCGTGCGTATTATGGAAATCCAACCGACTGAACTTCACCAACGTGTACCAGTCGTCATTGGTTCAAAAAATGAAGTTGAGCTTGTTACTGCTTATCATCAATAATTTACAATTGAGAGCCTATTGATTTAGGCTCTCATGGAAGTCAAACTGAATGGCCATTATCTTTTTAGAATCTAAAGACAACCCGAAAATTAAACATTTACGTGGTTTAATTGATCAAAATAGTTACCGTAAAAAGCAAGGCCAAACTGTTCTAGAAGGCACACATTTGTGCTTAGCTTGGTTAGAAAAAAATCGTAAATTGAATTCGATTTTTACCACTGAAAAAGCAATGGAACACGCCGATTTTGACGAAATCGCACAACACTATACGGGTTCAGTGTTTGTTATTAGTGAATCACTCTATAAAGACATTAGCACGCTAGGAACCACCTTAGCATGTTTAGCGATTGTAGATTTACCAACTCAACGTGATGCTCTAGATTATACTCAAGACACTTTAATTCTTGAAAATGTTCAAGATCCAGGCAATGTGGGTACATTACTTCGTTCAGCTGCGGCTGCAGGTATTGAACAAATTGTTTGCACCAAAGGTTCAGCATCTTTGTGGTCTCCTCGCGTATTACGAGCAGGAATGGGTGCGCACTTTTCATTAAAAACCTATGAAAACGTTGCGCTTGAAGATGTGCTGTCTCAATTCAAAATTCCCGTGTATGTCACGAGCTCACATGAATCAGAAAGTTTATATGCAAAAGACTTAACTCAAGCTTGCGTATGGGTACTGGGCAATGAAGGTCAAGGCGTTTCGGAATATGCCCTTGCGCATGCTTCAGCAATTACCATTCCCCAACCGGGTGGTCAAGAATCATTAAACGTTGCAGTTGCCGGATCGATTTGTTTCTTTGAAATGGTACGCCAACGGATATGATTCGTTAAAATATATTAACGAAGTCACTGAAAATAAAAAAATCTATTAAACTGCTAAAAAATAGTTGCTTAGATTGTCAACCTACCATTATGTTTTGACGTTATATAAGTAACGATTAGAAAATAATGGTGGGTACCCAATGACGGGATTTTCCATCTCTATGGATTTAGCACCAAAAAAAGTCAAGCCTGAAGATTCGAGTGTTCTTTTGAATACGGCTGAACAACGTCTTAAATATTTTATGCAAGACGTCACTGGGCGTGCATTGGTGATGATGGAAAGCGCAACTCAAGGACACAATGGCATTGCCATGGATTTAGTCCAAGAAGCTTTTATATCTTTGCATAAATCTTATGCTGATAAATCCACTGCAGAGTGGTATCCCCTTTTCTATACCATTTTAAATAACAAACTTCAGGATTGGCGTCGTAAAGAATCTCGACGGGCTTTTCCATTCTCGTTATTTAAAAAAAATAACCACGATGAAGATGATGACGAAACCATCAATATTGTGGATGAATCAACACCTAATCCGCTGCAATTTCTTGCACAAGAGATGGCTGTTGAGGAGATTCAAAATGCAATTTCTAAGTTACCTGTTCGCCAACAACAAGCATTTATGTTGAGAGCATGGGAAGGGTTTGATACACAAACCACAGCCGAAATCATGAATTGTTCAGAAGGCAGTGTAAAGACCCATTACCATCGAGCTATACAGGGCTTAAGATCTGCTTTGTCTCACTTAAACCCAAATGACGGGGGATCATCGAATGAATCATGATGAATTTACGAAACAAGTGACTGAAAAATTGAATGTACTGGCATCACAACATCGCAATAAAGCGGTCGTGATGGAGCATGTACTCGATGAGATTAAAGACAAACCGTTATTTTCTCAGTTGATGACTTGGAAAGTTACTGGTTTTGCATTAGCAGCCGCGATCACAGGATTTGTGGTACTTCCAAATGCATTTGATTTGGAAGAAGCTCCAAGCCCACAACAAGTGATTGTCACCCCTAAACTTTCTCCGCAAATGATGGAAGATCTAGAAATGTTATCTGTTTTTGGTGAGGATAAATCAGCTCATGGCAGCTAAAGGCTTAGCGATTGCACTCTGCACATTAGGTTTTTTACAAACCAGTTTTGCAGGCTATGAACGTTTTTGGATCTTCTCGAAAGACAATAATTCTGAACTTAATGAATCTTGGGAATCGCTTTCTGAAGAAGAACAAAAAGCACTGATTAAACGCTATCAAAATTTGAAAGAAATTCCTGAAGAGCAAAGTGTTGTTCTACAACAAAGAATGGATTGGTTTACTAAACTGCCTGAACAAGAAAAAATACAAATGCGCGAAACTTGGCAACAGATGAGCTCAAGTGAACGAAATGATTTGCGTAAAAAAATGATGAACGCGACGACTGCCGAGCAGCGCAGGGAAATACGCGAAACTTATATAAATAAATATATGCAACAAACCACGATGAAATAATAAACTTTAAAGCCTCCACAAGAGGCTTTATTTTTTAGTTAAAGATATATACCCTCACGTTCAGGCTGATAGAGCACTTTATCAATTTTCACTTTCATTGTTTGCCCATCAGGCTGAGGCCATTCAATTTCTTGTCCTTCCGCCAAACCTAGGATTGCTGCACCAATAGGTGCAATCACATTAACCTGCCCCTTTTCACCTTTAAAGTCATGGGGATATACCAGCACAATCTCTGTAGATTCAGTGGACGGTGCAACCGTTATCAGCACTCTAGCATTCATCGTTACTACATTGGCAGGGATATCTTTAGGCTGTACGACTTCAGCACGAGCCAACTCATTTTCTAAATGCTCCATCGTTGGAGTTACCTGCTTCTGATGTTCCAACATGGTTTCTAAACGATTTAAATCCTGTTCAGAAATAATAATATTTGGATGGCTCATTTTCTGCTCCAATTCAAATGTATAACGACAATTGAATAATTAATAGATACATCAGTTATATCAGAACTATCTAAAAATGACAGATTTGACATTCCAACATTCAATAAAAAAGCCCCCTTGAGGGGGCTTTTCTCAAGTCGAAGATTATTTTGCGTAAACTGGGAATTTAGCGCATACAGTCTCAACTTTAGCTTTCACAGCGTTGATGACAGTTTCATCACCTTTAGAATCTAAGATATCCGCGATCCAACCTGCAAGTTCACGTACTTCTGCTTCACCGAAACCACGAGTTGTTACAGCTGGAGTACCGATACGGATACCAGAAGTTACGAATGGAGAACGTGGATCGTTTGGCACAGAGTTTTTGTTCACAGTGATGTGAGCCGCACCTAACCAAGCATCAGCATCTTTACCTGTAATGTCTTGTTTGATGAGAGACAACAAGAACAAGTGGTTTTTAGTTCCGCCTGAAACAACATCATAACCGCGTTCGATTAACACTTCAGCCATTGCTTGCGCGTTTTTCACAACTTGTTGTTGATATGCTTTGTATTCAGGAGCCATTGCTTCTTTGAAGCAGATTGCTTTAGCCGCTACAGCATGAACTAAAGGACCACCTTGGTTACCTGGGAATACAGCAGATTGAAGTTTTTTCTCAATTTCTTCATTTGCTTTAGCAAGGATTAAACCTGAACGTGGACCACGAAGTGTTTTGTGAGTCGTCGTTGTAGTTACGTCAGCAATTTGAACTGGGCTTGGATAAACACCAGCAGCAACAAGACCAGCAACGTGAGCCATATCAACGAATAGATAAGCGCCTACTTTGTCTGCGATTTCACGGAAACGCTGCCAATCAACGATTTGGCTATAAGCAGAGAAACCTGCAACAATCATACGTGGCTTGTGTTCTACAGCTAAACGTTCTACTTCTTCGTAATCGATTTCACCCGTTTCTGGATTTAAACCGTATTGGATCGCATTATATGTTTTACCAGAGAAGCTAACTTTAGCACCGTGAGTCAAATGACCACCGTGAGCTAAGCTCATACCTAAAACAGTATCGCCTGGGTTAAGAAGCGCTAGATAAACTGCAGAGTTTGCTTGAGAACCAGCATGAGGCTGAACGTTCGCGTAATCAGCACCAAAGAGTTCTTTAGCACGGTCAATTGCCAATTGTTCAATCACGTCTACATATTCACAACCGCCATAGTAGCGTTTGCCTGGGTAGCCTTCTGCATATTTGTTAGTGAGTTTTGAACCTTGAGCTTCCATTACTGCTGGAGAGCAATAGTTTTCTGAAGCGATTAACTCAATATGAGCTTCCTGACGAGCATCTTCACTCGTAATAGCTTGAGCTAATTCTGGATCAAAGTCAGCAATAGAGATATTGGCAAACATTAGCGAGGTCCTATTAATGTAGGGCTTTTAAGCCGTGCTAAGATTGGCGCGTATTGTAACATGAACTTGTTAAATTTCGAGAATGAAGTTTAAAGAGTTTGCAATTAAATTTGATTAATTCTTGTGTGTTTACTCTATTACTATTAAAAACAAATATCTGAATTATGACTATTCTTTTTAAATTTATTCATTTTTAAAAATTATTTTTAACAACCTACAGTCTAAACTTGCAGCGTCAATATCATAGAAAACGAAATTTCTTTAAATGAGCACCTTATCTAAATAATTCCCATAATTTGTTCAATTCAGCATAATTTATACAATTCATTGACTTTATTACTGTGAGCTCAGATTTGAAAATGTTAAATTAATTACATCTTTATCATTTACTTGGACATTTGCATGCAAGCCATTATCTTGGATACTGAAACCCATACATTAAACGGTTTGCCCATAGAAATTGCATATGCTCCTATTCAGATTGAACAAGGCAAATTAAGTCTTGATCGCGAAAAAATTTTTGACCAACTATATAGCATTGGTGACGAAAAAATTTCCTATGCTGCAATGGCGGTTCATCATATTCTTGAAAGCGATTTAGTAGATCAACCCAACTTCAGAACCTTCGAGTTACCTCAAGAAACGACGTATATTATTGGTCATAATATTGATTATGATATTCGAGCTATTCAGCAATGCGGCGTTGAAACAAGTCATATTAAAGCCATCTGTACACTCGCTCTTTCTCGACTAGTTTGGCCTCATGCAGAAGCACACAACATTTCTGCTTTAATTTATATGATTAGTAAAGGCAGTAGCAAAGCTAGAGAGATGTTAAAAGGTGCCCATCGAGCTGACGCAGATATTATTTTGACTGCAAATATTTTAATGCACATTATTCATCATTTGGGTATTCAAAACATTGAAGAACTCTATGAAGTATCTGAAGATGCACGTATTCCTCGTACAATTAACTTCGGTAAACATCGTGGGACAGCCATTGTAGATCTTCCAAAAGATTATGTTTCATGGTTACTGAGACAAGAAGACTTGGATCCCTATTTGAAAAAAGCCTTAGAAAAAACTTTAATTGATACGCTTTAAGCAATATTTCATGACTCTCACTTTGAACCTAAACCTCAAAGTGAGAAATTAACTATTTTTTTTAATACTTTTAAACGATTAAACTAAAATTTACACCAATAATTAAAATAATATAATCACATGATAATTAAATATTTTTTATTATTTTTATTCATTCAACACTGCCCACCTCATCCGCTATTAGACTAAGGCGAAGTAGAACATCTTTGTCATAAATATATTAATACGATCATACAACAACGGTATAAATAGGTGCCTTATGTCTAAACTCAGCCAAATTCTAGAATTTGATCCTTTAGATAATCCTATGTATCTTAAAAAAGTCGGAAATTGGGTTCTCACCTTCTTGCATGCCCATGACCAGGTGGAGAAAATCCAGCTCGCCATTACCAATGTTATTCCGCGTCAAGCAGATGGCTCATTGCAGCCTCGACGTATTATCATTGAGCAAGCTGATCAAGAACATCAATGGCAAATCAATCACATAGAATGTTTTGATAGCCTTGAAAATAAAGAAGTCCTGCTCAATGCTTCAGAACAAACGGGTGGATCGATCATTCAAGACCTGCTCAGTGAATTTCGAAAATATGATGTTGAAGTCATGTTTAAAGCATAATTCCGATATGAAAAAGCCCGCTTTACGCGGGCTTTATGTTGGAAGGCTAGTGTTAGATTTATTGTTCAACTGAACTCAACTAACTGTCATTGATCCGTCCAACTCGTCAGTAGCGTTGAATATTTATTTACAACCTACTGTGAGTTTTAATTTAATACTTTCAATATGTGATGTGAAGTGACTTTAACACTTTTCAACAACTGTATAAAAAAAATACAATTGAATTTTTTTATTTATAGATAAGAATAAGTTTCGCGAATATGAACAAAGTTTTAATTCAAAAAAGTCGACCGAAATGGGTCGACTTTTAATTCTAAATTTAAGCTCAGAATTAAGCCAAATGACGTGAACGATTATTTGAATGATTTACACCAAAACGGCCAGCAAAAATCGTCACAATCAATCCAATCAATAAACCAATAAATGACCATAAAGCAGCTTTTGCAGCAGCTTTAGTCGCATCAGCTGCTTTTTCACGTGCTTGATCTTTTAGTTCAGTATATTTCAATTTAGCAGATTGAATATTCGCCTCTAAATCATTAAAGAATTTATCCTGCTGTATAAGGAAATTATTGACAACTTGATTCGCTTCTTGCGGAGTTAGAGATGAATTTTTCGCTAAAGCAGCACTGACTTCATTCTTATTAATAGAAGCAGTCACAGATTGTGCACGATTTTTTAATTGTTCTGATAACTTTTGAATAATAGCATCACTGTTATCTGGATGAATCACCAACTCTTTTGCAGCAACCTTAATTTGCTCCTTTGCCCATTCACCCTGCGCTTTTAAGAATTCAGGTTGCAGTTCCTCGATCCCAGTTTTGCGTAATGCTTCTGACATCTTTTCATCACTATTTTCAAGCTTTGGTAAAGGAACTAATTCCTCAAAAGCTTGAACTCCGATCTGAGTTAAATTAACGCCACCTTGACCAATTCCTGATGCTACACTACCCGCAGCACTACTGACTGAACTAATCGCACTACCAGTAATTTTTGCCGCGCCGCTAATGGTCATTGCACCAAACCAGATACCTAACAACAATGAAAGTGACCAGACAATAAAGCCATGGATTGCACCATCAGCTTGAGCCAAGTGACCTGCAACTAATCCACCAATAGCCAACGATACTAACAATGAAATAATTGTCCATACGCTTACTGCTATCCCTGAGCCATTTGTAATATCAGTGGTAGATTGTGGATCTAGGAGCGCAAATCCTAATGCAACGCCTAGTAATGAGAGTAAAATTGAAATAGCTAATACAACAATAACGCCAGCGAAAATACTCGCCCACGAAATTCGATTTTGGATCAGAACTTTTTCTTCGTACATTGTTGTGCCGCTTATTTGAATTATTCATAATTTATGTGATTTATACGACAATACCGCAATTTAAATTTAAAATAAGCCATGTGAATTTTATGTGACAAATTTTGCATTTTTATGTTTATTTTGGGACTCTATATATTATTGTTTGTCAGTATTGGTGCATCTCACGATTCAATCAACTCAGATTAACAATTCAGATTACGCACTAAATTTTGATAAAAATTTACTAAAATTATTTTAATTGACGGACTATGTTTTGTTTGAAAGACATAAAACAAATGGTGCGCTCAGCGGGGATAGAACAATACCCTACAACCCATATAAACAAAGGATTTAACATTTAAACATATAGCCGTGTATCCTCTCTTGTATCCTCATTTCTGAATGTACCCCCCTTTTATATCTTTAAAACTACCTGTCTATTTTATTTTTTAGGTTTCCGATTATTGTGGCATGGGTCAGGTGCACGCTGAGGGATTCTACTCCTCTATTCAGTGGCTCAGGTTCTTAATGGTCGGATTATAAAGCTCCTCTTTTTTGTGGTTCTTATGCTGCACGTTATTTTTGGTGGTCAGGGATGCCATGATTTTGGGTACCGGTAGAATTTCAGATTTTAAATCCACATTTCTAATGTCGCATTAACTTGGTCTCTTTTTAAATATCAGCAAGTTTGCTCCCCCGCATCTTTACATTGACGGTGTACCAGATACCAGTACCACTTGATGGCACTAGTACCATTAAATGTAACCAGTATCACTTAATGGTACTAGTACCTTGGTAATATACTGGTCAGGCTAGTGAAGCTGCATTCACTAAGGCTACCCATGACCAGATACGCCGTATCAGATTTCAAATCCGAAAGGGTTAGATCTTAAATGTGACCCTTCATAGGTATATCAAATATCGTTGCCCTCACTCGTCAAAAAAGATATACGAAAAGAGAAAAAATTAGCTATACGGCACGCTGTTAATTTACCTTGACAGCACACCATTGGAAAGCACCATAAAACACCGCCAAAGCCTTATTAGATAGGCATTACAGCCATTTTATTACAAGTGCATTTCTTCAAGGTATCAAGGTAAATAACTCAACTCTGTATAGCTACGTATAGCAAAATCTTGCATGACAAGCCTTTTGTATTTTGTTGGACCAGGCCCTCATAAAAACACCTATAAAAATACACTGAAAGCCAAGCTATATAAGGTATACGGCGTTTTAACTAAATATTTGTTTCGTCCAACTACGTCAAACAAGAAAAGCGGTTTTGTCATGCTACGTCATGCAAGATTGACCTTATTTTAGGTTGACGGCATACAGGCTAAACTATCTGTATAACAATGCTCAAAGCTATGATATGAAAGGATTTGGACAGTTTGCAGATAGTTTTATGAAAACCCTATTCCGTCAACCTATGTCAACCAAAACAGTCTTAAATTATTCTCTATAGTGTTTATTTCGCTTCCTTGATGGCCACCAGTAGAAAGACCATTAAAATAGCTTAAAAACTATATGTGGTAGGGCTTACCTTTTCTTGATGGTTGCTTGATTCCATCAAGGTACATCAAGGGAAAAAATAAATTTATCACTGCTGATTCAGACAAAATATTTTAGATTATGCTCAGTAACGTTCTTAGATTTTGCTCAGTAACGCACAATAAAAATGGATGAAACGGACATTTTTTTTGCTCAGTAACGCACAATAAAGACGGATGAAACGGACATTTTTTTGCTCAGTAACGGTAGATATGAGTATTTATTGATCTGTTTTTTGGGCTTTGGATAATAGATCTTAAATGTCATGTTTTGTTATACCATGAAACTGTTTTGGCGCTTGAGGATAGAGAGACAGTACCGGAACTATCAACTCGTCTATCAAAGCTATCTGCACTTTCAAAGTACGCTTTCGTTTCTCTTTTAAGATGAATAGCCAAAGCCGACGGCGTAATTTTACTTTCTTAATACTTTGACCTAGGCCCCTTGAATAGCTTTTTGAATGTTAAGTTTAGATAAGTTTTGAGCTGCAATTACTTTTGCCGTCTTTTCACTGTACCCAGATCGAATAGCGGCCTGTGTAGCGTTCAGGTCAATCAGATACTTGATTTCCAGATTACAGGTATTATCCCACCGGGAGAGATCTTGGTTAATTTCGTATTTTCAGGTTTGTACTCAACGAAAATAGTTTCTCCTTGTTCCTGTAAACATCCACAAAGCCTTTCATCATCTGATCTTGCATCCCTTGGTAATTTAATTCCATTCGAGATGAGAATTCGCTATCTAATTCATCAGTGTATTCAAAATTGTACTTGTGTGGATTAAATTGCTTTTCCTTAAATCCGCCTAAAATACTTAGCTCGAAAATTATGTTTCTAATTTCTCTAAAGCTCTTTAGAGCCAATTCAGTGAATTCTTTCGTCTTAATATCCCTGCTTTGAAGTTGCTCAGTTTTTTGAATTGCCTTTTCAACTTGATCAATTAACCCAAAATGCTTTGTTTCTCTAGATTCTATTGTGCTTTGGCTGAAAATCTCATCGTCTTCAATATCAAATCTATATTGCTGCCAAGTATCTATTATGGCGATGTACAGTGCGTATATCTCAGAGCTTTCCTGTTCGAGAAGTTTTTCAATATACTGCTCTCTCCAATCACTAAAAAGAACAAATGCAGCAACTGGTGCAAGGAAGGCTGCAGCTAAGGTTAAGGCATCCTTTATGGCATCGTATGCATCTTCTCTATTAAAAGAATACGCATAAATTGGATAATTACTTTTCAGGAAGAAAGCTATCACCAAATACCAAAATATTCCTACAAAAGTCCAGAAACCAACCAACCTTATCTTTTCTTCTAAAGTCTTTTTAACCATAAATCCCCCTAAATTTGGGATAATATTAGCTTAGAGACTAAGAGTTCACCACAGCTAAAGAACACGCCATAGGCTGTCACTTGATCTTTAAATTCCCATATTTAGCCATATATCTTAAATGTAAGGCTATGTATAATGCCTTGCCTTTCGCTAATGGTTGTTGTAATTCTTAGACAACAATTAGAAAATTCGATAGCCGTTTAGGCTCAGTGTGGACTGTTTTTCCGCATTTATTCATAGGAGGTACAGCATGGCTCATACTGCACTTCAAGTTGCTAACCAAATCATTGCTAAAGGTAATGAATTAGGTAAGCAATACACTCCAATGCAGTTAATTAAACTGACTTATATTGCTCATGGCTGGATGCTTGGTTTATTTGACCGCTCATTATTTGAAGATAAGGTAGAAGCATGGAAATTTGGTCCTGTTATCCCTGACCTTTATCATAGTATTAAGTCTTATCGTAATAGCCCTATAACAGCTCCAATTCCAGATGTAGCAAATTCTAATTTTGAACAAGATGAACTTAGGGTTATAGATTATGTATTAAAAGCATATGAACAATTTGATGGTGTTGATTTATCCCAGATTACTCATGCTAAAGGCACGCCGTGGGATCAAACTTATCCACACGGTGAGGGAAGTTGGCATAATTTTACTATCCCGAATACATTAATTCAAAATCATTATAAAAAGTTGTATATGGATAAGGTCGGCAAAAATGCCTGAATCACTTTCAGATTTTTTAAGTAATCCAACTCCACTCGAAGTTCCACCGCCAGATAATTCTGATTGCCTTGGAGTGGAGGAGGAAAATGCTTTCAAAAATGGTGATTATGATGATTATCAAAAGCGCTATATCGAAATTGTACTAGATAATCTTGAAAAAGAAGCTGAACTTCGGAAAAGGGAGTTTAAGAAGCTATCCTACATTGCTATTGGGTGGACGCTTACGATTATTTTAATTACGATTGTACAAGGATTTGGTGAATTTCCAGTTCAATGGTTTACCGGAACTT
This sequence comes from Acinetobacter sp. ANC_7504, assembly GCF_056779995.1. NCBI lineage: Bacteria > Pseudomonadati > Pseudomonadota > Gammaproteobacteria > Moraxellales > Moraxellaceae > Acinetobacter > Acinetobacter sp. ANC_7504. The sequence goes on along the minus strand of NZ_JBWYIZ010000001.1, from coordinate 199,286 downwards.
TTTCATATTTAAAATTTAATCTAAGCAATCAGGCCTACATTGCATTAGTTACCACTACAACAGCTACAATTCTAGGATTATATACTATTGCTGCATATTGGCTCTATCGCAAGGATGCTTTAACCTTCGATTTTTTAAAAAAGACTAATAAAGAAAATAGCCTTGACCAGTAATACTTAGTTTAAATCGGATGAATACATTCTAATGAAAGGACTGTTATCAATCATATGGTGGAACACTAGTCTTTCCCCTCCTATGAGCTCAAAAAGAAATTTAGCTTCACAGGATAAAAAAGAAGGTATTGCAACGATTTTGCAAAAATTCATGGATATGAAATATGACTTTATCTGCTTAGGCGAAGTTAGTATGGAAGATATCATTTATATATCTCGTTTCTTGAATTTAAAAAAAACTGAATATAATTATGCTATTGGTGCACAAAAACAAGGACGTCTGTATTTTGATACTGCTATTTTATATAAAAAAAATCATCAATTGATTAAGCATGATAGAGATGATTGCCAGTTTGCAACAATGGGGCTTGGTAGCCGTAATTTAAAAATTTTTGAAAGGTATGAATTTATACACTCAGAATTTGGTAATTTGCTATCGTTATATTTGTCGCATTGGCCGAGCCAATTACAAGATAACAGTTTAAATACAGCTACAATTTCATCACGTTTAAGGTTTGAAGTGGAAAAAGATCTTGAGGATCATAAAGAAGTAATCATGATGGGTGACTACAATGTTGAGCCTTTCAGCGATGAGATGGTTCATCACCTACAATCATCAAGAGACAGAGATATAGTCTTAAAAAAACCTAATATCTTTTATAATCCATGTTGGAAATTCTTACCTTTGAGTACAGAAGCGAAAGTTAAAGGTACTTATAATTATATTAATGGCAACTTTCACACCTGGTGTGTAATAGACCAAATCTTACTCTCAAGTCCCTTTTTAAAAAATCAGTGGGCATTTGATGACAACTTAACGTCTATAATTGATATAGATTCATTATTTAAAGCTGATGAAGAGTTTAACAATCCTTCCGATCATTGGCCATTGAGCACTTTAATTACGAGAGTAAATTAACATGTCTACTTCTTTAGAAAATAGTATATTTGGTCAAGCCTTAAAAGCTGGTTTACAAGCCTCTGAAAACAAATCAAAAAATTTATCCTCTATCGAAGAAGTTATTGAAAGACTAAAAGTAGAAATATCTCTTGCTACTGATAACAAAATCTCAATTCAATATAAATCACCCACAAAACGCAATCATTTAGCAACTTTTAGTGTTTTAGCTAGCACCCTCAGTGCATTAGAAATTAACGATAAACCCAAGGATGAAAAGCCAAAAGATAAGGCTATTTATGCTGTCAATTCGGAAGGTGATGAGGAATTACTTTCGATTGTTGAAATAGGCAGCGAAGGATATCCTTGCACAATTTTTCTAGATGGTAATAAGTTAATTGCTTTAGATAAGATGTCTTTCGAAAGCAACTTATCTGAATTAATTTCTTCTGCCACTATTGGTGATAAGTTCCAAAGACTTCTTAATACAGTAAATAAGAAATAGATTTATTTAGAAAATAAAGCCCCATCAAAGGGGCTTATAAGCATCAAAGCAATTGCAGCTCACCGGCTCGAGTCTCGGTTATTTCCCGATCTGCACCGCTTTGGTCTTTTACGTTTTTGTATTTTTAAAATTTTTATATAAGCCTTTTTACTTTTCATAATATATTTGTCTAGTGTAGTTTTAACAAATTTGCTGTAAGCACTTGCTATACTATTAATATTCAATATTTTTTTTAAAACATTATTTTATAAAGTGTTAGGATTATGATTACCAATAAGATACTTGAAAGTATACGTAATTACTCTTTTGAAGTTCACTGTCCTAAGATTAAAATTTATCAAAAAAATGGAATAGCTCTAAAAGGATATGGCATCATAAAAATTAATGATTATGGTGTTTTTTATATAGAGTTTATTTGCTTAGAAAAAAATAATATTCCTAACTTCAATTGGTCAATGAGTTTTCCTGATGATTATCTTGATGAATCTCAAAAAATTTATTTAGAGGCTATATCTATAGATGGAATTGAATTCCAAGCAGAAGATTTTAGGATTGAACTACATGCTTTGTCTATTCATAGATCCTCTGTACATCATATTTTATTAGAAAAAATTAGAACAACTGAGCCTACTAAAAATGCTAAAGATTATTTTTATATTGAATTTAATCAAACCATCAATATTCCTAGAAACAAAAATAATAGTGTAGTGTCTAGCTTAGGGAGTGAATCTTTTGCATGGAATGAATCAATAATTGATTTTAATCAAGAAAATTTAAAAATTCGTATAGTCGATGATCATGGAACTAAAGGTTTTATCTCTGTTGAAGAATGTACAAATCCAGAATTAATGTTGGATTGCGTAACATTCTATTTAGGATTCTGTTCAGGCATTTTATTGCAACCATATTATTCTAAATATATTTCTTCCAATCAAGAAGTTAGTACTTTTTATAGTACAAACAAACTTTATCTTCAGAAAATTTATGTTTCTGCAATTGCAAGTAACCTTTCTAATCCAGAGTATCGCGATGGAGAGTATCATTTTAATATTTTAAGAAACTCTATTCGATTATATAAAGAAAACCCAAAATATTTTATTAGTATATATGCACAATGGCGTAGAGTCTGGGTATCGTTCAAATCAGAACAAGATATTACTAACCTAGCATTAACAACCGCAATTGAGGGTTTATTAAATGACATATTCATTCCTATTTATAAACAATCAAGAAAAGATGAAGTCTTAGAACATGATATTAAAGAAATTAAAAAAATTATTAAAAACTTAGAAATTGATAACTTATATAAAGAAAGGCTGCAGAATTCAATTTCCTACTTAAAAACTATTACAGCTAATAAAGCATTAGCTCTATTAGTCGATTCTGGAATTTTAAGTAAAAAGGAAACAGAGGCATGGAAAAATCTTAGAAATGAAGTAGCCCATCCAAAAGCTAAAAGTAATAATTTATCAAGTAAATATGAAGAAAAAGAAAATTTCATATCTTGCCTTAATTTATTCAACTCACTTATCTTTCAGACCCTGAATTTCAAGGGACCACGAAATTACTTTAGTCCTAATAAAGAAGCAGAAATCTACTTATTTAACTCTAAAAATCTTAATGAATAACTTCACAATATTTAATTCTAACATCTGCTTTTCTATTGGCGAATATGTATGTGTCTTTTTAGGTGGACATGGTGGACAAAGTGGACGGATGTAATTATCTATATGTTTTTAAATAATTAACTTAGTCCACCTACATATAAATTTGCATTGTATAAAAGTGGACATAAAAAATAGATGAGGTGGACAGAATAGATTGCTTTGAATCATGTCCACCCTATGTCCACCTATTAAAATAGATATATTTATATAAAGTGGACATAATAATATCTATATATAACAGTATTTTAAATATCATAAATGCATATACGTCCACCTTGTCCACTACGTCCACCTTATTAATGTGGATTTCAGGTTTCATTATCTAGACTCTGCATGGCTTCTGCGCTGAAATGCATCATACGTGGGCGTGTACCATCAGGTAGATTATTACTGCACTTCTTCACATACAGCTTTTTATCACCCTCTATGAACTCCTTAATCCAGCCATGCTTAATCAATGCCTTTTTCACACTGGCCTCATTCATTCCGATACACATTTCCTTTTTAAACATGGTCGGGGATACTAGGTAAACTTTATCTTCAGGGTCATAGTAGCCGACACGATTATGAATGCGCGGACGCATCACTTCACCATCTGCCTGCCTAATCACGGTTAGATCCTCAAAACGGCTTGTACCGTTGGCCTCAAAAAATGCCTTAATATGCTCAAGGGTTTTGGTTTCCTCCATGTTTTCACCGTTGCCTAGATTACCTAGCCAGGTCTTAAAGCATTGTGCTAAAGCTTCAAATGCACGCCCTTGCTGCCATCCTGTAATGCCTGCTTGTGTGGCCAGTTCTCCAGCTGCAGCTACAAGTCCGAAACGGCGTAAAACTCGGCTGGCTTGGCCATTCTTTATTTGGCTGTGCTGTTCAATAAAGCTATCCAATAGAGCCTGGGCTTTCTGCATGACGGTATCTTTATCCTGGGTTAGATATTCAAGCCACTTGATGCCGGCATAACCATAATGCTGTGATGCCAGTTCATTAATGCGGTTGCCAATGTCCTGTGGTGCGGTACCGTAGTTAATGCAATCAAATACGCCGTACCCCTTACCTGCATCACTGGGGATATGTGCAAAACGCAGCAATAGGCCTGCATCCAGTTCGATATTGCCACGGCGTAAATGTTCCTCAAGGGTGACTTCACCAGTAGAGGTATACATAAGACTGAATTGCTTAGCATCACGATTTTTACCTGCTTTGGTACTTCGAGCTTTACCCTGTCCACCGGTGAGCATATAAACAATATCAGACACGGCTTTCGGCACAGCCTGGCGCAGTTCATCCAGATTTAAAAAACTATCATTTCTCAATTCCGCTTCATTCTCTAAAGCGTTGTCCGTAGTGCGCCATGACTTAGATATATGCTTTGGATTACCCCATACACTACACGATGCCTTAGTGATGGTACTTTTACCATCGGTCGATGAACCATAGATGTGAAAGCCTCCACTTTCAGCACCTAAAGGTAAAACCAATTGCCCAGAAAAGGCACATGAAAATGCCAAGACTGCCAGAGCATGAGGCTCAATCAACCGGCTAAGTTCCTGCCATTCGTCAAAGGTCCCAGATACGGTATAAGGACTTTTATTATCACTATGAAAAAGTAGTTCTTCATCTTCACTGTTGCCATAGGTTTTATTGGGTGTGGCAAAGCAGTAGCCATGCCATCCGGCACGATCTACACAGCGAAAACGCTGTTCTATTGGGTAGTCTTGAATGTAGTTAATAAATACATTTTTCTTGTACGCCTGACGTGGTGGCATCAAGCCATGATTGGCAATAATCTTAAGTGCTTCCTGGGCTTCACCCATAAAATGCTCATAAGGGATTAATAACCGGTGTAGAGTATTATCCTTGTCGTGAAACTGAATAACACGCTTCCAGTTGTCATTATTCAGGCTTCGCGCTTCACCTAAAATGATGGCTGAATGACAGATAAAAGTTCGGGTTTGTTTAAGCTGCCCATCCTCATCTCTTTTTTCTTTGATGAGGTATAGCCCGTTATCCAGGATATGCAAAAATGCGCCGTCATCCATTTTGAAGGGCTTGGCTAAATGACCTTTGGGCAATAGTTTATTTCCAGGAAGTTGCTCAATCGCCAGCTGAATAAAAGCTTTAACTTCTTCTACATCATCATCCTTATAGATCTCAGTCAGAAATGCGCTTCCGCCGTACTCTATATATTGGTTCAATAATCTAGCTGCAGTGTTTTTCTCTAAGCTTTGGAATGATTCAAGCTGTATATGCTCAGGGCGCACTGGCATATATAACTGCGTATAACCAGCCTTCGATAATTGATTAATCACAAACTGGATCTGTTCAAAATCAAACGGTTTGAGTGCTGTCTGTTTGGCGCATAAGGTAGGCAGCAACACCAATGCCACGGCGTAGCCAGTCTGGGCAATCTTAAAGAATGCCTCCAGACCATAAGTAATGATAATGGGCTGATCTTTTTTAAAGTCACCATGATATGCAAAGCCCTTAGCCATCCCATCTGGCATGATTTGCACACGTTGGCCATCTTGTAATACGGCGCATTGGATCTGTTCTAGCTGACCATTTACGATCGGCAAAATTAAAGGATCCTGGTATTGAATCCCTTCAATTTCAATTTGAGCCTCATCAACATAAATCGGCTGTTCAGGACTACCAAAGCGTTGAATGATTGCATGTTGAGTGTACTCAGCTTGAGCAGGTAAAAGTTGTCTGCACTGCTTCAGAATATCTGCAGGTGAATCTGATAATGAATTGTGAGAAATCATACTTGTGACTCCTCATATTCAGCTTGATATTGCTTTTCAAGATTCTGACTTAATTCTGCCGACTCTTGAATCATCGTATTGGTGATTGCAATGATACGTTTTAGATCATTGAAACAGGTGTCAGGAACAGCATATACCTTACTTAAATACTCCTTGAGACTTTTAAACTCATTAGAAATAGCTCCAACCATCGTACTTGTATCGGCCATTTGCTCATAAGCCAAAGAATAGGCTTCGTATAAATCGCCAGAGCTATAAGTTTGATTCTGTTTTTCTAAAGATGTATTTGTATTAGGCACGATTAATGCGCTCCTTTTGTAGTTTAGGAGCTTTGCCATTCACGACCAAATGAGGGTGGCAAAGCTGAAAAGGGTTGGTCGACAGGCACAAAAGGAAACCTGCACACTCGAAAGTGTCCCTCTCCAGCCTCACCATAAAATGCGAACGCATAGAGATTTTACGCATAAAAAAAGCCCTGAGCGGACTATATGCGCCTTTTGTAAAATAGCCGACCAAAGCTAATTCACCATGTGGGTGAACGCCGTTAGCATAAGATGGTTTACTGCATCTTGCAAGAAGAAAAATAGTTACTCCCCAAACAAAGAACAGTTTTAAGAGATTTAGAGAGAGTTCTTTCATGTCGATACACCTGGTACAGGTGTATCACAATTTAATGCAAGGCGATTGGCTCTAAAGGTTTGGGCAAATAGATTTAATGCTGTTTTTCGTTGCTCATAACTACACTGAGAGCCGATTAGAATTAAGTCCTGCGCCTCTAGCTCTGCCAACAAATCCAACTCATCATATGAAAGGCTGTCACGGTCTAACCCAGTAAATTTTCCAGTCATGGCCCAGTTAATAAGTTTTGCTTCATTCATGTAGTGATGAGGCTTGGTTTCTTTACCTTGCTGCTGTCTGGATAATTGTAGGACTGCTGATACGGCCTTATAGGTGGCTGCTGCTTGATGGCGTAAACGGCGATGATCAAATACTGGATGATTACCACGCAGTAACAGATCTATCTGCATATCGCACCAAATACCAAAACGAATATCTAACCAACGAGCGAATGCTACTGCTAATTTCGGATGAAGCCATGTACCTTGAGCGTTACCATTTTCGCTGGTAACGGTATTACCCCCCTTTTTAGTTTTAATAAGAGATTTTGGTTCACTTATTTTCAGGTACTCACATAAGGCCTGGATATAGTTTTTAGTCTCTTCAAGGTTTAGCCAATCATTAGGACGTTTACCAAATGATTTAGATGCCTGTGTTGCATTAAACCAACCCTGTTCATTAAAACTAAGTTCTTGGCCATTATATTGAGATGTGATTAATCCTCTCATACTTCCAACTCCTTTAGCTCGTACCGGGCATGAGTACCTTTGCCATTCAAATTAGGTTCAACACGAGTCACGATGTCATGACCTTGTTTGCGTAACCGCTCTACAACGGCACTCAGGCGATAGCAATCAAAGTGATAAATTGCCTCTGCCTGTGAAAGTGTCTTACCACTCTTGAGGTGCACTAAAACTTGGGTTTGATGATTTGTACTCATGCCTTTCCCCCTATATTGATTTCATCCAATAGGGTTAATAAATGGTGCATCGCCTGTTGTTCAGTATCGAGCATTTGCACAATTTGCTTAGGAGATACGTGGGTCACTTTAAGACGTGCTGGACGGATATATTCAGCAAAGGCATCAATGCGCTTTTTGACAAGCTCTGTGTATTCCATAGGCTCATCAATTCCGGCTTTCATACTACGCTGGTACTGGGTATCCAATACGCCGTATAGATCGTTTAACGTGGCCGAGGTATCTTTTAACTGGTCATGATTAATGCTCGTAACTAAATCACGGTTATAAACATCCTTTGCCACGGCGTTTAATTGCCGGCTGGCATGCAAGGCAATGGCTTTAATTTGTGTTTTGGTCATGGGTTAAGCCTCCATTACTGCAAGACTTTGTTTTTGCTTGTTGTGCCACTCTACAAGCTCCGCATAGTCAAAATAGACTGGGGCCTGCTTAGCAGTTCCCATCTTAATTGCCTTCGGAAAATCAGCATCAGTACGCACGATATGGCGCAATGATTCACGGCTTATATCCAGTAGCTCACAAGCAGTTTTAAATTGGACGCGAATTGGTTTGATAGTCATTTATGCACTTACATAGCTAAATATTGTTAGGGCATAAAAGCAAAAATATGGATAGGTGGGGTAACTGGGGTAAAGAAAAAAAATACCCTAGCTTGGGTAGGTAGGGTATATATAAATCAATTATTTAGGTGGCATTTATTTTTTATAATTTTTATCTCTTAGATTGCCCCAGCTGACAAAAGGAGTTGTGATTTCCCTTATTTTTGAAGCTGATCCAGCTTTTTTATTGACCTCATAGCCTGTATTGTTCTCTAGCCATTTAATGGCTTTATTAGTATGACTATCACTCTTTGGGTTAGTAATATAAATATGTTCCCATAATTTAATTGAGAGTACTAAATCAGGTGCATATCGATCAGTAGCTGATTCATCAAAAATCAACGCTAAAAGATTGTTTTCTTCTACTTGCTCAATTAGTGGTTTTGATTCCAACTGCTTAATACGATCTTGTGCTCTTGCCAGTTCTCTCCTTAGTCGTGCAATCTCAGCATTCTGATTCTCAATATTGGGCTCTGCCTGTTGAAGTATTGGAATGCCAAAAATCGATTGATTTTGTTGTGATAGATTGTCGTTAAAGCCCGCAATTACATGATTACGATCAAATAGAAATTGTTGCAATGAGGCTCTAGGTATCATTCCTTCATGATCAATATCCAATTTTTTAGCTTTTATCGCGCCCTCAATGACCTTTACAGCTTGCATATGCTCGCCATATCTCCATGCATCATAGGTCAAGTTACCACTATCAAGATAAGCTTGTATTTTTTCTGGTTCATCCAAAGAAATGAAGCAAGCCGACTCAACGATAGTAAAAAAATCATTCATTGCTAAGATTTTAATATGTAAAGGCAAATCGCTTTTTAATTGCTCTATATTATTCTCCTCACAATCTGGTGTTTGCATAGAATTATCTACCTCTACATTACTTAGATTCACCTCCTCATCTAAATCAATGTTAGTTAGGCATTTAAATTCCAAGAAAAAATCAAATTTATCCCATGCAAAACTTTTTAATCTTTTATCATTACTGTTAAGTTGCAATTCCTCTCTAGCTATTTCTAGTAAAAGCAAATCCATTTTAGTGAGTTGATTTTGTTGAAAATCTTTATGTAATCGTGTTGGTTTCCCATCAAAGTATTTGAATTTATCAAAAGGAATTGTTAAATCATTAATTTTATTAACGACTAGAAAATTGGCAATCTCACTATCTGATTTTAAGTCAGTTTTACTTCTTATAAGTTCAAAAACATCAACAACAGAAATATAAAGCTCGTTAGTTTTCGTCAATTTTTGCAAATTTTCAACGCTTGTTGTATTTGTATTTTCTGTATTGTTTGGCTTTTCTACAATAGATAAATCAAAACTAAAACTACTATCAATTGCCTGTAAAATTTCCAATAATTCAGATTTTTTAAAAGCAAATTTACTGTAATCTTGTTTATCAAAAGGATTGCTAGAACGGTAAGTCATCATCTAACTCCTTTTGTTTTTTTTCGCCCATTACCTTATTAACTAAATAATGGATTATTTCTAATTTTGCGTGGTCACTAGGATTCGGTGCTTCCATAAAGTCACCATTGTATTGATTCTTTAAAATTACGGGCATCCAGCTTTTAAAATCATCTTTTTTATAAATACTTGGTGGTTCCTCTGCCTTACCGATAGCTAGGTTTAGTAGCTGAACAGCCTTAGATATGTCCTGATCCGCGCCTAAGTGATGATGAATAGAATCTATAGCCTCACTGATACTTATGTATTCAGCATCTTCATTCTTTAAAAAATCTAAAAGAGAAATACTATTTTGATTTTTTTTATTAAAACTTTGCTCTTTATTTACAAATTTAGCTTTCCAGCGATTAAAGGAGCGTTTATTAATTAATAGCAAACCTCTACCATATAACTCCATAACAGGGTCATCGAAAGATTTTCCATCATTACGCGTATATTCTATTTGTTGATTTTCACATGCACCTAAGATAGCCAATTCTTTTATTTTCTTGCATGACTGATCTAGCTTGCACCATTCATTTAAAATATCTGAAAGCCTTAACCATTCAGCATGATCTAAGTATTGTGAACAATTACTGAAACTAGTGTTATACATTATGCCTCCCACAGCACCCCAAAAAGCCACTAGGTCAACATATTGGGTATATGCTTTCGGATGCCTCCTAGACCTAGCAAACTGAATATAAACGATATTTAATTATAATTGTGTATATTTGGGAAAATGAGCGAAAAATCTTGTCACTTAGCCAACTTTGCGTATTTAAAGTTAATCACATCATTGCTTAAAAGCTGCTGAGTGAAGTCATAAGGACTTATAAAGCTGTTCTGATTTGCTTCAAGGTAATCACTCCACCAATTCAGCATAGCTTTCCGTTCTTCCATGTATTCAGCCTGATGAGTGTAAGCCAAACGTACCTGGTCACGTTCTTGGTGGCTCATTTGCTTCTCTACTGCTTCTTTTTGAAATAGAGTGCTTTGCACCAATGCAGAACAAGCCATACCTCTAAAACCATGCCCGCATATCTCGTTATCTGTGTTATACCCCAAACGGCGCAAAGTATTATTAATTGTGGTTTCACTGATAAAGCCTCGAGGGTCACCATTCTTAGGAAAGACATTTTTAGTCATGTGACTGTAAGTATGAATTTCATTAAGAATAGAAATGACTTGAGGCGATAAAGGTATAAGGTGCTCGGTTTTCATTTTTGCACCACGATTAGAAAACTTCTGCCCTTCTATTAATTCACGCTCTGGTGGTATCGTCCATATCCCCTTTTTAAGGTCGAATTCAGTCCAACGAGCAAAACGTACCTCACTGGAACGCGCGAAGGTATGCAATGTGAACGCCGTACATAATCTTGTTAATGGATAGCCAGTATCATTGTTTAACCTCTGTAGTAGTTCAGGGAGGCGTTCAAGTGGTAATTGCGGATAGTGCTTCGCCTTATTGGTCTTAACGAATACGTCCTTTAAAAAATAAGATGGGTTTTCTTCTAATAAACCTCTTGAGATTGCATAAGCAAAAATGGCACTAAATCTCTGTCTTGTTTTCTTAAGTACCTCTGTAAATCCTTTTTCCTCAATTGACCGTAAAACCATAACCAAATCTTTAGGCTTCACTTCATCAATAGACCTATCTCCAATCAAGGGAAATACATACTCTTCTAAATTTCTTAACGCTTTGTTTGCTGTATCGGGTATCCATCTGCCTGTATTGCTGTATTCCTTATGCCAGTCTCGGGCTATGGCTTCAAAACTAAATGAATTGTTCTTTTTATACTTTTGGATTTCTTCATATTCGATTGGATCTGTACCTTGTACTAATAGCTGCTCATAACTACGGCGCTTATCCCTTGCTGTCTTTAGACTTAATGCAGGGAAATTACCTAAAGTCATTAATCCATCTTTACCATTGGCTTTTTTATATTTATATCGCCAAACCTTAGTGCCACTTTTTCGTACAAACAAAATTAAGCCCTGCCCATCGTATAAAGAGTAGTCTTTATCTTGTGGCTTAGCGCTTGTGCATTTGGAATCTGAGAGCGGTGTTATGTGCTTGGCCATAGTCAGAATAAGGATACAAAAATGGATAGAATCAAATATATCCTCATATATATCCTTATAACTTGCAACTATATCCTTATTTATTTTGTTATGTTCTGCTAAGTTTTCACATAAACCCTTGTATATAAAGGGATTAAAACTATATTCTTGTATGTTCTGCTATTAATTTGGTGCGCTCAGCGGGACTCGAACCCACGCCACAGGCTTCGGAGACCTGTACTCTATCCAGTTGAGCTATGAGCGCATTTTAGGAAGTGCGCACATCATAACAAAAAAAACTCTAAGGTAAAGCAACTATATATCTTTCCAATTTTTAGTGCTCATGCTTTATACAGCGTTTCAACATCAAAACAGAGAATTCTGATTACAAAGCTTGGTTTATTTTTCAAGATCACTCACAATATCTCAACTTTTCACCATTCGAGATATTCATGACTGATGCATTGACCTTAAGGGATTTGTCGAAGACCTATCGAAATGGTTTTCAAGCACTAAAAGGAATTAATTTAGATGTTCCAGAAGGTGAATTTTATGCACTTCTAGGCCCTAATGGTGCAGGTAAATCAACCACTATTGGCATCATCAGCTCTCTTACAAAAAAAACTGCAGGAACTGTCCAGATTTTTGGTCATAACCTCGATACACATCCTTCTCAAGCTAAACAATGCTTGGGTGTAGTCCCTCAAGAGTTTAACTTTGCGCAATTTGAAAAGACTTTCGATATTTTAGTCACACAAGCAGGTTATTACGGCATTCCAAAAAAAGTTGCTGAAACTCGTGCAGAGGAGTATCTGACCAAATTAGGTTTATGGGAAAAACGTTCTACTCAAGCCCGTATGCTATCTGGGGGAATGAAACGCCGCCTCATGATTGCCCGAGCAATGATGCATGACCCAAAACTGTTAATTCTAGATGAACCAACTGCTGGCGTTGATATTGAACTACGTCGCTCGATGTGGGACTTCTTAACAGAAATGAATCAGAAAGGTACATCTATCATTCTCACAACACATTATTTAGAAGAAGCAGAAGTACTGTGTCGCAAAATTGCAATTATTGATCGTGGCGTCATTAAAGAAGACACCACCATGAAGAATTTCTTAAATCAATTAAATGAAGAATCTTTCATTTTTGACTTGGCTGAACCTATAGAACCGATTCAACTCGACATTATTGGTGTGAAATTTAATTTGGTTGATCCGCTGACTCTAGAAATTACGCTTGATAAAGCACACAGCATGAATGATCTTTTCCAACTTCTAGAATCACAAAATATTCAAGTTCGAAGTATGCGTAATAAATCAAATCGTTTAGAAGAGTTATTCGTCAAAATGGTCGAAAAGAATCTTGATGGAGCTGCGCAATGAATTTTAACCAACTCGCTGTAGCTTTATATACGATTATCCATAAGGAAATTCGTAGATTTATGCGCATTTGGCCACAAACATTGTTACCACCAGCAATTACCATGTCACTGTATTTTGTAATTTTTGGAAATCTAGTCGGTTCAAGAATTGGGGAAATGGGTGGCTTTACCTACATGCAGTTCATTGTACCTGGTCTAATTATGATGGCTGTCATTACTAATAGTTATGCCAACGTTTCATCAAGCTTTTTTAGTTCTAAATTTCAAAAAAGTATTGAAGAACTGATCATGAGTCCAGTGCCTTTACATGCCGTACTTTGGGGTTATGTGCTTGGTGGTGTTGCTAGAGGCTTATTAGTTGCTATCATTGTGACTGCGATGAGTTTATTTTTTACTGACTTATATATTACCAACTGGTTCGTCACAATTTATACCGTCCTGATTACGTCACTACTGTTTGCATTAGGTGGATTTATTAATGCGGTCTATGCAAAGTCATTTGATGATATTTCGATTATTCCTACTTTTGTTTTAACACCGTTGACCTATTTAGGTGGGGTGTTCTATGCAATTTCTGCATTAAGCCCATTTTGGCAAAATCTATCTTTAATTAACCCTGTCGTATATATGGTCAATGCATTCCGTTATGGAATTCTTGGTCATAGCGATGTAAATGTATCTATCTCTTTATTAGTAATCACAGCGTGTTGCGCCGTGCTATATGCGGTCGCTTATCACCTACTCTCCCGTGGTTCAGGAATGCGTGAATAATGAGCGTTGAACAATCTCTTTTAGGCAAAGACACCAACTATCCGACTGAATATCAACCTGAGGTGTTATTTCCAATTGCTCGCGCAGAAGCACGAGCGAAGTACGCACATGTAGATGGTATTCAACAAGGAATTGATTGGTGGCATATTTTTGAAATTTCTTGGTTGAATCTGTCAGGGATTCCTCAAGTTGCAATTGGTCGAATGCATCTTCCTGCTTCATCACCTTATCTCATCGAGTCCAAATCTCTTAAACTATATTTCAATAGTCTGAATTTTGCTCAATTTGAATCTCAAAATCAGTTTATTGAGACAGTCGAGCGTGATCTTTCTAAAGCAGCCAATGCAGAAGTCAGACTTGAATTATTCGATGTTGATCAGTTGAATATTGCCCAGCCTGAAGGAATATGCATCGACCATTATGAGCCTGAACGTCTTGAAAACCACCCTGATGCGAGCTTACTTAAACTCGATGCAGCGTCTTCCGAAGAAATCGTTGAAATTCAATTATATTCGCATTTATTAAGAAGTAACTGCCCAGTCACAGGTCAGCCTGATTGGGGCACAGTTTTTTTAAGATATCGTGGCAAAAAACCTTGTTATCGTTCAGTTTTAGCTTATATTATCTCCTATCGTCAGCATAATGGCTTTCACGAACAATGCGTTGAACAAATCTACGCAGATATTTGGGAAAACTTTAATCCTGAAAAGTTGATGGTATATGCGACTTATACACGCCGTGGTGGTTTAGACATTAACCCTTGTCGTGTATCGGACTTTGCATGGATGCCAAGCCCAATTCGATTGGCGCGACAATAAATTGAAGAATAGTTGAGGTTATACGATGTCATATTTTGGTTTTATTCCATCTGAATCTTTGTTAAAGAATATTCAAACTGGAATTGAGAAAAAAAATTCAAACGAACCACTTTACCCTTTGCGTGATCAAACTGCACTCGCTATTAATGATGAAATTATCGATGCAATTTTAGTTGAACTTGTACGTCGTTTCCCTGCAAGTGACAAACGAGAAACAGCTGAAAAACTTGCTGGTTATATTAAATCAACAGTATCGGTACTACTTAAACAGTTATTGGGTAAAGCACCAAATGACGTCGTGAGACAATCGATTGAATTCTCTGAAAAGAGTTTATTCAAAGATCCAGAGGGTAATTATCGTGTCGGTGCTCCATTACCTGCTGATCTAGTGACAAACTTAAAAAATAGCTTTGCAGAAGTACGTGCAGGCAATGATGTCAATCGTGCAGTTCTGTCTGAACAATACAAGCAATTCGGTGAAGCTGCAGTTCGTCACTTTATGAATGATTTTAACAAGACTTTAGATTTGGGTATGATTAAACGTAAGGCGTCTGATATCGCTTCTTCAGCGGTCATCAAAGCAGTTCATATTGCTATTGATAAGCTCATTCCTAACTTTACTAAAGAAGAATTGTTAGCTACAGCTGAATATCATGACACGCTATTTATTCAAGAATAAATCAGACTAATCAAAAACCTAGCTTCTGCTAGGTTTTTTTATGTTTTAAAAATAGTTCATCAATATTGAATAAATAAAAGGCATAATTCATCCATTTTTACACTTTTTATGTAGGTTTTTGTGAATCCATCACGACCTAATGTTATCTTAATAAACATTGCGATTAATCAAATGATGTTGAACTTTTAATCCTTATCAACACTTATACCTTTGCGTCTACCACCGATAATAATTGGATCTGCTGCTGTTATGTTATTTGAAAATTTTAATGTTAAATTACAACGTATTGGTTTAGCACTCAGTGCGTTTATGATCACAAGTTTTGTTCAAGCCAATGACTTCGCTCAACATCCTCAATATCAAAATTTTAAACTAAAAACGATGCAGACCTATGGTTTGAGTGCTGAGCAAGTTGACTGGGCCATGAATGGATCAAAAAACCTACCAAATATTATCAACATTATGAATCGCCCAGGAGAAAGCAAGCCTTGGTACGAATATAAAAAGAATTTTTTAGCAGAAAGTACAATTCAACGTGGTGTGCGTTTTAAAAATCAATATGCAGACACTTTAAATCGAGCAGAACAGCAGTTCGGTGTTCCCCAGTCCATCATTCTCGGTATTCTCGGCGTAGAGACAGGTTTTGGAGCAAATAAAGGTTCATTCATCACACGTGATGCACTAGCCACTTTAGGGTTTGGATATGAACGACGTGCACAATACTTTCAAGACGAATTAAGCGCTTTGATTGCATGGTCTTATAAGGACGGCATTCCAGCTAATTCAGTCGTTGGCTCTTATGCTGGTGCTGTGGGCTATCCTCAATTTATGCCAAGCAATATTCCGAAATTTGGTGTGGATTATGACGGTAATGGTCATATCGATCTCAGAAACTCTGCTGTAGATGCAATTGGTTCTATTGCAAATTATCTTGCTCAACATGGTTGGCAACGAGATCAACCGATTGCTTTTGCCGCACGCTACCAAGGAAATAATGCGGATGCCATCATAGCCAAAGACTTAACACAACCTACTCCATATGGTGCATTAAAAGTTCAAGGCATTAGCCCACTCAATCCTATTGTTAAAATAGATGACTTAGACATGGTCAATGTGATTCAACTACAAGAAAATTATGGACCAGCTTATTACCTTACATATCCTAATTTTCAAGTCATTACGACCTATAACCGTAGTCGAATGTATGCAACTGCACTGTGGCTTTTAGGGACTGAAATCGCGAGTAGATAAATATAAATCTACTTGTTTTCACAAAAGTCAATAAATATTTTTGTGATTAAGTTCACTATTTGCACATTTCACATATTTTGTTACACTATTGATTAATTTTTAACCATATTTTGTGATAATTTGTCGTTTTTGTAACTAAAGTGAAAATAAAGCTAGACACTTTTGTATCAGGATGAATATCATCCACTACCGTTAAATGCAGTTGCACAAGTAAATTTACAGACCATTTAGGTTAATTATCAGCAACTTAGATAATTAACTTAGGGTTCCAAGGAGTTAAACGATGCATGCTTCGCTGAAAATGTTATCAATATTAGGTATTAGTTTGGCTTTGACTCAAACTCATGCCGAGTTGGTTCAATCCTCTTATCTAAATAATGATGTTGACCAATCAAGTCTTGCTTCACGCGTGATTAGCAAAGACTCTACAAGTTTCAATTCGCACTTCTCGAATTTAAACAGTTTAGCAATTACTGAAAGTTCAGGTGATAAAATTCGTCGCGAAACAATCGCAGCGAAAATTCAAGTACCTGTTGAAGAGCCTTCAGTGATTGATAAACTTAATAATGTTGCTTCAAACACTGTTCGTCGTTTTAGTCAAACAGGAGTTGCTTCTTGGTACGGTCGTCAATTTCACGGTCGTAAAACTGCAAGTGGCGAGACATTTGATATGAATGCACTTACTGCAGCGCATCGTAGCCTACCGCTTAATTGCTATATTCGTGTAACGAATAAATCTAATGGTAAAAGCGTCGTTGTTAAAGTAAATGATCGCGGCCCATTTCATGGTAATCGTGTTGTAGATTTATCTTACGGTGCTGCGAAATCTCTTGGTATTACCAATGCTGGTACTGCGCGTGTAAGCATCGAACGTGTGGATGGTCCAAATTCTTAGGTTCTCATGATTCAGCGAAGCATTTAACGGCAAGCCACTCATTGAGTGGCTTTATTATTTTTAATTTTTTTTGATGTGACCAATATACAAAAAAGAATCTTGATTTATCATCTTATGTCATAATGTAGTTTATAGAATAAATAAAATTCAAATAATCAGTGAAGGAAATAGGATGAAGACAATTACAGAATGGTTAGATGAATATAGTGATAGCCATCAAAACCCAACCAATAAAACATTACACTGGATTTGCGTACCCACGATTCTATTCTCGATCATTGGCATACTCGCTCATTTCAGCGCATTACTGACTACCCTTTTACTGGTGTTAACACTCATCTTTTATGCAAGATTAGATCTTGTACTCGCGGTTGCAATGGCAGCGTTATTATTGGTCATGTCTTGGCTTATTATTTTTCTTCCATTCGGGAAAGGATTCTATATTGCTCTATTCGTTTTGGCTTGGATAGGTCAATTTTACGGGCACAAAATTGAAGGGAAAAAGCCATCTTTCTTTAAAGACCTCCAATTCCTTCTGATTGGCCCTCTATGGTGTATGGATGCCTACCTAGATAAGATACTACCCAATTGGAAATCACGCCAAATCAGCGCTTAAATTAGCAAATACAGCATGGGTTAAATTAGAATTTAATTTAGCCCGATGTTCATGCTCTAATTAAGTAATTTATGAGATAGAAAAACAGTAAAGTAAAAACTAAATTACTGATAACTTTTTGACTTATTAGCGCAAGCAGTACACAAAATATTGCTGCCCATAAATAGTGATTACTCGACATAACCCTTAATTCTGCTGCTTCATAAAATACAATCGGTACACATATTGCAGTCAACAAACATGGCGCAGAATATTTCAACATCTGTTTCAAAATTCTAGGAAGTGGCACATTTACCCTTGGCTCCAAGAATAAATATCGATTAATAAAGATCATGATCGACAACCCCAGCAAAAGCATCCAGCTCATTTTTAATCCCCTTTTGTTGTTTGCCATTTTTCAACTATCACACTGGCAAACATTCCACATAGACCAGAAATAATTAACGCTGCATTTACTTGGTAAGCTTCTAAAATTAAAGAAAAAATTATGGTAATCACAACACCAACAAGTATTGTAAGATTTTTTATCATTGGCACTATAATTAATATAAGCAGTGCAACGACTGAGAAATCAAGATGCAAATTTGATAAATTAGGAATGAAGTGAGCAAGCAAAATCCCAAATAAACTAAATATCAGCCAAAAAATATAAAAACAAAGTCCTGCTCCAAATAAATATGCGAATGAGCGTTGTGATTTATTTTTTACACCAACTGCAAATAATTCATCCGTCAGCAGAAAGCCAAATACAATACGTTTAAATAGTGGAAATTTACTAACATCATTTCGAAAATTAAGCGCGTAAATTAAATGCTGACTCGTCAGAAAAAAAATCGTCAGATAGATTGTCATCAGCGAAGCCTGCCCCGAAACCAATCCTAAGCTCACTAATTGTGCAGCACCAGCAAACATAAACAATGACATTGCAAAAGCTTGTATCGCATTCAATCCAGTCTGTATCGCCAAAGAGCCAGCCAATACCCCCCATGGCATGACTGCAATTGCCAACGGCATAATACCCAGCACACCATGTATAAAATTCTTTTTTGTATCACTCATCTTTTTCATCAATACATCTGAATCTGATTCACTTATCGATTATTATCATCTGATGAGTAATGATTGATCTTGAATAATATTGCGGCGCAAATTTAAGGAAAATTAATAGTTCAAAAGATATTGTCTAGGCGTTACACCTATTGCACTTTTAAAATGTCGATTTAAATGACTCTGATCAGAAAATCCAGTGAGTTGTGCAACCTCAGTTATTCGCACCCCCTGCTTAAGCAATTGTTTAGCTTTTTGAATTCTTCTTTGAACAAGCCAACTATGTGGAGGCAATCCCGTATGTTTTTTAAATTCACGTAATAAATGCCATGGGCTTGTATCTACATATGCAGACAACTCGTGTAGAGAATAGTCATGTTCAGGAAAACTACTCATAAGTTCTTTTATTAGTTCAACTTTTTTTCTCATTTCTGGTATGTTGATTGGACTCAATTTCGCCCGCCCATAGCAATAGATCAATCTGGCCAATGTCGTCAAATAGAGGCTTTCTTTAAGCAAAGTATCCTCGCCCTGCTCAAATAAATCGAATAAAAATACTAGTTGCCTCGCCAAACCCAAATCATGAATCACTGCATCCGAGAACCATGGGACTGCATTCTTGGTTGTAAAAAAATCTCGACTCAGATCTAATATCATTTCAGGTGTTGGGTAAATTGCTCGATATTTCCAACCAGTTTCCACAGCGGATGAACCAGTATGTATTTCATCAGCATTCACCAGAATAATATCGCCTTTAGGTGCGATATGAAGCTTTCCAGAGCGGTAAAAACTTTGTGCCCCATCTTCAATGACACCAATACAATAGCCCTCATGAGCATGTTTTGAAAATTGCTTACGTTGAAATTGAGCTTTTAATAATTCCAATCCGCCCAATTCTTTGAAATGAAGATAATTAGCAGACTCTTGCATCTTTTTTCTGGATATTACGCCTATAAAATTGCATAAAAACTATCACGCCTGCATTTTAAATCTAGAATGAAATTGCTCATCTCATATATTTATTTTTATAAAAATTATTGATAACTTCGACCCTGATACTTTAACCAACCATCAATATGCCGTTTTTGAGGATCATGGTGAGTCCAATGAATTACACCACCCTTGTCGGTATATTCATATTCACCATAGAACTCGACGATATCCCCTTTTTGAATATTCTCAACACGTGGTGCCAAGTCTATATTATGAGCTACCAAAACTGTCTGACCATGATTAAGTTTTAAAATAAATTTCTGATGTCTAGATCCTTCATTATCATCATTTAATATTGCAACAACTTCTCCAGAAGCCCTAACTTGCACATCACTCATCTTTTTTTGAAAAAGTGTCGCTATTTTTGCGGCATCATCATTATCCGCAGAGGATAGTTCTCGTTGGTTAGCATCACTATAGTGAGTACTTGCATCTGTAGGATTTAGTGCGTGCTCATTACTCTGTTTTAAATCCTGTTTTAAATCGACACCGAAATATGCTGCGACCAACACTGCAATTAACGCAACAATACTCATTTTTGATTTCTGAGACATATTGATCTCTAAGTTGTATTTTTATTTCATCCTAAAGTTTATATCATTTAGACTCATCAAAAAAAAGAAAAAGCCCTTAAAGGGCTTTTTCTTTTTCAAAATAATTGATTCAATTATTTTGCAGCAGCTTGAGCAGCAGCAACTTCTTCAGCGAAAGAAAGTTCAGCTTTTTTCTCAATACCTTCACCCACTTCGAAACGTACGAATTGAGCAACAGTTGTACCTGTAGACTTAAGAACATCAGCAACTTTCTTGTCGTTGTCGATAACGTACATTTGACGCTCAAGAACAACTTCATTTAAGTATTTTTCAACTGAACCAGTTACCATTTTTTCAACGATATTCGCTGGTTTACCAGATTCAATTGCTTTTGCTTCAGCAATTTCTTTCTCTTTAGCGATTAACTCAGCAGAAACACCTTCAGCATTTACAGCAACTGGGTTGAACGCAGCAACGTGCATTGCGATACCTTTACCAGTAGCAGCATCACCAGCAAATGAAACTACAACACCGATTTTTAAACCGTGTTTGTAAACTGCAAGGTTTTCACCTTCAACGATTTGAGCACGACGAACTTGAATGTTTTCACCGATTTTTTGAACAAGCGCAATACGAGCTTCTTCTACAGTTGCACCATCTTCAAGTTTCAATTCAGCAATTTGAGCAGCATCAGTCACATTCGCAGCAAGCGCAGCAGCAGCAACTTTTGCAGAGAAACCAGCAAAGTTTTCGTCTTTAGCAACGAAGTCAGTTTGACAGTTTACTTCTAAAAGAATTGCTTTATTGCCTTCTTGAGCAATTGTAATCGCGCCATCAGCAGCAATGTTACCTGCTTTTTTAGCAGCTTTTGCTTGACCAGATTTACGAAGGTTGTCGATCGCTAACTCGATATCGCCACCAGCTTCTGTCAACGCTTTTTTACATTCCATCATTGCTAGACCAGTACGATCACGCAACTCTTTAACCATGCTTGCAGTAATAGCAGTCATGTTATTCTCCTAAATTCGGTCGAGATATGTATCTGTTAACAAAAACGGCCCAAATTAATCATCTGGGCCGTTTTGCTTGATTGATGCTTAAGATGCCACGATTACGTGTCGCAAAAATGACAAATCCGCATCAAATCGCATTAAGCCTCAGGAGCTTCTTTAGCAGCTTCTTCGCCTTTAGCTTGCGCATTAGCTTGAGTTTGAGCGTATTCTTTACCAGCAATAATCGCATCAGCCATCGCAGTAGCGTAAAGAGTTACAGCGCGGATCGCATCATCGTTACCAGGAATAACGAAATCAACGTTATCTGGGTTAGAGTTAGTATCAACGATACCGATTACTGGAATACCAAGGTTCTTAGCTTCTTTGATTGCAATCGCTTCGTGGTCAACGTCGATGATGAACAATGCGTCAGGTAAACCACCCATGTTCTTAACACCGCCAAGAGCACGTTCAAGTTTTTCCATTTCACGAGTACGCTCTAAAGCTTCACGTTTAGTAAGCTTAGCGAAAGTACCGTCAGTAGACTGAGTTTGAAGATCTTTAAGACGGTTGATTGATTGACGAAGAGTTTTCCAGTTCGTCAACATACCACCTAACCAACGGTGATCTACATATGGTTGACCAGCACGTTGAGCTTGTTCACGGATGATGTTAGAAGCAGCACGTTTAGTACCAACGAACAATACTTTGTTCTTTTTGCTTGCTAGGTTGTTAACAAAGTTCAATGCATCATTTAACGCAGGAACAGTGTGCTCAAGGTTGATGATGTGAATTTTGTTACGCGCACCAAAAATGTATTGACGCATTTTTGGGTTCCAGAAGCGAGTTTGGTGACCGAAGTGCGCACCAGCTTGAAGAAGGTCGCGCATGCTTACGTTGTAATCTGCCATTTTCTTTACCTTAAAAGTTTGGGTTAGGCCTCCATATGTCCGCATTCTCCACCCTTACGGGCACCCAGAGTAATGTGTCGACATATGTGCGGATTTTATTAACCAACATATCATCCGATTAAGTGAATCTATTCACGAAAAGCATTTGATAAATTGGGCGGCTATTTATACCATAGTCACACACAAATTTCCAAAAGTTTTTAAAGATCATGAACAGTACTTATGAAGCACCACGTCGTTTAATTAAATCTGCTGAAGATATCGAAAAGATGCGTGTGGCGGGACGACTAGCGGCAGAAGTTTTGGATATGATCAAACCGCATATCAAGCCTGGTGTGAGTACACTAGAATTGGATACGATTTGTCATGATTATATTGTGAATAAACAAGATGCCATTCCTGCTTGCCTAGGCTATGGTGCTGCGCCTGGCCGTCCTGCATTCCAGCATACGATTTGCACATCAGTAAACCATGTGGTTTGCCACGGTATTCCCTCTGAAAACAAAATCTTAAAGAAAGGTGACATCTTGAATATTGATGTCACAGTGATTAAAGATGGATTTCATGGTGATACCAACATGATGTACATCGTGGGTGGCGAGACTTCTATTCTTGCAGATCGCTTATGCAAAGTTGCACAAGAAGCAATGTATCGTGGTATTGCTACGGTAAAACCTGGTTCGACGATCGGTGATATTGGTCATGCGATTCAAAAATATGTTGAGTCAGAGCGTTTCAGTGTCGTTCGTGAATATTGTGGTCATGGTATTGGCACTGTTTTCCATGATGAACCTCAAGTGCTTCATTACGGTCAACCAAATTCAGGCATGGTTTTAGAAGAAGGTATGACATTTACAATTGAACCAATGGTCAATGCTGGTGTATGGCAAACTAAACTTCTTGGTGATAAATGGACAGTTGTAACGAAAGATCATAAATTATCTGCGCAATATGAACATACTGTTTTAGTCACTAAAACAGGTGTCGAGGTATTAACTGCTCGCCCTGAAGAGGATTTATCCCGATTTCAATAATTTTAGTTAATTAATAAAGTTAAAAAAGTCAGACCAATTTAAATTGATCTGACTTTTTATTTTGCTAAGTCACTCAATAAGAAATAAATTCACAAACAAACCTAACAAATGTTGGATTTCCTAGAATTAAATTAATGATTTTTATAAATTTTTTTCACAAAAATGAGCAAAAATGCTTTTCAAATTGATTGATTTTATGCTTATATAACTACTAAAGAATGTAAAACAACAACTAGTAACAAAAATGGACAGGGAGTCCCAAATGACGAATAAAGCATTCTGGTGCATGATCGCACCTATTGTTTTTGCATCATCTATAGCGCACTCTGAATCATCATATTTTAGTTTGAAAGATGATGACAGCTTTAAACGCTACTCTATTTCAGTAGGGCCACTTCATGTCATGCCTCAAGGTAAGGCACAACCTCCTAAGATTCGTACTTCGGTACCCGAAGGTCTTGTTGTAGTGAACGGTGATATTGCGATTAGCGATGTAGTACCCATTGTAACCGAAGACACTAGCCCTTTTATTAAATTTGTTTTGGACGCATTAAATTTAGTTCCTGGCGCCAAACTTCCTGCTGCATTAAGTGGTAAATCAAGTGTAAATGGTGTTGAAAGCTGGACTAATTACGGCGCAGGTATGACCGCTGACGATGTCACTACACTCGGAATCATGGTTAATTATCATTTTAACGATAAGATTTCTTTCGAAAGCAAACTCGGAGTTCCTCCTAAAGTTGATATTAATGGTGTTGGAAAAATTCAAGCACCGTTTAAAGCCACATCTACAATCGGAGCTGGAGGCATAACTTTAGATTCTTTACCAATTTATATTGTAGACAATTTAGGGATTACCGACTTAGAAGGACATAATGGCAGTGTTGCAAGTGCTCGTGCGTGGACTCCAATGTGGGAGCTTCAGTATCATTTTGGTGAAACTGGTAAAAATAAATTTAGACCTTATGTCGGTTTAGGACTTATGGTCGCTTACTTCAATGAATTAGAGCTTAATCCTAGTTTGGAAAAAGATTTAATCATTGCTGGGCACCGTATCGCGAATATGAAAAATGGTAAAGCTGGAGATGCTTTACAAAAAGATAAATCCAAGATCACAAGCGATGCAGACCCTAAGGTGAAGCTAGATGCTAAAATTAGCTTTGCTCCTATTGCAACACTTGGCTTCACATATGACTTTAATCCAAATTGGTTTGCAGTTGCGTCAATCAGCTATGCTCACCTCACCGGAACGACCACGATTGAAGTCAGTGACGATAAACTCGGTAAATTATATTCATCAGATATTGACTTAGAGGTAAACCCTATCATTGGTTATGCTGGTGTAGGCTATCGCTTCTAAAACACTTGAGGCATATTGAAGCCACACCCCAATATGCCCAATCCATCACAAATAAAGAAACAATAAGACAATTAATATACATTTTAAAATCCAACTTATATCATATTTTTCAATAATTTAACAATTGTAAATTAGGATAATAAATTTGATTTCAAGTGAACAAAATGCTTTGCATTTAGACGATTTAATGAATATAAAATGAACTAAAAATTGGACATGGAGTCCTTCAAACAATGAAGAAATTTTTAGTTCCTACAATATTCGTAAGCTCACTCTTTTCTACTCTTAGTTATGCTGAATCAGGATATTTTAGTCTTTCTGATGAGGGTTTTAAGCGCTTTTCAATTTCAGTGGGTGCATTACACGTAATGCCTCAAGGTAAGGCCCAACCTTTTAATGTCAAAACAGTAATCAGCAATGACTATGAATCTAAAGTCGGAGATGTGCGGGCTGAAACTGTAAAAAATAATTTAGACCCAAATCGTGAAAAAAATCCAATTTTGGAAGGTTTTATCAATTTACTTGATTTATTTGGTAGTAAGGTACCTGGTCTTTTAAGTGGCACATCATATATTAACGGTCTTGCAGAGTGGGATAATCCTGGTACTGGTTTAGAAGCTCAAGATGTAACAACTCTTGGAATTATGAGCAGTTATCACTTTACAGATAATTTTTCAGTGGAAATAAAAGGCGGGATTCCTCCTAAAGTTGATATTAAAGGTATTGGCAACATTAAAGCCCCTTTCTCTGCTGATGCAAAACCTTTAGGGGGCGCTTTAGGAAGTCTAAATCTATCGAATAATCTTTTAATCACTAACCTTGAACAATCTTCAAAAGCAGCTGAAGCCCGAGCATGGACCCCTGCTTTTGAATTACAATATCGTTTTGGTGAGACCGGGATTAATAAATTCCGCCCTTACGTTGGCGTTGGATTAATGTACGCTTATTTTAATGAGCTAAAAATGGATCTAGGTATTGAAAAAGATTTAGTCGCCGCTGGGCATATGATCCAAAATATTATTAATCAAAATGCTGGTGCAGCACTCGATAAGAAAGATACCAATGGAAAAATGAAAGTTAATTTAGAAGCAACTGATGTTTTTGCACCTATAGCTACAGTTGGATTCACCTACGACTTTAATGATACATGGTATGCAGTAGCATCTATTAGTTACGCCCACTTGCAGAATGAAACGAAGATCACAGTCGTCAATGAAAATACTGGACAAGAGTTAATCAACTCAAAAGCTGATATCGAGATTAACCCGATATTGGGCTATGCTGGGGTTGGCATGCGTTTCTAAAGCATAGAGTAAGAAAAGAGGCAATTGCCTCTTTTTTTGTAACCAAACAAAAACCAAACATAATTGGCAAATTATTACTACAATGTGTCTGAAAATAAATTTGATAATAAAAATACAAAAATAATCACTTTTTATTTACAGTATTGGACATGGAGTTCCATAATGAAAAAAAAACTAGCTTACTTAGTTGCATCCATCAGTGCGTTAAGTTTTCCAGTCTTCAGTTATGCAGATTCACCTTATTTTAGTTTAAAAGATGGCGATGGCTTTAAACGTTTTTCGGTTTCAGTGGGTGCATTACATGTAATGCCTCAGGGTAAAGCTCAACCGATTAATATTAACACCGCTGTACCAGAGGGTACCAAGTCTGAAGTTGGACGAATTTCAACATCTTCTGTACTAGGTGCTATTGATACTTCGACAGCAGATGGTGTTGATAAAAAACGTAAATTAGAAACACTTATAAACTCAGGTCTTGTTAGCCCATTAATCCTTGATGAAATCGATGGCGTAAAATATCTTAAGCCATCAGTTGGTGGCACTGCCGAAATTGATGGATTATCATCATGGACTGCTCAAGGGACAGGATTAGAAGCTGATGATGTCACTACCCTCGGAATCATGACTAATTACTTCTTTACAGATAATATTTCTTTAGAAGTCAAAGCAGGAATTCCACCTAAGGTTGATATTAAAGGTAAAGGGAATATATCAGCACCTCTCACAGGCTCAGTAGATCCTGGAAACGTCAATATCATTATTGCAGATATAGATGCTGGGAGTATTATTGGCGGCAATATTCCACTCAAACAAGATATCCAAGTAACAAATCTTGGAGCCCACGGTAAAGTTGCAGAAGCTCGTGCATGGACGCCAGCATTCGAATTCCAATACCATTTTGGTAAAACAGGCGTAAATAAATTTAGACCTTATGTAGGGCTTGGTTTGATGTATGCATACTTCAATGAATTGGAAATGAACTCCAACCTTGAAGCTGATCTAGTCGCTGCAGGTCATAAAATTGCGAACATCAAATTAGGTGAAGCTGGGAAAGCACTTGATGGAATTGAAAGTACTGCGAATCCTAAAGTTAAACTCGAAGCTAAAGATGCTTTCGCCCCTGTAGCTACTGCCGGTTTTACTTATGATTTCAACGATCGTTGGTTTGCAGTCGGGTCAATTTCCTATGCGCATCTTAAAGGTGAAACAACAATTACAGTAAACGATGCTGAACTTGGTGAATTAATCAATGCAAAATCAGATATCGAAATTAATCCGATTCTGGGATATGCCGGTATTGGTTATCGATTCTAATTTCCATCAGTCTTCATAAAGCGGCCAAGTGCCGCTTTATTCATTCTAATAACTAAATTTTATTGATTGATAAATTTTTATTCTGTCGTCATGATGCTACTGATCTTTTAAAATTACAAAAAATGCTAAGCGGATTGACCATGTCAGAAACCAAATTTTCAAAACCCCTCATCTTTATGCTCATTGGGAGTGCTTTTATTTTGGCACTCTCCTTAGGTGTCAGACATGGATTTGGCTTGTATTTAGTTCCAATGAGTCATGAGTTTAATTGGAATCATCAAGTTTTCAGTTTAGCAATTGCCTTTCAAAATTTATTATGGGGTGCTGTTCAACCCTTTACGGGAGCGCTAGCAGATAAATATGGGAGTAAAAAAGTCGTTGCCGTAGGCGGCGCTTTATATGCGATTGGACTTGTGATGATGGCATTTAGCTCAACAGGGCTTCTCATCAATCTTAGTCTAGGTCTAATCATTGGTTTGGCTTTATCAGCTACTTCATTTTCTGTTTTGCTCTCTGCTGTCGGACGTGCAGCGCACCCAAGTCGACGTAGTATGGCTATGGGTATTGCCAGCGCAGCAGGCTCTTTTGGGCAATTTATTATGTTGCCAACCACACTTTTACTCTTACAAAATTTTGGTTGGTCATCGGCGCTACTCATCACAGCGATTTTAATTGCATTAATTGTACCCTTGGCTTGGATGCTAAAAGCTCCAATGTATCAAGCGCCTCAAGCAGTTGATGCGATTTCTAAACCTTCTTTAAGTTTTAAACAAATACTCATTGTTGCTAAAAACCACAAACCTTTTATCTGGTTAGCATTAGGATTTTTAGTTTGTGGATTTCAAGTCGTGTTTTTGGGCATTCATTTGCCGGGTTATTTAACTGACCATGGTTTCAGCACCACCACTGGTACTATGTTTTTAGCCTTGGTTGGGCTATTTAATATTGTTGGAACTTACACAGCTGGTTGGCTGGGTGATAAATATTCCAAACCTAAATTGCTCATGTGGTTATATGGACTACGTGGCATTGCCATCATTTTATTCCTCGCATTGCCACTCTCGATCTTTACGATTTATAGTTTTGCCATCATTATGGGGTTGTTATGGTTATCAACCGTTCCCCTTACCAATGGTATTGTTGCGAATATGTTTGGCGTTAAATATCTCACCATGCTAAGTGGAATTGTATTTTTTACTCACCAAGTCGGTTCATTTTTTGGAGGATGGTTGGGTGGCTTAAATCATGATATGACAGGCAATTACAATATTATTTGGATGATGTGTATTGCGCTCAGTATCTTCGGTGTATTCATTCATTTATTTGTTAATGAGGAGAATGTCGTCAATGACTAATCGCTTCAATTTGCTCAACATCAGCATATTCATCGGAGTCATCCTTCTGCTTAGTCTATCAATTGCTTTGTGGATGAACACTCCTGATTTATTTACATATTTTAACCAAGCTTTTTGCGCACATTAATTTATATAATTTCATGGTTTTGACAGCTCAGTTTTTTAAACTCCTCAATTAAATAATCTAATAAACATCTCACGGCAGGCATCATGCCTTGTCGTGATGTATAGGCAACATGAATAACGCCACGTGGCAACTCCCATTCAGGGACTAATTCTACAAGAGTGC
Organism: Acinetobacter sp. ANC_7504; assembly: GCF_056779995.1. NCBI lineage: Bacteria > Pseudomonadati > Pseudomonadota > Gammaproteobacteria > Moraxellales > Moraxellaceae > Acinetobacter > Acinetobacter sp. ANC_7504. The sequence goes on along the minus strand of NZ_JBWYIZ010000001.1, from coordinate 170,020 downwards.
CTTGATTAAGCTCTTCATATACAAACACTCTAGGTAATGATGCTATTCCAACACTGTTCAACACTGCAGATTTCATGGCGGCAAAATTATCAGTTTTGAGTCTTGGAAAGAATTCTATTTCTTGAAACTGATTAACTGTGTCAACTTTAGATTGAAATCTCCAAATCGATTTCGGGACATGAAAACCTATACTCGGAAGTTGTGCAAGGTTATCCAAATGGATAGGCTCATGAATCTGTTGAATTAATTCAGGCGTTGCCACTAACACATGTTGCCAAGCATCAAGCTCTCGTACAATCAAGTCGCTATCTTCAAGTGGTAAATTTCTCACCCTCACAGCCAAATCAATCCCCTCTTCTATGAGATCAATTTTACGATTTGTTGCGACCAGATGAACTTGAACACGTGGGTAATGTTGCATGAATTTAGCAATCATATTACCCAACGGAAACTCAACCAAACCAATTGGACACGAGATTCGAATTAAACCTGAAGGCTCGCTCGACAAACTTTGCTCTACAAAATTTTCTGCCGCCTCCACTTGATCCAAAATCTTAATACAATATTCAAAAAATTCTTGACCAACTGCGGTTACGGCAAACTTTCGTGTATTTCGTTGCAATAATCTTACGTGTAAACGGTTTTCCAAATCTGAAATATGACGAGACAACTTAGATTTTGTAATACCTAAAGCTTCACTTGCCTTAGTAAAACCTTGATATTTAACGACTTGCACAAAATAGTAGTAATCATTTAAATTTTGCATAATTGTTTCATTTTTGGAATTATCTGTTGAGAGAATCGCCCTGTAATCTCATCAATATACCTCAATATCATGATTAGAACGATATATAGAGGAATACAAATGACACAAGTTCAGAAAGTCTATACCAGCGATCGAAGCACATGGGTGGGTGATGGTTTTCCAACAAACTCCATGTTACCCATGCATGAAATAGGAAATCATACCAGCCCATTCTTGGTAATGGGTTATACAGGTCAATATCGATTTTCTCCAAGTCACCACCAACGCGGTGTTGGTTTACACCCCCACCGTGGTTTTGAAACGGTGACGATTGTCTATAACGGCGAATTAGAGCATCGTGACTCAAAAGGCAATCATGGAAAAATTGGTCCAAACGAAGTGCAATGGATGACCGCAGGTAAAGGTATTCTGCATGAAGAACACCATTCGGAAGCTTTTGCAAAAACTGGCGGAGTTTTGGATATGGTTCAACTTTGGGTAAATCTACCAGAGCATGCCAAGATGACTGAGCCGAGATATCAGGAATTGACTGAGCAAAATATTCCTGAAGTTTTATCTCACGATGAGCAAACCAAGATTCGTGTTATTGCTGGTCAATATCAAATCGGCTCAACTGTTTATCAAGGACCAGCTCAAACATTTAGCAACATGAATGTTTATGACATTAGACTTAATCATGGAGCACGCCTTCCATTAAATCTTATGCCAAACTGGAATCATCTGATTTTCATCCTTGATGGAGAAGTTGAGATTGATGGTCAGATCTATACAGCCATGCAAACGCTTTATCTTGACCCAAAATCAACACAGGTCGAAATATTTGCTCATCGTACGGCGAAAATTCTTTGCTTAAGTGGTGAACCATTGAATGAACCCATTGTTGCCCACGGTCCTTTCGTCATGAATACTCAGGAAGAAATCGTGCAAGCATTTGATGATTTCAGAAATGGAAATTTTGCTTAATTTAACATCCACAAGCCTTATCATTTTCAAGATAAGGCTTACCCCTCATCACTCCTTCATTCATTTCAAATACTTGTCATAATCGCCTATTAGACTTAGTTCAAAAACATCGTACGATTAATAAATGAAATCAGATAATTTTCCTAAAGTTAGCTTATCAGCACTATTTTTTATTTTTCTTAAATTAGGATGTATTTCATTTGGCGGTCCTGCAGCGCATTTAGTGTTATTTCATCGCACTTTTGTTGATCAACTCAAATGGTTAAGCTCTCATGAATATGGACAATTGGTCGCATTAGCGCAATTGTTGCCAGGTCCGACCAGTAGTCAAGTGGGGTTATCGATAGGATATTTATCCAAAGGATATTGGGGGGGCTTTATTGCTTGGTTAGGATTTACATTACCTGCCTTCATTCTAATGACTTCATTTGCTATTTTTGGTCAATATTTTTTTTCCGATATACCTCTCGAACTCTTTCACGTCATCCATTTGATTGTAATAGCCGTCGTCATTTGGGCTTTTTTACAAATGTTCAAAAGCTTCTGTACTGAAATTTGGCAGTATGTCCTGATGCTGAGTTCTGCTTTTTTTATTTATTTTACACAGTGGAGCTATAGTCAAATTTTCTTAATTTTAGTGGCTGGATTCATTGGCTTAGCTTTTACAAAAAAAGGAAAATCTCAGCCATCACCGCACATCAAAACCACTCAGACATCTCCAAAATATCATTATCTCTGGCTCATCCTGTTTGTAGCTTTATTTATTATTTTTCCTGCGTTGCAATTTATCTATTCATCAAGCTTGCTTAGCAATCTAGAAAGCTTTTATCAAACTGCTTCAATGGTTTTTGGAGGCGGTCATATCATCCTGCCACTCATGTATGAAGATTTTGTGCTTACTCAACACATCACTGCGGAACAATTTGACTTAGGCTATGCATTTGCTCAACTTATTCCAGGCCCTTTATTTAGTTTTGCAGGATACGTTGGCACATATTTAGGATTTACCGCATCGCCTTTACTTAACGCTGCGATTGCAACCAGTATAATTTTCCTGCCCTCATTTCTGCTTATTTTCGGCACGCTCCCTTATTGGTCAAAATGGGTCAAAAACAAAAAGATTGCAGCAGCCGTAGCTGCAATTAATGCAGCGGTCATCGGGTTATTACTCTGTTTAATTGCTCAAATGGCTGAAAAACATCTACACTCAATTTATGATTTTATTTTTATCGGCATTGTCATTCTTTTACTGAGATCAAAAATCCCTGTCATCATCTCTTTATTAGCGAGCTTTGTTAGCTATGGAGCTTTATTGTATTTTGTAATTTAAAGATCAAACTTAAATGCAAAAATAAAAAAACTCGCAAGCCTGGACTTGCGAGTTTTTTTTGTCATCAAGTCGCCTTAGAACAAGCGATTCATCCCGTTTAACGTTGCTACGCGATAAGCTTCAGCCATCGTTGGGTAGTTAAACGTTGTCTCAACAAAATACTTGATGGTATTGTTCGGACTATTCATCACGGCTTGACCAATATGAATAATTTCAGAAGCATTATTACCGAAGCAATGCACACCTAAAATTTCTAAGGTTTCGCGATGGAACAAAATCTTTAACTCACCCACTGTATCACCCGTGATTTGTGCACGAGCAAGGTGACGGAAAGACGCCTGACCAACTTCATAAGGAATTTTTTCTTCAGTTAATTCCTGCTCAGTTTTACCAATTGATGAAATCTCTGGAATGGTATAAATACCAGTAGGAATATCAACTACGGGTTGGATACCTTGTTCACCACTCATAATCGCGCCAGCACAGCGACCTTGGTCATATGCAGCTGAAGCTAGAGACGGCCAACCAATTACGTCACCCGCAGCATAAATATTTTCAACCTCAGTTTGATACTGCTCGTTCACTGATAGTTGTCCGCGGCTGTTTGGTTTGATGCCAACATTTTCCAAGCCAAGACCATCTGTATTACCAGATCGACCATTACACCATAGAATTGCATCAGCTTTAATTTTCTTGCCACTTTCAAGATGCAACACCACATGATCATCAAATGTTTCTAAGTGATCAATCTGCTCATTGTGGCGAATCAATACACCTTGTTCACGTAAGTGATATGACAATGCATCAGCAATTTCGTCATCTAAATAGCTCAGTAATTTATGCTGAGTATTAATCAAATCAACTTTGTGATCTAAGCCAATAAAGATAGATGCATATTCACAGCCAATGACACCAGCGCCATAAATAATGATTTTTTGAATTGAAAAATCTAGGTCTAAGATTTTGTCAGAATCAAACACACGTGGGTGATTGAAATCTAAAATTGAAGGACGATATGGACGACTACCTGTCGCAATCACCAACTGTTTAAAAATAATCGTTTCTTTCACACCTTCAGGCGTGAAAATCACCACCGTATTTTGATCTTGGATATAAGCACGACCGTGGAAAATATCAATGCGGTTACGGTCGTAAAAACGCGAGTGTGTATCCACTTGCTGTTGGATCACTTTATGCGCATTACGAAGCACTTGCTTCATGGTGAATTGTTTCCAATCACCCACTTTTTGGAACATTGGATCACGTTGATAACGGATAATGCTAGAAACCGTTTGACGTAAAGCTTTACTTGGAATAGTTCCTACATGCGTACAGTTACCACCAAGTTGTTCACGCATATCAACTACTGCAACGCGCTTGCCTGATTTGGCAAGTTTCATTGCCGCACCTTCACCAGCAGGGCCTGAACCTAAAACGACTGCATCATATTTGACAAAGGTTCCACTCACGACCTCTTTCTTACGCGGCATTCAATGCTCCTATACAATTATCTCTTCATTTATCTAACTTATATTATGACTGAAAATGCACACATTTGCTGTATTTCAATACCATATATTGCTTGATAGCCACATTTATTTTATGAATATCGTTTTTGCCCAATTTATGCATAAATTCGCTATAATAAGAGACCTATTTTTAATATTTCCTCCCGTCACACATTAGTGGAATCGTTGAATATGTCAGAAAACCGTAAACCAGTACAGGGTGAAAAACTTCGTGGCGCTGAGAAAGTCGCACGTATTCCTGTAAAAGTGATTCCTACGGTTGAAGCACCTCGTAAACCAGACTGGATTCGCGTCAAAATGGCTGCACCAGAAGAGGTTCAACGCATTAAATCAACTTTACGTGAACAAAAATTACATACAGTGTGTGAAGAAGCTGCATGTCCAAATCTTCCTGAATGTTTTGGTGGTGGTACAGCAACTTTCATGATTATGGGTGACATTTGTACACGTCGTTGCCCATTTTGTGATGTGGCACATGGTCGTCCGAATGCATTAGACCCAGATGAACCACGCCACATGGCTGAGACAATTGCAAACTTAGGTTTGAAATACGCTGTTATAACATCTGTAGACCGTGATGATCTACTCGATGGTGGAGCGCAACACTTTGTTGATTGTATTAAAGAAGCGCGTGCTTTAAGTCCTAATACATTATTGGAAATTTTAGTACCTGATTTCCGTGGTCGTATGGATGTTGCATTACGCATCATGACGGAATGTCCTCCAGATGTGTTTAACCACAACATTGAAACCGTACCACGTTTATACAAAGCAATGCGTCCAGGTTCAGACTATCAACATTCCTTAAATCTTCTTAAAATGTTTAAAGAATACTGCCCAGATATTCCAACTAAATGTGGCTTGATGGTAGGTATTGGCGAAACTGAAGAAGAAGTTCTCGCACTTCTTGATGACCTCAAAGCACACGATGTTGACTACGTAACAATTGGTCAATATTTACAACCATCGAAAGAACATGCACCAATTGATCGCTTCGTCACACCTGAAGAGTTCGAACGCTATACAGCACATGGGCAAAAATTAGGCTTTAAAAATATTTGGGCTGCACCAATGGTACGTTCAAGTTATTTTGCTGATCGTCAATACTATGGCGAACCAGTACCAGCAGTTCGTCGTAAAGCTGATCCTGCAAAGAAAATTACTGTTCAAACAATCGAAGCATAATTCTTCTTACTTTAAAGCCCTCGTATGAGGGCTTTTTTGTTTGTGGTTTTTATAATTCTCAATTACTTATTGACACATTTCTTATCTCTCTTCAGCTTGAATTTTGAATATTTTTCAAACAATCTTATCCAATATAAGTATTAATATGCGTCCGTTTTAGAACTCAACGCTTTCGTTTCACATTTCATGATCCAATATCGCTGTAGATCTGATGTTTGTGCTTTGATTAAATTTACTGTGGGTATTGGCTCCATGACCAAATCATAAATGGAGCAGTTCATAATGTTTTTTATACTCAGTTTAATTATTCTATTTATAACACTCTGGGCTATTTTTTATTTCGAATTCTCAAGAACTTCTGGGGCTATCACACTCACAGTCGTATCTATTTTAGTTGCGTTGATCAGCCCTTGGTCGCTGATACTCGGTATTCCTTTTATCCTAATTTCATTGATTGTCAGTATTGATACGTTAAGGATGAAATTTATTACACAACCTGCCTATAAAGCTCTAGCCAATGCAATGCCAACAATGAGTAGTACCGAGCGTGAAGCATTAGATGCAGGAACCAGTTGGTGGGAAAAAGAATTATTTATGGGGGCACCAGACTGGAAGAAATTTGATCAGTATCCGTACCCCACACTGTCTGAAGAAGAACAATCATTTATCGATCATGAAGTCGAACAGCTCTGCCAGATGCTGGATGAATGGGATATTCACCATCATCGTAAAGACCTCCCTGAAGAAGTCTGGTCATTTATTAAATCCAAAGGTTTTCTGGGGTTAATTATCCCTAAAGAATACGGCGGTAAACAATTTAGCTCATTTGCGCAAAGCCGTATCATGAGTAAGATTGCCTCACGCTCACTTACCACTGCTGTCAGTTGTATGGTGCCTAACTCTTTAGGTCCAGGAGAATTACTCTTACACTACGGTACTGAAGATCAGAAGAATCGTTATTTACCAGGTTTAGCAAAAGGTGAAGAAATTCCATGTTTTGGTTTAACAAGCCCTGAAGCAGGTTCAGATGCAGGTGCAATTCCTGATACAGGTGTGGTTTGTTATGGTCAATTTGAAGGACAAGAAGTTCTTGGCCTAAAAATGAATTTTTCCAAACGTTGGATTACACTTGCCCCTGTTGCTACGGTGGTCGGTTTAGCTTTCAAATTATATGACCCTGAAGGTTTACTAGGTGATAAAAACAAAACTGAATACGGAATCACATGTGCCCTATTACCAGCTGATCATGAAGGTGTGATTGTAGGAGCACGCCATAATCCAGGTTCACCATTTATGAATGGTACCGTGGATGGTAAAGATGTCTTCATTCCGCTGGATTGGATTATTGGTGGTGTAGAAAATGCAGGTAAAGGCTGGCGTATGCTGATGGAGTGTCTGGCAGTTGGCCGCGGTATTTCTCTTCCAGCACTATCAACAGCTGCAGGTGAAATGTGTTATTTAAATGTCGGCGCCTTTGCTCGTGTCCGTCAACAATTCAAAATTTCAGTCGGTAAATTCGAAGGTGTTCAAGAGGTTTCAAGTGATATCGCTAGCGATACCTATATGCTTGAAGCATTCCGTTACCTCGTCACTTGTGGTCTAAACCAAGGGGGTAAACCTGCAGTCATGACTGCAATGGCAAAATACTACGCAACTGAGACCATGCGTAAGATTGTTAATCATAGTATGGACATTGTGGGCGGGCGTGCTATTCAAATGGGTCCTCGTAACTTCTTGGCGCTCATGTACCAAGCGATCCCTGTTTCGATTACTGTTGAGGGTGCCAATATTCTGAGTCGTTCACTGATGATTTTTGGTCAAGGTTCGATGCGTTGTCATCCCTATTTATTTGAAGAATTACAACTTTTACAAGCCGAAAATAAAGATTCAGCATTAAAAGAGTTTAATGACGTTCTTTATAAGCATTTGGGTTATACATTTAATCGAACCGCTAAATCATTTGCTTATGGTTTTATAGGCGGATCAACAGAAGGCTCAGTAAAGGCTGATGATTTCAGTCGCCCTTACTACAAAACCATTAATCGTTTGAGTGCTAATTTTGCCTTAGTCGCAGATATGTGCTTAGGCCTCCTTGCAGGTGATATCAAACGCAAAGAAATGCTGTCTGGACGATTAGCAGATATGCATTCACACTTATTTATTGCGACTGCAATTCTTAAATTTTATGAAAATGGTCAACGTACTGAAGCTGAACAACTGCATGCTAAACACGCACTTGAGAAAGCATTATATGCATCTCAAGAAGCATTCTATGGTCTGTTTGATAACTTCCCTGTAAAAATCGCCGCAAGCTTAGTCAAACTCATTTGTTTCCCTTTTGGTCGTCCTATTGCTCAACCATCGGATGCCTTAAAACTTAAATTAGGTGAACTAATTCTTCAGGAAAATGCTTTCCGCAATGAATTAAAAAAACATGTCTTCTATAGTACTGATCCCGATGATGTCAATGGGCGCATGGAGTCTACATTCCAAATGTTGCTTCAAATTGAGGAATTATGGAATAAGTTTAAAAAGGCTGAATTCAAAGGCCAATTTACAGGTCTGACTTTTGAAGAGCACATTGAGTCTGCTCTTAATGACAAGTTCATCACTCAGGCTGAAGCAGATCAGTTACTTACGTATAACGCTAAACGTTTTGACAGTATGTTGACCGATGTTTTCGATACTGAACTTAACCAGAGTTTAGAACTTGAGAACCCTCACGCTCAGGTGTTGTCAAAATCTACACAATACTAGTCACTCAATTGCTTCTGAAAAAACGATCCTAAAGGGTCGTTTTTTATTTTTCATTCCACTTTTTATATTTCATTCCACTATGGTGTTATAGAAAACAACATCAAAATAAGCGAAATTAAATGAAAATAAAATAATGAATCTTTATTCATTTTTTATGATAATGTGATTACAACTAATAAAATAGCTGTCATTAAATTTTGAACATATGAAATTGACACGCATTTGAATCATATAAACTACAGGACAAGGATCAACGCTATGAGTCAAGAAATCGTATTAGTTGCAGGTAGCCGTACCGCTATGGGTAGCTTTCAGGGAGGACTTTCAAGCTTAACAGCCCCGCAACTTGGTGCTGAAGTCATTAAAGCCGTACTTGACCAATCTAAGCTTGCTGCAGACCAATTAGATGAAGTGATTATGGGCTGTGTTTTACCTGCGGGATTAAAACAAGGTCCTGCTCGTCAAGCGATGCGAATTGCAGGTGTACCAGATCATGTAGGTGCAACAACGATCAATAAAATCTGTGGGTCTGGCATGAAAGCCGTGATGCAAGCTGCAGATGCCATTAAAGCTGGCTCGGCAAATATTATTGTCGCTGGCGGAATGGAATCCATGTCGAATGCACCTTATCTCATGGACAAAGCACGCGCAGGTTACCGTATGGGACATGGCAAAGTGATTGATCACATGTTCCAAGAAGGTTTGGAAGATGCTGAAACTGGCTATTCAATGGGTATTCTTGCTCAAGAAATGGCAGATAAGAAAAACTACACACGTGAACAACAAGACGATTTCGCGATTCGCTCCTTAACTCGTGCTCAGAATGCGATTCAAAATAATTATTTCAAAGATGAAATCACCCCCGTTACAGTAAGTTCACGTAAAGGCGATGTCATCGTTGCCCAAGATGAAAATCCATTTACAGCAAAAATTGATAAAATTCCTACGCTACGCCCAGCATTTGCTAAAGACGGTACAATTACTGCAGCCAATGCCAGTTCAATTAGTGATGGTGCATCAGCATTTTTAGTGACTTCTGCTGAACTCGCAACAGCAAAGGGACTTTCAACTTTAGCAACGATTAAAGCTTACGCAACGCACTCTCAACACCCATCAGAATTTACCATCGCACCTGTTGGTGCAATAGAAAAAGTATTAAACAAAGCGGGCTGGACTGTTGAAGACGTGGATTTGTGGGAAATTAATGAAGCGTTTGCGATGGTGACCATGGCAGCGATCGATGCTTTTCATTTAGATCCTGAAAAAGTGAATATCCACGGTGGAGCTTGTGCACTCGGACATCCATTGGGGTCATCAGGTTCACGAATTATTTTGACTCTCATCCATGCATTAAAACGCTTAGGTAAAACAAAAGGTGTTGCCGCACTTTGCATTGGTGGTGGAGAAGCAACTGCGATTGCGATTGAAATCCCAGCTTAATATTTATGCTATAGCGCATCTCAAGATGCGCTTTTTTTATGAGGAAAAAAATGTCAAAACAAGATTATGAAAATGGTTTAAAAGTTCGTACAGAAGTGATGGGAGAAACTTTTGTCAAACGTGCACAAGACAATACAGTTCCATTTACTCAACCACTTCAAGATTGGATTAATGAGCATGCATGGGGTTCAACTTGGCAACGTGAAGGCGTTTTACCGCGCAAGTATCGTTCGTTAATCACGATTGCATTTTTAACAGCCCAAAAAAGCCCAACAGAACTTAAAGGTCATGTACGTGGTGCTTTAAATAACGGCGCAACTGTTGAGGAAATCCAAGAGGTTCTTTTGCACAGCTTGCCGTACTGTGGTGCTCCAGCTACACAAGAAGCATTTAGAGCCGCGTTAGAAGTCATTAATGAATATCAACAAAGCTAATCTCATTGAGCATTCATAGATGAACCGCTTAATCTACATTAAGCGGTATTTAAGGTATTTGGACGCTAGATTTAACTTAATTCAATTTTAGATTGATGTTCAAGCACCTGAACCACAGCTGAAAAATCAGAATCTTGAGCTTTCACTTTTTCAATTTGCATATACTGATTTTGTATAAGTTGCATCGCTGGCAAATTCAACGCTTGCTCTTGAATTAGATCAGTCGCAATTCCTATATCCTTTTGTAAAAGAGCTAAGGCAAAGGTTTTTGGAAATGCACGACTCAGAACACGTTGCGCCATAATATTTTCAGACATTGAACTTTTACCACTAGAATGATTAATACAATTCAATGCACTATTCAAATCTACTCCTTTTGACTTTAATACCGTCAATCCTTCTGCGAGTGCCCATAGATGGGTTGCCATCAACGTGTTATTCACTGCTTTAACAGCAAATCCAGAACCACTCTCCCCGACATATTCAATTAATCCTGCAAATGCCTGAATAATCGGTTTTGCACGCTTATAAGCATCGACATCACCCCCAACCATTACCGTCAGTGTCCCTTTTTCAGCACCTATAGTTTGCCCAGAAACGGGGGCATCTAAATATTCAACACCATTAAATTTCAACTGATTTGCAAGTTTTAAAGCACTTATAGGTACACCACTGGTACAGTCGATCCATACGCTCCCCTTGACCGGAGGATTTTGAGCAATAAGCTGTTCGACATCTGCACTGGTGGGTAAGCAAGTGAAAATAAAATCTGCTTTCACTGCTTGATCGACAGAGGTCGCTTTAGTACCAAATGTTTGTGCATGTTCTTCTGCTTTTTCAAAATTACGGTTCCAAACTAAAACTTCAAATCCTAGTTTTGGTAAATGGCTCGCCATGTGCCATCCCATAGCACCTAAACCGATAAATGCAATTTTCATTTTTAATTTCACCTTAAATTTGAGTGTTAGGGAGTGCCGTTGCTTCTGCTGAATGCGGTTTGTTTTCGAGCTCTACTGTTTGCGCATTCTTATCTTCTCGATTTAAGAAAAGATTCAATAAAATAGCCGCTAATGTTGCAGTCCCTATTCCACCCAAATCAAAATGGCCAATTTGTAAACTATAATTGCCTGTCCCCATAATTAAGGTGACAGCAGCAATCAACAGAGTACTGTTTTTGGTAAAATCTACGCGGTTGTCCACCCAAATTTTAGCACCGGCCACTGTAATCAGACCGAAAACAACAATCGAAGCTCCCCCTAATAATGCGACAGGAATCGTACTAATAACCGCGCCAAATTTTGGTGATAGACCTAGCAAAATTGCAAATACGCCAGCAAATAAAAATATGGTGGTCGCATAAATTTTGGTTACCGCCATCACACCAATGTTCTCAGCATATGTCGTCATTCCTGTTCCACCCACTGATGCAGACAAGGTCGTACATACACCATCTGCAAAGAAACCTCGTCCCATATATGGTGAAAGATTACGTCCAGTCATTGCAGATACCGCTTTGAAATGTCCTAGATTCTCTGCAACTAAGATGATCGCTACGGGAGCAATAAGCAGCATGGCATTAAATTCAAACACTGGCGCATGAAAAGTAGGTAAACCGAACCAAGCTGCCTCACTGACTTTAGTAAAATCGATCGCTGTACCAAAACCCAAAACATTGGTGAGTAAAAAATAAATAAAGTAAGAAGCCACTAAGCCAATGAGCAATAACAATCTACGGATCATTCCCTTAGTAAATACGGCGATTACACTAATACAAATAATCGTGATTAGAGCCATCCATGAATCAAACTGATTAGCAGAGACACTTTTGATCGCCACTGGCGCTAAATGCAAACCAATGATCATCACAATTGCTCCAGTCACAATTGGTGGCATCAATTTTTCAATCCATGCTGTGCCAGTTTTCATCACGATCAAACCGATCAAGGCGTACAAAATACCGCATGCAATGGTACCGCCAAGTGCTAAGCCTAAGTTTGGATTTAAGCCAACACCGGTATAACCAGTGACTGCAATGACTGCTCCAATGAAAGCGAAGCTCGAGCCTAAATAGCTCGGCATACGCCCCCCAGTCATTAGGAAAAATAATATTGTCCCAATACCCGTAATAAACATTGTAAGATTCGGATCGAAACCCATCAGTAAAGGGGCAAGTACTGTTGCTCCAAACATTGCAAATGCATGCTGCAGCCCCAATACCATACTTTTACCTGGCGGCAAGTACTCATCTACTTGAACTGCGGTCGTGTCTAGATTTCCTTGGAAAGGTTTAAATTTTGGAAACCATGTTTCTTTTGTGCTCATCGACCTTCTCCTGATCAAGCATGCTGTTTTAGACCATTGGAACTGGCTCGCAATATGCTCGGTTAAAATACATGAGGGCTTTTTCACCCGCTTGCTGTTTCATCCCCTTTACATGGCAGAACAAAACATCATGACTGCCTACCGATAAACTTTGTACGACTTCACAATCAAAACTCACTAGCGCACCTTCTAAAATAGGTGCACCTGTGACTAATGTTGACCAGTCCCCCTTTTCGAAACGTTCTGCCATTGGAGTTTTACCCCCAAACACATTCGATAAATGCTTTTGACTACTGCTTAAAGTATTGACACACAAAACCTGATTACTTTTAAATGTTTCAAATACTGATGCTGATCGATTTAGACATACTAGCAATGTTGGTGGCTTATCTGTCACACTACATACAGCTGAAGCTGTGAAGCCAGCTTTTCCTGCTAGACCAGCTGTAGTAATAACATTGACAGCTGCACCTAAATTCGACATTCCTTGTCTAAAAACCTGTTGGTCAATGTTGAGTGTGGCACTCACTGCCTCGGGTAAATTGATTGATTTCACATTTGCATTCATAGTGTTCTCCATCCCTCATCGCCTAAACAGTCAGTGAGGGACTCATAATAGGGTGATGAAAGCTTTCAAATTAAACATGAGCAATCGAAGCAATTTCGATGAGTGCATCAGGTTTGACTAATCCTGTTTGAACACAATAACGAGCTGGTTCTGCATTCGGAAAATATTCGGCATATACTTCATTCATTGCAGCGTAGTTTGCCCAATCTGTCAGAAAAATATGATTGAAAGTAATGTCTGACATTTTTCCGCCAGCAGTTTCGATGACCTTCTTTATTGTTTCAAGGACATGGCGTGTCTGTGCTGCTACGTCTCCAACATGAACTACATTGTTGTTTTCATCAAAAGGCAAAGTGCCTGAAACATAGACAATGTTGTCTGCTTTAGTTGCTGGCGAATACGGTGCGAGTGGCTTACCTGAACCCACTGGAATAATGACTTCTTTTGACATGACTTATTTCCTAATTTTAAAATTTATAAATATCTATGCGCTTTCAGCGAGTGTTGGTTGATCTGCAAAACTACTGACAAAACTTTCTGTATCCGACACCCATCCAAAGAAGGTTTTTATGTTGTACATACTTGCGACATGGGCTTCTTTTGGCCCTGCTTGATGACAGGCATCGTCTAAAGCCACGCCAAAATATTCTAGAAAGAAGCCATCTCTGAGCGTCGATTCAACGCATACATTGGTCGCGATACCAACAAAAACCAAATTACGAATTCCACGCACTCTGAGCATGCTGTCTAGCGCTGTGTTAAAGAATCCACTATAACGAGGCTTTTCAATCACAATATCTTGAGGAGCTGGCACCAACTCATCAATCAACTCAAAATCCCAATCCCCTTTTGCTAACAATTTGCCTTGTAGCTCAGGACGCTTACGCATGGTCTTCAGTGCATTTGATTTATGAAAGTTTGGTGAATCAATACCACCTGCTTCACGATATTGATTATCCCAACCGTTTTTGAAATAGATCACTTGAATACCAGCATCATGTGCTGCAGAAACTGCCTTTTTAATATTTTCAACCACAGGTTTTGTCGTCGACACATCAAACCCAGCAAGATCTAAATAACCACCTTTTGACGTATACGCATTTTGCATATCAATCACGATTAATGCTGTTTGCTCAGGTGCAAGGACAATATTTTCCGGTTCGGCTTTGAGTTTTACACCCGTACCCGCTTGTGCAGTAAATCCAGCTTCAACGGTATTTTCTAAATGACTCATGCGATTTTCTCCAACACAGGTTCTGAACTCATTCCTTCAACCACAACATGTTCACGACATTTCATAAGCGGCTGAATCCGTTGTCCAAAACTTTCAACACCTTTAACAAAATCATCAAATGTCAGTAAAATGCCTTCAGTTCCTTTTACCTCGCTAATCTCATCTAGCATTTTTGCGATAGTTTCGTAAGAACCTACTAACGTCCCCATATTGATGTTGACTGGTGATACTGATGAAGCCATTTGACGAATATTAGTATCTGCACCAGATTTAGTATCTTTTCCGCCTTGATTCATTAACCAGTTGATCGCTTCAATATCAGCGCCATCGTTGTAATGTTGCCACTTCGCCATCGCTTCTTCGTCTGTTTCAGCAGCGATAATCATGAACAAAACGTAGGTTTGAACATCACGACCCGTAATATCTGTTTTTGCTTTTAAACGATCGTTGATTTCTGCATATGCTGTTGGTGTATTAAGCCCTTTACCAAAAACAAAATTGTAATCAGCGTGTTGAGCAGAAAATTCCAAACCTGCATCCGATTGACCAGCGCAGATAATTTTCATCTCTGCTTGCGGGCGTGGGCTAACTCGGCAATCATCCATTTGGAAATGGTCACCTTTAAAATCAGATTTACCTGTTGCCCATAATTCACGCAGAATTTGTACGTATTCAGATAAGTATTCGTAACGCTTTCCGAAATATTCATCACCGGGCCACATGCCCATTTGGGTATATTCTGGCGCTTGCCAACCTGTGACGACATTTAGGCCGAAACGACCATTCGAAATTGAATCAATCGTAGATGCCATGCGTGCAACTATGGCAGGCGGCATCACTAGCGTCGCAGCTGTTGCATAAATTTTTATTTTGCTGGTGACTGCAGCAAGACCCGCCATAAGCGTAAAAGTTTCTAAGTTGTGATCCCAAAACTCAGTTTTACCGCCGAAACCACGCAGCTTGATCATAGACAATGCAAAGTCAAAACCGTAATGCTCTGCGCGTTGGACAATTTTTTTATTTAACTCAAAACTTGGTTTGTATTGAGGAGCATTTTCTGAGAGTAACCAGCCATTATTTCCGATCGGACAAAAGACACCAATTTTCATATCTAACACTCCTAATTTAACGATCAGTTAAATTTGATTTAGTAGGATTAAGCTTTCGAGCTTGTATTAGATATTTAGCAAATGATGTGCCAATTATTATTTCATTATATATTACAACAACTTAATAATATTATATTTTACCTTATGATAAATTAATCACATAATCCCAATACCCATTACTCCTAAATAACGTCATAAAAAAGTGCACAAGATGTTCCAAAAAATACCATTTGGTAAAATAATTAAAAAACCCACGATCTCAATCGTGGGTTTTTATATGCAATTGAAAAGTTTCAAATGCTAGAGTGATCGAAGAAATTGAATAAGTGCCTGATTAGTGATATTTGGCTCAGTCAGAGTAGAAGCATGTGCACCTACATCAAAAATTGAGCATTGTGCATGTACAAAATTTTTCTGAAGATCAAGAGTCTTATGTACTGGAACCAAGAAATCATCACGATTTGCAATCAAGTGAATTGGAGTTCGTTGAAGTGTGGTGATATGTTCATTCGTTATTTTAAATTCCTTTAAAGCCTTCAGACGTCTCAGTACATTCTCTTTTGGTGGAAAGTTTCGGAGTTGATTATTTTCTGCTTGTTGTATTTGATCGATATTAACAGAGATCCATACAGGTGGATAAAGAAATAATGCTTGAGCTCTAACATATGCCTCTGCACCAGCATTTTGTAATAACGATTCTCGAGCTTCAAAACATTTGAGCGTATGTGGATCTAGTGAGTCCCACGCATTAATACTGGTCAAACTCAACATTTCCAATTTTGTATTTTGAATTAAAACGGCTAACTCCGCTCCAATATGCCCACCTAAAGCATGACCGATAAAATGGAATTCATCGATCTTTAGATCCTCTAAAATCTGTATCACTTGTATTGCCATATCGGTCATTGAATACGTTGGTGCTAGTAATGCAGCATCTGCATGACATCCTTGTTGATCATATGTAATGACATGAAAAAATTGAGTCAATATATCTAATTGAGGATGCCAAAAATGTCCATGCCCTCCTAACCCTGAAGATAACAACACAAATTGAGCATTAGGATTAGCTTTGCAGTAAAAAACTTGATACGTCATAAATTTTACCTATCGATAAAAAATATCTACAACGCTGCAATTAACATGCCCAAGCTAATTCAATTAAAAATTTATTTCTAAAATGCTAAATTTATAATTATAAAGATAAACAATAATTGTTATCATTTACAATAATTACATACACTCACACTTTCTTACTTTTATGAACAGTACAGAATTCGAACTACCAGGCGAGTTAACACTTGGGAATCAAGTAAAAAAAACTCGTAAGACTACTAAATCAGTTTCTATCAGTTATCGCCTGATGGTGCTCTATCGTTTTTTATTGGCGGGTATTGGAGGTTATTTGCTTGCATCCCTCTCTGCTATCGTAATTGCACAAACATTTAGCACATATCAATCTAGCGCAGCGATGTCAGCAACGCTCATTGCTTTCTGTTTACAGTGTGCAGCGTTTATTTGGGTTTTTATGGTTCACAAAACCAGAAAAGCTACATTGGGCATCGTCTTACCTAGCCTTGCTTTATTTCTCATCTATAAAATCATGGGGAACTAATTCATGAGAAGTGATGCCAAAGCTGAAGGCCCACGCCAGTCTATGTCATGGTTACATACTTGGGCTAGTTTGATACTAGGATGGTTGCTGTATGCCATCTTTGTAACTGGTACTTTGAGTTTTTTCCAAGCAGAAATCAGTACATGGATGAAACCCGAGTATCACCAATCGATTCCAAGCCAATCTCAACTTGAGCAGACACAAGTGGCTCTGCAATATTTGCAGAATAATCATGCTGATGCAGGGAGCTGGGGAATTCAATTACCCAATGCTCGTCAAAATTACACCACACTGAATATCCGGAGTGTCGGAGAAGATCCCAATGCTCGTCGCGGTGGTGAACGTGTGACGATTGACAGTGCCACAGGTGAAGTATTAGAAGCCCGTGAAACCCGTGGTGGTAGTTTTCTGTATCGTTTCCATTTTGAATTATACGGAATGCCACGTATATGGTCACGTTGGATTGTGGGCATAGCAACCATGTTTATGCTTGTTGCAATTATTAGTGGCATCATCACCCATAAGAAAATCTTTAAAGATTTCTTTACCTTTAGAACAGGTAAAGGACAGCGTTCTTGGTTAGACGCACATAATGCAACAGCTGTATTTGCACTTCCCTTTCATATCATGATCACTTTTAGTGGTTTACTTTTATTATTGTTTACCATCATGCCGTGGGGGGTACAGCAAATTTATGACAATCGTGGCGCCTTTCTACAAGACCAACGAAAATCCTTAATTCAAAATCCAGCAGAACCACAAGGGCAGACTCGTACTGATCAACCGCAAGGAAATCAGCGCTCGATGATGAATGCTCGTACAGAAATTGAGGCTCGTGGTACGCAGTCAGCATCAAATGAACATACTAAC
Organism: Acinetobacter sp. ANC_7504; assembly: GCF_056779995.1. Taxonomy (NCBI): domain Bacteria; kingdom Pseudomonadati; phylum Pseudomonadota; class Gammaproteobacteria; order Moraxellales; family Moraxellaceae; genus Acinetobacter; species Acinetobacter sp. ANC_7504. The sequence continues at coordinate 151,901 of NZ_JBWYIZ010000001.1, read as the reverse complement.
AAAATGGATGGTGAGAGAAAGAATCGAGGTGAAAGTCGACGTACGCGCAACCAAGATCGAAAAGCTGAACCTGCACCACTTACAGATATTGCTCCGATCCTCACTCAAGCTGAAGCGAAGTGGAAAAACAATCCGATTGGTTCGATCACAATTAAAGCACCAAATACATCGAAGGCGACCATTGAGTTACGTGCTTTACACGGCGCAAGTATCGCTCATCGTGGCGTATATGAAACTTTAGACTTCAATGGTGTGACAGGTCAAAACATTACAGATGATTCCACTCAACTCAAAAATCCTTCTATTCCCAATGGCATTTACAATGTTGCCACTGTTCTACATGAAGCACGAGGAGTTGATTTAGCCTTACGTTGGATACTCTTTTTTTCTGGTATCGTTGGCACGCTAATGGTCGCAACAGGATTAATTTTATGGTGCGTCAAACGTGCACCTCAACAAGCGAAACAAGGTTATAAATCCTTTGGGTATCGCACGGTTGAGATTACCAACATCGCTGCGATTATCGGCTTACCAATTGCTTGTGCAGCTTATTTTTATGCAAACCGTTTTATCCCTGCCGATATGGAAATGCGTTTAAACTGGGAAATCCGTACATTCTTTATTGTGTGGCTCTTCACACTTGTTTATGCTGTTTTTCGCACCCATCGCCAAGCTTGGCTTGAATTACTGGGTCTCGCTACTCTGCTTTTCGCTTTACTTCCATTTGTAAACTTTATCACAGGTGGTCAACCTTTATGGCGTTCTATAGCTCACGGTCAATGGGTTATCGCTTCGTTCGATCTGGCGATGATAGTTTTAGCAGTGGTTTTTTATTTTGCACTTTACAAAGTTCAAAATCATCAAGGAACTCCATTAAAAAAGAGTCAAGTTTTACCTAAGGTAGAGGGGTAATCACCATGAGCTTTTTTCTCCTCATTTGGGCAGTTTGTACTTTAGGTTTTATAGGTTTAGCCAGTGCAATGCAAAAGCATCAAAAACAAATTTTTGGTCAAACATTGAGTATTAAACACCAGAAAATAGCCTCAATGGTTGGATGGGGATTCCTGTCGTTAGGGCTTATCCTCTGCATGAGCAAAGGACAAGTCAGTAATATGATGAGTTATTGGGTTGGTGTACTGACATTCGCTGCGCTTTTTGTTGCACTTTGTCTGACCTATTTTGAGTCACAAATAAAAAAAATCATTATGGGCGTATCTTTTATTGGATTCATTAGCTTGATCTTCTCAATCATTTAATACTTTACTTGATAAAAACCGACCAATATTTCATTTCAATATGGGTCGGTTTTTTTCTTCTTAAATTAGCTTTAAACGTGAATCACGCTGAAGTCCTAGCAATTCAAACGTATAATCAACCTCATTTATTATGGCGATTAAGGATCGGTACGCATGGAACTTCGACATTTGAAATATTTCGTCTCAGTTGCCGAAGAACTTAATTTTACGCGTGCTGCAGAAAAACTCTTTATAGCGCAGCCCTCTTTAAGTCAGCAAATTAAAGATCTTGAAGCGGAATTAGGTACATCCCTGCTGATTCGTAAAAGCAGAAGCTTATCGCTCACAGAGGAAGGAGAAACTTTTTTAAAAGATGCTCGACATATATTGAAACTTGCTCAAGACGCCAAACACAAGATTCAAATTATGGCGAATACCAAGAAAAATAAATTAAATATTGGCTTTTTACCTGTGGCAGAAATGAAAATTTTTCCCTATGTCATGCCTATTATTCGTGCACAACAGCCTGATTTAGATATTCAATTTCATAGTTTGAGCTGTGTACATCAAATCCAAGCACTTCGTGATCAAAAAATTGATGTCGCATTCACTCGCCAATGTATCGATGATGAGCATATTACCTCTATCGAATTGTTCAGTGAGCCTCTGATCTTGCTGATTCCTCGTCATTCAGCCCATGCGCATTTAGACTGTATTTCAAAACAGGATTTAATTGCCCAAAAATTTATCATGAGCGAGGAAACTGCCTCACCGATCTTATTCCAAAAAATTCAAAACATTTTTGAAGCTCTAAATACATCTATTCAAGTTGCTCAATACTCGAGTAACATTTTAATGAATATTAATCTTGTAGCGATGCAAGTCGGTTGGACCATTGTTCCAAAATATGTTGAAAGCTTGCTCAGTGAAAATGTCTTAATTAAGTCAACTGAAATTGATTTACCGAATATCAGCTTATATTTGAGTTTCAGAAAACAAGATCAAAGTAAGCATTTGCAAACTGTGAAAAATATTCTAAGCCAACACTTTCATTGTCATATTTTTTAAAACTTTGAACGCTATTTTAAAAATAAAAAACCTGCAAATTTGCAGGTTTTCTTTTAGATTAGTCTTAAACTTTTTGATTAAACGCCAAGTTTATCAAACAGCTTTTGACTGAGCTCTTCGCTCGTCTGAGGAATACTTAAGCCCGCGACAAATTTATCTGGTCTTAAAAATGCCATCGAATATTGAGTGCGACCAAACCACGCACGAATCGCATGCTCTGTATCCCCAAGTGTCAATATTTCATCATCATGAGCATCAGTTTTCAATTGTTCAGGTGGAACGACTTTAATAAATTTCACACCCAAGGCTTTCCATTTTTGAATACTTGTTGGTGTGAGTCCCCAAGTCGGATCTACTCCCCAAGCAATAATAGCAAAGCCTTGACCAATAAAATCATCCAGTAATTTCACCTGACCTGTGCTATCTTGCATTTTAGGTTGAATAAACATTTTACCGATTGGTGATGTCTTATTGACCTGTCCAACCAAAATACCAGATTTATATTGTGGCATTGGCTTAAAGCGCATTTCCAACAAATATTGTTTAACTGGTTTAATGTAATTTAGAACATATGAAATAGCATCACGCGCAGTACCTTGCCATTTTTTAGGCGGAGCTAGCACATGGCCTGCTGTAACAGATAAATCAATCATCGCTTTGGCATGATCATGACGCTCTTCTTGATAAGAATCTAGAACTTTAGCATCTACTTTACCTTGTACGACCATAGCCAGTTTCCAAGATAAATTGAACGCGTCACGCATTCCACTGTTATAACCCTGTCCCTGCCATACTGGCATAATGTGCGCTGCATCTCCCGCAAGTAAGATACGCCCTTCTTTAAATCTACTGGCAATACGTGCATTATGGGTATAAACACGATTTCGGATCACATCGATATTTTCAGTGTTTGGTAATACTTTGGATAAAAGTTTAGCCATGTTTTCAGGTTGGCTAAGTTGCTCTTGCGTCTCCCCTGGCATCACCATAAATTCAAAACGACGGATACCATGTGGTAAAGCCGCTGACACATATGGACGTACTGGATCGCAACATAAGTAAATATGTGGTGTCGCCAATGGATCGTTTGCAATATCGACAACAATCCATTGGTTTGGTGCAGTTTTACCTTCAAAAGGAATATTCAACATACGGCGAACGTAGCTATTACCACCATCACATGCCACTAGATACTTTGCAGTTATATATTCAATTGTTTTATCTTTATTTTGGATTTGAACTTCAACTTGATCTTCAGTCTGCTTAAAACTTTGAAGTTGACGAGAAAAAAGTACTTCCACATCATCAAAACGTTCTAAACCTTCCAATAATTCTGCATCAACATAAGGTTGTACGAATGCGTTACGACGAGGGAAACCAAACTCACGTGTTTTAGGTTGAATATCTGCAAAACAACGGCCTGAAGGCGTAAGAAAACGCATCGCATGATCGGGAGTGGTATGCGGCAATACTTTGTTGATCAAACCAATCGATTGCATTGTTCTTAGAGATTCATCATCAATACCAATTGCACGAGGATAATCAATCAATTGATCGAGCTGTTCAATCACTTTTACTTTTAAGCCCGCAAGGCCAAGGCCGTTCGCCATCGTTAAACCGACTGGGCCTGCACCAAGTACGATCACATCTGCTGAATAAGTGTTGGTCTGTGACATGGTCAATCTCCTCTAATATTCGCATTAGAGAGGATTTTCAGCATAGGAAAAAGTTATGCTAAGGTCTTATGAAATTTAAGAAATTGTGACTTTTACTTCAATTCCATCAAAAAACCTTAATTTATGTCGCTCATCTATAGCTTTTACCTATAGTTGAATTTGTAATTCATCTACAAAATATCTTAGTAAATAGGCTCGAACCATACTACTCAAGCTTTGAATCAGTTTTGCAGTATAATCAGGGAACAACTTTAATATTTTTTGCTTCGCTTTGAAGCCATGGAATCCCACTATGACGAAACGTGTTACCGTCCCGATTGCTCTCGAAAATCGTGCTCATGCAGGTAATGCCGCTGCTCAATTTGAACTTGCTGAACTTTATATGACGAGTGAACACGATGAAGACATTGCGCTTGCAGAAGAATGGGCTTTACGTGCTGGTCAATTGGGTCATGTCGAAGCGATGTACTGGTTAGGGGAAGGTTATACCCATTATGCAAAAGAAGTTTTAGAAGAAGATCCTGAAGATGCAAAACTAAACTTTGAGTACGGTTTTAACTGGCTCACGCAAGCTAGTAAACATCAACATGCTGCTGCAATTTTAGAGCTCGCAGGTTATTACCGTCGTGGTAATGTGGTCGAAAAAGATGTACAAAAATCTGTTGAATTGGTGACTCAAGCCGCTGAACTTGGTGATACTCAAGCAATGCGTGATTTATCTGCCATCTATGCACATGGTTTAGGTGTGGATGTAAACGAGGAAAAAGCTGATTATTGGCAGGAAAAGGCTCAATCAAGCACTTAAGATAAATCTCGTTTTTTTGCCTCAAAAGCCTTCATGATTGAAGGCTTTTTATTGAACTACTTTAGATCTTGTTAAAACTTTAACATACCTTAAAATAGTAACGCACTATAAGACAGTGACTTACTTTTAGATATTAATTAACTTCAGCGATGATGGCTTGTCTACAGATCCCGTCTACTGCCCTTTGCTGCTCAAATACTTTTTTCGACATTGCTTCAAAGCTATCAAAAAAGCAGATTTCCTCTTCATTGATGTCATAAATCAATGAATGATTACCAATGCCTTCTAAAGTATCGTAATACACGATCACGAACTTATTGGCATCAAATGCGATTTGAATATCTTGATAGCTGATTGCGGGGGATATTTTTAGCGCAAGTTTTTCAGCTTCTAAATAACTTAGCTTTTCTTGCTCTTGAAGTGCATTGTCTTCATCTGTGGTAAATTCCACATCTAAGCCAAATTTTTTAAGTCCCACCGCTAGACCGATCGTGGTCGTTCCATCACCCTCTACATAACCACAGACTTCTTTTAGTTGTTCAATGTCTGGGTCTAACCCAAGATGTTGAAAGAGCATCCATACGGCATAAATACCAGCATTGGCTTCTAGATTGGCGAGTTCTTCGGGAATTTCCATCAAAAATATATATTATTTATTGAGCTATCAATTATAACAAATAATCTTCTTCAAAATTTAAGAAATTAAATACAAAATTCAAGCTCACTCATCTAAAAGTTTCAAAAAGTCTGGACATTGTAAATGGTCATCGTATGGACATTTTTCAACGTGTGTCAAAATTAAGAGTAAGTTATTTAAAGTCTCAATTTTATCTTTGATTTCGTTTTTTGCTTCCCTAACTTGATCTCTTTTAATTTTAATTTTTTCATGATCAATTGCCATATTTTTAATTTGGCTCAGCGTCATACCACCATTTTGGAAGATCTTGATTAATGAGATATTCTGTATTGCTCGGGATGAATACTGTCTTCTAAGCCCTTTCCTTCCAATAGATCGAATAAGTCCTTTTGATTCATAAAACCTAATCGTGGCAGTTGAAGTATTTGTCCGATCAGCTAGATCACCTATATCTATTTCCATTAATGCACCTTGACTTCAAGTTAGCTTTAAGTTGCACACTAGCATGACTTAAATTAGAGAGTCATCCTTTCATGAATATTTTAATTTACATTTTAGCTTTAGGCCTAAGCGCTACTTTAATTATGGATTTTTTAGGTTGGGCAAGAGCGATGATTTTTAAAATCCCCTCATTTAACTATGCTTATTTGGGTAGGTTTTTCTTTTTAGTTAAAAATAAAAAATACGTATACAGAAATATTACCGAAGCCCCTGTACACAAATTTGAATACATTACGGGTTGGGTATTTCATTATATAACCGGTATTTTTTTCGCTTTAATTTATACTTATATCGATAATTCACATACTACTTTGGAAGCTTTTATATCTTCTATTTTATTTGGACTTTCAACTGCTATTATCCCATTTTTGGTGATGCAACCTATTCTTGGATTTGGTTTCTTTGCGAGTAAAACGCCCAATCAATGGATCAGCATAAAAAATAGCTTAGTGGCACATTTAAACTTCGGAATCGGTTTATTTATAGCCCAAATTATTCAATCCTACATTTTCTCAACATTACACTAATGAAAGCTTGATAGATTGAATGATAAAAATTTTAAATTAAATTTCTAATACGTTGCCAAAATAAATCAATCAAAGACAAAATTATTCGAATTTGTGATGAAAAAATCGATCGGAAGGGAGAATCTGTAGGTTTGTCATTTTATGCTTTCTTTTCAAATAAAAATAATGACCCCGATGCACTCATGGAAGTAGCTCATTGGTGGATCATGAAACATAAACTTGACCACTTTGAAAAAGCACAGAAAATAAAATCTCTAATATCATCGGAATCTGAAGTTGACGCGATTTAATTGAAATACTTTGAATCACCAATAACCAACTTAACATTGGAAATTCGCAAGTTTAGAAGTACAATACTGCCCTAGTCGAGGGATGCTGCGACGTTTTACAAGTACAAAATGTAAAAGCGCCAGGCTCGACGATCGGTCAATCTGCTCAGATGGACCAACAACGGCATCCGCGAACATAATGATCAATTTTTGTTTTTTATAAGGAGATCGTGATGAACGCGGTTAATGCTTCATTTACAGATTATAAAGTTGCCGATATTTCACTTGCTGACTACGGCCGTAAAGAAATCAAACTTGCAGAAGCTGAAATGCCAGCCCTTATGGGTCTGCGTAAGCGTTACTCTGCGGCTAAACCACTTGCTGGTGCTAAAATTTTGGGTTGTATCCACATGACAATCCAAACAGCTGTTCTTATCGAAACTTTGGTAGAGCTTGGTGCTGAAGTTCGTTGGACATCTTGCAACATTTTCTCAACTCAAGACCACGCTGCGGCAGCTATTGCAGCTTCTGGTGTTCCAGTATTTGCTTGGAAAGGCGAAACTGAAGAAGAATACATGTGGTGTCTTGAACAACAAATTAATGTAAATGGTACGCCTTGGGATGCCAACATGATTCTGGACGACGGTGGTGACTTAACTGCGCTTGTTCATGAAAAATACCCAGAAGTACTCGCAAAAATTCACGGTATTACTGAAGAAACCACGACAGGTGTTCAACGTCTTCTCGAAATGTGGAAAGACGGTTCATTGAAAGTGCCTGCGATCAACGTTAACGATTCAGTCACTAAATCTAAAAACGACAACAAATACGGTTGCCGTCACTCTCTAAACGATGCCATCAAACGTGCAACTGACATGCTGTTATCTGGTCGTCGTGCACTTGTAATTGGTTACGGTGATGTAGGTAAAGGTTCTGCGCAATCGCTTCGTCAAGAAGGCATGATCGTACGTGTTTCTGAAATCGATCCAATCTGTGCAATGCAAGCATGTATGGACGGTTACGAAGTAGTTTCTCCATACAAGAATGGCGTACAAACAGGTAAAAAAGAAGACGTTAACGCTGACCTTCTTCAAAATACTGACTTAATCGTAACAACGACTGGTAACTACCACGTTTGTGACGCTGCAATGCTTGATACATTAAAAGCAGGTGCAGTAGTTTGTAATATCGGTCACTTTGACACTGAAATCGATACCAACTACTTACGTGGTTATAAATGGGTTGAAGTTAAACCACAAGTTCACCAAGTATATCGTTCAGAAAATGAAAATGATTACCTCATTCTTCTTTCTGAAGGTCGCTTAGTAAATCTTGGTAATGCAACTGGTCACCCATCACGCGTGATGGACGGTTCTTTTGCGAACCAAGTTTTAGGTCAAATGCACTTGTTCGCAGAGAAATTTGCTGAACTTCCTGAAGATCAAAAACAAGCAGCGATTCGTGTTGAACTTCTTCCTAAGAAATTAGATGAAGAAGTTGCTGCAGCAATGGTTGCAGGTTTCGGTGGTGTTCTGACTCAATTAACTCAAGAACAAGCGGACTACCTTGGGGTTGCTGTTGAAGGTCCATTCAAATCTGACGCTTATAAATACTAATCTTTGAACAAGCAGGCTGAACAGCCTGCTTTTCTTTGAATTCTATTTTGCTGAAAAAAGTACAAAGGATTTGAACATGTCTAAACAGATTCCAATTTCTTTTGAGTTTTTCCCAACCAAAACTGATGCAGGTGCGGAAAAACTTAAGGTTGTTCACCAAGAACTGCAGTTGCTGAATCCAGAGTTTTTCTCTGTGACTTATGGTGCAGGTGGTTCTACACGTGAACGTACACTTTCGACTTTAGCTGATTTTAATGGCAAAGGCACGCCTGTTGCTCCTCACCTCTCTTGTATTGGTGATAGCAAAGAACGGATCGCTGAACTTTTAGATTTATACAAATCTCAAGGGATTGACCGTATTGTTGCACTACGTGGTGACTTACCTTCCGGTCAAGTTGGCTTAGGTGAATTACCGTATGCTCAGGATTTAGTACGCTTTATCCGTGAACATTCGGGTGACCACTTCCAGATTGAAGTTGCAGCTTACCCTGAAATGCACCCACAAGCAGATAGCTTTGATTTAGACATTAAACGCTTTTGTGAGAAAGCCAATGCAGGTGCAAATGCAGCCTTAACTCAATTCTTCTTTAATCCAGATGCGTATTTTTACTTTGTAGAGCGCATTCAAAAAGAAGGTGTGAATATTCCTGTGGCACCTGGCATTATGCCAATTACCAATGCAAGCAACTTAATTCGCTTTGCAGATGGTACAGGTGCTGAAATCCCTCGTTGGATTCGTAAGCAACTGGCAGCCTATGGTGATGATACTGCATCAATTAAAGCCTTTGGCCATGAAGTGATTGTAAAGCTATGTGAACGCCTCATTGCTGGTGGTGCACCAAGCTTACACTTTTATACGATGAACACCACTGATCCAACTCGTCAACTTGTAAAAGACCTCGGTCTGGCATAAGTCTCCTGACTTCTTTTATCGAAAGCTTAGCTTCAATTTATTTGATGTAAGGACTGAAGATAAAAGAAGTTTTTATTTTACCGATTTTAGAGTAATGCAGATGCCTCGTTTTTTTATTGAAGCAGAACTTAATGTAAATACAACAGTTGAACTGACTGAAACTGTATTTCATCATTGGGTCAAAGTTTTACGTGCACAAGTCGGTGAAAAAGCGACCTTGTTTAATGGTCAAGGTGGCGAATATCAAGTTGAGTTAACTGAAGCCAATAAAAAAACAGCTTCGGTTCTAGTTCAAGAATTTAACCCAACCAATCGCACACCAAACTTCAATGCCTTACTTGGTCAAGTAATGAGTAAAGGTGACCGCATGGATTATGCTATTCAAAAAGCGGTTGAGTTAGGCGTATCTGAGATTCAACTTCTCACCTCTGAACGTTGCGAAATGCGTTTAAAGTACGACCGTGATCAAAAAAAACTTGATCATTGGCAAGGTGTAGCAATTGCAGCTTGCGAGCAGTGTGGAATGAATATTGTTCCTAAAATATTAGCTCCACTCCCTTTGGCACAATGGTTAAATAGCACACTCCCTGAAACGAAATTAGTCTTAGCCCCCAATAAAGATGAGGTCGATGTGTTAAATGATGCCTCCTCAAATATAGCGCTACTCATTGGTCCAGAAGGTGGATTAAGTGAAGCTGAAATCCAATCTGCAAATCAGCATGGATTTATCAATTGGTGTATTGGTGAACGTGTTTTACGTACAGAAACTGCACCAGTGGTTGCTTTATCGATCTTAAATTACAAATTTTAATAAATATTTTCTCAAAATTCCGTGATTTAACTCACAATAGAATTGATTTTCATCCAATTAGACAGTACTTTAATGAGAAAAGAGTTGTCGCGCTAAATTTATATTTTTTAAGTTCGTACTCAAAAATAATTCAAATAAAGTAGAAAGAAAATTAAGGTATTGCCAGTTATGATTGAAGTTCAGGGAGAGCATGTTTCCAACTCTGTACTCGATAGCCAGATCAAAAGTGCGACTTCAAATTTGCATTTTTTTTTAGCGTGGGTGCTCTTTGCCTGTATCTATAATCAACTTATTTACTTCTTTTATTTCAAAAGCTTTTCAATACCTTATACCATTTGGCTCATTATATTTACCGCCATTCTTTTAATCTGTTTTTGCTTTACCCTCTTTTTTAAAAAATCTAATCAAATTAGTATTTTTAACTTAGACATGTGGGCACAATTGGTTTGCTTAATTACTGGAGCTGGTCTAGCTATTGGTATTTATACCGTATTACAGCTTATCCCCGAACATAATCCAGAAGTCAAAGATATACATATGTTGACTTTAGCTGGGTTAATGTTATCTATTGTTTATACTTTTGCTATTGTATTTTTATCACAGCGGTTACGATACTTCCTTTATGTTTTTTTGCCTTCAGCTTCGGCCATAGTCCTCTCCAATTTCCTTTTTTTAGATAATACTCCTGATGTTTTTAGTTTAATCTTTAATATTTGGTTTGGTGTATTACTTATTTGCGCACTTCTTACCCATAAGATGTACCGCCGTCTTGGAATATTAAATAGTCACAATAAATTCTATTTATCTGAATCTAGAAAACATCTTATGGAGTCATCACTTCTCCAAGAAAAGCTAAAAAATGAGATTGAAAAATCCAAAGAAATTGAAAGCCAATTACAAATGCATAATCAATTACTCGAACAAAAAGTTATTGAACGAACCTACGATATTAATAAGATCAACGATCGACTGCAGCACCATCAAGCTAACCTCGATTTTGCGCATGAAACTGCTGGAATTTCATCTTGGCTATGGAATATTGAGAAAAGAACCATTGAAATTTCAGGAATTAAATATGGTAATCAGGTTTTACATTACCAAAGTGCAACTGATCAAATTAACGAGTTTATTCACCCAGAAGATCAAGAAAATTATCGTAAAGAGCTCCGTAAACATTTAAGAGGAAATACTGAACGTTTTGAAGCACATTATAGAACTAAAGTAAAAGATCAGTGGTTTTGGATTAAAGATATTGGTCGAGTTATTACACGTGATCCTAAAAATAATAAACCTCTTAAAATGGTGGGTATTTTCCAAGACATTGAGAGTGAAAAAAAAGCACAAGAAAAATTGAAATTAGCTTCGAATGTATTTAATCAAGTGGCCCAAGGAGTTTTCGTTTTAGACAATAACTTGTGTTTTTTAGAAGTTAATCCTTATTTTAGTGAATTGGTCAACATCCCACCGCAAGATATTATCTCAAAACACATCTTTGATATTACCAAATCTTCCACATCCCAACTCAGCCAACATCATGCCGATATAACTCAAACGGTGTTACTCACCGGACAATATGATGCTGAGGTCACAGAAGAATTTATTTCAGGAAAAATATTAACCTTGTGGCTGCATATCAATGCAGTTCGTGATGATAAAAATAGAATTTTAAATTATGTAGGCATCATTTCAGATTTGACTGAACGGAAACAAAATCTTGAAAGAATGGCCTACTTAGAGAATTACGATCTACTTACAGATTTACCTAACCGTGTTTATTTTAATTTACAGTTACACCAGTATCTAATTAGTAAATCTAAAATTCTGAGCCATTTTTCTATTATTCGTCTTAACATTGATCGATTTAGACATTTTAATGAGTTTATTAATCATCAAACTGGAGATGAAGTTCTCAAAGAAGTTTCCCGAAGACTGAAATATACCTGTTCTAAAGCTGTTCTGATTTCATATTTAAATAATGATGACTTTGCTATGATTTACAACTTAAATCATAGTCATTACACGATCCAACAAGTCGTCGATCAGATCCTTGAGGCCTTTGAAATACCCTTTATCATCGATGGGCAAGAACACATGATTCATGTCTCACTGGGTATCGCAATTTACCCCAATCATGGTAGACAAATTGGTAGCTTAAATAGTCACGCGGAAAGCGCTTTAACAGAAGCAAAAAAACTAGGGGGCAGCACAGCCTATTATTATGACAACAAGCCTGAATCCATTTTTGGCAGTGACATTGAGCTCGAAAGAGATTTACGACTTGCTATAAAAAATCAGGACTTAGAAATTTACTATCAACCTAAGATAGAAAGTAAAACGATGCAAGTGAGCGGCTTTGAAGCATTAATCCGCTGGAATCATCCAAAGTATGGCATCATCATGCCAGATCGTTTTATACCGATTGCTGAAATGACTAGTCTGATCTCAGATATCGGAAAATTTGTTATTTTCCAGACATGTAAGCAACTTAAAATATGGCATGAATTAGGATTTGATAAGTTACAAATTTCTATTAATGTCGTGGCGCAACAGATCCATCGTGGGGAATTTCTCAATTTTATTGATCAAGCCGTGCTCAAATACTCACTCAAACCCGAGTTTATAGAGTTTGAACTTACCGAGTCATCATTGTTAGATAAATCATCTCATGTTTTTGATTTGTTAGACCAAATTAAGGATAAAAATTTCTCAATCGCCTTAGATGACTTTGGAACAGGCTATTCTTCACTTGCATATCTTGCCGACTATCCTATTGATACACTCAAGATTGATCGCGCCTTTATTTCAAAGATTGGCACTCGTAAAAATAATGCTATTGTCGATGCAATTATTTCAATGGGTAAAACGATGGGGATGAAATTAGTTGCTGAAGGTGTTGAGGATATCGAGCAAATTGAATATTTAAAAAAACAAGGTTGTGATTATTTCCAAGGTTATTATTTTTCGAGACCATTAAATAGCGCTGATAGCACTCAATTTCTGCAAAATGAATATCAATTCTCAAAAATCAAATAAAGGCTAGACCAAAGTCCTAAATATGTATGAAATTTCGACTTTTAACTGTGATCAATGTGCAACTAGTGGTATATTCGAACCGATATAACCAAAAAACCAGCAAGGCTGGAACATTGTAATAACTGGGATTCAGATGGACGATCAATCTTTAAAACAGCAAGCACTCTATTACCACGAATTTCCAACGCCAGGAAAAATCAGCGTTACTCCGAGTAAGCAACTCGTCAACCAACATGATCTAGCATTAGCATATTCCCCAGGTGTTGCAGTGCCATGTTTGGAAATTGAAAAAGACCCTTCTAAAGCAGCGCTTTATACTGCACGTGGTAACTTAGTCGCAGTCGTCAGTAATGGTACTGCAGTACTCGGTTTGGGTAATATTGGTCCCCTCGCCTCTAAACCAGTGATGGAAGGTAAAGGCGTCCTGTTTAAAAAGTTTGCAGGCGTTGATGTTTTCGATATCGAAATTGCAGAAAACGATCCAGATAAAATCGTAGATATTGTTGCTGCTCTTGAACCGACTTTCGGCGGTATTAACCTCGAGGACATTAAAGCTCCAGAATGTTTCTATATTGAACAGAAACTTCGCGAGCGTATGAATATCCCAGTTTTTCATGATGATCAGCATGGAACATCAATTATTGTAGGTTCAGCGCTTTTAAATGCTTTGCAATTGAACGGCAAAAAAATTGAAGATATCAAGATCGTCGCTTCTGGAGCAGGTGCTGCTGCACTGTCATGTCTAGATCTTCTTTGTGCGCTTGGTGCTAAAAAAGAAAATATCATTGTTGCTGACTCTCGTGGACTCTTAACAAAAAAACGTGAAGGTTTAGACGAGTCTAAAAAACGCTATGTTCAAGATATCGAAGGTTCTCAGCTTGGCGACGTAATTGCTGGTGCAGATATGTTTCTTGGTCTATCAGCTGCGGGTATTTTGACTAAAGAAATGGTCAAAGTCATGGCGAAGGATCCAATTATCTTCGCGCTTGCTAATCCAGATCCTGAAATTCTGCCTGAACATGCACATGAAGTTCGTGATGATATCATCATGGCGACGGGCCGTTCAGACTATCCGAACCAAGTGAATAATGCGCTTTGCTTCCCATATATCTTCCGTGGTGCACTTGATGTAGGTGCAACAACCATTAACGAAGAAATGAAGATTGCATGTGTACACGCAATTGCTCGTATGGCACATGTAGAAGCTGATGCTGCATCTTATGGTGAAAAATCTGCATCATTTGGACGTGATTACCTAATTCCACGCCCACTAGATCAACGCTTGATTCTTGAAATTGCGCCTGCTGTTGCAAAAGCTGCGATGGATTCTGGTGTAGCGACTCGTCCAATCCAAGATTTCTCCGTGTATCATCAGCGTCTTTCTGAGTTCGTTTACAACTCAGCATTTATGATGAAACCAATTTTTGCTCAAGCGAAAACTGATCCTAAACGTATTGCTTATGCGGAAGGTGAAGATCTTCGTGTTCTTCGTGCTGTTCAAATTGCAGTAGACGAAGGCCTGGCAAAACCGATCTTGGTGGGTCGTACTGCTGTAATCGAAGCGAATATTAAGAAATTAGGTTTACGTTTAGAAAATGGTGTGAATATCACTATCGTTGATCAAGAAACAAATCCTGATTACGAAAAGTTTGCTGATGATTACTATAATCTGATGATGCGTAAAGGGGTAACACCTGAGTATGCACAACGTGAATCACGTCGTCGTTCGACCCTGATTGCAGCGATGTTAGTACGCCACGGCTTAGCAGATGGTATGCTATGCGGTACGTATTCTAGCTACGATATTCATTTAGATTTCGTGAGTAATGTCATTGGTTTAAAAGAAGGTCATAACACTTTCTTTACCTTAAATGCGTTGATGCTCGAAGATCGCAACTTGTTCATTGCAGATACATACATCAATCGTAACCCTACGGCTGAACAGCTTGCTGAAATGACTATATTAGCAGCAGATGAAGTCCGTCGTTTCGGTATTACTCCACGTGTAGCATTGTTGTCGCACTCAAGTTTTGGTTCTGATCAGACTGATCCTAGCGCTCAAAAAATGCGTAAAGTGTATGAAATCCTTTCTGAAATCGCACCTGAACTTGAAGTTGAAGGTGAAATGCATGCAGATGCAGCACTTGATGAAAATATCCGTAGCTTTGCATTCCCGAACTCGCGCTTCAAAGGTTCTGCGAATCTATTGATTATGCCGAATTTAGATGCTGCAAATATTTCATTCAACCTGTTGAAGTCAACTTCAGGAAATAATGTAACAATTGGTCCAATCTTATTAGGTGCGGCTAAGCCAGTTCATATCTTAACACCGACAGCAACTACGCGCCGTGTTGTGAATATGACTGCATTAACTGTTGCAGAAATTCAAGAAGAGGAAAAAAACGCGCTCTAATCCTTCATTTAGGGCACGTTTTGTGACTTGAGAAAACCTCTATTCTGATGCATGATGGTGCTAAGAATAGAGGTTTTTTATGCAAGTTTATTTAGTAGGCGGCGCAGTGCGAGATCAGTTGCTCGGACACCCCTATCATGAAAAAGATTATGTCGTTGTCGGTGCAACACCAGAACAACTTTTAAACCAAGGTTTCCAACCTGTTGGTAAAGATTTTCCTGTATTTCTACATCCCGAAACTAAAGATGAATACGCCCTCGCTCGTACTGAGCGTAAATCTGGGCATGGTTATCATGGCTTTGAATTTTTTACCGATCCCTCGGTAACCCTTGAAGATGATTTAATTCGTCGTGATTTGACCATAAATGCAATGGCCATGAATGAAGATGGTGAGTTGTTCGACCCTTATCATGGTTTTCAAGATTTGAATCAACGCATTTTACGTCACGTTTCTGATGCATTTGCAGAGGATCCACTACGAGTATTGCGTGTTGCCCGTTTTGCAGCTCGCTATCATCAGTATGGTTTTAAAGTAGCTGCAGAAACCATAGCCTTAATGAAAAATTTGGCTGATTCTGGTGAATTGCAAGCGCTTACGCCTGAACGTGTTTGGAAAGAAACTTCTCGTGCCTTAATGGAACGTGATGCTGATATTTACTTCGAAGTCCTTCGCCAGTGTGATGCTCTCAAAATCCTCTTTCCAGAAATCGAAGCATTATTTGGTGTCCCACAACGTCCTGAATACCATCCTGAAATTGACTGTGGTATTCATACCTTGATGTCATTACAACAAGCTTGTAAAGCAGACTATTCGATGGATGTACGCTTCGCGGTATTAGTGCATGATCTGGGTAAAGCACTCACGCCTAAAGATGAGTTACCTCGCCATATCATGCATGAGGAACGTGGTGTTCAGCCCGTGACTGATTTATGTGAACGTCTTAAAGTTCCGACCCAAACTAAACAATTGGCAATTGCTGTGTGCAAAGAACATCTTAAATGCCATCAGGCGTTTACATTAAAACCAGGAACACTTTGGCGTCTATTACAACGTTTAGATGTATTACGCCGTCCTGAACGTGTTGAGGCTTTTGTACAAGCCTGTGAATGTGATGCCAAAGGTCGCTTAGGTCTTGAAGACCGTGAATATCCTCAAGCAAAATATGTATTAGATGCAGTTCAGATTGTTCGTTCAATTAAAGCATCTGATTTACCGCCTGAGATCAAAGGCCCTGATATTGGTGAAATGCTGATACAAAAAAGAATCGAGGCTTTGGCAACGCACCGAGAAAAACATCAATCCATTGTAAATGCATAATATTTACCTCCTGAAGCTCAGGAGGTAATCCTATTTTAAAAGAATGCTTGTTGAAAATATTTAAAAGAATCAATCATCGGCTTAATGATCGAAGCCACTAATAATAGCGCCATACTGTAATTGAAGATTTTTAGATGCTGTGGCGTACGCACCAAAGTTTGTAACTTTTCTCCGAGTATTCCCCAAGCTCCCGTGCATGGAATACAGACTACACCAAACACAACGCCCAAAATGATATACCAATAAAATTCACTGCCTGCAGCTAAATAAGTCGTCACCGCGCCCATTGCCATAATCCAAGCTTTTGGATTGACCCATTGAAATAATGCAGCTTGCAAAAAAGTAATGGGTTTCGCTTGAGTTTTATCTAATTCAACTGAGCCTGATTGAGCAATCTTAATCGCTAAATAGATTAAATAAGCAATACCGATCAACTTTAGAATTTCGTAAACCAATTGATTTTGACTCAGTAATGTACCAATTCCTAAACCAACCAAAATCACCATGACCCCAAAACCGATCGCTACACCTAAAATGTGTCCATAAGTCGCACGGAGTCCAAAGTTCACTCCTGAGGTTGCGACCATCAAATTGTTAGGTCCCGGTGTTATGGATGTCACAATTGTATAAATTACAAAAGATAAAAATATAGAAAAAGACATATAGTCGCCTATGATTATTGTTTTAAATCTTCAAATCGGAAAGATGAATTAAATCCAATATTAAAAGATAAAATATTAAATTTATCTAAACAAAATACATGAAAGATTAAATTATTTAAACATACTTCAATTCATACTTATAAACCATGTTTCAAGAGCCACGACAATGCTGATTAAACCTGTAAATTTAAACCATGATGTTGCAGCGATCGCTGAATTGACTACCCAACTTGGCTATCCAACTCGAACAGAAGTTATGAAAGAACGTTTAATGAGGTTGCAAGCTCAGGAGCGTTATACAACCCTAGTATTTATCGATCATGGACAAGTTGTCGCATATATTGGTTTTGTTGAAGAAATATCATGGGAATGTACTGATCCGTATTTTCGCATTCTAGTACTCATTGTAGATCAGGCGCATCGCGATAAAGGGATTGGTCAAAAACTGTTGGCTCACGTTGAACATATAGCCAGTCAACAAGGTATTCAAAAAATTGTGGTCAGTAGTGGTAATCGTGCTGAACGATTACCTACACATCAGTTTTATTTAAATCACGGTTTTAAAGCGTATAGCACGACATTTGTCAAAATATTAGCTCCTCAAGATCGTCCTTTATTCTGAGGATAAAAAAACTTATGAGCGATCAGCAGGAAATGTAATCACTTGCTCTAATTTCATTTTCTCTGTTGCCACCATCAGTAAACGATCGATTCCTAATGCGATACCTGAGCATTCTGGCATTTTAGGCAATGCGGCTAAGAGATTTTCATCTATTGGCATAACATCTAAGCCTAATTTTTCGCGTTCAGCATTATCAGCTTCAAAACGGGAACGCAATACATCTGCATCAATCAACTCATCATAAGCATTTGCTAACTCTAAGCCCTCAATGTAAAGCTCAAAACGTGCTGCAACCAATTCCCCATCTTCATCAACTCGAGTTTTTGCAAGAGATGCAAGTTCTGGTGGAAAATCTGTTAAAAATACAGGCGTATCAAAACCTAAGCTCGGTTCCACCATATGCGAAAATAACAAGTCGATATAACCTAGACGATCATCACCCAGATCTAGATTTAACCCAACACGATTACAACAATCCTTTAATTCCTTTAATGTGGATTTAAGTGGGTTGAGATCTAAGCGATCTATAAATGCATGTTTATAACTTAAAATCGTAGGTCGCACTTCGCCAAAACGATGTGCCAAAGTGACATTGAGTAAATCTGTAACTTCAAACATTAAGTCTTTGAGACTAAAATAAGGTCTATACCACTCAAGCATGGTAAATTCACTGTTATGTTTACGGCCATGTTCATCATCACGAAAAACTTTACAGATTTGATAAATTGGCCCTACTCCTGCTGCCAACAGGCGTTTCATGGCAAATTCTGGTGAAGTTTGAAGATAGTGCTTTTTCAAATGACCATGCACATGACGACTTGCCTCAACTGACGCCAAGTGGACATCGGTTACTCCAGCATGAGACAAAATTGGAGTTTCCACTTCCAAAACATCACGTTCTAAAAAAAATTGGCGAATCTGTTGATACATCCTCGCTCTGGCTTTCATGGCAGCAAAATCGCAAGTTGGTAGATAGCTCAGAGAGTCAGTCATGCCTGAGGCCCTCCATGAGCAGCCCATTCACGACGTAATGGATATGTTTTGCGTAATTGATCAAATGAGGCTTGATCTACTTTCCCATCTTTGAGGCATGCTCTTAAGTTCTGATCATCTCTAAAGATATCGTAGATATGGTTTAATTGAGTTTTCAGCGTGTGCTTGAGATCACTATTGTTAAAATATTGTTCACATGTAGGCAATTGGGTTTCGAACTGTTTTGAAGGTTGATGGCCGAAATGCTGACAGAAAGCATCATAAATCATCTGGGTACCACGCGCTTTACCCTCAAGACTATACCCCGCAATATGAGGTGTCACCAATTGCACAAGATCCAGTAACTCTTCCGTAATGACTGGTTCATGCTCAAAGACATCTAGTACAACTTTACGACCTGTTGCTCGAATATCTGCAATCAAAGCCTGTTCTTCAATGACTGGACCACGGGCAGAATTAATTAAAATTGTAGATGGTTTAAGCTTTTTTAAGGTCTCAGCATTAAACATATGTCGGGTTGCATGCATCCCTGAAGTGGTTAATGGCACATGGATAGAAATTGCATCTGCTTTCGAGAAAACTTCATCTAAAGTGACTTGCTGAATATTTTTTCTTTGTACAAAAGGATCAACCCCGATGACGTTCCATCCCAATAGTTTCGCCATATGTGCGAGTCGAGAACCGACATTACCCAGTCCAATAATGGCTAAAGTGAAATCTTGTTCTGCATCTAGCAAATGAGGATTTAGAGCTAATAACGCCGTAATAACATATTCAGAAACAGCTTGGGCATTACATCCTGCAGCATTTGACCATTGAATATTTTGCTGTTCAATTGCTGGAATATCCAAGTGATCTGTGCCGATCGTTGCACTACCCACAAAGGTCAATGCAGTATTTTGAATGAGCGCAGAATTCACTTTCGTCACAGAACGTACTAATAAGGCTTCAGCATCGACCACATCGTCATGCTTTAAGGTACGACCAGCTTTATTATCAATATCGCCAAATTCTGAAAAGAAATAATCTGTGAATGCGAGATTTTCATCTGCAACGATTTTCATGAGCCTACCCATCAAGATTTTAGCATTATGATAACGCTTCTGGGAGGGTTAGGCTATGTGGCTCACAGCTTGAGCGACTGACTACCAACCACATAGCACCATTCCTTAAATCAATCTAAATAGAACGTTTTTAAAGGTGGATAACCATTAAATTCGACCGAAGCATAAGAGGTTGTATAAGCTCCAGTACTTAACCAATAAAGTCGATCTCCAATGCTCAAGTTTTTAGGTAACTGATAAGGCACTTTTTCATACATGATATCTGTTGAATCACAGGTCGGTCCTGCAAGCACAACACTTGAATGTTCATGTGCTGAATGCATTTTAGGTGTATATATAGGATATTTGATCATTTCACCTAAAGTTTCAATTAGTCCATTAAAGACGCCCACATCCGTGTAGACCCATCGTTTATCATCATGTGCTGATTTATTGGCGATAAGAACAATCTCTGAAACAATCACACCAGCATTACCCACCAACGATCTGCCTGGCTCCAAAAATAATATCACCTGATCATCAAAGTGTTCATCAAGATAGCGTTGAATCTCGTGCGCATAACTCTGAATACTGTCAACATCAGCTAAGTAATGTGCTGGGAAACCACCACCCAAATTGATTAATTGTAAACTGATACCGTATTGGTCTTTCAAAGTATTAAATATTTGCTTCACTACCGTTAAAGCTGAACGCCATACAGTGACATCACGTTGCTGACTACCGACATGGAATGACACGCCAAAGGGTATTAAACCCAATTGTCTAGCTTTCACCATTAAATCAACCGCCATATCTGGATGGCATCCAAATTTACGTGAAAGTGGCCAATCTGCTGTACCTCCCGACTCTACCATTGCCCTGACAAAGACTTTAGAGTTCGGTGCGAATTCGGCAATTTGTGCGAGATCTGCTTCCGCATCGGTAACAAATAAACGGATTCCTTTTCGGTAAGCGTATTCAACGTCTGAAGCTTTTTTAATAGTATTACCGTATGAAATACGATCTGGATGAATTCCACATTCAAGCGCTTTGTCTAACTCATAAATTGATGCAATATCAAAATATGAGCCAAGTTGATCAAGTTTATGAATAATTTCACGACCTGGATTTGCTTTCACTGCATAATAAATATGGGCCTTTGGAAAGCTATTTTGCAACTCAATAAATTGAGTTTGCACTTGATCTAAATCAACAACTAAAAAAGGGCTTTGCTTTGTTTCGGCAAAATTTTGGATTTTTTTCCATTGTTGATCAGAATAGTATTTTTCTAATTGCATGTAAGATCCACTCACGTTAGCGAATAATTTAACGAAAATGGCCTTTGGCTATAAGTACTTTGGCTAGGGCCGTTGATTGTGCATGTGTTGATTTTCAAGGTATGCACATTAGTCTTACATTAATCTCTATTCAATTTAAGACGATCACTCCATTCATTCAACGTTGGCTCCTCCACCAGATCTTGAAATTCAATTTGAAAGCCTTTTTCACGTAGCAATCCAACCAGCGTCATAAGACTGACTGAATCAAGTCCTAACATAAATAAATTATCTTCCTGCTGAATTTCATCTACAGGTAAATTCAATTGATGTGCGACCATATTTTTTAACTCAAGCATGCTTAATTCATTCATGATCATTGCCCCTGACCTAAGGCGTTAATCACAGTCTGAGTATCCATGACTTTTGCACAGCGCCCAGTCGCATACTTTAGTGCAAGATCATGTTCTTCTCGGCTAAAATCCGCCAAGGCATCACCCACCATAAACGCTTGAATATCCAGCATAAATGCTTCGGCAGCTGTTAATAAGCAACCAATATGGGCATATACTCCACAAATCACTAATTGATCGCGATTGGCTTGTTTGATTTGCTGCTCAAAATCACTTTTTTTAAATGCGCTATAGCGCCATTTTGTCAGCACGGTGTCTTCATTTTTTGGTTGAAGTGGATCAATAATTTTGGTCAATGCTGGATCAGCTGACAAACCTTTACCCCAAAAATCCGTTAATAGTTGACGATGTTCTTGCGTCTGATCTCCAGGTTGTGCGGTGTAATAGACTGGAATTCCTAGTGCATGTGCCTGATCAATAAGGGCTTTACAATTTCGGATTAATGTGGGAATGGGCGCTTGGGTCTGATCGTAAAAATCTAAAAAATATTGCTGAACATCATGTACCAATAAAACCGACCGTGACGCATCTAAAGTCCAATCAACTTTGTTAACTGGAAAATCTTGAGCAGATGGCATGGGATAACTTGCAATACGTGGGATTGCCATATTTTATTTCCTTAGTTAAATCGTGTCTTCGGTGAGGCGTTTTCTGAGTTGTTTCTTGTCGATTTTGCCCAATGCCGTATAAGGCATTTCTTCAATAAATTCGATGCGATCTGGGATCTTATAGGTCGCCAGACCGTATGCTTGAACGAATTGTCTAATTTGCAGTTTCAGCCTTGTTTCTGATGCATCTTGATCGTTAGGTCGCCATTGAATAAATGCACAACTTTTTTCTCCTAACTTTGGATCTGGTTGTGCAACCAAGGCAGATAAGATGATTTGTTGGTGTTGATTTAAAACCTGTTCGACTTCTTCCGTCGCGATTTTTTCACCGCCACGATTAATTTGTTCCTTACTTCGTCCTTCAACAATAATATTGCCTTCTGGCGTTAATCGTACTAAATCACCAGTGCGATAAAATCCATCTAAGGTAAAAGCACTTCGATTATGTTCTGAAGCCCGATAATAACCTCTAATGGTATAAGGGCCGCGAGTTAAAAGATGCCCCACCTCACCCAATGGCAGCTCGTGATCCTCCTCATCGACGATTTTTATTTCATCATCTGGACTTATACGGGAACCTTGGGTACCTATAATGACTTCTTTCGGATCATCGTAACGCGTGTAATTCACCAAGCCTTCTGCCATACCAAATACCTGTTGTAATCGGCAGTGGTATTGATCAATCAACTTTTCAGCTAAAGCATCTGGCAACCTTGCCCCACCGACCTGTAAAGCCGTTAATTTCTTAAAAATATTTGTTGCGCCGTTTTGAACTGCTTCAGCCCATGTTGCTGCTAATGCAGGGACAAGAGCAACATGCGTAATATGGTGCGCTTCAATGAGTGGAAATGCAGTTTGGGGAGAAGGATCTTTCGCTAAAACAAGTGTTCCACCTGCATAAAATAGACCCAATGAACCAGCCGAACTCATACTGAAATTATGTGCTACTGGAAGCACCATAAGCATACGGCTTGCTGTATCAAGCTCACAAATATCTGTACTGGCACGAACACTATACAAATAGTCATCATGTGTTCGTGGTATAAGTTTCGGTGTGCCAGTACTGCCCCCTGAAAGTTGAAAAAAAGCCACATGGCGAGCCGTTATTTTGGGCTTTGAAACCATATGATTTTTAAACGATGCAAGATTCGGCCAAGGATCAAAATCGCCTGCATCACCAACGACAATCACTTGCTGTAAAGTCGGACATCTGCGCTGGCACTCTTGCGCTAAGGATCTGTAATCAAAACCTAGATGCTTATCTGCACAGATATACAATTTGGCATCTGTTTGCTGAATAAAATGACTTACTTCGGCATGACGATGTGCTGGTAAACTCATCACTGGTCGCATCCCTATTCGCAAAGCTGCAAAATAAGCAATAAAAAACTCTGCTATATTTGGCATTTGAATCACAACAGCATCTGCCAGCCCATAGCCTTGTTTAGTCAAGAAGACTGCAAATTGTTCAATATTTTGATACAGCTCTTGATAAGAATACTGGCGATCACCACAAATCAATGCCACCTGATTGGCAAATTTCTGGGCTGATTCTTGAAAAAACTCTGAAATGGTTTGACCTTTCCAATAACCCTTTTGAATGTACCGCTCTACGAATTCTTCTGGATATGGAACGATGCCATCCCAGAGTAAAGACTCGTCATTTACATTCGCATTCATTTTATTCCCCCATGATTTAAGTGCTGAGAATCTAAACCCAATGCATTTAACATCGTTTTAAATTTCACGATGGTTTCTGACAGTTCACTGGTCGGCTGTGAAGCTTCAACAATTCCTGCACCCGCATAAAGACGCGCATAATGGTCAAAGATACGCCCACAACGTACATTCACTGCCCAAGCACCATTCCCTGGGGCATCACACCACCCCATGGTTCCAGCAAAAAGGTTACGGTTAAAAGGCTCTAGTTCCGAAATCAACTGGCGAGCCATAGGGGCTGGTTGTCCACAGACTGCTGGCGTTGGATGTAAAATTGAGACCACATCAAAGATATGTTGCTCTGGATCTTTCAACGTTCCCTGAATTTTGGTCGCCAAGTGCCAAACCGCCTCTGTTTTAATCAGTGAAGGTGATTTTGGGATATTAAGCGTTTTGCACAAGGGAGAGAGTTGATCTGCAATGGCTTCGATGACGACGGCGTGTTCATGCTGATCTTTTTGCGAAGCAAGCAATTTTTCAGCTTGTTGTTGATCCAGTGTTGGATCTGAATGACGTGCTAATGTTCCTGCAACTGGGTGGCTAAACAAATATTCATTTTGCTTCGCAACGAGAAGCTCTGGACTTGCCCCCATAAACCAACCAGATTGTTTGGGGTTTTGGGCCAATGCAAATGTGTAGCCATCAGGATTAGAGGCCAACAACTGGTAAAATAAATCAATAATATTAATTTTGTGTTGGGTTTTAAGATCAATTGCCCGAGCCAATACTGCTTTTTCTAGCGGTGATGACTTCATCAATTCAACCAATTTAACGACTCCAGCAATGTATTCCTCTTGTGTTGGGATGAGAGTCGCTTGTACTTGATCATCAAGAGAAGACTGAGCCGATTGATCAATGCGCTCATTTACAAATGTGTTTTTTGCTTCCGCAATCGATATTTCTGGTAAATCTCGATGATCAAAAGGCAAGCTCCCGACCAAAATAAGATCTTTATTCGCTGTTAATTCGATTTTTTTTTGTAGTGCAGATTTTGCTTGTTCGAGCCACTGTGCTTGCTGCTGATTAAAATTTAAATGAGAAGCTCGATCAAATTCGATATGTTCAACTAACTTTTTACTTGAAATGGTCCCCGTTGGCGTTGCGAACACGAAGCCAGGTTGATCTTCCTCAATTAACTCTTCCTTTTTTATGCCTATCATATTTTGAAAAACTGACGGTTCTATTGGCAACATATTTGTTCTCACGATTATCTGTTCACACTGCGTGCATCAAACTTTCAACATTCACAAAAGGACAACCTCTAGGAGTTGAACGCAACCAATATAATAATTATTATTCCCAATTGAAAATGATTATCGTTTCAATTTGTTAATAAAATTAAAGGATACTTAAATGGGTTTATATATCGTGACGGGTGCAGCCAGAGGAATTGGTGCTGAAATTTGTCGTCAACTATTGCAGAAGGATCATCAAGTCATCGCAATTGATCGGATTGATGACATCAATCAATGGGAACTTTTTAAATTAATTCCTGAAGCATCACTCAACCATCTAGACCACATCAGCTGTGACATTCGTAAGACCAATGAGATTATTCAGCACATTGAAAATTCTATACTTTTTAAAGGCACGATCACGGGGTTAGTGAATGCTGTGGGGGTCTTAGAAATGGGATCTTTATTAAATACATCTGTTGAGCAATGGCATGAGAATTTGTCGATAAATTTCATTGGCCCTGCCGAACTTAGTCGTTGGGTCGCTCACCAAATGATTCCGCAAAGAGAAGGTGCTATTGTGAGCATCAGTTCAAATGCAGCCCTCATTCCAAGAATGAATATGGGTTTGTATGCAACGACCAAAGCTACAGTGAGTCACTATTTTAAAAATCTCGCGTTGGAACTCGCGCCTCACAATATTCGCTGTAACTTAGTTTTACCTGGCTCAACCCTTACACAAATGCAAAAACAACTATGGACTGAGGATCGCCCTCCTGCAGGCATTGTCAACGGAAATCTAGAACAATTCCGAAATGGTATTCCATTGCAAAAGATTGCTGAGGCTGAAGATATTGCCAATGCCGTGATGTTTTTACTTTCAGATCAAGCACGTCAAATCACAATGCACGAATTGGTGGTTGATGGTGGAGCAACTTTAGGCGTGTAACAGCCCTATTGCCCATTCAAAGGATAAGCTGCCAGACTATTCTGGCAGTGGTTTATGAATTTGAAGTTGTTCAAAAACAAGTTCTGGTTGAGCTAACCAAGTTTTCATCATCTCCATAAAATCATACCAATAAGCTTTGAGACTCGGCACATCATAAAGTTCTTTATGTCCGTCAACAGCGAGATACAAACGCTCAATACCATTAACAAACTTATTGGTAATCGCGGTATCAAAGTCTTCAATTGGGCCAGCGGATATGGTTGTTTTTGTTAACTTACATCCTTCGAAATGTTCAGGTAAAGGATAAGGAATCCAATTCACAATAGGTCCAAATAAGATATTTTCATAGGGATCAAAATCTTCTAATACAAATCGCATTTGCTCAAAATAGCTTTGCTGATGCGGTCGAATTTCGGCAAACCTTTTCGTTAATAATAAAATGATTTCTTTTAAGTTTTCCTGTCCAGTAATGCCCAACCTTAATGGCAGGATATTCATGACTAAGCACGGAATACGCATAGATGAAGTACCCAACCGAGACATAAAAGGTACCCCAAAGCATTGTTGAGGATCTTTAGACTGTTTCATTAAATAACTCATCATTACCGCCATAACGATAAGAGCACTGGGCAATTTTAATTCAGTTGCTAATGCATTTAATTGTAGCTGTGTAGGCCAATCAATTACCTCTTCATAACGTGGCCCTTGTGAAAATGGTTCTTTTAATTTTCGTTTAAGTCGTTTCTTAGGGGCTTTTTCATACGAAAAATTAGCCTTCCAAAAGTCTAAATCTTTTTTAGCTTTTTCAGAGTGAAGGTAGTGCTGTTCTTCTACAATAAACTTTTCATAATGATCGAACCCTTTAATTTTTAATTCAGTACCATTTTTGAGAGATTGATAATAATCAATAAATCGGCTAATCATCAGTCCGTAAGCGTAGCCATCTAATGCAACGTGATGCGCTTTAAAAAATAATCCATACTTTTGCTCACCTAAGTGTGCAAATACATAATCATATAAATGACCCGATTCTAAATTAAATGCTGGTTCTACTTCTTTTTCAGCCCACGCTAAAATTTCCTCTTCATCAAGCTGAGATAAATCAACGAAGCTAGGTTTCCGTATCGTCACATCATCTACTCGATAGACGTGTTCGCCCTGAACTAAAGCTCGCCAATGAAGCGATTTAGCTTCCTTTAATGTGAGATAAACTGCTTTTTGAAAAAGCTCTCGATCTAATGGTCCCTCAATAACCAACCACTCCGCCGTATGAAAAGGATAACTGCCATGATAATGATGTCCTTTCCACATACTGTGTTGTGCACGAGTTAATAGATCATGGGATTCATTGATTTGCATAAGACAACCGCATACATTTAATTTTCATTATAAAATCAAAGCTTTACAAAATATCCTAACCTTCATATTTTGTGATTACACTTTGGCACAAAAAGATTATTAAATATAATGATTATCATTTGCAAATTTAATTTGTTTGATTTAGATTAATAACCATTCAAATCTGTCGACTGACGCATGTATTACTGTATCGACGATCTTCACTCCATTGATAAGTACAGAAGATTAAATAATGACGACACAATCTCCTCCTCTAGCTCGACATATTTCTGTCCATTCAACAGAACAAATTTCCACTCATTTACAGCGTATTAGGTTTAAAAGTGAAGATTTCACAGGTTATGCAAAATGTGATGGTGGTGCGCACATCAAATTGTTTTTTCCTAACCCTGATCAACAAGCACCTGACCTCCCGTTTCGAAATTCTTTAGGCAAAATTACGTGGCCAAATGGAAAGAAACCAATTACGCGGACATATACTGTTCGAGATTTCGATGAAGAACAGCAACTTTTAGTCATCGATTTTGTAAGACATGAAGATTTTGGTATAGCGGCTGATTGGGCAAAGCATGCGAGTCCAGGTGATCTGTTAGGTCTAGCCGGTCCAGGAGGACCAGCACGTTTTAAAATCGATGCAGAATATTGGATTTTTGTTGGAGATCTTTCAGCAATCCCGATGATCGCTGCCTCGCTTGGACAATTACCAAAAGACGCTCATGGTGAAGTTTGGATCGAAATCGAAGATGATTCAGACCAAATACATCTGAATAAACCTGAACACATTAAGCTTCATTGGTGCAAAGGCCCTCATGAATTGAATAATAACATCCGTCATTCTTTGCAAAACTTAGACTGGAAAAATAAAGATATTTCAGTATCACTGGCGGGTGAAAATTCAACGGTGGTTGAACTTCGTAAAATACTGAGACAAAACTTTCAGCTACCCAAAAGCAATTTATATGCTGTGCCTTATTGGAAGCAAGGTCACAACGAAGAGGCTTATCATGAGGAACGCCATCAAGTGATGGATGCCGTTGAATAAGTGAATAGAATTATTTTAATGAAATATGTAGAAAGATATGAAATATAAAATTGCAATTATATTGAGTGCTATCACTCTCTTCACAGCATGTTCTCAGTCGAATGAACCTTCTTCACGAGACAGTAAAGCGACGGTTGAATCTCAAATAAATACGACACGACAAATTGAAGATGCTTTAGGTCGTCTAGTTACGATTCCTGTTCAGCCACAACGTGTTGTGGTTTTAAGTGAACTTGATTTGGATAGTGCTATTGCGCTTGGAATAAAACCTATAGGCAGTAGTTATGTTCGAGGTCAAAGTAATTTTCCAGATTACCTCAAAAATGAAACACAACAGATCGCCTCCGTCGGTAACTTTGGACAACCGAGCATGGAACAAATTCTCACGTTACAACCTGACTTAATTATTGCTGGAAGCATGATTGATACACAAATGATTAATCAATTGCAGCAGATTGCACCCACTGCAGTCAGTTTTGCACGCGGAGAGCCATGGAAAGACAGTTTCAAAAAGGTAGCTCATTTATTAAACAAAGAACAACAAGCCCAAAAAGCTCTAGAAGCGTACGATCAATATGCGCAAGAAGCTCAACAGAAATTACATGCTCAACAAGGTCAATCAGTCAGTGTCATTCGTTGGACAGCCAATGGACCTGTGTATATGTTAAATGATTCATTTGCGAGCCAAATTTTAAAAGATA
Source organism: Acinetobacter sp. ANC_7504 (assembly GCF_056779995.1). NCBI lineage: Bacteria > Pseudomonadati > Pseudomonadota > Gammaproteobacteria > Moraxellales > Moraxellaceae > Acinetobacter > Acinetobacter sp. ANC_7504. The sequence continues at coordinate 122,516 of NZ_JBWYIZ010000001.1, read as the reverse complement.
TTGGCTTAACACGACCTCAACATCAGCAACAACCAGGTGCAAGCCATACGCCTCCAATCAGTCGAGAGCGTTTTGATCAAATTGATGCAGACTGGCTCATCATTGGCAGTCATCTAAACTCGGAAAAGCAACTGGCAGAACTAGAAAAATTACCAGAATTCCAACGTCTTAATGCTGCAAAAAACAAGCATTATTTCGTGGTTGATGCATCTATGTGGACTGGCATAGGTGGACCACATGCTGCTCGACATGCCATTGATGATGTAATGAAGCATCTCCATAATTAACATGCTGACGAATGCTACAACTGTACTTGACCGATTCCCGCTGATGGGAATCGTGCTTAGCTTGATTATTTTATGTTGCGCTGTTTTGTCGATCGCGTACGGCGCTGGTCAGCCCTACTTTACAGACAGTTTGCAACTTATTCTTCAGGCACTAAGTCAATGGTCGTTAGAACCAATCACTCCCCTATTGGAAATAAGAATTCCACGTACTATTGCGGCGGTGAGTGTCGGATTAGCATTAGCGATCTCAGGCGTCATCCTTCAAAACTTGCTTAAAAACCCTTTGGCTGATAGTGGATTAATCGGAATTAATAGTGGCGCATCTCTTGCCATTGTTTTGGCCATTGTTCTTCAAATGGATACCATAGGACTATTTTTTTGGGCGCTGATTGGTGCATTAGTGAGTGCCTTATTGGTCTTTGCCATCACCCCTCGTCAAATGGCAGATCAAAGCTCACTTACACGTTTAGTTTTGGCTGGACTGGCAATCACCAGTACATTCCAAGGTTTTATGGCTGCCATTCTTCTGAGTTTCCAAAATGGTTTAGATGACTATCGTTTTTGGGTTTTAGGTTCGCTCAATCGCGTTGATATTCAATATCTCGGTCTTGCACTAATTTTAATGGCGATCGGACTCATCATCGCTATATTGGTGATACGCCCCCTGGGTCTTAGCTTAGTTGGTGATCAACTGGCGAATAGCTTAGGCTTAAATACGAAACTACTTGATGCATTGTGCATTTTAGCTGTGGTTTTATTAACTGGAAGTGCCGTTGCATTAACAGGACCAATTGCCTTTTTAGGCTTGATTGCACCTTACTTTGCACGAGCTATTGGTGCTCAGAGTATTCAGAAACAACTCATCTATAGCGGACTATTTGGCATGTTGTTGTTGCTGATCGCGGATATCATCGCACGTGCAGTCGTGCAACCTTTCGAAGCCCCTGTCAGTATTCTTTTAGCCTTATTAGGTGCACCTATTTTGATATGGATGGTACGTCAAAATAACTTACAAAATATCATTCAAGCGGAGAAATAATATGTATTCTCTGTTGAATCGTTTAAAACAAAAATCAGTGATAAAGGCTTGGATAATCATTGCGATTCTACTGATATCACTTAGTTTATTTAGCCTGATGTACGGTGAAATCACATTAAATTTGAATACGCTATGGAATGTATTGACAGGCAATGCGTCAGCTCCACATCAACTTCTCGTTGAAAAGATTAGATTACCACGACTTTTGGCAGCCTTATTGATTGGCGCTGCACTCGCCTTATCTGGTCTCATTCTTCAAATTATCACCAAAAACCCTCTTGCGAGCCCAGATGTTTTTGGTATCAGTGACAGTGCAGTGCTTGCTTTGGCATTCACCATTCTCCACTCAAGTTCTAGTATGTTAGGTCAATGGTGGCAAGCATTAGTGGGTGCGATCTTCTGTGTTTTTTTTATTTTAATTGCTTCAGGCGGCGTAGGAACACAGGGGTATCGTATTTTGGTCATCGGGGTCGGAATTGCAACACTCATGAAAGCCAGTTTTGACCTTATCCTTGCGACACTGCCAGTAATGCACACCAGTAATATTTTAATTTTTAGTAGTGGTAGTTTGATTGGTCGAAGCTACAGCATCTTGCTACCAACTTCGATTTTTATCATGCTGCTTGTCAGTATTATTGTGCTGTGGCGGCGACTATTTAGTGCAATGGTTCTCCCTGATTCTGTCATTGATAGTCTAGGAGAACCCTTACCTAAAATTAGACTGATGCTCATTATTATTGCTGCGTTTCTCGCTGGGACCGCTGTCAGTATTGCGGGCCCCATTGGATTCGTGGCTATTGCCGCACCAATCATCGCATTTAAATCATTTCCTCATCATTTATTTCCGATTTTCCAAACCATGTGTATTGGTGCATTAATGGTTTTAAGTGCTGATTTACTTGGAAAAAATTTGCTTGCCCCTGTCGAAATTCCCGCAGGCATTATTAGTGGCATGGTTGGTGGTCCACTGTTGTTGTGGTTGTTATATCGTCATTCTAGAAGTATGAGTCGTACATGAGTTTAATCATCAATCAATTAAGTGCTGGATATAATCATCATCAAGTTTTGAAGGGTATCAATGCTGAATTTCAGCAGGGTCAAGTCATCGTCCTCATTGGTCCAAATGGCTGTGGAAAATCGACCTTGTTAAAATGTATTGCTCAAATTCATCCATATGATCAAGGCGAAGTCATTTGGGAAAAAAATCAACTGAATATACTCAGTAAAAAGTTGCTCGCTAAACAACTTGCATTACTTCCACAGCATGTAACTGCACCCAACGGCATGACAGTTGAGCAGTTAGTACGCTTCGGTCGTTTTCCACATCAAGGTTGGTTTAAACGACTGAACATCGAAGACCAAAAAGCGATTGATGACGCCTTGTCTGCGACCCATTTAAGCGAATTAAAAAATCAAAATTTAAGCAATCTATCAGGAGGTCAACGTCAACGTGCATGGATCGCAATGGTCCTCGCACAACAGACCCCTTTAATTCTTTTAGATGAACCGATCAGTATGCTCGATATCGGTCATCAATCCGATATTTTAAATTTAGTCCGCTCTCTAGCCTCACAAGGTAAAACCATAGTGATGGTTCTACATGAATTAGCCACTGCTGCACGCTGTGCCGATTTTCTAGTTGCCATGAAAGATGGTCAAATCATTGCACAAGGAAAATCAGAAGATGTTTTAACAAAGCAATTAGTTCATCAACTCTATAACTTAGATGCTGAAGTCAGACTGGTTGAAGATGATCAACACAAAAAAAGGTTACTGGTCATCCCAAATAAGTTTGGTGATTAAACACTCGAATAAAAAGCTTGAATATATAGAATAAAAAAAGCCCTGACAAATGTCAGGGCTTTTTGAATTTGGCGGAAGCGGTGAGATTCGAACTCACGGAGGACTCACACCCTCGTCGGTTTTCAAGACCGGTGCATTAAACCGCTCTGCCACGCTTCCATGTGCGCCATAATACGAAGCTTTTCATATCATGACAAGTAAAAATTACAATCAAACCATTCAAGTGAATATAGTTTCACCAAATGATTCAAATTTATTAAATTTTGGCTGCAATTTCAGCACCTTCACGAATCGCACGCTTAGCATCAAGCTCAGCAGCAAGCTTTGCACCACCAATAATGTGATATTTCGCTAAAGTTGTTTCAGTCTCTGATGGCATAATCTCTTTAACAGATTCTTGCCCTGCACAAACAACGACAGTATCGACTCGTAATAATTGATCATGTCCACCAACTTCGATCCACAGACCTTCATCACTCACTGATTTGTATTGAACGCCACGCAACATTTTCACATGATGTTTTTTTAATTGGGCGCGGTGAACCCAACCAGAGGTTTTACCTAATCCTATACCCAAAGGCGTTGTCTTACGTTGCAATAAATATATTTCGCGAACTGGACGATCCACTTCAGCAGGTTGTAAACCACCTTCAGAAACATACTGAACATCAGGATCAACTCCCCACTCACGTTTCCATTCTGCCAAAGGTTGTGGCTGTGGCTGATGTTCAGGTTTTAATAAAAACTCTGACACATCAAATCCGATACCACCAGCACCAATTACTGCTACCTTTTGACCCACAGGCGCACCTCTTAATACTTCTGCATAAGATAAAACTTGTGGTGCATCACTTCCTTCAATCTTCAATGCACGTGGTACAACGCCTGTCGCAACAATCACTTCATCAAAGCCTTCACGCTCAAGCTGTTCACGATTAACTTTAGTATTTAAACGAAGTTCAACCCCAGTGCGCTCAATTTGGACTTTAAAATAGCGAATGGTTTCATGAAATTCTTCTTTCCCAGGAACAACTTTCGCTAAGTTGAATTGTCCCCCTACATCATTAGTGGCTTCAAATAAAGTAACCTGATGACCACGACTGGCAGCAACGGTCGCTGCCGACATTCCAGCTACACCACCACCCACAACAGCTACTTTTTTTGGCTTCTTGGTTTTTAAATAAACCAGTTCAGTTTCATAGGCTGCACGTGGATTCACTAAACATGTGGCACGTTTATTTTTGAAAGTATGATCCAAACAAGCCTGATTACACGCAATACACGTATTGATTTCATCAACACGATTAGTTGCCGTTTTATTCACCCAGAAAGCATCTGCCAATAATGGTCGAGCCATTTGAATCATGTCGGCTTTACCTTCAGCCAAAATAGCTTCGGCAGTTTCAGGCATATTGATTCGGTTGGATGCAATCACAGGCACAGACACATGTTTTTTTACCTCTGCGGTATAATCTACAAATGCCGCACGAGGAACAGAGGTTACAATTGTTGGCACACGAGCTTCATGCCAACCAATACCTGTATTCAATAATGTGATACCCGCTTCTTCTAGCGCTTTGGCAACCGTGATCACTTCATTCATTGTATTACCGTCATGAACTAAATCGAGCATAGATAAACGGAAACAAATGATAAATTTTTCGCCAACTTTCGCGCGAATTGCCTTAACAATTTCAACTGCAAAGCGCATACGGTTTTCTATTTCCCCGCCCCATTGGTCTGTACGCTGATTGACATGACGACTCATAAATTGGTTCAGCAAATAGCCTTCTGATCCCATGATTTCGACACCATCATAGCCAGCTTTTTTCGCGATACTTGCTGTAGCCGCATAATCTTGAATCGTATCCAGAATTTGTTTTTCTGACATCTGACGTGGTTTAAATGGTGAGATCGGCGATTTTATTGGGCTTGCAGAAACCACAAATGGTTGATAACCATAACGCCCTGAATGCAAAATTTGCATTAAAATTTTGGCACCATGTTTATGAACTGCATGTGTCACTAATCGGTGTGGGGCAACATCACCTAAGGTATTCATTGTGCCACCAGCTGGAAGCAGCCAGCCCTGACGGTTAGGGGAAATACCACCTGTAATGATGAGACCTACACCTCCTTTAGCACGCTCACCAAAATATGCTGCTAATTTAGGATAGTTATAAAAACGATCTTCTAGACCGGTATGCATCGATCCCATCACGACACGATTTTTTAGGGTAGTGAAACCAAGATCAAGAGGTTTTAATATATTTGCATAGCGAGTTGTCATGGCAATTCCTTATTTTATGGGCTTTGCAACTTGTTGCATAAAACTATACTTCTTTTTTCATAACTGTTTATGGCAATTTTTTGTCTTTTTCTATAATAAATTACCAACTATGAAATTAGATATTAATATTCAATCACTTACAAAAAAATATTTTTCACTAAGTTCGCTTTGAAAAATTGCAATAAAATAAATTGATGCATAAAAATCTTCATAACTGCGCTGTATTATTTTCAAGAAGAAATCATGAATTAGATTAAGCACTACCTATTACTTCTGAGTTTCGACGAAATATTGCTACTTATTCTAATATTTTTGCACCACGTATCTTTTTTTAAAAAAAATTACCAATGAAAAGTGCTACAATTGAAGAAATATATTTTTCAGGTTACCAATTTTCTAGGTGCCTATATTCTATCGTTAGGATGAACAATGTCTGATAATGCAACTATCTTACAGAATGTACCTGTAGGCAAAAAAGTTGGTATTGCCTTCTCTGGTGGTCTTGATACTTCTGCAGCTCTATTGTGGATGAAACAAAAAGGTGCTGAACCTTATGCGTATACAGCAAACTTAGGTCAGCCAGATGAAGATGATTACGATGCTATTCCAAAGAAAGCTGAAGCTTATGGCGCTTTTAAAGCACGCTTAGTGGATTGCCGTTTACAACTTGCATTAGAAGGTATTGCAGCAATTCAATGTGGCGCATTCCATATCTCTACAGGTGGTGTACCTTACTTCAATACAACGCCACTTGGTCGTGCAGTCACAGGTACAATGCTTGTTACCGCGATGAAAGAAGATGACGTCAACATTTGGGGTGACGGATCTACTTATAAAGGTAACGACATTGAGCGTTTCTACCGTTATGGTCTATTAACGAACCCAGCACTTAAAATTTACAAACCTTGGTTAGATCAAACATTTATCGATGAACTTGGTGGCCGTGCAGAAATGTCACAGTTCCTCATCGACAACGGTTTTGACTATAAAATGTCAAAAGAAAAAGCATACTCAACAGACTCAAACATGCTTGGTGCAACTCACGAAGCGAAAGATCTTGAGTATCTTGATGCTGGTATCAAAATCGTTGAACCGATTATGGGTGTTGCATTCTGGAAAGAAGACGTTGAAATCGCACCTGAAGAAGTTTCAATCACATTCGAAGAAGGCTTCCCTGTTGCTCTTAACGGTCAACGTATCGAAGATCCAGTTGAGTTAATTCTTGAAGCAAACCGTATCGGTGGTCGTCATGGTCTAGGTATGTCTGACCAAATCGAAAACCGTATCATCGAAGCGAAATCTCGTGGTATTTATGAAGCTCCGGGTATGGCGCTTCTGCATATTGCTTACGAACGTCTTGTGACTGGTATTCATAACGAAGATACCATTGAACAGTACCGCATCAACGGTTTACGTTTAGGTCGTTTACTTTACCAAGGTCGTTGGTTCGACTCTCAAGCGCTTATGCTTCGTGAAACTGCGCAACGTTGGGTTGCTAAAGCAATCACAGGTACTGTGACTTTAGAACTTCGTCGTGGTAATGACTATACGATCATGAACACTGAATCTGAAAACCTTACCTATGAAGCTGAACGCTTAACCATGGAAAAAGGTGATTCTGTATTTACTCCAATGGATCGTATTGGTCAATTAACCATGCGTAACCTAGACATTACAGATACTCGCGCTAAGTTAGGAATCTATACTGGTGCAGGTTTACTTGCTGTAGGTACAGGTTCTGCTGTTCCACAACTTAAAGACAAAAACTAAGATTTAGTTTAGTCCCAAAAAACCGCGCTTTGAGCGCGGTTTTTTATTTGGACGTGAAAATCTATTATTGTTCCCTAGATGGATAATGACTCATTCATCTAACGTATGCTTCATTTTTATATTAATCAGCACAAATAGATGTAAAACCCCTTTTATCGGCTTTTGTCGTTATCAATTTCAAGCAATATCGATTATCATCTATGTTATTTTTTCAGTAAGACTTGCCTTGAATACGATCACTTTAATCCAGCCAGATGATTGGCACGCTCATTTAAGAGATGGTTTAGCACTTCAACGTACTGTTCCTGATTTGGCGAAGCAATTTCATCGCGCAATCTGTATGCCGAATACAGTTCCACCTGTAAAAACTGTGGAAGAAGCACATGCTTATCGTGAAAGAATCATGGCGCATGTTCCTGAAAATGTAAAATTCGATCCTCGTATGGTGCTCTACTTTACGGATCATACTTCTCCTGAAGAAGTACAAAAAATTAAAAACTCTCCATATGTAAATGCAATTAAGCTTTACCCTGCTGGAGCAACCACAAATTCTGATAATGGCGTTAGTGATATACGTAAAGTGTATAGCGTCATTGAACAACTTGAAGAACATCAGGTTCCTCTCTTACTCCACGGCGAAGTAACACATCATCATGTTGATATTTTCGATCGTGAAAAACGTTTCTTAGATGAAGTTTTAGCACCGCTGCTTAAACAATTTCCAAAATTGAAATTAGTTTTAGAACATATCACCACAAGCGAAGCTGCACATTTTGTACTTGAGCAAGATCGCAACGTGGCAGCGACGATTACACCACAACATTTGTTATTCAATCGCAATGACATGTTGGTTGGTGGTGTTAAACCGCATTTCTATTGTTTGCCAATTTTAAAACGCCAGACACATCAGCAAACTTTGTTAGAAGTCGCAACAAGTGGCAACCCTAAATTTTTCTTAGGTACTGACAGCGCTCCGCATTCTAAAAATGCGAAAGAAAATGCATGTGGCTGCGCTGGGTGTTATAGCGCTCCAACTGCAATTGAATTGTATGCTCAAGCATTCGATCAAGTCGGTAAAATTGAACGTCTTGAAGGTTTCGCTTCATTCTTTGGTGCGGATTTCTATGGTTTACCTCGTAATACTGAAACCATTACATTGATCAAAGAAGATCAAGTGATTCCTGAAAGCCTTGAATATTTAGATGGCGAACAGATCATTCCTCTTTATGCAGGTAAAACAATTCAATGGAGAAAAGTGTGACCACTGAAACATTACCTGTCATCGGTCAACGCTTCCGCGGGTTCCTACCCGTGGTTGTTGACGTGGAAACAGCTGGTTTTAATGCAGATACTGATGCATTGCTCGAAATAGCATGTATTCCAATCATTTACGACGAGTCTGGAAAGTTTGTACCTGGTCAAGCGCATCATGCACACATCAATCCATTTGAAGGTGCAAATTTAGATCGTCGCTCACTCGACTTCATTGGCATTGATCCTTTTAATCCAATGCGTGTAGCGATGGCAGAAGATGAAAAGTCTGCACTGAAACGTATGTTTAAAGCAATTAATGAGGTACGCAAACAACAACAATGCACACATGCTGTGCTAGTTGGACACAATGCTCATTTTGATCTTGGTTTTTTAAAAGCGGCAATTGCACGTACTGGAACTAAGAATCAAAATCCATTTCATAGTTTCTCGGTTTTTGATACGGTGACTTTGAGTGCTGTGATGTTCGGACAAACTGTTTTGGCTAAATCATGTATTCAAGCTGGCATCGAGTTTGATGGTAAAGAAGCCCACTCTGCTTTGTATGACACACAGAAAACAGCTGAATTATTCTGCTATATTTTAAATAAATTAGCGCCCCATTTACTTGAAACACTCGTTTCAGAGTAAAAATCTTTAAATACCCCAATATTTTAGAAATCTTGATCATCCTGTGGATTGATCTTAATTGAAAAGTATTGGGGCTTTTTGTTCCAATTTTCAACTATCGCTTTTTTATATTATGTTAATCGGAATATAGTATTGATAATTATTCTCATTAATATTGTGAAATAAGTATTATTAAATGATAATCGCTATCGTTTTTATTCTCTCAATGTTAAATCATGTCATTTGTACGATCAAAATTAAATTTAGCCATTCTTACGATTCTATCAACTACAGTTTGTGCAAATGACACAGAAATAAATTCAACAGCTAATGATGATTCAATCAAACTCAATACAATTGTAACGAATGCAACTGAGCAACAAGAAGTTGGAAAAACCCTTTATACGAAGGATGACATAGACAAGACACCCAATAGTTCTAAGAACATTACTGATTTTTTAAAAGTAAATCCTAATGTGCAATTTGGTAATAATTTTAAAAGTGGCTTACAACAAGGTGAACTTAGCCCAGCCGAAATTAGCATCAATGGCGGTTTACCCTATGAAAATAAATTTCTAATAAATGGGATGAGCATCAACAATAATATTAACCCTGTTGGTGCAACAACATCGAACTCAAATAATGAACTACTCGGCTCTAGTCAAGCTGTTGCAGTCAATGCAGACCTGATTTGTAATATTAAACTGCTTGATAGCAATGTGAGCGCTGAATATGGTGAATTTACTGGCGGTGTAGTGAGTGCAGAAACCTGCGCACCAAAAACTGAGGTAGGCAAAATTCACGGTAATATTATCTATGATTATACATCTGATTCTTGGTCTAAAATCAACTTTCCTGATCCAGAAAGCCAACAGGAATTTGAAACCTCCAACAGTGAAAAAAATCAACCTTTCTTTACTAAACAAGGAGTCAGTGCAACACTGTATGGTAATCTCACAGACCAATTAGGTTTCAATGCTTTTGGCTCTTTTCGACATTCCTTAATTCCATTAAAAACGAATTTTATTGAGCCAGCAGAATTAGACCAAACACGTGCTGCGAGCAATTATGGTGTCGAACTCTTCTATACACCTTCAGATAAAACCTCATTAAAAATAGGAACTCAGCTATTTGAAAATAAAGGTGAGTACTTCAATGCTACATTTTTAAACTCAGAAAACACGCAAATATCTGATAGTCAAAGTATTTATATCAATTTAAAAAATAAATTAAATGCTGTTCGGTTAGAACAACAACTTAATTATCAAACACAAAAAAACTCGCGAAAGGCAGAGCAGGATGCGTATGTGTGGGATCGATCTTCAACAAAGAATTGGAATCCTAATTTAAGTACGCAATCTTATGGAAACTATGGTTCATTATCACAAGAAGAAAAAAAACTCGAATACTCAATCAAAGCCCTATTTGAACCAATAAACTTTGCGAACTCATCACACCAATTCAAAATGGGTGCAGGTTATGGTCATTATGAAGCGTATTGGGAAAGACCTGAAGTTTCTAATAATTATTACACAACTACTATCGCTTCCAAAAATATTGAAAACTTAAACTGTTACGCTTCTGATGGTCATCGTTATGATGCTTGTGACGAAGGCAATTCAATTGACGGGCAATATTTAACGCAACGATTTAAATATGATGCAGGACAAATCAATGTACGCCAAGATCGTTGGCATGCATATCTCGAAGATTCAATTTATGTTAATCCATTTATTCAATCTAGTTTAGGCTTACGAGCTGATTATGATTCAATGACTCAAAATACAAATATTGCACCTCGTAGTTCATTTGTTTTGAAGCCATTTGGCAATGATCAATTATTTATCACGGCTGGTTGGAATCGCTATTATGGTTTAAACGCATTCGCCAACGAATTACAAGATCAGCGAGGTCGATTACAGACAAAATTTAAGAGAAATAGTCTTTCTGAAGGTTGGGAACTCGACCCGACGTTTATGCCATCCTTCAAATCAAGGTCAGAGCTGGATACGCCGTTTTCAGATGAATCTGTATTTGCTTTTAACACCAATATTTGGAACATCAATACTGGTTTAAAATATGTTCAGCGAGAGAACAAAGACCAATTACGCCAGCAGCAAGGTAATAAGTCTTATAACAACTCAGGAAAATCTGAAGCTGAAATATTAACTTTCTCTTTAAAAAATATTAAACCACTTGTATTTAAAAATTCTGTGCATTATTTAAGCCTAAATGCCGATATGACAGATACAAATCGTAATTTTGATAGCTATGAAAGCAACTACTACACAGGTACATCACAAATTTATTATGATGGCAAACTGATTAATGCTGAAAATAAACCCACTGATAATTTCAATACACCATGGACAGTTAGACTAGATTGGAATATTGGTTTTAATAGTATTCCTTTAAATATTAATCATTATCTTAGCTATCGTGCAGGGACACCAGGTATGAAAAAAACCCTGAGTACCAGTAAAACTGAATTTGTCTATGAACTCGATGGTATGAAATATGACACTTACACTGCATATAAAACGAAAAATGCTTTGAATTGGGATATGCGTACTACCTACACAATACCGAGTTCAAAGAATACGCAAACTATTTTTGGTTTAACCATTAATAATGTACTTAACCGTAAAAATGAGTATTTTTCTTCCAATATATCCTCAGTGACACCAACACCAAGTCCTGAAATCGGTCGTCAATTCATTGCAGATGTTACATTTAAGTTCTAACTCATGATTCCCATAGAGCACTTAGGTGCTCTTTTTCATTTATGCCACGTTAAACTTTTGGATTGCATAAAGAAAAAACAATTCAAGACTTGAAAAATATCAATTATCCTCGATATTACATAAAGTAATTCACTCAATCTTAGAATGAGCATATGAACAATCAAAACAAACCTGAAATTATTACGATAGAAGATCAAAGCTTTGGTAGCCATGTAGAACATTGGGCGCTGTTAACTGATGATCCGACTGTTCAGGTTCCAAAGTGGTTGAGTGAAGCACTAAATGCACCTGTCATGCCGATGGGGATTTGTGCTGAAGAACAAGATATGGATCCGAATGTTTGGCTAATTCAAGGACCTAAACAACAACCTATCCAATTGGTTCAAGTTATTGCTGTAGAAGACAATAAACCTAAAGCAGTCAAAACAGCCTTCCCTACTTTTGATAGTCCTTATACGTTGAACGCGACGATTGAACGCATCATTACATGTAAGTCCAACACGCAAGCAGTGTTACAATTAAAAGTTAGTGATAATAGTGTGGTTTATGCTTTTGATAGCTTATACAGTGTTAACCAAATTCAATACCAAAAAAATCAATCTTATAAAGTCCAATTAAATGCGTGGGCTTATGAGCTAGAAAAAGTTGCTGATCAAGAACAAATTGTTGTGGATGATCCAGCTTCAATTAAACACCATCGTGCTTTAAATGAAATTTTGAGTGAACACAATGGTGTAGCGCCAGATAATTTACAGCAGCTGATCGATGCTTGGGAACCTAAATCAGATGCCGATAAAGAACCTGTAACGGTCGATTTTTCGAAAATGGTGGCTTACTTGTACGGTGAAACCATGGGTCAGGAAGATGAGGCCTGGTTCCAAGGAAAAGTGGTTGGCAAGACCCAAATGCAGTTCAACGATCAATTTTATCAACTTTATGATGTAACACTTATTTTGGAAGATAACCAACCTGCTACACTTATTCGTATCGCGACTAAGGATGAGAATTATAAAAATTTCGAAATTGGTCAATATATTCGTGGAAATATATGGATTCAGGCGAATATTTATGCTAAAAATAAATAAAATAAATAGGATTTAACTATAAAGTAATATTTAGGCTCCTAGATGAAAATTATACCGGAACAATCAACAGGCTTAATGGAACAAGCACGCCCTCGTATTCGTGTAGACAAGGGTGCTTACTGTTTCTTTTTCTTAGGTGTTTTCCTCGCTGCTTTTATTTTCCACTTTACCAATCTTATTCCAGCATTTTAATAAAGTAGCATTGATTACTTTCATCTGCGTTTTAGTGCATAAAAAAAGCCTGTCATATGACAGGCTTTTTTTACAGACTGATTTTAAGCGTTACGCTTCGCAAAATCATCCATAAATTTCACAAGAGCTTGTACACCCTCAAGTGGCACTGCATTGTAAATACTCGCACGCATACCACCTACTGAACGATGTCCTGCAAGATTTAATAAATTATTTTCCTCTGCTTCTTTCAGGAATTGCTTTTCAAGTTCAGGCTTCGCCAATGTGAATGGTACATTCATAATTGAACGATATTCTTTCGCAATTGGATTTGCATAGAAGTCACTTGAATCAATATAACCATACAACAATTCAGCTTTTTGCTGGTTCACTTGATGAATTGCCTCTACACCACCCTGTTCAAGCAACCATTCAAATACTAAGCCTGATAAATACCAAGCATAAGTAGACGGTGTATTCACCATAGAATCATTCTTCGCTTGCGCTGAATACTTCAAAATGCTCGGAATTTCTTCTTTTGCTTGGTCTAATAAATCATCACGAATGATTACCAAAGTTAAACCAGCAGGACCGATATTTTTTTGCGCACCCGCGTAAATAAGACCGAATTTTGAAACATCAATTGGTGCCGACAAAATACTAGAAGATAAATCTGCAACCAGTGGTTTATCCGTAGTTGGGATATTTTTAAATTGAATACCACCAATCGTTTCGTTATCGGCATAATGAACATAGGCAGCATCAGCAGATAAATTCCATGTACTTTCATCAGAAATTGCAAGATTACCATCTGCATCTTTAATACCAGCTTCGATCACGTTAATTTCGCCATAACGTTTTGCTTCTTTTAAAGCTTTTTCAGACCAAATGCCAGTATGGATATAATCTGCTTTGTTATTTTTCCCTAATAGATTCAATGGAATCGCAGAGAATTGTAGAGAAGCACCACCCTGTAAGAAAAGCACTTTGTAGTTCTCAGGAATATTCATCAACTTGCGTAAGTCTGCTTCTGCTTTTTCAGCAACAGCGACGTAGTCTGCACTACGATGACTCATTTCCATGATTGATAGGCCCTTACCCTGCCAATCAAGCATCTCAGCTTGAGCTTTTTCTAATACAGCAGTAGGTAATGCAGCAGGACCAGCACAGAAGTTGTACGCGCGCATGATTTTTCCTTTCAGAGTGAAACACAATAAAATGATGGCATTTAACCACAGATAACCATAGCTTGCAGTATATTCAACTTAAATAATTTCAATCTTGTTTTCACACTAAAGCTATTTTTTCAATAAGCTCTACATTTATCAGAGATTTATGTTTACTATATTTTGAGAGACACCGTAGTTAGTAAGTTTAAATCGCTCACTACAACAGCTCTCAATCTGACAAAATTTATTATGACTATTTCGTTGTATTGTCTTTCATTTCAAGCGAACAATTAAAACATCTCACCATACCATTCATAGCTGACTCTTTTAAAATGACTGTGTAATAAAAATCCATCTTTTATATCTTGATCTAAAATTTCAACAACCATTTCATTATTTTTATCTCGAACTGCATCATAAAGCGCATCAGTATTTACAGCTGAATGTTTTGTTTATGAACAATATTCCTCAGATTCCCCTCTCTCCTTCATTCAGCTGAAATGAAAGGGTTCACTACATGCTGTTATAAACAGTGCTATTACAATCAGCAAGCTATAATTAAATTTGAGTTTCATTTTTAATTAAAATTCTTTTTTAGACTATTGTTAATTAAAAAAGGACGCTTCAGCGTCCTTTTTTAATTCCTACAAATTATTCATCTGTAGATTTTTCATCGCTATCAGTCGTATCAATTTCTTGAGTATCTACTGATTCATTAGATTCAATTGAAGCCTCTTCACCTTCAACTGATTCTATAAAATCATCTTCCTCAACAGCTTCAATCGCTTCAACACCAACCAATGTCTCGTTTTCACCTAAGCGGATTAAACGTACACCTTGTGCATTACGACCCGTCTGAGCAATTTCAGATGCACGAGTACGTACTAGCGTACCACCATCAGAAATCAGCATGACTTCTTTACTGACATCGATCGCTACGGCACCAACCAGCTCACCATTACGATCAGATGTCTTGATCGCAATGACGCCTTTACCACCACGTTTCTTGGTCGGGAAGTCATCCACTGGCGTACGCTTACCGTAACCATTAGCTGAAGCACATAGCACTTCACCTGTTGCCGGGACAACAACTAATGAAACAATACGGCTTAAGAAATTAGAATCCGTATCTTCATCTTCTGAATCTACATCATTGTCTTCAATTTCTTCCGCTTGAGCCAATCCAATGGTGACACGCATACCACGTACACCTTTCGCAGAACGACCCATTGCACGTACATCAGTTTCTGCAAATCGAATCGCTTTACCTTCATTCGAGAACAACATAATTTGTTGTTCACCGTCAGTAATCGCAACACCAATTAAACGGTCATCTCCAGCTAACTCGATTGCACGTAAACCATTTGAACGTACATTAGAGAACTGCTCAAGTTCAACTCGCTTGATCGTACCGTATTCAGTTGCCATAAAGACATAGAAGTTTTTACGTAAGTTTTCTGCAAGCTCAGCAAATTCAACTACTACTTCATCATCAAGATCTGTAGTTGATAATTCAACTCCTAACTCTTTCAGATGTGTACGCAATTCGTCCGATAGATCGTCACCATCTGCTAGATCAGCAAATGATTTTTCTAATGCATCATAGTGTGCAGCAATGATTTCGTTTTGCTGTAATTGAGCTTGATGAGATTTAACAAACTGACGGAAATCGGCTAGACGTTCTTTAAATTTCTTCGGTGCATCAATCACTGGCAGAATAGCAGTAATTGTCTCATTTTCATCTAATGGCAATAAGTTCACCATAGGGCGACCTTTTGCACCACGAGAAGCTTGAGGCACTTCAAAAACTTTTAAGCGATAGACTTTGCCGACATTGGTAAAGCATAAAACTGTTGCATGGTTAGATGTCACAATCAAATGTTGAATGTAATCATCTTCTTTCATAGACGTTGCTGATTTACCACGCCCACCACGACGTTGCGCAGCATAATCAGAAAGTGGCTGTGTTTTCGCATAGCCTGATTGAGAAACGGTTAAAACAACTTGTTCTTCTGGAATTAAATCCTCACGAGAGAAATCTACACGAGATTCTACAATCGCAGTACGACGCTCATCACCGTATTGCTGAAGAATAAGTGCAAGTTCTTCACGAATCACATTCATCAACAATTCAAAATCATTAAGAATTGCTGTCAACTCTGCAATTTGTGCCAAAATTTCAGAATATTCTGCATGCAGCTTATCTTGTTCTAAACCAGTTAAACGATGCAAACGTAATTCTAAAATTGCACCCACTTGAGTTGGTGAGAGACGATAAATATTGCCAGATAATCCAAACGGTTTATTAGGATCTTCGCCTTCAATTTCATCTGGGCGAACAGAAACTGAACCTGCTTTTTCTAATAAAGCAACTACACCACCTGCAGACCATTCTCCTGCTTGCAAACGTTCACGTGCTTCTTGCGGATTCGCAGAGGTTTTAATGGTTTCGATGATGGCATCAATATTTGCTAAAGCAACCGTTAAACCTTCCAAGATATGACCACGTTCACGCGCTTTACGTAATTCGAACATCGTACGACGTGTTACAACCTCTTGACGATGGCGAATGAAAGCAGCAATGATGTCTTTTAAATTCATCAGCTTTGGCTGGCCATTATCCAAGCAAACCATATTAATACTGAATGAATTTTGAAGCTGAGTATTTTGGAATAAATTATTAACAATTACTTCAGCGTTTTCGCCACGCTTTAAGTCAATTGCAATACGCATCCCTTCTTTATCAGATTCGTCGCGTAACTCTGAAATACCTTCGAGCTTCTTCTCTTTCACAAGTTCAGCAATACGTTCAATCGTTTTTGCTTTGTTCACTTGATATGGAATTTCAGTGAATACAATCGTCGTACGACCTGTTTTTTGGTCTTCTTCTAAATGATACTTACCACGAATAAATAAACGACCTTTACCAGTACGGTAAGCATCAACAATACCCGATTTACCGTAAATGATACCGCCTGTAGGAAAGTCTGGACCCGAAATATGTTCCATCAATCCTTCAATACTGATATTCGGATTATTGGCATAGGCTAAGCACGCATTGACCACTTCAGTCATATTATGCGGCGCCATATTGGTTGCCATACCTACAGCAATACCCGTGACACCATTAATGAGTAAATTTGGCACACGAGTTGGCATAACTTGTGGGATACGCTCTGAACCGTCGTAGTTATCTTCCCACTCTACTGTATCTTTTTCTAAATCAGCTAACAGTTCATGTGTTAATTTACGCATACGCACTTCGGTATAACGCATCGCTGCTGCACTGTCACCATCAACAGAGCCGAAGTTACCCTGACCATCAACCAACTGATAACGTAAACTGAAATCTTGTGCCATACGAACGATTGTTTCGTATACAGCAGAGTCACCATGAGGGTGGTATTTACCGATTACATCACCAACGACACGCGCTGATTTTTTGTAAGCTTTGTTATAATCATTTCCAAGCTCATGCATCGCATAAAGAACACGGCGATGGACTGGCTTTAAACCATCTCTAACGTCTGGTAGTGCACGAGAGACAATGACACTCATAGCATAGTCGAGATATGAGCTCTTCAGTTCATCCTCAATGGCAATCGGTCGAATTTCCGATACGCTCATGCATACTCCTTATTACAAACAGCTTGAAGAAACTGCTCGATTTATATAATCAATCTTGCAAAAAATTAGCCCAAAATCTATGGAGCTAAATTCTAAAACTCAGCCGAAAATTATAGCACAAATCCGTATTTTTGTCCCTAAATTTTATGGATGATCTGTTTAATTTTATTCATAAAAATGACTAAATTTTCAACACAAAATTCTTAAACATTATTTCTCTAAAGTGAATGATTAAAATCACTTTTTTTGCTACTTATACGCAAAAAAAGATCCTCGTAAGGATCTTTATAAATACATGAATATTATTCAATGACGAAGTTCAAGCTTGTCCGTTTTCATTAAACTAAAAGAAATCGCAAATAAGCTTAAAATCAACGGAAACTCATACAGCTCTTCAAGTAAGCTTTCATTACTATTTTCTGTGAGCAGGAGCATCCCTATAAAGCGATGATGCTCAATCGCATCAGAAACAACGAGCCCAGTTACAGCCAAAACCAAGGCCCAAACTGGGATAATAGCAGTCTTAAACTTGTTCACAATCTCTGTGCGTAATTTTTGGTTCAATAGCGGAAAAACCACAGACCCAATCAATACAATTGAGATACCTCGAAAATAGATTTTTGGGACATCAGGGAAATAATCTCGCCCCCAACTGGTACTACGACCAAACAATAAAACCCACCAGCAAACAGCCCAAAGCCAAAACTCTTTCTTACCTTCTCTAAGCTGCAAAGGCTTTATGTAAAAATAGCTAATAACTGCAAAGGACAACAATAAAAGAGCCTGTAAATTTTCAATCAGACGCACGTCTTCCATACCAAACACATTGAAATGGACTTGATTAAATAATGGAAAAATTAAACATGAGACCGCGATTAGAACAAGCGGTAATGTTATTCGGGTGTCGACCAGCAAAACACAGACTCCCTCATCAATACATTGAAAGTATGAATGAGCTTAAAAAATGATGGCGAATCATATCACAATTACAAAAAACATATAAAACGGTAAATTCTGATCCCTTGATGAGAATAATCTATAATTTTGTTTTATGAGATTTTTTTGATAATCAAATATAAAAATGCCCTGACCAAGTAAAATGAAATGAAACATTACTCGATCAGAGCATTCGTACAGCAATGCTGAATTAGATTTTAGAAACTAATTCTGGAACCACTGTATTTAAGTCACCTACTAACCAGTAGTCAGCTACTGCATTAATTGGAGCTTCTTCATCTTTGTTGATCGCAACGATCACCTTAGAATCTTTCATACCTGCCAAGTGCTGAATCGCACCAGAGATACCTACAGCAATATAAAGGTCTGGCGCAACGATTTTACCCGTTTGACCAACTTGCATATCGTTTGGAACGAAACCAGCATCTACTGCTGCACGAGATGCACCTTGAGCTGCACCAAGCTTATCAGCTAATGGATCAAGTACTTTATGGTAGTTCTCACCAGAACCTACACCACGTCCACCAGATACAACAATGCGAGCTGCTGTTAATTCTGGACGTTCTGATTTTACGATTTCTTCAGATACGAACTTAGAAATACCCGCATCACCAGTAGAAGTTGCAGCTTCAACCGCAGCAGATCCACCTTCAGCAGCAACTGCATCAAACGCTGTACCACGAACTGTACCAACAACAACTGATTCACCAGACTCTACAGTTGCAATCGCGTTACCAGCATAGATTGGACGCTTGAAAGTTTTAGGACCATCAACTGCAATAATGTCAGTAATCATACTTACATCAAGAAGTGCTGCAGCACGTGGAAGTACGTTTTTGCCCGTCGTTGTAGACGCCGCAAGAATGTGTGAATAACCTGTACCAATTGAAGCAACAAGCTTCGCTACATTTTCAGCCAATTGGTTTGCATATGCAGCATCGTCAGCTAAAAGAACTTTGCTTACACCAGCAACTTTAGCAGCTTCATCAGCAACTGCTTGAGCGCCTGAACCAGCAACTAATACAGTGATATCACCACCGATTTTTTGAGCCGCAGCTACAACGTTTAAAGTTGCACCGTTAAGTGCTTTGTTGTCGTGCTCAGCGATTACTAAAATACTCATGATTTTTATCCTTCTGTATTAGATCACTTTCGCTTCATTTTTTAGTTTTTCAACAAGCTCATCAACTGACTTCACTTGAACACCAGCTTTACGTTCAGCAGGCGCTTCAACTTTAACAGTCTTAAGCTTAGTTGCAGGATTAACACCAAAATCTGCAGGAGATTTAGTATCAAGCGGTTTCTTACGTGCTTTCATGATGTTTGGTAGAGCAGCATAACGTGGCTCATTCAAACGTAAGTCAGTCGTAATGATCGCTGGAAGTGCTAGTTCAACAGTTTGTAAACCACCGTCGATTTCACGAGTCACTTGTACTTTATCGCCTTCAACTTTAACTTCTGAAGCAAATGTACCTTGACCAGCACCAAGTAATGCACCAAGCATCTGACCAACTTGGTTAGAGTCGTCATCAATTGCTTGTTTACCAAGAAGGATAAGTTGTGGCTGTTCAGCGTCTACAACGCCTTTAAGAATCTTCGCAACTTCTAAAGCACCAAGTTGGCTGTCATCAGCTTCAACTAGGATACCGCGGTCTGCACCAAGCGCCATTGCAGAACGGATTTGTTCTTGCGCTTCTTTAGGACCAATAGAAACAACAACGATTTCTGAAACAGTTCCTTTTTCTTTTAAGCGAACCGCTTCTTCCACTGCGATTTCACAGAATGGGTTAATTGACATTTTAACGTTAGTAAGGTCAACCCCACTATTGTCCGGCTTTACGCGAACTTTAACGTTGGCATCAACCACACGTTTTACAGCAACAAGAGCCTTCATGTAATCCTCGGCTGTTTTAACAGAAGTAAATATTCAGAAAAGTTATAATAACTCTTCATTTAAAATTTTTAGGTGTCCTATCTTGCAATGTGTTTGGCATTTCGGTCAAGTCACAATTCACAAAACTGCTGTAAAAAAGCGTAATTTTCGTTGAACGGAGCGTTCACAAAATTATTTTGTTAATAAATTTGTCAGCTTTTCAATATTTTTTGTAAAAAATTAAACTTTGATTTTTAATATTTTTTTAATTTATTAACTACATCAGTTGAATTGATGCAGTAGACTCTTATTTTACGTTGAAATGCGTTGGCGTGAGTCACCAAATTTGAGGTAAAAAATGTCATAACAGACAGCAAAAATTACAATAACAGCTATTCTTTTTGAGTATAATTTAACCAAAATTAATTCTATTTGAATAGAAAGCGCAGACATTGGTTTGCGCTTTTTTAATCTTAATTCACAATGAGCCATGTTGCTGCCAATGAAAGCATCACTCCCGAACCACCATCAATCCATTTTTGACGTTTTTCATTTATCCCTGTTTTCTGTGTCAAAAATGCAAATACAAAACTCAATGATGAATAAATAATTAAGCATAATCCAATGAAGATTAGGGATAAGACAATCCCCTGTCCCATAATCGAAGAGGTATGCTGGTTAATAAATTGAGGCAAAATCGCAAAATAAATGAGCATACCTTTAGGATTAAGTAAGGATGTTATAAAACCGCGTCTAATCGGACTATTGACCTGACTTTGTTTAATTTCAATATTTTTGTGATTAAGCGCAGATCGAATCAAATTAAAAGCCAAATAAAGCAAATAACAGATTCCTAACCATTTGATCGTTTCAAAAATAATAGGGAAAGAAATAATGATAGCCGCAATACCCACAACGACAAAAAAAGAATGGACGAAATAACCCAAACACACCCCTAAAGTCGCCATAACGCCTGCTTTCGCATTTTTATCCATTACCTGTGACAGAATAAATAACATATCCGGACCAGGCGTAAAAATAAGAGGGATAACTGTCAAAGCAAATAACCAATAGGTAGACATTTTCTTTCTTCCATCATTAATGAAAATGAAAAAAAAGTATCTTCGAATTTACATAAAATAGGATTTCAAATATTCTATTTATTCTTTAATTTTTAGAATTTAATTCTAACATATGAAAATAATATCTAAATCAATTTCAGTTAAATTAGATCGTATCGATAAAAGTATCATTCATGAACTTCAAACCAACGGTCGAATTCAAAATAATGATTTAGCCAAAGAGATTGGCTTATCACCATCCTCTTGTTTAAGACGCGTAAAAATTCTCGAAGATGCTGGAGTCATCCAGCAATACACAACCATTGTGGATCCTCAAAAAATCGGATTACAACTTATTCTATTTTCGCGTATTTGGTTGGTGGGACAAGACGCTGAAACCATCGATACTTTTATTGAAGCGATGAAAGAACTCCCTCAAGTCATGGAATGCTATATTATTTTGGGCGAATGTGATGCGATGTTAAAAGTTGTCGTACCTGATTTGGAGAACTATCGTAAATTTCAGTCAGAACACTTAACCAAAAAAAATGGGATTACCAGTGTGAAAACGGATTTACCCAGTCAAATCATTAAACAAAGCTATCAACTGCCCCTGCAATCAATTTAATACCATTAAGCAATCGATCCGACTGACTTTTCAGATCGGACCGATTATCCATTTTGATCAAGTTAAAAAGTTAAATGTTCAATGCTTTAAGTTTTTTCAACCTCGATTTTTTCATTCAAAATTTTTTCTAAAAGTACATGCTGATCCACTGATTCACTTAATTTAGGATCACAAATTTTGAGTCTTCGTTTCAGCTCTTCCTGCAAATACAATTGATCCTCAAGCTCCAATTCAGTTTGACTAAGTTGCTGCGCAAAATACCGAATCACACCTTCAAGTCGTTGATTTTGCTTCAATATAACGTATGCATAACCCAATACAAGCCCTTTGAAAATTTCCTGATAAGGCTTACCACGTTGAAAATTGTATGCCAATGAAGATAGTACCCGCTCACCAAAACCTAACTTACGATATGGGTCTCGCGCCACTCGATCACATGGGTCTTTATAAGCCGTCTCACAAGAGTCGATAAAACTCTTTGCCAATAGTTCTAAATTTTCTTTTCGATGTGGTAGTAGATCCTTTAATCCAACTTTAACCTCATGGAGTACTGCCAACATAAATTTAGAAATTTGCTCATCAGACAGTGCAATCCCGATCGTTTCATATTGTCGAAAACTTGCAGCCCATGCTGTCATTGCATGTACACCATTCCACATGCGATTTTTGATTAACTGTATCTCTTCAATCTCTTCAACCAGAATCATTTGGCGCATTTTTGCCAATAAAGGACTATTATTTTCCACATAAAGTGGCATATCTGTTTCGGCATGAAATAAGATTAATTCTAGATTCTGTAGAATATGCGCCGATTTGAATTTTTCGTATAGATCGTCAATATACTGAGTAGCCAATTGTTCTTGTTCAGCATTTAAACGCGTCCCTTCATCCACATCCGTCACGTCTAAATCATGCTCATCCTGCACATGTCTAAAAATGTTGTATTTGATTTTTAACTGTCTAAATAATTTTTGATCTGTAATTTTCGCTACCATTCGATTGACTACTGTATCGCAAAAATAGTGCTGCGACATGATGATATTGACCGTCTTCGCATCCGTAATTTCATGCAAAGCACTACAAATCTGTTGTTCAATTAATGATTTTGCGCCTACTTTGTTCAAAACAATTAAAACTGTTAGAGGATTCAACTGTTCTTCAAAATGGATATAACGTGCATACAACCCTTGAGCAATGGTTTTAGCCTCTTGCTCGATTGCCTTTTCAGGTAAACACAGTGCAATTAAACTTGATTCAATATACATGTGCTGCATCATTTCAATATTTGATGCATCTATGACAGTTATATTGTCTATTCGCTCGTCATGAGAGTGTTGCCCATAACGGATACTGTAACCACCAAATGTATTTACACTATTTCTATAGAGCGAATTCCGCGTTGAAGCATAGATTTGTTTTGGTCGAGTATATCCATCCCAATGAGACAATACTTGGGCAATATAGCCACCACCTATTGCCCCAAAACCATGTATCCCCACGACATGCTGATTTAAAGTCTGAGGAAAAGAGTCAAACAGAGCAGGCATTTTTAATTTTGGTGTAAATTGATTCAAATCTTCCAGAAAATCATGCATGCTTTCGTAAAAGAAATTCGCTTTTTCGAGCATGGTTGAATTAGGTTCTTTGATATCTTGAAGTAATACCGTTAATCCACCCGCTTCAAACGCCGACATCACTCCATTTTCTGAGTCTTCAAACATTAAACATAAAGTTGGATCAATGTTCAGTTGCTCAGCAGCTTTTAAGAAAATTTCTGGGTGTGGTTTTCCATTAGCAACCTCATCGCCGCATACGATAATGTCGAAAAACTTATATACATTGGCATTGATTAAATACTCTTCAGCTATTTCACGTCGACTCGAAGTTGCTACTGCCATTTTCAGATTGGACTTTCTTAAACGTTCAAGAACTTGCATGAGTCCAAATTTAATCGGCACTCCGTATTTTCTTACATGCTCAAGTTCTAGCTGATCTGCTCGCTTTCTAATTTCCGCATACGGTACTTCTTGACCATATTGCTGATTTGCCAGTTTTTCGGCACTACGAGCACTTAAACCCAAACAAGATAATAAATAGGCGTCTGTAAATTCGACACCAATGAGTTCTAATGATGCTTGCTTCAACGTTTGAAAACGAAGTCGCTCCGTATCAAACATTGTGCCATCCATATCAAAAATGGCGGCATGGATATTATTTTCATGAAATTTAATCATTTACCCCTCTCCAAAAAATTCAAAATTACTAGACAAGTGTAAAGAATTTGACTGAATCGAATGAGCAGAATAAATATATGAAACAAAATTGAACGTTATTTAATCAATAATTTTATCTTTATGTATTGAGTTGTTGGTAACGGGTAAATTTAATTTTCTATAAAGTAACAGAGCTAAAATTATTAGCCCTGTTTTTTAAATGATTTTTTTCAAACTTGATTGAGCGCCGCCAAGTAATCACGATGGACGTGACTCAATTCAATAATAGGATATTGTTCTAGTTCAAAAGTTTTCCAAACTTCAATAAAGTCTTCTTTCAAATCAACTCCTTGATCTGCAATAGGTCTTTCTTGCCATTGCTGATCAGAAATCCACAAATAAGTCTTAGATGCTATTGGATCAATCGCTTGGATTTTTCCTTCAGTATTAATACCCTGCACATAGGCATTGTTAGGTAGAGCGGCCTCAATCATCGGTAAATTGATTTCCACAAAATGTTTCACCTGACGTAAACCATAACCTGCAAAAATGTCTTTTTGTGCTGAAGAGAGTTGCTGATACTTTTGATCAATATTGTCAATCATGGCTTGACCTAATCATTCCTGCAAAATATTTTTTAATTTGTATACAACTTAAATCCATCTATTAAAGTTATACCTTAAAAATCGTATTAAAAAAAATCAATTCGAAAAATTTAAGCTCAAGTTTAAGGGAAAATTATTTTTAAACGCGCAGCTTTCAAAAGCTCAATCCCAACAATACATTATTTTTCAAATAATTTTATTCGCATTAAATTAACGCATTTTATTTATATCAATGGTTATTAGCTATTTTCTGGAGCATAAAACTGTAAATTTCATTCATTTTTAGAGTGGCACATTCATTGCTTAACCAGTTTGAACTTAATCTGGGGAATGCACATGATCACATTTAAAAAAACTTTGCTTGTTGTCACGATAGCAACTTTCTTAACAGCCTGTGGTGACAATGAAAGTAGCACAAATAATTCTAACACGCCGCCTCCTGTCCCGTTTAATCCTGTAGAAGCAACCATTAGTGATTTGCATAACTCGATTTTAAGCAAAGGTTCATCTTGTGTTGATGTTGTGCAAGGATATTTAAATCGTATATCAGCTTACGATCGACAAGGTCCAGAGCTCAATAGCATTATTTCTTTAAACCCAAATGCACTTAAAGAAGCAGAAGTGCTCGACCAACAATTTGCAAAAAATTCGAAACTTTCAGGACCTCTTCACTGTGTCACTGTACTCGCTAAAGACAATATTGATGCTGTAGATATGGCGAACACAGCAGGTTCTGTAGCATTAAAAGATAATTTTCCACATGATGATGCCTATATCATAAAAAATATCAAAGAAAATGGCGGAATCATTTTAGGAAAAGCCAATCTTGATGAGTTCGCTTTCGGCTTTGGTGGAAAATCAACTCTAGGTGATCAAACTAAAAATGTGTATGACTTAAGTAAAGGCCCAGGTGGTTCATCATCAGGAACTGGCGCTGCCATATCTGCAAGTTTTGCAATGGTGGGAATAGGAACTGATACGGGAGGGTCAATTCGTGTGCCTTCATCAGTACAGGGTCTTGTCGGTTTACGACCATCTTTACGTCTTTTGAGCCAAGATGGAATTATTCCACTGGCACCAACTCAAGATACTGCTGGACCAATGTGTAGACAAGCTATTGACTGTGCAAAATTAATGGATGCAATGATCGGATTTGATAGCTCATTAAGTTCAAATCAACGTAGTGAATTTGCACGTACTTCTCCTCTTCTAAAATCAGAGTCTGCTTACCGCGAATTGATTAATCAACCGAATAGCTACGTTCCTCATGACACTGTAAGTCTTGTAGGAAAGCGTATTGGTATAGTACAAGCACTTTACCCTTCCGAAGGTTCAACCACTCAACAGAAAGAAGACTACAATCTCGTTAAAGAAGCAATGGATAACGCAATTACTAAACTTGAAGAGGCAGGAGCGACTGTAGAAATAGTTACAATAAGCGATCTAAATACAATTTTGACACGTTATTCGAGTCTTTCAAGTGCTGAATTTAAAATATCACTTACAGAATATCTAAAGACCACAAGAAGTATTTACCAATCGTATGAAGATTTACTCGCTAGTGAACTAATGATCCGTAACTTCAGCGGCTATAATTCTGATCCAACAAGTGCATCATATATTGAGAATTATGAGCGCAACACCACTGAAAGAAGTCCTTTCGTGCGCTTACGCATGAATAGCGCTTTAAATAATGTTGAACTAGATGGTACTCGTAAAGGCTTACAATACGACGCTTTAGCCTACCCTTCTATTACTGGGTTTGCTGGCAATTTAGGAAGTAGCCCGACCACAGGTACAAATAATCGCCTAAGTCCGTTTAGTGGTTTTCCTGCATTATCTATGCCTGCTAAATCAGTGAACTCAAGTCGCAGTAGTTATCCTATGAATGTTAACATCGAGTTTATTGCTCGTGAATTTGATGAGCCGACTTTATTTGAAATCGCAGTCGCATTCCAAAAAGTGAATCCCGCACGTATGATACCTATACACACACCAGCACTTTAAACAGATAACTTTATCATTCAGTACAGTATTAAGTATATTCAATATACTTAATACTGAGGATTAAGATTTTTGGGCTCTAGGATGAGCTTTATCATAGACTTGAGTCAAACGATCAAAATCTAACTGAGTATAAATTTGTGTCGTAGATAGATTACTATGACCTAGCATTTCTTGAACTGCTCGTAAATCACCACTGTTTGAAAGCAGATGACTAGCAAAACAGTGTCGCAATAAGTGAGGATGTAAATCAACATTTACGCCCGCTCTCTGTGCTTGCAATTTGACTCGATTTTCAATCTGTCGATTCGTCAATCGATCCCCTTTTTTAGTAATAAAAACTGGGGAATCTAACTCAATTTCCCCACACCAGATACGATGGACTTTAAGCCATTCGATTAAACTCGTTTTCGCTTTCAAACCAAAAGGAACAACCCGAGTTTTATTTCCCTTACCCGTAATTCGAAGTAATTGTCGTGTAAAATCGATATCTCGAATATTCAATCCTTGTACTTCAGCTAATCGTAAACCACTTGAATAAAGCAACTCCAAAATAGCTTTATCTCTTAACCACAAGAGATGATCTTGAGAGGATTCAGGTGCCGGTTGATCCAAGATTTGCTGAATCGTTTCGACATCAACCATACCCGGCAAAGGCCTTGGCTGTCTTTTTAACTTAAAATCATGAATGGGATTATTCGATAGATATTTCCCTTCCACAGCCCATTTCATGAATTGACGAATGGCTGTTAAATGACGTTGTAAACTTGCACTGTTGAGTTGATGTTGTTCAACCTTATAAGCCATATATTCTCGTAAATCAGATGCTTCAACTTGATTTAATTCAATTTTCTTTTCATAACAAAAGTCAATAAAACCAGACACATCACGGAAATACGCCTCAAGCGTATGCTCAGATTGATTTTGAATCTTTCTCTCTTTCAACCACATTGACAGCAATTGCATTGCGCCATATTGCATTTGGTTTTCTCTCTATTGAATCGATGTCTAATCATCAATACTCGTGGGCATTCCAACAAATCATAAAGTAAAAAGCCCTGAATTTCAGGGCTTTTTAGTTAGGAAATAAGTTTTATTGAAAATAACGTAGATCCAAACGACCTTCATAAACCGTTGCAGTTGGACCAGTCATCCAAACCACATCTCCCTCTTTCCATTCAATCAGCAATTTACCGCCGGCAAGTTCGATTTCCACATTGCTAGACAATAAACCACGGCGCATACCTGAGACAGCAGCAGCACATGCACCTGTACCACAAGCCAATGTTTCTCCCACACCACGTTCAAAAACTCGTAATCGAGCATATTTTTCATCAACGATCTGCATAAATCCAGCATTTACACGCTCAGGAAAACGTTCGTGAGATTCCACTTGAGGGCCTATTTTAGCAACATCAGCAGTTAACACATCTGGAACAATGGTCACTGCATGCGGATTTCCCATATTGACAACATCGATGCTGATCGTCTCATTATCCGCTAAAGCTAAATCATATAAAGCAGCAGGCGCTTCTGCTAGAAATGGGATTTGGTTCGGTAAGAACTTCGGATACCCCATGTTCACACGCACCCATCCATTCGCACCCAACTCAGGCTCGACGATCCCCGCCTTTGTTTGCACTTTGAATTTAGTTTTATTGGTTAAATGACGATCATGAACAAATTTGGCAAAACAACGAACCCCATTGCCACATTGCTCAACTTCAGAACCATCCGCATTAAAAATGCGATATTTGAAATCAACGTTCGGATGGTCTGGTGTTTCAACAATTAATAACTGATCAAAACCGATGCCAAAATTACGGTCAGCCAACCGGCGAATCATGACAGGATCTAGATAAGCACGTTGGCTGATTAAATCAACCACCATGAAGTCATTACCTAGACCATGCATTTTAGTAAATTCTAGCAACATCTATTGTCTCCTTAAGGCAATAAGGACTCACGTTCCCACAGAGACTCAATCGTTTCACGTTGACGAATTAAGTGTGCTTGATCACCGTCAAC
Source organism: Acinetobacter sp. ANC_7504 (assembly GCF_056779995.1). Classification (NCBI taxonomy): domain Bacteria; kingdom Pseudomonadati; phylum Pseudomonadota; class Gammaproteobacteria; order Moraxellales; family Moraxellaceae; genus Acinetobacter; species Acinetobacter sp. ANC_7504. The sequence continues at coordinate 93,281 of NZ_JBWYIZ010000001.1, read as the reverse complement.
CATCACCTCTGCTGCACGACCTCGGCTGTTGTAATTTGAACTCATCACAAAACCATAAGCACCTGCACCCAAAACAGCTAAATGATCGTTCGCTTGAATCGCAAGTTCACGCTCTTTACCGAGGAAGTCACCTGTTTCACAGATCGCACCAACCACATCCCAAACTTTTTTCTCAGTTTTCGAATTTTGATTAACCTCTTGGATATCCATCCAAGCTTCGTACAAAGAAGGACGAATCAAGTCATTCATTGCTGCATCAACAATTGCAAAATTGCGATGATTGGTTGGTTTTAAAAGATCAACTTTCGTCACCAATACGCCAGCATTCGCCGAAATACTACGCCCTGGCTCCATATACACTTTAAGACCAAGTTTTTCTAATGCAGGACGTAAAGCATTTGCATATTCTTCAACTGTCGGTGGAACTTCATCTTTATAAGTCACACCAAGACCACCACCAATATCAATATGTTTGAGGTTGATCCCTAATTTTTTCAATGCTTCAATCATGTTCATGACACGATCAAGTGCATCAACAAAAGGTTGAGTTTCAGTCAATTGTGAACCAATATGACAATCAATTCCTACGATATCTAAGTGACTTAAACTTGCTGCATACTGATAAGTTTCATATACCGAATCAGAAGGAATACCAAATTTATTTTCTTTAAGACCAGTCGAGATATATGGATGTGTTTTGGCATCAACATCTGGATTTACCCGAAGTGAAATTGGAGCTTTCACATTAAGTTCTGCTGCAACTTTTTGAATACGGTCAAGCTCTGCATATGATTCCACATTAAAACAAGCAATACCCACTTCTAATGCTTGACGAATGTCAGCTTCAGACTTGCCCAAACCAGAGAAGACTATTTTAGAAGCGTCACCACCTGCGCGTAAAACACGTGCTAATTCACCACCAGTCACGATATCAAACCCACAACCAAGTTTCGCCAACACATTTAGAACAGCGATATTTGAGTTTGACTTCACTGCAAAACAAATTTGGTGATCGATAAAATTAAAAGCATGATCCATATCCAAATAATGTTTTTCAAAAGTTGCTTTTGAATAAACATAAAGTGGTGTACCAAATTGCTGAGCAAGTTGATCCAATGAACATTGTTCTGCGTGCAAAACCCCTTGAATGCGAGGGAAACTCATGGATGTATCCTTTCTAAATTGCGCTGGAGAAAAAAAATAAATGAATATTAATCTTGAGTAGGTACAGCATCTGCTTTAGGTTCAGCTTGATCCTGACTTGGGCGATCACTGTTTTTATAAATTAAATATTGTGCTCGCTTGTCATAGTTTGGATCACTGGGTAGTTGTAATGCACCAGTCTGACCACATCCAGCCAAAATTGAAACAACGGCTGCACTGATAACTCCGATCAAAATACGCATACCTACACCTATCAGTAAAATTTATAGAAGTATACCTTGATCATCTAATTCACCAAAGTATTTAACGCAACAGAAATAAAAAAACGCCAGTTTTTACTGACGTTTCTTTTGACTTAAATTGCAAATCATTTATAAGTTTTTATTTGTTCTTATAAAAACCAAAATAACCAATGATCAGAATAACAAACCAAATCGGGCTCACCATCAATGCACGGCGAGTATCATCTTCTAAAGCCAATACTCCAATCATACCAATAAAGAATATAGCAACAATCGCACATGTCACCAATCCACCTGGTAGTTTAAATTTCGATTTGGCATGAAGTTCTGGGCGTGTTTTGTAATAGACCACATAACTCCAAATGATCATCAACCATACACAAATAAATAAAATGGTGGAAAGTGTTGTCGCTAAAGTAAATGCTTCCACCGTATTCGGTACGAAGTATTGCAGTGCTGCCCCTAGTAACAAACATACTGCTGAGAAATACAAGGCATTCGCTGGCACAGCTCGCTTATTCAGTCTTCCAAACGCTTCAGGTGCTTGAGTTTCGCGCGATAAGCCAAATAGCATGCGGCTGGTTGAGAATACGCCACTATTCATCGATGACATCACTGAAGACAATACAACCAAATTCATAATAATAGCAGCGGCTGCAATACCTGCTTGACTAAACAAGTTTACAAATGGGGAAATATTCGGATCAATCGTATTCCATGGTGTAACCGACATCACCACCAGCAACGATAAAACATAGAAAATAATGATTCGAATAGGAATCGAATTGACAGCTTTCGGCAAATTCGTTTCAGGATCTTTAGTTTCAGCTGCGGTTGTACCCACCAGTTCTACACCCACAAAAGCAAAAATTGCGATTTGGAAGCCTGCCAAGAAACCGATTGCACCTGTTGGGAAGATCCCGCCGTGTGACCAAATATTACTGAATGCTGCGATTTCACCTGATGTAGAAGTGAAACCTGTAAATATCATCCAAAAGCCAACGCCAATTAAAACCACAATTGCGATAATCTTGATTAAAGCAAACCAGAATTCTAATTCACCAAACAGTTTCACCGTAACAAGATTCAATCCCATGATAAATACGATTGCAGCGATGCTAATCATTACCCCTTCTTCAGGGCTAAAAGGCATCCCATTATTGAAGAACTGAAGGTAATAAATGATCGCCGATAAATCTGCAATACCAATGGTGATCCAACACAGCCAGTAGGTCCAGCCCACAAAGTAACCTGCCCATGGTCCAATTAAATCCGTGGCGAAATCAATAAAAGACTTATATTGCAAATTTGAAAGCAACAATTCGCCTAGTGCTCGCATCACTAAAAAAACCATGAAACCGATGATCATGTAAATTACAAGAATTGAAGGACCAGCTAGGCTAATTGTTTTCCCAGAGCCCATGAACAAACCTGTTCCAATTGCGCCTCCAATTGCAATTAACTGCAAATGTCGATTGGATAGACTTCGTTGTAATTCACCATTTTGCTGAGGCGAATTTATATTTTGATCTGACATTTTCAAATTCACCAAATATATTAATCGGCACAACTTAACTGAAAAAAATCAGATTTCAAAAAGAAAATTAGCACGATCAATATTTTCTAATTAGTTTAAAGTATTAATTCATTTTTCTTATATATCGCCAAAATGATCATTTATTCATCATATTTATTTATCTTATTTTGAGTAAAATATTGAAAAACTTGTTGTTATATGTAAAAAATATAAGTGCAAAAAATAATCAAAAGGAATGATGTGTTTGATCGCACAAAAGTATGGCATATCCCTTGCTTGATCATGCATGTAAAAAACAATCAGGAAAATAAGAAGGTAATTTATGCAAGAAATACAATCAATCATGGAAACACTCAGCGGCTTAGTCTGGGGACCTTATATGCTGGTGCTGATTGTTGGGACAGGTGTTTTCTTAACATTCCGTCTACTTTTTTGGCAATTCAGGATGCTTCCATTAGCATTCAAACAAGTGTTTGGGAAACACCCCGATAAAAAAGACTCGGGAGATATCTCACAGTTTGCCTCACTCATGACTGCACTTTCAGCCACGATTGGTACAGGTAACATCGCAGGGGTAGCGACAGCTTGTGTGCTGGGTGGTCCAGGTGCTGTATTCTGGATGTGGATGACTGCTTTTTTCGGTATGGCAACCAAATACGGTGAAGGTGTTTTGGCGGTCAAATACCGTATAAAAAATGAAAAAGGAGAAATGTCTGGTGGTCCAATGTACTACATTGAACGAGGACTTGGCGCGAAATGGAAGTGGCTCGCAGTCCTCTTCGCATTATTTGGTACATTAGCATCCTTTGGTATTGGTAGCTCAGTTCAATCAAACACAGTGGCACTAGCAGTAGAAAATAGTTTGGGTATAAGCACGCTCACCACTGCCATCATTATTACAATTTTCTCTGCATTGGTGATTTTAGGCGGTATTAAGTCTATTTCCAAAGCATCCTCAGTTATTGTTCCAGTCATGGCTCTAGGCTATGTCATTGGCGGGCTAATTATTATTTTCAATAACCTTGAATTAGTTGTTCCTGCTTTAAAAATGATCTTTACCTATGCATTCACAGGTGAAGCAGCAGCAGGTGGAGCCATCGGTGCAGCGATTCGTTACGGTGTTGCCCGTGGTGTATTTTCAAACGAAGCTGGTATGGGCTCTGCTCCAATTGCAGCGGCAGCAGCTAAAACTGATCACCCTGCCCGTCAAGGCCTAGTTTCAATGACAGGTACATTCATTGATACGATTATTGTGTGCTCAATTACGGGTATTGTTCTTGTTATGGGTTTCATCATGGCAGGACAAACATTTGGTGATCAAACTGGGGCTGTTTTGACCATTAGTGTTTTTGACAAATTACTACCAGGGTTTGGGGGCTGGGTTGTTACGTTCGGAATCATCTTTTTTGCTTATTCAACTATTTTAGGTTGGAGTTATTACGGTGAAAAATGTTGCACCTATTTACTGGGTGAAAAGTCAGTATTTATCTATCGTCTCATTTATATTGCTTCGGTATTTGTAGGCTGTGTCGTCACACTTGATTTAGTTTGGCTTTTCGCAGACACCTTCAATGGGTTAATGGCAGCACCAAACTTAATTGCCTTATTATTACTTTCTGGAGTCATTGCAAAAGAATCTAAAGACTTTATTGAACGTCGAAAATCTGGTGAGCTTTATTAAACAAATTAATAGAATTAAACCAATAAAAAAGCCTCATTGATGAGGCTTTTTTATCTTTTCACGAAAATTTCTGCTCATTCAAATTTTGTTTTTCCTCTTGATCCTTTGCAATTTCTTCCGCAACCTCTAAGCTCAATACAAAAAATAGAACATGTTCAATTTTCATATTGCCTTGTTCATCTTCAAGATAATTTTTAACCAGCTGATACTGCTTATTTTGCTCATCAAAAGGAATATCTAGATATAGGTCACCCAGATAGCTATCAATTTCATCCTCACCTGACAAACCTAGACATGGCTCAAATTCAATTTCATGTTGTTCAAGCCATGTAATCACAAGATCTCGAATATTTTCTTCCTCATTCTGATCATCCGTGTAATTCTCAAAATGAATAAACAGCACATCACGCTGTATTTCACGTGCGATGGCATCAATATGTTGGGCGTACAAGCGCATATCAAATAACTCAGTCGATTCTTGATATGAGTATAAATTAATTCATGATCGCTTTAATTCAATATCTCGTTAAAGCACACGTCATGACTTGTCTTATTGTTTTTAAATTTGATCAATATTTTTTTGTTTTCGCGATCTTTACTCAGTATGCTCAGCATATAGAAAATCACAAAACCTATATCAAGTTATGGCTAAAGCAAAAAGTGTATATCGCTGTGAACAATGTGGCGCAGATCATCCTAAATGGGCAGGTCAATGCTCAGAATGCGGAGAATGGAACAGTTTAGTTGAAGTCACCATTGCCCCAGCGATTACGCATCGCGCAAATCCAAAAATTGCAGGCGGTTATGCTGGTCAAGCAGCATCAATCACTACATTGAATCAAGTTTCAGTTTCTCACGAAACACGTTTAGCAACAGGGATTGGAGAATTTGATCGCGTTTTAGGCGGAGGGCTTGTTACTGGTTCAGTTGTACTGATCGGTGGTGACCCTGGTATTGGTAAATCAACAATTCTTTTGCAGACGGCAACCCATATGGCTGCCGCGAAAAGTTCCGCCCTATATGTCACTGGTGAGGAATCTTTATCTCAAGTTGCATTACGTGCCAATCGTTTGGATCTTCCAACTGATCAATTAAAAGTGATGGCTGAGACGTGCGTAGAGCGTATTTGCGAAGTATTAGCGCATGAACGACCTGCTGTCGCGATCTTAGACTCGATTCAAACTTTATACACTGAAACTTTACAGTCTGCGCCAGGCGGCGTTTCTCAAATTCGAGAATCTGCAGCCCTTCTGACACGTTTTGCGAAGAACAGCGGAACAGCTTTATTTATTGTGGGTCATGTGACCAAAGAAGGTGCTTTAGCTGGCCCTCGTGTTTTAGAACACATGGTCGATTGCGTACTTTATTTTGAAGGTCAATCTGATTCACGTTATCGAATGATTCGAGCTGTTAAAAATCGTTTTGGTGCAGTCAATGAACTCGGTGTTTTTGGGATGACTGATAAAGGGCTTAGAGAGGTTGCCAATCCCTCAGCCATCTTTCTTAGCCGATATGATGAAGCGATTCCTGGTTCTATCGTCATGATTAGTCGAGAAGGCACACGTCCACTCTTAGTTGAAGTGCAAGCCCTAGTAGATGACGCGCATGGTCAACCTCGCCGTGTTGCATTGGGTCTTGAGCAAAACCGTTTGAATATGCTACTCGCCGTCATGCACCGTCATGGTGGTGTTCAAACTTCTGGTCAAGACGTATATGTGAATGTTGTTGGTGGCTTAAAAATTACTGAAACGGGTTCAGATCTCGCCGTCTTATTGGCCTGTGCTTCAAGTTTGAGAGCAAAAGCACTCCCTCAGCAATTGGCTGTATTTGGCGAAGTGGGATTATCGGGAGAGATTCGTCCCGTACCTAACGGGCAGGAACGGTTGAAGGAAGCAATTAAGCACGGGTTTAAATATATTATAGTCCCTAGAGCGAATGCACCACAAAAGGATATTCCTGGTGTTCGCATTATCGCCGTTGCCCGTCTACATGAAGCTTTAACTGAAGCGATGAGCTTAGCGGATGAACATTAATTCAGCTGATCAATTTATTTAACTATACACTGTGTATGAATACTGAAAAAAATTGAGGTTTAAGTTGAAATTTAAGCCAAAAGACTGCATAAATACAGTGTGAAATTAACTTTTTAAAATAGGAATTTTAGATGGAAGTTCGACAGCGTAGTTTAGTTGCGGGTATTTTAATGGCGACACTCATGGTAGCGCCTTTTGCAGAAGCAAAACGTGCTGGTGGTGGTAAAAGCCATGGTATGAGCCGTTCTGCTGCTCCAACCCAATCATATCAGCAACCACGTCAAGCTACTCCTGCCCAACAACCTGCTGCTCCAGCGACTGCGCCTCAAAAGTCTGGTCCTGGTGTGGGTGGTATGGTCGCTGCTGGTGTTGCTGGTGCTGCAATTGGTGCAGTCGCAGCAAATGCTTTAGCAGATGATGATACTGTTCCAGCAAGTCAAGCAGAAGTTGCTGCACAACCTGAGGAAGATGGTGGTATCCCAAGTTGGGTATGGTTGTTGATTATTGCTGCTGCTGCGTTCTTCATCTTCCGTAAATTCGGAGCAAAAAAAAAATTAGCGGCTAACAACCCTTATGCACCAAACAGTTCAGGTCCACAATCTGCACCGTTTGGTCAAACTGCTGCACCTCGCCCTTCAGTGTCTAATGACAATACCAATATTTTTGGTCAATCTGTGGGCGGTGGCACAGCTGCATCTCAAGCGCCATTTGGTCAAGCACCACAAGCTCCTTTTGGTGCAGCAACAATGTCTAGTGGAAGTCAGCTACCTGACGGAACTGAACCAGCTGCTTTCTTACGCATTGCACGCCAACGCTTCAACCATATTCAATCAATGAATACGGCAAGTAATATTGCTGAGATTCAACGTTATTTGACGCCTGATCTTTATCAATCGATGTATAACGATATTATGGGTAACCAAGATCAAGACGTAGCTGAGTTTTCAAATCTGAATGCTATGGTTGTTGATTCTGCGACTGAAAATGGTCAATACGTTGTCAGCGTTCGTTTCACGGGTACGGTAAGTGAAGACTTAAATAGCCTTCCACAACCGTTTGCTGAAGTTTGGCATTTCGTTAAACCAGCAGGTTCTAGTCAAGATTGGTTGGTTGCGGGTATTCAACAGGAAAGCTAATTTTATTCTCAAAAAAAGCCAGTGAACCACTGGCTTTTTTTGTTTCGTACACTGTTTAATCATTGTTGAGTGAATTCAATTTTGCATGTGTTAAAACTCTATCTCACCGTCACTTAGGAATGCATGACCGTATTTAATTATTAAATAGCAGATTTATTCAGATTCATTCAAAGGTATGAAACAATATAGAATCTAAGAATTATAAAAAAGCCCCATATTACTGGGGCTTGTTAATTTAACGACGAGGTAATGGAATATACTGGCTATTACGATCGCTGGTTTCAGCTGGTCGTTCACCAATAACCACTTCAGTATTGATGCTCTTACCTTCACGTAAAATCTCAATTTTTGCAGAGGTATTCGGTGATTGCATTGCAACATAATTAATCAATTGTGATGGATTGTTGATCTCCTGATCATTTACTTTCATGATCCGATCACCGACTTTAATCTTAGCTTTATCTGCAGGACCAGACTCATAGACGCTGCTCACAATTACACCCTTCTCACGAGGTTGTAATACATCGGGTTGCGTCGGATTCGCCAAACCAATACCTAGCCACCCTCGAATTACTCTGCCTTCTTTTAATATTGAATTCAGAACTTGCTGGCAGACTTTAGCAGGAATAGCAAAACCAATTCCTAAAGAACCACCCGATTGCGAGAAAATTGCAGTATTAATCCCAATCAAATTACCTGCAACATCAATGAGTGCTCCCCCAGAATTACCTGGATTAATAGCAGCATCGGTTTGAATAAAATCTTCATAGAAATTTATACCCAATCCCGAACGTTCTGTCGCAGATATGATCCCTTGCGTAACTGTTTGTCCCACGCCAAATGGATTACCAATTGCGAGTACAACATCTCCAACTTCATTTCCACTCAGTTTGAAAGGAAGCACTGGCAGTTTGTCCATTTCGATTTTAATGACTGCTAAATCCGTATCAGGATCTGTTCCAATTACTTTGGCTTCTGCTCGACGACCATCATACAAAGCCACAACAATCTGGTCAGCCTGTGCAATCACATGATTATTAGTCAGAATATAACCATCAGGTCGAACAATCACCCCCGAACCCAAACTATTTTCATTTGGTTCTTGTCCAAAACGTTCAGGTAATTGACCACCAAAAAATTCTCTAAAAACAGGATCATTTAAAATCGGATGATCCACTTTTTTTACAGTTTGTGTTGTAAAAATATTAACGACTGCAGGTGCTGCAACCTTTACCGCAGCATTGTATGACACTACTCCCCCAGAACGTGTCGTATCCACCAAAGGTTCTACTTTTTCAGCTGGCATTTTATATCCATCAGCTGCTATTTGAGGCTTTGGTTGATTTAGTTTTTGCCATGTGACAAAACTAATAATGACAATAATGAGTAACACCCATGGTAACCATGTAAAGGACCGGCGCACTTTAATATCCTCTGAGAATTTTAATTTATTGATGACAAAAGTATTTTATGACTGCATATTGTAATCAAAAAAAATTTATATACCTAAAATTGTGAAAATAGTTTTGTTCGGCTTTAGTTAAGATTAAAAATATGCTTTGATCTTTATATTTTCACAGACTTAAGAACATTATGGCAAAGCTAAACGACATTATCCAATGGTGTGATCAGACCCTAAAGGCCAATGAATTTAAAGATTACGCTCCCAATGGTCTGCAAATCGAAGGTAAAACAGAAGTAAAGCGAATTGTTTGTGCTGTATCGGCTTCTCAATCAGCCATTGATGCTGCAATCGAGCTGCAAGCTGATGTTTTATTGGTTCACCATGGCTATTTTTGGAAAGGTGAGCCATCTCCGATTACAGGAATGCGTGGCAAGCGAATTAAATCACTCATTCAACATGATATTTCACTATTAGCTTATCATTTACCTCTAGATAGCCACCCAACCTTGGGAAATAATGCTGCGATAGTAGATTTACTTCATCTTGATCAAATTGAAGCACTTGATCCGAGTGAACGTCATCCCATTGGAAATATCGGCTATTTAAAAAATGCAATGACACCAGATGAGTTCAAAGCTTTTGTGTCACAACAACTTAATTATGATGCGATACATTTGATGGCTGATAAACCAAGTATTCAAAAAGTTGGATTTTGTACTGGCGGTGCTCAAGACTTTATCACTAAAGCTGCCGAACAAAATTGCGATGCTTATATTTCAGGTGAAGTTAGTGAGCGTACCTTTTATCAAGCTTTAGAATTAGATGTGCATTATTACGCATGTGGACATCATGCGACTGAACGTTATGGTGTTCAACGACTAGGTCAAGCAATTTGTGAACAATTTGGTCTTGAATATCATTACGTTGAACTCAATAATCCTATTTAAATTGATTTAACCACGCGTTTTAAATTGGAGTGAGCTTATACGTATTAATTCACGCTTTATTCTGTATTCTTATTTATAAGTAATGCGCAAAATATGGTGAGAATCTATTACAATAAGTGCACTTCGATGTAAAACCCAGCACAATGCAAGGAACTTAAAACATGACAACGATTACTTTACCAGCTCTTCCGTACGGTTACGAAGATCTTGCTCCACACATCAGCAAAGAAACTTTAGAATACCACCACGACAAACACCACAATACTTATGTTGTTAATTTAAACAACCTAATTGCAGGTACTGATCTTGAAGGTAAAACGCTTGAAGAAATCATCAAAGCTTCTGCTGGTGATGCTTCTAAAGCGGGTATCTTCAACAACGCAGCACAAGTTTGGAACCACACATTCTACTGGAACTGTATGGCTAAAAACGGTGGTGGTAAAGCGACGGGTGCTTTAGCTGCTAAAATTGACGAAGCTTTCGGTTCTTACGAAAAATTTGCTGAAGAATTTGCTGCTGCTGCTACAACTCAATTCGGTTCAGGTTGGGCTTGGTTAGTTGCTGATGAAGTAAATGGTAAACTTTCTATCATGAAAACTTCAAATGCTGATACTCCACTTGCTCACGGTAAAGTTGCTGTATTAACGATCGATGTTTGGGAACACGCTTACTACATCGACTTCCGTAACGCTCGTCCTAAGTATATTTCTACTTTCTTAGAAAGCTTAGTGAACTGGGATTACGCTAACGCGAAATATGCTGGTCAAGAAGCTGGCGTTGAAAAATAAGATTTAACCGTCTTATTTTGTTTAAAAAACCATCCTTTTAGGATGGTTTTTTTATTATTTACATCAATTTGAGTATTAATAAATCAAACTATTCATTTCTTTACAATAATTGGTTGACGACTAGTAATTTCAGCCCTAAAATGCGCATCAGATTCTCCAATAGCTCAGTCGGTAGAGCGACGGACTGTTAATCCGCAGGTCCCTGGTTCGAGCCCAGGTTGGAGAGCCAATCTAATCTCCCATAGCTCAGTCGGTAGAGCGACGGACTGTTAATCCGCAGGTCCCTGGTTCGAGCCCAGGTGGGAGAGCCAAGATTCTAAAAACCCAAGCATAATGACTTGGGTTTTTTTATGCCTAAATTTTTGATTTGCTATAGAATTATTCTAATTTTATAAAAAAGTCTAAAAATGAATACACCTTGGCTTAAATCACTGATTTTCTGGTCTCTACTTGTTGGCAGTCTCATCTTTATATTTCAATGCACTCAGAAATCTGAACATAATAAAGTAGCCCCTGCACTTATGTATGAACGTTTGTATCACTGCACTTCAGAACTATCCCCTGAACACGCACTCTTGATCAAAAAAATTCAAAACGAGGCACATGTGGAATCATCACAACAAACCATGATGGAACTTATGAGTTTATGTCGTAAAGCGAATCCACTGAAAAGCAAAGCAGAGTATGTCCATTTATTAAAAAAGCTATAGATCGTTTCACTTAGATTAAATTTAAATCAGTTGATTCATATTTCTAATATTTTTCAATGTTAAGGCTTGACCTCTCTTCATTTGACTCATAGAATGCGTACCAGATTCTCCAATAGCTCAGTCGGTAGAGCGACGGACTGTTAATCCGCAGGTCCCTGGTTCGAGCCCAGGTTGGAGAGCCAAGATTCTAAAAACCCACTCAATCGAGTGGGTTTTTTCTTATATGTGCTTTTATTTACGAATTCCTGTGTTTCAATCCAGTCAAATTACTTTCTTTATTATTGGTGTTATTGCAACCCTTGCCCTGCTCACCATTATCTTTCAACAATTATTTAAAAAGCCAAAACGCTTTTACCCCAAACGCATTATTACCGCATTTGAAAGTAAAATGTTTTTTAGATTAAAAGAGAGTTTTCCGCAATACCATGTGCTTGCTCAAGTCGCTTTTAGCGCTTTAATCACAAACCCCAGTCTAAAGATTCGAGCTAAATTTAATCGAAAAGTGACTAATTTTGTCTTACTGGATGATCAGCTTAAAGTTGTCGCCATTATCGAGCTCGATGATCTCACCCTTTTCCTAATGAGATAAAGTTATCAAATAGTTTATTTATATTTTTTCATTGACATTGTACATTTTTTGATCCTTAATTATTTGACAATCGTCATGGATGCATCATCCTATGAAAGTTAGATATCTTAAGGATTATGAACACTCTAAAACATTAGATTCAGATAACTATGACTGGCTAAAACAAGAAGAAAAGAAACTTAATAAACTTACATTACGTATTCTTATCCAACTGGACACCCAGTGGCGCATTGTACTGGACACCGATTCTTCTTTTACTTAGACAATCCAATACGGAATAACAAACTCTTTCATCGCATTAGTAATCATACCATCATATGGTGACCTTCTTCAAACCCATTGCCGATCAGAAGTGCACTCTGATTGTTGACTCATGCACTGTGATCGGTATGAGGAACTGCTGATTAAGCATTATAATGCTAAAGGACATCAGACAAAATTCCATTAAATTTAAACAGTATAAGTAATTAATAATTAAACTCTATCATAGATATGATGATAGTCAGAGTTTTTGAATAAAATTTATATATTCAATAGCACTACTTTCTAACTGAGTAAAATTAATTTCATCCTCAACATCATAAAATGAAAAATAAGAACAATAGAGAGCTTTAACATATAGTGTAGTTAATTTAAAAGGTAAGAGTACATTTTCTAAACTAGCCGAGTACTTACCTTTCTCTGTGAAGTCTACTTCTTTACTTCCTGTTGATACAGCAAAACCAACTTTCTTATTAGCAAGCATATTACCTAATGATCCATATGCCCAACCATAAGTAAAAATATCATCAAACCATTTCTTCAGTAATGGAGGACAGTTAAACCAATAAATTGGAAATTGAAAAATTATAGTGTCGTATTTTTCTAGCATAGTTTGTTCATATTTTACATCAAACTCTCTATTTGAATATCTACGATAAAGCTCATGTACAACTATTTCATCTGGATACTTATTTAATTCTTCAACCCATCTCTTATTAACTTTAGAAGTTTCAATGTTAGGATGAGCAACAATAACGAGAGTTTTATTTTTCATAAATATATACCAAAATTAAATCAAAAAAATTCAAAAATTATTGAAATAGCAGAAATTATTAACATACCACCCATTAATATATTAAAATACTTCATACGATCACCTTTATTTAAAATTAAGGCAAATCTATCTCCACAAACTCCCCAAAAAAACAAGCAAGCATAGCATGTTATAAAATATATAATAATAAAGGTAACTAAACTATTATATCCATTTAAAGAGGAAAACATTGTAGTCCCCGATATACAAGCTAACCAAGCTTTGGGATTTAACCATTGAAGCAAGAAACCATCTCTAAAACCTGGTACAAAAAATTTCTCATTATCATCTATAGAAACTTTAGAGTCCGAAAACATAATTTTATAACCAATATACGAAACGAACAATGCACCTAAAATAGCTAAGATTTTCAACAAAAATGGGTATGTAACAAAAACACTATTAAGACCAAAACCAATAAAAATTAGAAGTAAGACAAAGCCAATCGTGGCTCCTGATATATATGATATTGTCTTTTTAAGACCATAATTAATACTAGTAGATAATATTACTGTATTAACGGGGCCTGGTGTAATAGACATCGCAAATGAAAAAAGAAACATGGACATAAACATAATTAATCACACTTAAACAATTGAAAAAAAATCTTTTTGATCAACTATAGTCTTTCTAGGCGTTCTATTTAATTTAGACCCCAAACTTATAAATCCTACTATTGAATCATGTTGATTAAGATTTAAAAACTCTCTTAAATCATTATTAACACACCATTTTCCAGTTCTCCAGTAACAAGCATAACCTAACAACTCAGTAGTAATTATTATTTGCTGAATTACTCCTCCAATCGTTACATATTGCTCTGTAATCGGTACTGCATGATTATTATCAACTTTCAATACACAAATTAAATATGCTGGAGAATTATAAAATTTACTATTAAATTTTTTTAAATCCGATTCAAATTGTAAGTTATCACTATGAAACTCTTTTTTGGGCGAAATTAATTGTCCTAATTCATCTCTTTTTTTTCCAGAAAAATAATAAAAATGCCAATTCCTTAAGTTTTTATGAACAGGTGCTGTCAATGCACATTTGAACACATTTTGCAAAATATCATTTGGAATTTCATTCTCTAGAATTGGTTCTGACTTCCTCATCATAATTTTACTAACAAAATCATTCATAATATAATCTCAACTATAGAATCACTAATTTGATGTGTAACGCAGGCTCTCGCTAGTAAAAAATTTCCATTAGCATGATCAATTATTCTTATTAGACATGAACCACATAATCCTCTACGACATGAATTCTTTATTTTATAACCATTAGACTCCAAATTAATTAAAATTGACTTTTCTGGATTAATATTAATTTTACTAATAGATTTATTAAAAACCACATCTAAAATTATATTTTTTGACATATAAACCTCTTTATGAAATTTTTATAAAGTTATAATTATCTACCATTAGCTTAGTTAAATCCTTTACAGGATTATGAAATATATCATGCATTTTTCCATGTTCTATAATACTACCTGTATCAACAACATATATGTAATCGGATAAATGCCTTACCACATGAAGGTCATGTGAAATAAAAATCATAGTAATTTTCTGACTTTTATTTAGTTCTAGTAAAAGATTTATTATTTGTGACTGTACAGAAATATCTAAAGCTGAAAGAGGTTCATCTAAAATAAGAATTTTTGGATTAGGAATTAGTGCTCGTGCAATATTGATGCGTTGCAATTGTCCTCCACTTAATTGGCTGGGGAACATATCTAAAACAATATCATTAAGTCCTACTAACGAAAGCATACTAGTACATTTTTCTCTACATTGATCATCTTTTAAATTTAAGAGATTTTTACAAGGTACTTTCAAACTTTCAAAAATTGTTCTTTGTGGATTTAAAGAACTATACGGATCTTGAAAAACAATTTGTAGATAGCTATAAAAATTTTTATTTGATATTTCAGCAATATTCAAATAATCATTTTTATAATTTAACTCAATTAATCCAAATTTAAAATTTTCTATTTTTGACAAGATTTTTGCAATAGTACTTTTTCCACCACCAGATTTCCCAATAATAGATGTTATAGTACCTTCTTTAATATCCAAATTAATATTATTTAGTATATAATTATTTATATTTTTAACTCTCAGTATTTCTTTCATATTAACCTCAAAAATGACATCTATAGGTAGAATGTTTTAATTCAGGCACTTTCGTATTACATTTTTCTTCAACTAATAAACATCTGTTTGAAAATCGACAGCCCATCACATACTCATTTGCCGCTAAAATTCTACCTTTAATAGTTCTAAGATTTTCCTTGTATTTAATATTTTCACTCGGAATAAGAGAAATTAACTCTCTTGTGTATGGATGTTTTGCATGATCTAATATTTTTTGTGTTTCTATTTTTTCAACTACCTGACTGGAATACATAACAATTGTTTTATCAGCGTATTTTTTTATAATTCTTAAATCATGAGAAATTAATATTAACCCCATTTTTCTTTTCTTAACTATTGCTTTTAAAAGATTTAGTATCTGTTCTTGTACTAAAGGGTCTAAAGCTGTAGTGGGTTCATCTGCTATTAATAGACTAGGTTCTCGCGCTAACATTAAAGCAATTAATATTCGTTGAGCCATACCGCCTGAAAGTTGATGTGGATAGAGTTGTAAACATCTTTCAGCATCTTTAATTCCCATCTCATTCAACAATTTAATTGATTTATACTTGATGTTTTCACTGTTATTATTCAATAACATAGCATTCTTTAATTGACTTTTCACATTAGCTGAAGGGTCAAGTGCAGTATGAGGGTTCTGAAATATCATCGCTATATGTTTTCCTCGCAGCAATTTTATTTCATCATAGCTATAACTTTTATCTTCATAATTATATGATCTAAAACTGGTTACCAAGTTTTTACTATTTAAGGCAAGCAGTGTTTTAGCTAGTAAGCTTTTACCACTTCCTGATTCACCTATAATTCCAATAATCTCTCCATGATTTACTTCTAAATCAATGTTATCTAATAAAATTATGTCTTCAGTTTTTACTTTAAGTTCTTCAATTTTTAATAGCATTTTTTTCTCTTTTATTAATTGTAAGATTTTCACCTATATAGTTTAAAAACAACACTACCAACATTAAACATAGACCAGGCAAAATAATGAGATATGGATTAGTACTAAAATAATTACGTGATTCTGCTAACATAGCACCCCATTCGGGCAACGGAGCTGGTATTCCTAATCCTAAAAAACCCAAAGCAGATATCTCTAATATGACTTCACTAAAAGACAATATAGATTGTTGCATTAATAAGTTTTTAGAATTTGGTAATATTTCATTTTTTAAAATTTGTATTTTACTACTGCCAGTAACCTTAGCAATTGTTATATAAAGTTCAGTATTAATACGACTTGTAATAGAATGAGAAAATCTAATAAATCTAGGTATTAATACAATGACTAGTGCTATAAAGAGCTCAAACACACCATTACCAAATATTGCTACTATTACGATTGCAAGTAAAATACCTGGTACTGACATTAGAATATCGGAAAAATGCATAATAAAAGACTCTATTGTGCCTTTCCTTATCGCAGCATAACAACCTAAAAAAAAACCGAGAATAGATGATGTAAATACAATAATAAGAGCTAAACCTATTGTATTTATTCCTCCCAAAATTAATCTATCTAAATATGATCTACCTATATAATCAGTACCAAAAATATAAGAAAAACCATTAGTCAAGCCAGGTTGCAGAAGAACTTTATCTATATTTTGGGTATAGGGATCTAGAAAAAAGCAATAAATTCCTAACAAAACAAAAGGAAAAATAAAAACATGCTTTTTATTTATCATACTTTCACCCTTTGTTTTGGATCAATTATTTTTACTAGTATTTCAAGTATAAGATTCACAATTAAAATAAATACCCCAATGAAGAGTACTACTATTTGAATAACTGGATAATCTCTACTTAAAACGCTTGTTACAAGAAATCTACCAATTCCTGGCCAAGAAAATATTGTTTCAGTAAGAATAGCACCAGCAACAGTTACATTTATTAAATATAAGCTTGAGATCGTTAAAACTGGTACTAGTATATTCCTCAAAACATGCTTAAAAAAAATACTATATTCACTCATTCCTAAACTTTTTGCAGTTAATATATAATCTTTTCTCAACACTTCCAAAATACTAACTTTAGTTATCTTGGCTATAGAAACAATAGGCACAATTGACATTGTTATAATTGGTAAAACCATATGATTTAGGCAGCTAAAAAAGGCAGTAAAGCCATAATTTTTATAATTATCACCTGTTAAACTATCGATTAAATAGAATCCAGTATATGGTGTTAAATCAAAATCATACCCGACTCTACCAGAAACTGGAAATAAGTTAAATTTCAATGAAAAAATATTAATTAACAACAATCCAAGCCAAAATATTGGAATACAGTAAACAACCAACATGCTACTTGATAATATTTTTTCTTTTTTGGTATTAAAATTATAAGCCAGATAAATACCTAGCATCCCTCCTATAAAAAAAGAGCAAATAAAAACAATTAAGCCCAACTCAAAACTAGCTTTCCATCTGGGTAATAATTCAAGAATTATTGATTTACCACTAACAATTGAATGACCAAAGTTTCCTGTAAAAATATTGATAGTATATATCTTAAATTGCTCATACAATGGATAATTTAGCCCCAAACTCTCCATCATTACTCTATATTGTGCTGGATCATTTCCTCTATCACCTAGCATTAATAAAACTGGATCACCTGGTGCCAACCTTATCAGAAAGAATGAAATTAAGAATATAAAAAAAATGGATATAAAAAAATTTATAGATCTATTCATTATTTCCACCTTTAAATGTTAAATATTGAAAATAATCTAAATCAAAAGGATTGTTGACATATCCGCTGAGTCTATTATTTGAAATTCTATAAATATCGGCATGCGCAAGTGGTACAATTGGTTCATCATTAGCTAATATAGTTAAAGCTTCTTCATATAATTTTTTACGAATATTCTGATTATTTGTTAGTTTAGCATTTGTAATAATTTCATTAAATTCTTTATTACAATATCTAGCATTATTTGAGCCCTTATCAACAGACTCACAACTTAATAATGGAAATAAAAAGTTATCTGGATCACCATTATCACTATTCCATCCCAACTGTACTAATTGATGCTCTCCATTTTTAACTTTCTGTAAATATGTTCCCCATTCATACGATTTAATTTTTACACGAATATTAGCTTTAGCTAAGTCTGATTGCATTAATTGCCCCATTTTCTTTCCATCAGGATTATATGGACGAGAAACTGGCAAAGTCCATAATTCAAGATCGATACCATTTGGGTAGCCAGCTTCGTTTAATAATTTTTTTGATTCTTCTATATTATAATTATATTTTTTCACACTATCATTGTATCCTAAAACATTTTTAGGATATGGATTTATTGCTATAGTTGCTTTATTATTGTACACAATATCTATATAACTTTTTTTATTTAATGCATAAGCAATTGCTTGACGAACCTTTAAATTATCTAATGGTTTCTTTTCCGTATTTAAAGCAAGATATCCAACATTAATTCCTTCATTTTTAATAACTTTAAATTCTTTGTTTTTAGTTATCTCATCTATATCATGTGGATTTGGCGAAACAATAATATCACACTCACCCTTTTTTAATTTTTCCATACGTACACCAATATCTGGTGTAATAGAAATAATTAAATTTTCAATTAGTGGCTTATCCCTCCAATATTTATTATTAGCCTTATATTTTATTACACTATCAGGAACATAACTAATAAAATAGTATGGCCCAGTTCCTAATGGAATATTATCAATATCTTCCCTTCTATTTTCCTTAATTAAATAATCAGCATATTCCTTTGAAAGAATTGACATAAATGGCAAAGCCATATTCTTGATAAAAATATAATCTGGTTTTTTCAGTTTTATTCTTAAATTTAAATCATCAATTTTATCGACGCTTTCAATATTTTCACTAAATCCCATTCCCTGAAAATATTGATAATTTATTCCATTAACCTTATGGTATGGATTATTTACATCTAACTGTCGTTCAATTGAAAATATTACATCATCCGCATTTAAAATTCTTTTGGGTTTGAAAAAATTAGTCTCTTGAAAACTAATATTATTTTTTAACTTAAAAACGTATTCTGTTCCATCTTTACTTACTTGCCAACTTTCAGCTAATGACGGCACGATTTCCATCGTGCCAGGTTTAAAATCAACTAGCCTATCGTAAATAGTCGTAGCAGTAGCTGTTCTAGCTGTACCAGATAGAGTTTTCTGAGGGTTTAAAAGCTCTGGTGAACCCTCAGAACAATATATTAAAGTATTTTTATTTTCTTTTTTGGGTGGTGCACAACCTATCAAACTAATTGATACAGTGACGACACCACAAATTATCATTTTTTTTTTCAATTCTTATACTCCATTTTCATCAAGACCAGAAACCTAAACTTTCATCTTCACGCAATCCAAAAAAGGAGGTTTGTGAAATGCGATAACCATTAGGATTACCTAAGACTTCATGAAAATTTTGTGTATTAAAGATAATAAGATCACCTACCTCTGGCACTATTCGTAAACAATCATTCACATCATCGAGCACTTCATAAGGAAAATAGTATTCATTCGGCACTTTCATCTTTTCATTTTCGGGCGTATGAATAGTGTCATAGACTACTAACTCGCCTTTGTTACTTACGGTGTAGTAAATATTCCAAGTTAGTTGTCTTAAAATTTTTTTTACATCCCATTCCGTTGCTATGTGAGAAGGCGCATGATCAATATGCAATTTTCCATGTCCTTTAAAACTTCGGAATGCTCCTGCAAAATATTCTCCATAGCCATCTTCTTTAAAAACTTCAGCTTTTCTACCACTTTTATCATTAAATAACTTGAGCACCTCATTTACAGGATTTATGTTTAAATCTTTGTATATATTATCAATTTGCTCTAATGCTTTTTCTCTTTGTTCAAAATAGTATTTTTTTTCTTTGGTTACACATTGATTGTGGCACACTCCTATATGATTAACAGGAATGTCATTTAAATGTGAATAATTAGAAAAATTAGATTGAATTAATCGTTCTGCCACTTGGTCACATATGTCTTTCGGAATGAAATTTTTAACAATAATTCCAGGGATTTTAAAATCAAGTAAAAGATTAAAGTTTTCTTCACTCATTTCATAGAATTCATTTTTAATCCAGTTTTTCATTTGGAACTCCTAATTCTTTAACGATAAATATATTTTTCTGGCATAATAAAAAAATTATTACCATGTATATAATATTTGATATTAATATTAATTTTAAAAATTGATTACTTATTAAATCCAATAAAAACCCTAACAACATGCTCATTAAACCAGCACCAAAACAACCAATTGAAAACGATATGCCATATATCAAACTAAGCTTACCCTTGGGTGAATATTTAACAGTGCCTATATATCCATACATCCATAGAATCTCAAAAATAAACACCATGATCATAAATAAAATTAATGCTTGGAATTTATCACTTACTGCCAAAGAAAATATATAAGTTATTACTGTTAGCAATGAAAGAGTAACTACAATTAGTTTAGAGAAACCATTATATAAATCTATTTTATTTGAAACATACGTAAATACTACTGAACCAGAGATAATAGCTATACCTGCAACAACATATGACATTGAACTTTCATTCGCTGAAATATGATATTTTTGTAATGGATATATTGTTTGTAAAACTGAATATGTACCTTGAAAAAAAATTGCAGTAATTGGAAAAAGTAATGCATATAACCTAAGAATTCCATTAGTTTTCAAAATCACAAAATAATCTTTTATTCCAAATAAAATATTATTATTGTCACTGCTTTGAATTTTAGGAAAATCTTTTAAAGTTCGAGACAAGCTAATTAAATAAATTGAAACAATATAAGTTATTAAATTAATTACAATAATTCCTTTTAGATTTAGCTTACCAATAAATAATATTGCAAATATTGCAGCCACACTAATACCTATGTGGTAGCTACTCTGCAATATACTTGAATAAAACTGTTGATTTTTATTATCAAATACATATCGGCATGCAACAGTTCTATTCACTCGAACAATTTGATCAAACATTCCCCTAATAAATAAAATAGCAATTACCCAATAAATACTCTTATCAACCAAGAGGATCAGTAATCCTGTAATAATCAATGCACATATTTCGGATAACCTCCATTTTAGTAAAGGACTTTTCCCAAATTCCCAATTATTCCTTATAAAGACTATTAATAATGCTGGTATCCATTGGAGACTAACCAATATTCCCGTCAATAAAGCTGATTTAGTAGTTTCATAAAAATAAAAAGTTAACGATATTTGTAATAGTATCGACCCTAATGATGATATGAAGGTCGAACTAGATAATAAAAAAAGATTTTTCAGAGAAATATCCATAGGCATTTACTCTACCAATGAATTTTCACGAATATAATTAATACACGTAAGTGCATTAAACTTTGCAGCTTCTCGGTTTTCTCCCTGAGCCATTACCTGAACAATCCAGCTAAAATTAGATTTTAGATCCTCAACTTTCTCATTTTCCTGATAATGAAACCAAACATTCGTTATATCTTTCATTTTCTGAAGAATTTCTATATTTGGTAATTTTTTAATTATTCCTTCTTTATTTGGAACAAAGCACTGCCAACTTGCCCCCATTTTCTTATTTGAATATAAGTTTTCATCAAATTTTAAATTTCCTAAACTACATTCTATACAATCACCTACGATAGAACGACCTGTAGCAAGATCCATCATAATAGAATGTCCACTTCCTCCTACTCTTGTATTAACTTCAACAAGTCTTGCTTCCTCATCATTTACAATTAACTCTATATGACTTGATCCATAATCGTAGTCTATGCAGTTTAGTATTTTTTTTGCTTTTTCTTTTGCTAGACTTGCAATTCGGTCATCTAAAGTAAATGATGAGCCAATTTCAACACAATCATGAATTATATCTCTATCAGCAACTCCAATAATTGCATGCTGACCTTTAGCAAACGTTAATGTCTCTACACTTACAAGCTGGCCTTCTAAATAATCTTCAATCACAAGTTCGTCAGAAATACCATCCTGATTACTTTTAATATATTTCTTCTTATAGTTTAGAAGATCATTATCATTCCTACATACACTTGCTCCAATACTTGAATGTCCATGTAATGGTTTGATAAAAAAAGGATATTTTAGATTATTCTTTTCAATCTCATCATCGATAAAATTGATATCTTTGATAGTTACAGAACTTACCTCTTCAACTTTATCTTCAGCTAAAATTTTACGTATTAAGCTTTTATTCTGAGCTATTTCAATTGCTTGAGAGTTACTATGTTTCACATTCATTTCTTTTGCTAATTTTGCAGTAACTAGTGTTCTGATTTCTGCAAATGTCAAAATAGCATCTACTTTTTCAAATTTTTTTAGTACGCTTGTAAGCTCTTTCAAATCATTTGAATTATTAACATTAATTATTTCACTGGCCTGATCAATTTTAGAGAGAGATGAAGCAGGAAACCAACTCAAAAAGCGTTCATAACTATCAGTAATTAGTACCGAGTGATATCCTTTTTCCTTGCAATATGTTAATGCATCTAAACCCGTGAAATTCGTTTCAATAAAAACTACTACTTTTTTCATTATTTCCTGCTCTCTTTAATTCATTTTATTTTGTAGAGATATTTAAATTTTCAGCAATGTAGTTCCAAAACTTTCGCCAAAAATTAAGACCGTCCTCAAAAGAAATCATAAATTCTCTTTTTGATTCATCTGATTGGCAAAATCTTAAAAAATTAGCTACTGAATGACGGATGTGTTCTGTCTCATCTGCTCTATGAATTTCAAAGAAAGGTGTATCACTCAATAAAGCAATACAGTTATCATCAAAACATAGCCCTTTAAATAATGTTTCAATATTTTCTTCTGCAATAATTTCAAAACTTAATAAAAGACCAACTATTCCATACTGACTGTTAGTATTAAGTAAAGTATTTTTTAAACCTTCTAAAACTTTTTTAATATTTACTATTTCATAATCTTTTTTATAACTTAAATTTACTTTTTCAATTGCATCTAAAAAAAGCTTAGAATGAATATACTGCTTATCCTGCCCACCTAACTCATCATAAGCAATTTGAATTAAATGATGCTGTCTTTCAGGGTCATCTGTTAAAACAACAGCTAATGATAAAAAAGTAGGAACAAAAGTTGTAAACTCATACCAAGCAGTTGCCACTTTATTTGCTTTAGCAATGTCTACTGTTTGAAGAGCTGAATGAATATTCTTAAAAACCTCATACTTTTCAGCTTCACTAGAAAATTTTGTAGTCCATTCAACGACTTCAGGATGTCCATGATAATAAGTATCTTCTGGTATCAGATATCTTAAATCTGCTTTTTCTTGGCTTGAGTTACTATAAATGGTATGATCCATGATCATCTCCTAATTGCATAAGACAGGGGTTGATTTAACAATTTCTTTGAGATTGTTAAGAGAAGGGGGTTAAATGTGCTAGATTTAACCCCCTTTTTTATTATTTAAATAAACTTAAATTACCCGTTAGTTTATTTATGGCTTTTTTCTCACCGCATAATAAAATTCCTTGATATTCCAGATCTTGATTTGAAATTTTCTCTAATTTCTCAGCATATTCCTCATAAGAACGCGTGACACGTGTCAAATTCAAAACATTAACTTCAAATATCTGATTTTTATATTCTTTAGCATTTTCTCTAATGTTCTTTAACTTATCTTTATCTGCACTTAAGATAGGTAAACCAATAATCGTTATACCTTCATGCATTTCTTGATCTTTATTTATTAAGTTTCGTCCAACGATCTCTGGGTATTTCTTACCAAGGCTCATGCCTAGTATTGCCGCAGTATTTGTAATTACTCCTGTTGGTAATTCTTCATCAACAATAATTACGGCTTTAAAGTTATCAATATTCATTTTTTAATTAGTTTAAATTAAAGTATTCTTTATTTTTAATACATAATGAAATTGTTGTCTATATTTTTTTACTAAATGATTTAACTTGCCTAGTAATAATTTGTTTTTTATAAAAATATTATTTTTGGTAATGTTTCAAATTGTATTCTCGCTTAAGTTTTCAAGAAAATGATCTTAGCCAAAATAATGGACACATGATCCCTCTAAAGCTAACGTAAAGTTAACTTTGGATATACAAAAAATGGCAAAATGCTTTAGCACTGAATTTAAACAACAAGAGATAGCTTATGCACTGGCAAACTTACACAAAGCATTAGTCCCATAGCTAGAGAGTTAGGTGTAGGCTAATCAACGCTTGATAAATGGGTGCGTGAAACGAATTTGGGAGGAACGAGTAAACGACAAATTACGCCAGAACAACAACGTATTATTGAACTTGAGAGGAAAATAGACAACTCAAGACAAGGAAGTCAATGACATTCTAAAAAAGGCGCATGTGTACTTTCTGACAGCCGAACAAGCCAAGAGAAATACACGTTAATACGGGACTTAAGTTTGAAAGGCACACGTATTATTGTTGCTTGTAAAAGTCTTGATGTAAGTAGTACATCTGGTTATCACGCTTGGCGTGAACGGCAAATAAAGACCACTCAGCAGAAGTATCATGATCTCAAAACGATGTATTGGCAACATCATGCTCGTTTGGGTGCACCGTCATTTGTTTATGACATGCATGATCTGGGCTATAGTATGAGTGAACGTACGGTAGGAAGAATGCTCAAGCATCTTGGGTTACGCAGTAAAATTTGTCGTAAATATAAACGTACGGCAGATTCGAATCATCGTTTGCCTACAGCTCCCAATCTGTTGGATCGCCAATTTACAGTTACAAAGCCGAATCGGATATGGACGACAGTCATTACATACATTCGAACTAAAGAAGGTGGTTGTATTTATGCGTGATGTTGGATCTATTTAGCCGTCGTATTCTAGGTTTGGAAACCAGCTATCGCATAGACCGTCAATTGGTGTGTGATGCATTTAATTATGCAATGGTACGCCAGGGTTATCCAAAAAGTGTGCGGTGCATTCGGATGAAGGCAGTCAGTACTGTAGTCGTGATTTTAGAGCGATACTATTAACAAATAGATGTTTTCAAAACATGTCTCGCAGGGGGAACTGTTGGGACAATGCAGTCACTGAAAGCTTCTTTCACACGGTAAAAGTACATATTATTCATGACAGCAACTTTGCTACACAGCAAGAAGCTAATTCGGCACTGTTCGAGTATATTGAGATTTATTACAATCGAGTAAGAAGGCATTTACCAATGGTTGGTTAAGTCCAGAAGCTTTTGAGCAGAAATATTTTAGAGCTTTAGAGGGATCGACTGTCCGCTACTCTGTCTAGGTTCAAACATCGTGCAACTGAAATACTATTATTACTTCCATAAAATCTCATATAAAGACTGAATATCATTTCAAAAACTTATTCATTTTTTGACAAAATTTAACTGTAATTCTGTTCAAAATTCACACATATTCAAACTATATTAAGAATATGCTCAATAATCTAAACAGGCTTTTTTGCAGAAAGCTATTCTTAAGGACTTCTTCAGCCATATAATTTTCAAATGAAGAAGCCTACACACAAAATCTACCGCACAACCAATTGGCCCGCATATAACCGAGCACTCATTAATCGTGGAAATATTGCCATTTGGTTTGATCCTACTACGCAATGGTATGCTCTATCAAAACGCAAACAAGGATGAAATCAAACCTACTCCGACGCAGCCATCCAATGCTGCTTAATGATTAAATCCTTATTTCGTCTGTCTTTACGTATGGTCACTGGCTTTGTACAAAGTCTGATTAAACTTTGCGGATTAAATTGGACAGCGCCAGATTACAGTACGCTTTGTAGAAGACAAAAGTATATTGATATTGCAATCAGCTACCAAAAAACTAGCTATGGGCTGCATCTACTCATGGACTCTACAGGCTTGAAGTTTCTAGGTGAGGATGAATGGAAACGCAAGAAACATGGACCTGAATATCGTCGCCAATGACGTAAGCTACATATTGGTATAGATGCTGAAACTCTTAAAATACGTGCTATTCAGCTCACAACCAATAATATCAGTGATTCACAGGTACTAGGTGATTTACTTGATCTTGATCAGATTCCACAAGATGAGCAGATTGACTCTGTTTATACCGATGGAGCTTATGACACCAAGCAATGCCGTCAGGCTATTGCAGATCGGCAAGCGCAGCGGTGATTCCACCTAGAAAAAATGCGAAACCATGGAAAGATACAAAGAGCAGCTCGCTAGAGCGAAATGAATTACTTCGAACAGTTAAACGTTTAGGTAGGACACTATGGAAAAAATGGTCAGGCTATCATCGCCGAAGTTTGGTTGAGACTAAAATACACTGCATCAAATTATTAGGACATAAACTCAGTGCAAGGAGCTTTGATAGCCAAGTCAATGAGGTTCATGCACGAGTAGCAGTCCTCAACAGATTTACGGAATTAGGTCGACCACTTACCCAAGTTAAGCCTTAAATTTGGCTCAATTAGGGGCGCTTTGCCTTTCAAATCTTTGTGCAACAAAGCCTGACATAACTGAATTATTTGAAGAGTTTGAAACAGCATCTCGATTAGGGAATATATCAATACTCAAGAAAAAATTATTAGATTTCTTTCATAAATCAAAAAACGATCTACCCCTTGCTGATTATTTGTACCGAATAATTTTAAATATTCATGCATAATTTGCGCATGAAATACATCGACTCAAAGAAGCTTTCTGAAACTCAGTTTAAGCGATATACAGGCATCTCATGGTCAACCTTTGATTTAATGGCTGAACAGCTAAAAATGCTTGTACCTGCTAAAGATAGACCATCTAAGTTAAATGTAGAAGATCAAATCCTTCTGTGCTTAAGTTATTGGCGTGAATATCGAACATTGTTTCATGTCGCAACGAGTTATGGTGTGTCAGAGCCTACTACTTCAAGAATCGTCCGCCACGTAGAGGATTGCCTGATCAAGTCCAATCTATTTAATTTACCCAAGAGCTTGCCTGAAGGCGAAGGTATCGACTGGAATGTGGTGATCGTAGATGCCACAGAAATTCCAATACAAAGACCTAAAACACAGAAGAAAAGCTATAGTGGCAAGAAGAAGGCACATACTTTTAAAGTTCAGGCCATTATCCATTATAGAACACAGCAAGTTCTAAGTTTATGCACGAGTCGTGGTGCAGTACATGATTTTGAGCTTTTCAAACGCAACTTGAATCAGATTCCTAAAGGTGCTTTATTCTTGCTGATAAAGGTTATCAAGGGATTTATACGGTGTATCCAAATAGTCTATTGCCATTAAAAGCAAAAAAGCGCTGTAAACTAGATCCTGAGCTAAAAGTTTACAATCAAGAAATCTATAAAAGAAGAATTGGGATTGAGCATGTATTTGGGACTTTGAAGACCTTCAAAATCCTTGCTGAGCGATATCGCAACCGTGGCAAAAGATTGGGATTAAGATTCAATTTAATCGCAGGGGTTTATAATTTAGAACTGAGTAAAAAATAATTTATGAAAGAACTCTATTATCTTGTCAATTATTAATCCTCGATGATTTTGGGTTATCTAAAGTCAGAGTAAGCTGGATGGCTCATTTTATTAATATCATTGATAAACACACCGATCATGGTTCATTACTGATGACAAGCCAATATGAAATAAAAACATGATTAAACCATTTTGAGGATCAAACGATTGGTGAAGCACTTTTAGATCGTATTGTTCATCGAGCACACATTTTTAATTTAGAGGGTGAATCTATGCGTAAGAAGCGAGGAAAATTGATAGCAGAATAACGACTCTACCGTCCAAGTAAGGTGCCACTTTGGTTTTGGTCAGCCTCAATCAAAGTGTCCAACTAACGCGCGAATGGGTGTCCAAGTAACGGTTCATTTTGCACATTTGTCCTAATAATATTTAAAACACAAATTTGAGATTCTAAATAAGTCAGTTTTTGCTGACTTTTCTTTTTAAACTTAAGGATAGTGTCTTTTAAGATAGGATACTCTTTCATATATTTATCAGAAAAAAATTAATTTCTAGACGGATTTTTCAATATTTAAATTCACTTCAGCAAATTCACTTTTCAAATTATCCTTAAAATCGATTGTAATATCTTGTTTTTAACAAAAAAATATTTAGCGATGAAACCGAGTAATTTGAAGTATATCTGTAATTATGATGAGTACGTTTAAGAATCATTAAATCACAATTTACTAGCTCCCTTATAATACGATATGTACGTTGATAACTATTATTCGACAAAATTCTGGGTTTTCTTTTTTAAAACCATTAAAAATCTATTTAAACTCACTGTCTCTAAAGTTTTGATTCGACAGATATTCAATCAAATGATAACTAAATTTATGATTTAATGACATAAAATAAAACACCCAATGTACAACAATAAAAATTATCCTATTTTGGGATATTTATGAAAATAGTACAACATTTTGAACCATGAGCTCAATACATGATCCTAGGTATAGGAAAGTTGTTAACAAATTGATAAGACTACGTGAGTCGAAAAAAATGACTCAGGTACAGTTAGCTTCGTCTTTAAAAAAACCTCAATCATATGTGGCTAAAGTTGAGAATTTTGAAAGAAGATTAGATTACATCGAACTTTATGATTGGTTGAATGCCATTGACAGCAACTTCATCAATTGCTTGTCAGAATACCTTTCTGAATAATCTTAATTTAATTAAATTCTTGCATAGTCTGTTTAGTGAATTGAAGAAGTCTAATCGTTTTAAATTGTATTAGCCCCCACAAAAATGGACAGTTAACTCGTTAATTTAGACTGGACGGCCACCACTCTCTAGACAAATTTCATCAATTCTTGGACTACCACCAATCCTCTAAATTGAACTTAAAGCAATATTTCAATTTTGTATTAAAAAAAATAGTAGTTTCAATCTCTGTTATTATTTGACAACCATTTTATCAATTAGGAAAACAAGTCATCTTGGTAAGGAACAAGAAGATGCTGAACGCGATCAAATGTTTTATGAAGCAGGATATCGAGTATTTAGCTATAACGATATCCCAAGTGTTCAAAGTCTCAAAAAAGACATTCTTGCTAAAAATAATTAGTTTAAAGGCTCTGCTACAGACGAAGCATTCTGCTCAAGTTGCTCTTGTTTTTCTCTAGCTTCAATTCGCGCGGCTTGTTCTGCACGTAACCGATCGTACTCTGCCTTGTTCTTTGCATCACTCTTTACTGCAAAAAAAGCAATCGCAATGATAAGCAATGGGATAAGGGGGCCAAGACTTGCCAATAAAATAAATTTAGTGGTGAATTTCTTTTTTGATGAAGTCATCAACAAAACCTGTGTTATTGAGTCCGAGGCAATATAACAGAATAAGGTCATAGAAAAAACTTTAGCTTTAAGTGTCAACTAAGATGCAACACCCTAGCTGACCTAGTCACGTTTAACGCACCGGTAAATACGATTTAATAAAATCAACAACCTCATCATTTTTCTCAACAATCGCTTGTGTATGCGATGCTCCTGCCACAATATCTAATACAATTGGAGGTTGAGTCCCCAATCCATTTAACTGATTTACTAATTGTTGTGTTACTTGATATGGGGCAGCGGTGTCATTTTCACCTTGAACCACATAAACCGGTTTCATGAGTTTTTGAGTTCCAGGCTGATTATTACTTAAAAAACTACTCACCACTGGATCATTTTCAAAGCCAACCTTTAACCCAGGATAGTCCATTACTTTTTGTGTTGAATTTGATTCCAAATAAGTCTTAATATCTGTTCTAAACTCATCAATTAATGGCATCAAGCATAGGCCATTTTCACCAGTCGACCCCTCAGCTTTCTCTGCCACAGCTTGAGAACTAGATTGGAATATCGTTGCTAATGAAAATCTAGGTTCATATGCTTTAATCCCTACGCCTGTATAAGCAGCATAAGCTAATAGCTCTGAATAAATAGCGATTGCCAAATCTCTATTTTGACTTTCTATCGCTGAAATGGCATTTGGTGCGACTTGGGTAATAATGTAACCCAAACTGGATGCTGGAGCAGTCGCTACAGCCCCTTTGTAATACGGATCATTATTGGCATATTGTGCAATTCCTAACGATGCATGACCACCTTGGGATTGGCCGACAGACATCCAAGATTTATTTAATCGTGATGGATATGCTTGGTGAACTGACTTTATTGCATGAATCGCAGATTGTGCAGCACTAGATAGATGAAGATAAGGATGAATCCCTTTAATCCCCAAACCTTCATAATCAGGGGCTACAATAACATAACCTTCTTTAAGAAGGCTGTTCGCTAAAATTTCAAAATTCGAATTAAGTACATTATTGCTTGGTGCACATTCGTCTCCAACACCAGTTGTTCCATGTACCCATACCACCACTGGCCATCCTGCTTCTGGCTGAGCAGTCTTAGGAAACATGACCATTGCTGTAGCCTTAGTTTTCTGACCCAGAACATTCGGCATTTAATAAGTCATAATTTGGATTTTGGAAGCTTGCTCTAAACTATCTTTTTGATAAGCTTTCTCAGCAACAAACGCTTTTTCTTGAAAAATATTTTTATCATCATCACTATTACAAGCCGTTAAGAGTAATGCTGCCGTACAGCACATTGCGATAACCATTTTTTAATCACATACTTCAATAATTCTTTCCCTTCATTATTATCACTCTCCATGAGTACTTTTAATTAAACATAAAAAAAAGCATCCGACTAGGATGCTTAATTAGTTTATTTTTATTTAATGTTAAGATTAAATTAATGCAATAAAAATCCCCATAAAGATCATCACCCCCACCCATCGGTTATGTCTAAATGCCCAGAAGCACCATTGCGGATCTTTATCACGTGTTTTAGTCCATTGATAGATGAAATCACCTACCACGAGCACTAATGCGATTAATCCAAATGGTACAAGTATCTGTTCAAGCCATAGTGCAGCACCAATTAAAATGACACTCATCGCCTGCAATAAACTGATAATTTTAATATCATTTTTTCCAAACAAAATGGCCGTCGACTTAACCCCAATCTTTAAATCATATTCGCGATCCGTAATTGCATATTGAGTATCATAAGCTACAGTCCAAGCCAAATTACCGAAATAAAGTAGCCAACACGTCCAATCCAAAGGCTTACCCATTGCCGTAAATGACATCGGTATACCCCATGAGAATGCCATCCCCAGTACCACTTGAGGTAAATGCGTATAGCGCTTCATAAATGGATAGATGAAAGCAAGTACCAGCCCAATTAAGGCACAATAAAAAGTTTCAATAGGCAGGAAGAACAATGTACAAGCACTTGCAGCAACCAGTGCGATAAACACCCAAACTGCTTCTTTTGCCGAAATCACACCTGTGGCTAATGGACGATTTTTGGTTCTTTCTACGTGTGCATCCACTTTACGATCAGCAAAATCATTAATGGCACATCCCGCTGCACGCATAAATATAGTGCCACATACGATGGCAAGCAGTGTCACTACATCAGGTATTCCACCAGCTGCAATCCACAGCGCCCATAAGGTGGGCCACAGGACTAACTCAGTACCAATTGGCTTATCGAAACGACATAAATAGTAATAAGCGCTTAAACGCTCGCGCCAGGTGATTGCTTGTGCGGTTGCCATAAAGTCTAGCTCAATGAGTTTTTATAAAACGTTCAAATGCTGGTAAAAATGTTTCTTGGACAATAAATTTACAGCCATGCCAAGTATAACAGCTCTGTCTGGTCCATCCATCCTCAAGTAAGATCACGCGACGTTGGCATTGCGGTTCTGTGCGTTGGAACAGGAATCGACCTATAGGCTGATTTCCAATATGTTGAAAAAGACGTGCTTTTTTTTGAAGGCTGGTAATTGGAAAAATAGATTTCGCTTTTACCCAAGGTTCGCAATCAGAACCAAATAAATGAGTCTCTCTAACCCATGAAGTATGCTGATGTGATACACCCATCCAGCTAGCATCATTAAAGTTTAAACGTTGAAATCGTTCTTGGATTCGTTGAACTTTGAATGTTCCATCAGCTAAATCTGTCAGTTGTTGGGTAAGTGAGCCTGAGGCGTACAACCATTTTTTTAACTCAGGACACATTAATTTTTCCTGATGATTAAATTGACGGCTTTCAAGCATATTTCAGACTACCATTATTTTATACTCTCAAGTGTACCCAAGCTTTAGAACTAATGCACCAAACCTATGGTTTAGTTTAAGGCATCACACTCAAACATTTCATACTGCACCGCCCCAAAAAAATGCTATAAACATTCATTCGTAAACAACTTCATTAAACATGCTTAAATTTAGCTTGTACTTATTTATATCACTGTTATTTCTTTCCCAAGCTCATGCTCGTCAATTAGCACTGAGTTTTGATGATGGATTAAATCCAACTATCGATCCTACTGCTCCACACATTAATCAACAAATACTAGCGCATTTAAAATCCAAAAATATTCAATCGATCATTTTCCCAAGTTACATCAAAATCGGTGACAATGCGGGTAAAGACTTAATACGTCAATGGGATAAACACGGACATATTGTCGGCAATCACAGTTCTTTTCATGAAAATTTAAATAAACCTGAAATTTTGGCGAAAGACTACATCAAAAGCATTAGAATTAATGAATTAGTTTTTCGTGATTTAAAAAACTTTAGGAGAATCTTTAAGTACCCTTATCTCAAAGAAGGCAATAATATTGCGAAAAGAGATCAAGTCCAACACTGGTTAAAGCAAAATCACTACCAACATGGTGGTGTTAGTATTGATGCAAGTGACTGGTTTTATAATCAAAAATATCTAGCGTATCTAAAAGCAGGTAAAACGTCACACATTAAAAGATTGAAGCAGGCTTATATTGATCATCTTCTTGATCGAGCAGAATATTATGATTCACTCGCATTACAAACTCTTCAACACTCTCCTCAGCATGTATTGTTACTCCACACGAATGCGATTAATGGACAGTTTCTAGGCGAGATCGTTTTAGCCTTAGAAAGCAAAGGGTGGACAATAATCAATGCAGCAGATGCTTATGCTGATTCGCTATATCAGAATTTCAGCCCTAATATCCCCGCTGGGGAGAGTATTATATGGTCTATCGCCAAAAGCCAAAATATTGAAAGTTTAAGATATCCTGCTGAGGATGCACCTTATGAGCGTGAAAACTTACTCAAATATGACTTGGATGATCACAAGGAATAAATCTTACTTTTAGGCGCAGCTACACACATTCAAGCATTGTCAGATTTTGCAATCACTTCAAATTTGCCTTGTGGCGTTTTTACTAAAATAAAACCTTCGGCACTGATATAAAATTCATGTGGATAATCAAATTGTAAAGCCAAATCAGGATTTCTTAGTTCAAGAAATTGTGCCTGTTTATAGCCTTCCATGGTTCTGCCAACTTCCAAATAGGTCACTTCAGAAAAATTGAGCTTAAATCCTTTTTCGTGGTCACTTGGATCATTCCAAGGAAAAAATCCCGTGTGCTTTTTACGTGGCTTTGCCATGAAATATTTCTCATATTTGACTACATTTATTTTAACTCAAAACACAAAAAAACCCGCGCATTGCGCGGGTTTTTTACAGCGAAATTCGTGAACGAATTACAGGCTGTAGTACATATCAAATTCAACTGGGTGAGTTGTCGTATTAAGACGACGAACTTCTTCAGTTTTAAGCTCAATGTAAGCATCAAGCATTTCTTTAGTGAATACGCCACCTTTAAGAAGGTAATCGTGATCCGCTTGAAGAGCTTCTAAAGCCATATCCAAGCTGTGTGCAACTGTAGGAATTTTTGCTTCTTCTTCAGGAGGTAGATCATACAAATTCTTGTCTGAAGCTTCACCTGGATGAATCTTGTTTTGAATACCGTCGATACCCGCCATTAACAATGCAGCAAAACCTAAGTACGGGTTCATCATTGGATCTGGGAAACGTGCTTCAATACGTTTACCTTTCGGGCTAGAAACGTATGGAATACGGATAGAAGCTGAACGGTTACGCGCTGAGTAAGCAAGCATAATTGGCGCTTCATAATGTGGCACTAAACGCTTATACGAGTTTGTAGAAGGGTTAGTAATCGCATTTAATGAGCGTGCGTGCTTGATGATACCGCCAATGAAATACAATGCCATTTCTGAAAGGCCTGCATATTCATCACCAGCAAACAAGTTCTTGCCGTCTTTAGAAATTGACATATGAACGTGCATACCAGAACCGTTATCACCAACCATTGGTTTAGGCATAAACGTTGCAGTTTTAGCATATTGATGAGCAACGTTCCAAACAGCATATTTAAACTGTTGTACTTCGTCAGCTTTACGAACCATTGTGTTGAAGCTCACACCAATTTCTAATTGGCAAGATGCAACTTCGTGGTGATGTACTTCTACACGACCTGGCCCCATGATGTCTTCAATTTTCGCACACATTTCTGCACGCATATCGTGGTGAGAATCAACTGGAGGCACTGGGAAGTAACCACCTTTAACGCGTGGACGGTGACCTGAGTTACCTGATTCGTAAGAATTACCTGTAGACCAAGCAGCTTCTTCAGCGATTAATGTATGGCGAGCACCAGACATATCGATGTCCCATTTAACTTCGTCAAATACGAAGAATTCTGGTTCTGGACCAAAGAAAGCAGTATCACCAATACCAGTAGATTTTAAATATTCTTCTGCACGGCGAGCAATTGAACGTGGGTCACGGTCATAACCTTGACCAGTAGATGGCTCAATAACATCACAAGTCACCACTACAGTTGGCTCTGCAAAAAACGGGTCGATAAAACCTGTTTCAGCATCTGGACGTAAGATCATGTCAGACGCTTCAATACCTTTCCAACCAGCAATTGAAGAACCGTCGAACATTTTACCATCTTCAAAAGTATCTTCATCGATAGTATCTGCTGGGTAAGTAACATGTTGTTCTTTACCCTTAGTGTCCGTAAAACGGAAGTCTACCCATTTTGCGCCACTTTCTTGGATGAGTTGTAGGACCTTGTTCGCCATGCTCATTTTGCTCCGATGATTTTTTGTTGCACATTTAGTGCGTGTTAGTAGTTGGTAGTTTTAAAGCAATTACCGTACCAACTTTTAAAAGCAAAGCTAAAATCTTGAAATCCTTATCAGATTAACAGCTTTATTCACTTTGCTTTGCGACTATTATACTGTGCTTAAAACTAAATGCACCATATTCAGGCACAGTTCATCGCAATAAAAAATATTTATTTACAACCTGTATCAAAATGGTGCACCTCAGAGCATGATCGTTTAATTATTAAACTTAAAGTCAAGTTTATTCAGGGATTTAATTACTTAATTTACCAAACGATATATTTTATAAATTTTTATAAATTAGAAAAATGAATCAAATTTTCAGGCACATGCGTTTAATACCTTGTTTTATATATCAATAAATAAAAATATTTAATATTTAATTTTTACTTGAAAGACTAAAATTACAACTCAATCATGACTTTATTAATACACATCGAGCCATGATGAATCTAAATTTTGTGCATCATATTAGTTCATTAAAATTAAATATCTTCGCTAAATGATGTAAAAGTGAACGACCGCGAGACTAAATCTTATAAATTATAAATTTACTGAGTGCATTTTGTTTGTTTGTTTTTAAAACAAATCTTACTCATCAAACAGAATGATTAAAAAAACTTATGAATAACACGTATGAGCTTTTAGATTCAGATCAATATTTCATTTATTAGCGCTCTTCGCCTAGAACCATTCATTCACACATTAATTTGATTTAAGTGATCAATATTGCTGATGTTTTGAACCCCAAAATTTAACCTGCGCTGATAAAAGAATCTGCTATGATAACTGCCACTTAATCGCTTTGAGTTACTAGACAAGGATGCAGTCAACACCCTGTGATGTATCTTATTAATGTGAATAACAAAGCTAAATTAAGTTAAATTATAAATTTCAAGAGGTTAAGCTTAAAATGCTTCTGATGATCGACAACTATGACTCTTTTACCTACAACATCGTCCAATATTTTGGCGAGTTAAATCAGGAAGTAAAAGTGGTCCGTAATGATGCCGTGACTTTGGAGGATATTGAGCGATGGCAACCAAAATATCTCGTCATTGGACCTGGTCCCTGCTCTCCCTCTGAGGCAGGTATTTCAATCCCAGCGATTCAACACTTTTCAGGCAAGATTCCACTGCTTGGGGTGTGCTTAGGTCACCAAAGTATCGGGCAAGCATTTGGTGGAGATATTGTTCGTGCAAAAAAAGTCATGCACGGGCGTTTATCTGACATGTACCACTCTGATCAAGGGATCTTTAGCAATCTACCCTCTCCATTCTCAGCGACTCGCTATCATTCTTTAGTCATTGATCAAGCGACTTTACCTGAATGTTTAGAGGTGACGTGTTGGACTAATGAAGAAGATGGTTCTATGGAGGAAATTATGGGTGTGAAACATAAAACCCTTCCCGTTGAAGGTGTTCAGTTCCATCCAGAATCGATACTCAGCCAACATGGCCACAAAATTTTCCAAAACTTCTTAGAAATTTATGCGTAAGAGCAAGACATGAATATTCAACAAGCATTAAACAACATTACGAAAAATATTGAATTAACACAGCCTCAAATGGAAGCTGTTATGCGCACCATTATGGATGGTGAAGCGACTGATGCACAAATCGGTGCATTGATGATGGGTTTGCGTTTAAAAGGCGAAAGTATTGACGAAATTACTGCTGCTGCACGTGTGATGCGTGAATATGCGATCAAGATTGATGTCAGTGATCTTCCATACTTAGTCGATATCGTTGGCACGGGTGGTGATGGACAAAACCTGTTTAATGTATCAACTGCATCAAGTTTTGTGATTGCAGCTGCAGGTGCAACGATTGCCAAACACGGTGGCCGAGGTGTGTCATCAAAATCAGGCTCGTCAGATCTATTAGAACAAGCTGGTATTAATCTCGACCTAAATATGGCACAGACTGAACGCTGTATCCGCGATTTGGGTGTGGGTTTTCTCTTTGCTCCAAACCATCATAAAGCAATGAAGTATGCAGCAGGTCCTCGTAAAGAATTGGGCTTCAGAAGCATTTTCAACTTACTTGGCCCGCTTACGAATCCGGCTGGTGTAAAGCGCTTTGTAATTGGCGTGTTCTCAACAGAATTATGTCGACCTATTGCTGAAGTTCTTAAGCAACTTGGTGCTGAGCACGTCATGGTTGTTCACTCTAAAGATGGACTAGATGAAATCAGTCTTGCTTCATCCACCTATGTCGCTGAGTTAAAAAATGGTGAAATTACTGAGTGGGAAATCCTCCCTGAGGATGTAGAGATTGAATCTCAAACATTGACGCATTTATCTGTTGATAGCTCTGCTGAAAGTTTGGCACTGATCAAAGATGCACTAGGTAAGAAAAAATCACCGAAAGGTGAAAAAGCGGCCAGTATGATTGCATTGAATGCTGGTGCTGGTATTTATGTCTCAGGTTTAACTTCGAGTTATAAACAAGGTGTGGCATTAGCACATGACATCATTTATGGTGGTCAGGCACTTGAAAAGATGGATGTGCTTTCTGAATTCACAAAAACAATAAAACATTATGAAGCTTAATTAAGTCAGGACATTCTTATGTTAGATATCGCGAATACTATTCTTGGCAAAATTGTTGACCGTAAACAAGAAGAGTTTGCTGCACGATTAAAACAACGTAGTTATAAGGACGTCGAAGAACTCGCTCAAGCCGCTAGCCCTGTTCGCGGTTTTGCTCAAGCACTACAACACAAACGTCCTGCTGTCATTGCTGAAATCAAAAAAGCATCTCCTTCTAAAGGCATTATTCGAGAAAACTTCAATCCTGCTGAAATAGCTGAACAGTATCAATCAGCGGGTGCAGCTTGTTTATCAGTACTTACAGATATTGATTTCTTCCAAGGTGCCGATGAGAACATTCATATTGCTCGCTCTCACTGTGATTTGCCTGCACTAAGAAAAGATTTCTTAATCGATCCTTATGGTGTGATTGAAGCTCGTGCATTGCATGCAGACTGTATCCTTCTCATTGTTGCATGTCTTTCAGATCAACAACTTGAGGAAATGTCGAAAACTGCATTTGAACATCATTTAGATGTACTGGTTGAAGTGCATGATGAATATGAACTAGAACGTGCTCTCAAATTATCAGATCGTTGTTTATTAGGCGTTAATAATCGTAATTTAAAAACTTTCGATGTTGATTTGAACACATCAATTCGTCTAAAAAAACAACTTGCACCATCTCGTTTATTAGTGACGGAAAGCGGCATTGCAACCTCAGCGGATGTCACCATGATGCAAGAAAATGACATTCACACTTTCCTTGTGGGTGAAAGTTTTATGAAACAGCCTCGTCCTGATCATGCCTTTACCGCATTGTTTGGCGAACCTCAGAATATTTGACTCTAATATTCTGCGGTAAATTGTTCGACTAAAAATAATTCAATCTCATAAGAATGGATTTCCGAATCCATTCTTGCCTCCATTAATGCCAACAACAATAGCTAGAACAAATTCAAAATAAATTAGATTAATAATCAATCTCTTTTTTTTGCTTTATCCCTTAAGTTATCTCCAATTTATCCAACACCTTAAAATCAACTTAAATACTTCTCACTACAAAGTTGAGGGATTTTCGGATTATAATCACATTCATTCATCTTCCACTTTAAAGTCACAAGCACGTTATGAGTAAACATGATTCTTCTTTATCAAAAGATCAATTTAATTTACTGAAACAGTTTAAGAAACAAATCAGTAATCCTGCTCCTCGTGTTGAAGCTCCTAAACCTATTGAAAAGACGGTTGAACAAGAGCATGAGGAAGATTTAGAACTCTTTCGTCAGCAAATGCAAGGTGTTCAAAAAATTGATCATGGCAATATTGCAAAAATTGAGAAACCAGCCAAAAAGAAATTGGATGCTCAAACCTTAGCAAAACGTGCTGCTGCTGAAGGTCCAATGCATACTGATGAAACTGTGATGTCTGATACTCAAGCCATGCTCAATCCAGTTGGCAGTCAGGCTAGTCTCAGTTATCGAATTGCGACCTTACAACATAAAGTATTTGAAGATCTGAAAGCTGGAAATTTACGTTGGTTTGAAGCAGTTGATTTGCATGGCTGTACCGTAGAAGAAGCACGTTCAGCTGTATTGCAAATTATTCAGATGGCGAAAGAGCAAAATCAAAACGTCATTAAAATTGTTCATGGTAAAGGCCCTGAAGCTGTTTTAAAAACCTATGTTAATAGTTGGCTCAGACAACATCGTGATGTTTTGGCTTTTGTCAGTGCGCCTGAAAAACAAGGTGGCACTGGCGCGGTCTTAGTTCTGCTTAAACGTGCAGAAAAGAATCCAAAATTTACTCAATAATCGGAATTTTTTCTGAATATACGGCATTGTAATCGTTTTCTGATACAATGCCGTCCTTGTTCAACATCTGTGTAAGTGAACACGTCTTATGTCTATGCAGCAATCCTACGCCAACATTTTAACTGCCGTTGGCGAAGATCTTACTCGTCCTGGTCTTAAAGATACACCAATGCGTGCTGCTAAAGCTTTTTCGTATTTGACGTCAGGTTATAGCCAAACGCTTGAAGAAGTGACCAACAATGCGGTCTTCCCTTCAGACAACCGTGAAATGGTTTTGGTCAAGAACATCGAATTCTATTCGCTTTGTGAACATCATTTACTGCCGTTCTATGGACGTGTGCATATTGCCTACTTACCAGAAGGTCAAGTTTTAGGTTTATCTAAATTTGCACGTATTACTGAAATGTTTGCCCGTCGTCTACAGATTCAAGAAAATCTAACTCAACAGATTGCTGAAGCTGTGGCTCAAGTGACTGGTGCTAGAGGCGTAGCTGTTGTCATTGATTCAGCACATATGTGTATGATGATGCGTGGTGTAGGCAAACAAGAGTCAACTACTCGTACAGTATCATTTGTTGGGGACTTTAAAACTAACAAAGATGAACGTCGCGAGTTTCTGAGCGCTGTTCCAGAAAGTTATTAATTCATAAAACCTCAACCCTGTTGAGGTTTTTTTTAGACCGTATTCCAAGGCTCAATTTCTTAAGGTGAATATATGACATCTCTTCATGTTGCAGGTCAAGGTCAACAACACGCAGAAAAATCAGTCGACTTCCCGCGTCCTGATCGTCTCGTCCAAGGCAATCCCGAACGTCACACCTACAGTCTTTATGAACACGAGCATATGGAATGTGGGATTTGGGAATGTGAAGTTGGTGCTTGGAATATTCAATTTGCCGACAATAAACAAGAATTCTTTCAAATTATAGAAGGAAAAGTTCGCATCCACATTCAAAGTAAAAATCACTTTATCGAAGTTTCTGCAGGTCAAGGAGGTGTAATACCACCAGGATTCATTGGAACATTTGAAGTCGTTGAGAAAGTGAAAAAGTACTATGTGAATGTAATCGTTTAAAAACAAGCTTCTCCTTTCAACACAGTACTTCCTAGTACTGTGTATTTACCAATAGCGTGTAAATCCTAAACTAGTTTGATGCCAATCATGCTGTTCTTGTAATTGATAATTCCAGTGAATAGAGATAGCACTTTGCGAGTTAAGTGCATACTGAACTGAGGATCGTAGTCCGAGCTGCCAAGCCTGCTGATCTTCCCAAAAAGGGATTTCAATTTGCACTAAGCTATTCACTCGATCTGACCATAAGTTTTGACAATCTACAGTTGGCCCTAGCCCCAATCTCCAGCCCTTTTCTAAAGTTTTTCCAGCTTGAATATGATTCTGCATCTGCGCATAACACAGGTGTTCACGATCTGCATCTGCCCAACTATATCCAAACTGTGTTGATAGATTCAAAACACCATGTTGCTCGCTATCACTGAAATTTCCAGAATCATCAATTGAGAGTTGTTTCCAACCGAATCCAAATCCCCAACTCAACGGCGTCTTAAAAGGCGTAATTGGATTATAAGAATTCACTTCTAAAAGATCCAAATCAGCCAACTTGAGTTGATCATTCCGAAACTCAAGACTCCCCTCAAGAAATTTCAACTGCGTTCCAAGTCGGTATCCCCCCTGAAGATCAGATAAATCGTGATAGGCTTGTCGATGGTTGATCTGCACAAACGTATCGTCTTGCACTCGTCCAAATTCAATCGATGTTTTTCGAGCATGATGCCCATCCACAGGGTCAATTCGTGGTCTTGCCACTTCAGTACGTTGTTTTTCAACAGGGAGTTGGCTTCTTAAACTCAAAATTTGTCGTATTTTAGGTTGCGCAATACTCGCTTCGATTTTTTGAGAAATGAGCTGTAGATACAAATGATCATATGCCATCTCAAGAATACGCGCCTGATCCTTGGCCGTAAATTGAGCTAAAAATTCACGCATTTGTGCTGGTTGCACCAGCGTTAATTGATGTGCCGAATGTGCTAAGTCATTACCATGTTGTTTTGCTTGATGAAGTAACTGCGTTTCAAGTGCTGGGCGATAAACAGTATCTTTAATGAGGCCTTGCTGCTGCACCGCTTTGATGGTTTCGACTGGAATTGCAATATGACTAAACTGTGCTTGTAGATTGGCATCGGGTTTTACCAAATCAATGAGTCCCAATAAGCG
This sequence comes from Acinetobacter sp. ANC_7504, assembly GCF_056779995.1. NCBI lineage: Bacteria > Pseudomonadati > Pseudomonadota > Gammaproteobacteria > Moraxellales > Moraxellaceae > Acinetobacter > Acinetobacter sp. ANC_7504. Next base: position 51,155 of record NZ_JBWYIZ010000001.1, on the reverse strand, counting down.
GTAGGCACAATTATCACTTATAAAATAATAGGGAAATTGGACATGCTTTAACTCCCAGATATGTTGTACTAAACGTGTGGTTTCTTCTGGGTTTAATGCTAATTCGTATTCCCACAAATCACGGCTTTCGAAATCACCATACTCTTTTACTTTTCGATAGTAGGGCATTAACGAATATTCACCTGGATATTGACCCGTTAAGCCTTTCCAAGCAAAAGAAAAACTATCACTATTTTCGACCGTCGCAGCGTAGTTGACTGCATAAGAAATAAGATTAAGCTCTTTTTGATCTTTAGGATCAAGACGTAACAAGGTATGACCAAACATCGAACTTGGATTTCCCATGAAATCTGTCGCATAAATCAATGTTGCTTGATACGGTTTAATCTGTCCAATCCATTCCTCTAGAGCAGGACAATCTGCTTTAGGAAGCTCCTCTTGTTTTATTTTCAGTTGTTCTATTAACCATGCAGAGCGAGCTGGGAAACGACATATAATGGATTGATCTTGTCCTCGATCTATAAATAATTCACGAATATTTGCATTCAGCTCATCTTCTAAATTATCTGCACCATTTGCACTAAAAAAAAATCCTGAATAGCTGACTTCACTCTTCGCTTGATGTGCATACATTAATCTTTGCCAAGTTTTATTTTTATCAAGCTGATGGTGTTGTGCTTGTGCAATATATTGTTCAACTGGAGAAGTATATGCATGTGTCAGAAAGCTACTGACAATCAAGGCAGAAAAAAAAGCAAATTTCATAAAATGAACTTAATAATGATGAAACAAAAAAACCCTGCCATAAGACAGGGTTTTCGCAATTAAACGTAAGCTTTTAAAACTTCGTCTTGAGACATAACAGTTTGAAGAGATGCAAGGACTTGGAATGCATCTTGATTGTCCGCTGAATAAATTTCAGAGAAATTTTCTTTTGATACTGCAAAGAAACGTGCTTTATCTTCAGATTTAATATTCAGAAGCTCTGCAAGGACGTTAAGACTTTCCCCCTCACCTACCGCCATATCACGTGCAAGAGCTTCGGCATTTTCATTTGTAAATGTTACTGCTTGTGCTGTTACTGTACCTGTACCACTACAGCCTAATGTCCCGAAAGTAATACCGAATAATTGGTTAGCAAATAAACCGTTGGTCGTACCTGCTAAGATTTTTGCAACTTTACCAGACTGACCTGCCCAAACTTGTGAACCGATACCACAACCCACATCACGGTCAGCAAATGCAGCTGTTGATCCTACTGCCAATACCGCAGCTAAAGCTAATTTTTTATACATAACATCACTCCAAACTTGATGTGCTCAAGTGTTCTTTATTGTTCCAATTTTGTTCTTTTACGAACTTCTTTAACATAGCGATATCAAGCCAAGAACGCAAAACAAATCTTACCAATGCCATCAAGTATCGAGTTTTTTTGATGAATTAACTTATTCGCCCTTCAATCGCCACAAACCCTGTGAATTCCGTTCACCTAGGATTTTTAAAACCAATACTAAACTCAGCATTAATAGGAGATACCAAGAACCAAGTTTCCCCCATCCCACCATATGCCACTGTTCCACTTGCGTTGGATACAACCAAATTTGATAAAAAGTACTGATATTTTCAGCAATCCAAATAATAAATGCCAGCAACAAAAGTACAGGAAGCATTGGCAAGGTCATCTCATGATATTTAAGCTTGAACGTTATTTTAGTTTTCCAAAATATCAACACGCTCCATGCAAACAGTAAATATCGTATATCTGGGATAAAGAACTTAGTCATAAAGTTTAAATAGGACAAGATCGCTAAACTCAGCATATTAAAAAAACTAGGTAAGTTCTCAATTTCTACACGATAGAGCCTGAGTGAACGAGCAAAAAAACTGCCCACGGCAGAATACATAAATCCCGCAAAAAGTGGCACGGTCATAATCTTAAATACCGCAGGTTGCGGATATTGCCATGATGCAATCTGTGGATGTGTCAGGAAAATCTCCATGACCATGGCCACCATATGAAAAATTGCAATAACTTTGGCTTCAGCCCAAGACTCTAACTTTAAAAGCAGTAAACAGACCTGAATAACCACTGCATAAATCAAGAGGTAGTCGTATCGGTACAATCCATAATATTCTTGATACCCTATCGAAGCCGTCAAAGCAAAGGCTAGCAGTAATAAAATACCAAATAAGGCAGCGGATGCTGCCTTATTATGAAACTCAAATAATGATTTTAAAAAGCTCACACATTCATCCTAAATGTTTAGCCTAAATATTTTGCGCTGTACTCATGTACCGTATCAATGAAAACTTTAGGATTCGCAGGATCTACCCATTGGGTGATACCGTGTCCAAGGTTTGCAACATAACCCGTTTTTTCACCAGCAGCATATGCATCATCGAGCATTAATTTTACTGACTTTTCGATACTCGCAGGAGAGCCATATAATGTTGCAGGGTCTAAATTACCTTGTAGTGCAGCGCGACCAGCAACAGTTTGACGTGCAACATTTAAAGGGGTTGTCCAATCTAGTCCAAACGCATCTGCGCCAGTTGCGATCATAGGTTCTAACCATTGACCACCACCTTTGGTAAATAAAATTACTGGTACTTTGCGGCCTTCATTTTCACGATTTAAACCCTTCACGATTTTGTGCATATAATTGAGGGAAAATTCTTGATATTCTCGATGTGCAAGTGCACCACCCCAACTGTCAAAAATTTGAATCGCCTGCGCACCTGCCTCAATCTGTGCGTTCAAATAATCTATGACTGAATAAGCCAAATGATCTAACAAGGCATGTAAAACTTCAGGTTGTGCATACATCATTTGCTTGGTGTAACGGAAATCTTTACTAGACCCACCCTCGATCATATACGTCGCGAGTGTCCATGGACTCCCAGAAAACCCGATTAGCGGTACCTGGCCACCTAATGCTGATCGGATTGTCGACACTGCATTCATGACATAGTCTAAGTCCGATTTAGCATCAATTTTTGGTAATTGGGCTACATCCTGCTCAGTACGGACTGTTTTCTTAAATTTTGGTCCTTCCCCTGCTTCAAAATATAGTCCTAAGCCCAAAGCATCAGGAACAGTCAAAATATCTGAAAATAGAATGGCTGCATCTAAGTCATAGCGACGAAGCGGCTGTAAAGTCACTTCACAAGCAAAGTCATTATTTTTGCACAAAGAAAGAAAATCACCCGCAGTTGCGCGTGTCGCACGATATTCAGGTAAATATCGACCAGCCTGACGCATCATCCAAACTGGCGTGCAGTCCACAGGTTCACGTAATAAGGCACGCAGAAAACGATCATTTTTTAAGGTCGTCATTTACTTTCTCGATGCAAAATTGAAATTCCATTCATCATACCAAAAAGCTGCACTTTAAAGTATTTAGTTAGAATGAAAATAAAGATTGAGACTATCGGAATTTATTTGATTTAAACAAAACAAATACTGCATATCCGTGTTTTTTCTGCAATACTTTATCCGTGTTTTTATAAATCAATATGAATAATTCTTAAGGTTGAATTACATGTTCGTTCGCTCAATTCTTGCTTTGAGTTTAAGTTGTATTATGTCTGGAACTGCATTGGCTGCTTCTGGTACTGCTGAACAACCGCTTTCTCCAATTACAAAAACGAGTTTAGATACTATTCAAGATCCAATTGATCCTCTCGCGGTAGAATCTAGCTCTGAAGCCCAAATTAGCCAGCAAGAGCAAAATGATCTAAATCAAGCTGCAGATACGCTTCAAAACCTAGAAAGAACTGAGGATAGCACTGCGGACATTGGCAGTGCACCTGCATCTTCAGCAGTGACAAATCCAGCTTCATCTACATCAGCACCTGCTACAGCAAATTCATGGACGCTAGACAGTCTGAATAATGCTGAATGGTATGAAAATATTGGCAAAGGTCAATTCCCTGTATATGCCCGTGCACATGTAATGTTAAATAATTCACATGCTTCACCAGGTGCTATTGACGGTACAAGTGGAAAAAATACACTTAAAGCAATTGCTTCATTCCAGCAAATGAATGGTTTAAAGGCTACAGGTGTTTTGACGAAAGAAACTTGGGATGCTCTAGTTGCACGCCAAGCTGGTAAACCTGCTTATGTTGAATATACGATTACCGAAGCAGACCTAAAAGGTCCTTATGCAGCCTCAATTCCTCATGACTATGCTTTACAAGCGAAAATGAAAGGTCTTTATTACACTCGTGTAAGTGAAATGCTGGCTGAAAAATTCCATATGGATGAAGAGTTTCTCAAGAAACTAAATCTTAAAGCGACATTTAAGAAAGCGGGTGAAAAGCTTATTGTGACCAACATTCGCAATGAACTTCCAGAAAATATTCATTTAATCGTGGCACATAAAGGCGCTAAACAACTTTATTTGTTTAACCAACAAAACCAAATGGTTGGCTCATTCCCAGCAACCATCGGTAGTGCTGACACTCCTTCGCCGACTGGAACATACAAAATTACTGGTGTAGCGAAAAACCCTTGGTATAGCTATTCACCAAGTAACTTTGTACAAGGTAAAAATTTGAAGCCACTTTCATTACCACCTGGTCCTAATGGTCCTGTAGGTAATATCTGGATCGGTTTAAGCAAAAAATCGTTCGGTATTCACGGTACACCTAATCCATCAAGCATTTCAAAGACAGCTTCACACGGTTGTATCCGCTTAACCAACTGGGATGCGAATGATCTGGGTAACAAAGTTCGTTCTGGCGTTACAGTAAAATTCTTAGAATAATCTAATTTTAAAAAGCCTGCTTCAAGCAGGCTTTTTTATCCTTTTTATGTTTCAAAATTAGAACGATACGTTGTCCTAACCTACTATCTTATTCATTTTAAACTATTAAAATAACATCATCTTTAAGAATAATGAAAGGAGCATCATCATGAATGCTTATTTACATCGCAGTGAATCACGTGGTCATGTAAAAATGGGTTGGTTAGAATCCAAACACAGCTTCTCATTTGGGAGCTGGTATGACCCTAACCACATGGGCATCAGTGCTCTCCGTGTCATTAATGATGACCTCATAGCTGGTCATCAAGGCTTCGGTACACATCCACACGACAATATGGAAATTCTCACCTGTGTATTGCAGGGAGCGATTACACATAAAGATAGTATGGGTAACCACGGTGATATCAAAGCTGGTGAATGGCAACTGATGAGTGCAGGTACAGGCATTCAACACAGTGAAATAAACCAAGGTGATGAAACAGTTCATTTACTGCAAATCTGGATTATTCCAAATCAGCGCGATGCAGAGCCGAATTACCAACAAATTCAACTCGATCCTGCTGAACAACCGAACAAATGGCATCTGATTTGTGGACCGACAGAACAAGCACCCATGCATATTCGCCAAAATGCGGAGGTTAAAACAGCTGTTTTGGAGAAAGGTCATTCACTTGAAGTTGTTGCAACACAACATGTCAGCTATCTACATGTGATTAGTGGTTCAATTCAAGTCGCTGAACACATTGTGAATGCTGGAGATGCTATTGCATTTATTGATCCAGCGCAGATTAAAGCATCGGAAGATGCTCGTGTGATTTGGTTCGATCTTCCAGAAAAAGTGGCTTAAACGCTGTAGAAAAACCACCTTAGGGTGGTTTTTTTATAATATGCTCAAAAAATTAAATAAAACAGTAAATATCTGTCTTAGTATCGCACCAACATGAAGAAAATAAAAAAGCCACTAATAATTAGTGGCTTTTTAAAAATTTGGCGGAAGCGGTGAGATTCGAACTCACGGAGGACTCACACCCTCGTCGGTTTTCAAGACCGGTGCATTAAACCGCTCTGCCACGCTTCCAATGGCGGCTATCATATAAATATTTTTTAAAATTGGCAAACACTTTTCTAAGAAATTTTGCTCGCCTGCCTATTTTTAAATCAAAAAGCACTATTTTGCTGAATTTTCGAGCTTTTCATAGCGAATTGAATTAATAAACCATGTTTTTTTCCCCAAGGGGGTATGTACTTCAAATTCATCATCTACTTGCTTACCTAACATTGCACGTGCCATAGGTGAATCTATTGAAATATGTTGAGGATGATGATCATAAATTTCATCTACACCGACAATCCGAATCGTCTTTAATTGTCCTTCCTCGTTCTCGATGTCTACCCAAGCGCCAAAATATACTTTGCCCTCTTGTTCAGGAGAAAAATCGATAATTCGCAACTCTTCAAGTCGTTTACCGAGGTAACGAACACGACGGTCTATTTTTCGTAAAATTTGTTTATTGTATTGATAATCTGCGTTTTCAGAACGATCACCTAAACTGGCAGCCCAATTCACTTTTTTGGTGATTTCAGGTCGTTCCTCATGCCATAAGTATTGTAGTTCTGCGACCAATTTGTCATGCCCACTTCGGGTAATTAAATTCGATTTCATAGGCGATAAAATGAGTATTTTGCTTACGTTATAGCGACACATTGCAACATTTTATACCGCATTTCTACATGGAAAAATTTTATAAAGTTTTTTCTTTTTATTTATCAATATCTTAAAACCATGTTTTTTATTTTTTTTTGTACAAAATTTGACATGAGTAAAATTGACCATTAATATGCGCCCATGTTTTATCTTGATTACTTTTTGTACGAAGATCTTTTCTTCAATATTTTATCCACCCACACATGTCATTTTGAATGACGTTCATGACGCCCACCCTAATTGAATTTATCAACTTTAAATAAAAGTTTAAGGCGGTACTGCTTTTGCTTTTTTTGGGCATAAATTACTTGTAGCGGAGACAACATGCGCAGTAGTTCAAACACTGGATCGAGGCTTTGCCTTAATTCACTAACTTCTTCTCTCTCGTTTAAAGCGATGGTCCTCGCTACAGCATTTATCCCATTTCATGCATTAAATGCAACAAAGACCGACAACCAATACAACTCCATTGTAAATTCGAACAAGCTTACAGTGGTGGCCGTGTCAAATCCCACCGTGGTTTTTAAAGACGGTAACTTCAAACATGGCTTTGGCTATGACTTGGTGAGCAGTTACGCTCAAAACTTAAATGTAAAACTCGATTTTAAAACGGTTCAAAGTAATGAAGCCGCTTTGAAAATGGTACAGCAAGGTAAAGCTCATTTCGCGGTGACCACAGCATCGATCATGACCATTGAGCAAAAGAATCTTTCAGGTTTTTCCGCATCATGTGGTGACCTTGAAAGCTTACGCAAAAATGGGCTTAATCCAGAAATCAATTGGGTTTTTAAAAATGCTGCTGATCCTTTAACAGATACTGCCAGCGGTTTTGTTTGTCAAAGCAAGCAAAATGGTGCTATCCGTCAAATGGCATCTTTCTACAACCGCAACGTGGTTAAACAAGATGATTGGGATACTATTCAGCGCAATCTGAAAACACGTATGCCAATTTATAAAGCTAGCTTTAAAAAGTCAGCCCAAACATACGACTTAGATTGGCACTTCCTCGCTGCGATAGGCTATCAAGAGTCGTTCTTAAAACCGAATTCTGTGTCTCCTACAGGTGTGCGTGGCATCATGATGCTCACCAACAACACAGCAAAAGCAATGGGTGTGTCGAATCGTGTTGATCCTGCTCAAAGTATTGCAGGTGGTGCGAAGTATTTTGATCTGATGATGTCGAAATATGATTATATTCCTAAACATGATCGTTATTGGTATGCCCTCGTGGCTTACAATATGGGGCCAGGTGCCACAGATGCGATTATGAAGCGCCTAAAAGCCCAAGGAAAAAATCCGAATGATTGGATACAGGTATATGATTTTCTTTACCGTAATCAATCGCACAATACGCGTTATAAGCAAGCGATCCAATACGTCACTCGTATTCGTGCTTATTTAGAACATATTAAAACGACACCAAGTTTGGTGAGTATTTAACAAAAAAAAAGCTTACCTAAAGGTAAGCTTTTTTTTGTTTAAAAAGTCTTAAGTAGTTTGCTCTAAAACTTTTTTGAACAAATCTTTTTGTTCTTGGCTTGGCTTCGCTGTTTGTAAAGCCATCAATTGAGACATATCGCCTTGAACTTTGATTTTACCAGTCATAAATGCTTGCATAGCAGCAGCCATGTCAAACTCTAAGAATACTTTGCGTAAAGTATCCGCATCTAAGTTTAAAGTTGTTTTAGCATTCGCAGAAGCGCCTTTTTGGATCTTACCGCTATCAAGCGCTAATTCAGTCGTTCCTTCGCTACCTGTTACTACAAGATTCAATGCTAGATTTGCTAATGATGGTGGTAAGTTCAAATCACCAGCTTCAGCTGTAAGTTTCTCAACGTTTGCAAACCAATCATCAGTTAAAAATGCAGGCATGTTCTTTCCTCGATGTATTTATTCAATTTATTGCGTTACCTATCCAAGATAACAACATGTAGAAGCTTTACGCTTGAGAGAGTTATAGCATGATATTTTCCAAATGCGATACGTTTTTTTGTACTCTGCGTTCGATTTTTTTTGTAAATAAAACTAATCGCCTAAATATCATCAAATCTTTATTTTTTCACAAGTTTGTCAATGATTTTTTGTATCGGTACTACGACCTAAAGTGACAAAAAACATCATTTTGTAAATCGACTCAACACCTTCATTAAAATGTAAAAATCTAAGAAATAAAAAAAGCACTTCGAAAAGTGCTTTTTTTATTAAGACGAATTACTCAGCAGCAAAACCGAGATTGACCATGCTAATACGCTTATTTGGTGTGTCCCCTTCGGCTGTTGAACAAGTTACATCAAAATCAACTTCACGTTGTCCATCTAAGGCTTCAAAATCGAAAAGATCTCGGTCAGCCAATTGCGATGGCGAGACATTCTGTAACGCGCCAAAAATGCTGTGTAAACGTTTTGGATGAGCTTTATCCCATTCACGCAACATATCATTGATGATTGCGCGCTGTAAGTTTTCCTGCGAACCACACAAGTTACATGGAATAATTGGGAATTTGCGCATTTCAGCGTATTTGATGATGTCTTTCTCTTCAACATACGCCAAAGGACGAATCAAAATATTCTTTTTATCCGATGAAAGTAGTTTTGGTGGCATCGCCTTTAAACTACCGCCATGGAATAGGTTCAAGAAGAACGTTGCCATAATATCATCACGATGATGACCTAAAGCAACTTTGGTCGCGCCAATTTCTTGAGCAAAACCATATAAAGAACCACGGCGCAAGCGTGAGCACACTGCACAATAGGTTTTACCTTCAGGTGTAAGCTTTTTGGTAATGCTATATGTATCTTTTTCTAAGATGTAGTACGGAATGTTATTTTCTTCTAAATAACGGGGTAATACATCCTCAGGGAACCCTGGTTGTTTCTGATCAAGATTCACAGCCACAACATCAAAATTGATTGGTGCTATGCGTTTAAACTGCAGGAGAATGTCCAGCATGGTATAGCTATCTTTACCACCTGAAATACATACCATGACCTTATCGCCATCCTCAATCATTTTGTAGTCACGGATTGCATGACCTACTTGACGACGAAGTTTTTTTAATAAACGATAATATGCAGAACTTGTAGGTGGCTCTGGCTTAAAATTAAATCCTTGGTTGGATTCAACTGGCGAGTACATAGACGACATTAACCATAAAAAAAATACTGCGCAATTTTAGCCGATTCATTGCTTAATCGCATCTAAAGAATCTGTTTTTTACATCTAATTTTTATTTTTTCATAACACTGTCTTATTCACACATCTAAAATGGACGCTTGGGTTCATTTTTTAGTCGAATTGCTTATCTTTTGGACTTTTCCACAGTTTTCCACAAAACCTGTGGATAAAATTGTGGACTTTTTAGGGGTTGACAAAGTTTTGGCAAGATAAGATGGTGCTTTCCCTTAGATTGATCATTTTTTAACCACTATTCTATATCCTTAAAATTCAATAACTTATATGTGTCAAGCAGTTGTTTATAAATAAAAATAAATAATTTTTTTGGATATTAAGCCAACAATTAAGACTTGATTTTTTTACAACGAATTGTTAAAAAACATTACATAGTCGAGAGACATCTCCATTGCAGAAAATCACCCACATATCATTTAGGGACAAAAATAGTGTTCGAATGATGAAAACTACAAATAAAATAAAAGTCATAGCGTTATTTGGGTGTGTGAATTTTCTAATATTCTCGCCACAGGCTTCTGCAGGTCAAACAATCTATCAGCTGAAAGATTCAAACGGCACTACCGTACTGACCAACCGCAAAAACAAATACAACCATCTTAAAGTTGAAAAGAAAACCTACTATCCAGATAGCAATATTCATAGTTACAGCAATTGGGGAAGCAACGAAGCATCTGTTCTCCCAAGCCATAGTAAAAATCGAAATGCCTTTGATGGCTATATTCGCCAAGCAGCTCAACGACACGGCATTTCTGAAGGACTCATTAAAGCGGTGATGCACACAGAGTCTGGTTTTAATATACATGCACGCTCCCCTGTTGGTGCTCAGGGTCTTATGCAATTGATGCCTGCGACTGCACAACGATTTAATGTCAATAATGCATATGATCCTGAACAAAATATTTTCGCTGGTGCAAAATATTTGGCTTGGCTATTGAAACGCTTTAATGGCAATACGCAATTGGCATTAGCGGGTTATAATGCTGGCGAAGGAAATGTTGCTAAATATGGTGGAATTCCGCCCTTTCGTGAAACTCAAGACTATGTCAGACGTGTACTCAGTCGTTACAATAATTTATACGCCAATGGTGTAGGCTCAAATCCAACCAATAGTTATGCAGCTTCAGCATCCTCTAAGTTAAGTTCACCGAGCTATAACAATCAGAATTTATCAGCTCAAGTGACTGCACCATCTAAACCAAAGTCACCTCCTCGCCAAATTATTGTGGCCGCTGATGGCAGTTTTACTGACGCACCAGCTGGTTCATATTCTACAAATAATGCCACAGCATCAGCGAAGATCTATATTTCGAATTAATCTCAATTTTTTTCGTTATATTTTTTATTTTTTTCTTGAAATTTTCCCTATTCGAAAGCATATTTGACGTAGGTTTTTTAATTCAAAAAGCTTATTAAATTTTATTTATAAGAGGATTTTCTCGATGATGCGGATTGGTTTGTTTTTGCTGACCAACCTCGCGGTACTGGTGGTAGCTGGCATAATCTTGTCACTCTTCGGTGTCGGTAGTTACCATGGCGCGGGTGGCTTGAATCTTGGCAATTTACTTGTGATCTGTTTTGTCTTTGGTATGGTGGGTTCTTTAATCTCCCTATTCATGTCAAAGTGGATTGCAAAGAAAACCACAGGTACAGAGTTAATTGATCCCAATGCTCCACGCAACCAAGCGGAAGCATGGTTACTCAATGAAGTGGCACAACTTTCTCAACGTGCTGGTATTAAAATGCCAGAAGTTGGTATTTTCCCATCTTATCAATCAAATGCTTTCGCAACTGGTTGGAACAAAAACGATGCTTTAGTCGCTGTTTCAACAGGCTTATTGGAACGCATGAATAAAGATGAATTACGTGCAGTGTTGGCGCATGAAATTGGTCACGTTGCTAATGGTGACATGGTCACCCTTGCTTTAGTCCAAGGTGTAGTCAACGCGTTTGTGATGTTCTTCGCGCGTATCGTCGGCGACTTTGTAGATCGCAACGTATTTGGTCGTGAAGAAGGTGAAGCACCGGGCTGGAGCTATTTCCTCATTACAATCGTGTTAGATATCGTATTCGGTATTCTTGCTTCGGCAATTGTCATGTGGTTCTCTCGCTATCGTGAATATCGTGCTGATGAGGCTGGCGCGCGTTTAGCGGGTAAACAAGCGATGATCAGTGCATTACTTCGCTTACAAGCAGAAACTGAAATGCCAGATCAAATGCCTAAAGAAATGAAAGCTTTCTCAATTTCATCAGGTCGTGAAGAAGGATTCAGCCTTGCTGCACTATTCCAAACACACCCAACAATTGAGCAACGTGTAGCAGCATTACAACAACTTGATTGTCCTTAATCTGCTTCTAAAAAAAGCCTCCATAGGGAGGCTTTTTTAATGGACTCAATTTATAAGACTTTAAATAGATTGAAACCATTGCCATAAGAACGTGACGCCAAACCATAAGGCAACACCAAAAATAATTAAAAACAGAAGACCCAGTAAATCAGGAATATGAATCCAAATCCATGCCACGACAGGATTTCGCCAGAAGGCAGAGTTCTGCTGTTTACGCTCTAAGTTTTCATGTAAAAATGGGTGTACCACATGATGGTCAGAATGAATCTGATATTCTTCACGGATATGATCATGAACCACATCTAAAGCCTTGCGACTCGGTCGAATAAACACATCAAAGAGTGTACCTGCAACAGGGATTAAACCTACTACACCATCCATCACAGCAAGTTTAAGCACGCCATTCAATTTAGATTGGGGCACACCGATTTTTCGAGCTTGTAATACTGCATAACACGTAAGTACAAATCCAGCTACGTCACCCGCCACAGGAATCGTACTCAATGCTGCATCAGCCCCTACCCCTTGTTTAGTGAATGGAATTCTTACGACGGAATCCATCATGTTTGCGAACTTGGCAAGATCGCGTTCCATTTTGATGACTTCAGCTTGGGTTAATTTATTTTTATTTGTCATTTAAGCAACATCCTGCAAAGATTCTCCATCAGTCATAGCCTTAGAATAAGAGTTGTGAAGCAATAAATAAATAGACCAATACACCAGTTGCATCACATATTGAAGTGACCAAGGGTGCAGATGCGCTTGCGGGATCGAGTCCTAGTTTATTGAGTACAAATGGTAAACTCATCCCGATCAGACAGCCCATCATGACAATACCCATCATACTGATCGCAAGCACTAAAGCGACCATCATATCTCCACGGATATAGCCAAGAATTGAAACAGCTGCAGCCATCGTTGCACCCAGACATAGAGCAACCATCGCTTCACGGCCAAGCAACACAAACCAATCCTTGGCTTTCACATCTCCAGTTGCGATTGCTCGAACCATTAAAGTTGCAGATTGGGAGCCTGCGTTACCTCCACTCCCAACCAATAAAGGTAAAAAGAAAACCAAAACAATATGCGCAGCAATGATGTCTTCATAATGGGCGATCCCAATACTCGAAAGTAGGCTGCCAAAGACCAGAAACACTAGCCAAAAAACACGTTGTCTAAATAACAATAATATTGGTGCTGAACGAATACTGATATTTTCTTTAAGCTCTACCGCCCCACTTTTCAAAAAGTCTTCGGTAAATTCTTCTTGGAATACATCCATAGCATCATCATAAGTGACAATACCGAGTAGATGATCATCATGATCTAAAATGGGTAAGGCGATAAAATCATAGTGGCTTAATTTTTTTGCCACTGATTCCTGATCTTCATCCACCCGTCCGTAAATGACCTCAGTGGTCATGACTTCTTGTACCGTTTTATCCAAAGGTGCTTGCACAATTTCTCGAAGAGAAATTACACCCTCAAGTTTCTTAAGTTGATTGGTAATATAGATCAGATATAAGGTTTCAGTATCTTTGGCGGAGTGGCGCAAAATATCTAAAGCTTGTTGCATTGAGATGTCTGATGGCAAAGTGACATAATCAGATGTCATGATCGCACCAGCTGTTTCCTCAGCATACAGTGCCAAAGCTTGAACTTGCTGCTTTGTTTCTCGATCTAAATTCGCAAAAATAAATGTTTTTATTTGATCCGGTAAAGCTTTGTACAAATCAGTTCGAGCGTCTGAATGCATTGAACCAATTAACTGGACTGTACTTTTGCCGTCCATTTTTTTAACCAACTGTACTTGATGATTGAGTGGCAAAAACTCAAATACATATGCTGCGTTTTCTAAATGGTGGATAAGTTGTATTTGTTGAACAATTTCTAATTGCTGTAAAAACAAAGCCAAATCTGCAGGATTAATCGTATCCGCAATATGATCAATCTGAGCGACATCAGAATTGATCAATGCTTGTTGTAATGCTTCAATTTTATGATCTTGTTTAATTTGATCCATAATCGCTTCATTTATTATCGTTTAGAATTACGCAAGGCATGCTAACACTAATTGAAAATGTTAGTGCGTATTGATCTTGTCAAAAACTGATATTTAAAAATGGATTAAATCAACCGCAGTACCATACTCTTTATACTGCGGATACCACATTAAGTTTCAGATGCTGATTTTGATTTATATTTGAAAATATTCCGAACGATAACAAACATAAAGGGAATAAAGGCTAGAACTAAAATTGTGCCGAAAATTACCCCACCAAGGACACTGACACCAATTTCTTGACGACTGGCAGCACCTGCACCTGATGCAAATACCAAAGGTATAACTCCTGCACCAAAAGCAATTGAAGTCATTAAAATTGGACGTAAGCGTAAACTTGCACCTTGTAAAGCAGCAGCAATCGCATTAGCTCCACGCTCCTGAGCCATTGCCGCAAATTCAACAATTAAGATGGCATTTTTACATGACAACCCAATCGTCGTAAGTAACGCAATTTGGAAGTAAATATCATTTGGAAATCCGACCAACCAACTAAAAATAATATTACCGCCAATACCCAATGGAATAGCAGCAATCACAACAGAAGGTATCGACCAACTTTCATATAAGGCAGCCAAACATAGAAAGATAAAGCCAACAGAGATGAGATAAAGCCAAATGGCTTGTGTACTCGATTGTTGCTCTTGAAACGATAATCCACTCCATGCTAGCCCAACCCCATCTAATTGATCAACCATAGACTTGATATCACGCATTGCAGCACCACTGCTCACATTTTTTGTAGTGTCTGCTTCCATTTGTAGCGCGGAATAACCTTGGAAACGAGTCACCACATCAGGGCCTCCATCCCAATCCACAGTGGCAAAATTACCAAATGAAATCATTTGATTTTGATTGTTTCGTACAGACCATAAATTGAGATCTTCAGGCTTTGAACGATACTCGGCATCACCCTGCATCATGACGCGTTTAATACGTCCGCGATCAATAAAGTCGTTCACATAGGAACCACCCCAAGCTGCAGCCAAAGTGCTGTTAATCGCAGATTGTGAAAGACCATTCGCCATCACTAACTTTTGATTGATATTCACCTTCAATTTGGCTTTATCTGGATTAGAGCGTTTGCCCAAATTTTCAAAAGTCGTGAAGTTGATTGCCTGTCGTTCTAGCTCTTGAAATTGATCTTCTAAATACTGTCGTCCTTGTCCATTTAAATCTTGCAGCCAAAACTCGATGCCGTTGGTATCGCCAAGACCACTTACAGAACCTGGCAAACTCACCATAATCCGAGCGCGACTGTCTTTTCTAAAGAACTCCATCGCTCGTTCACGAATGGCTTGTGCAGAGTTTGCCTCGCCCGGGCGATCATCCCAATGATTTAATGCTACAAATCCTGTTCCTAAATTTTGACCCGTTCCTGAAAAATTTCGTCCATAACGAATTTGAACCAACCTAACATTCTGTTTTTCTTGTTCAAGAAAATATTCTCGAATACTTTCACCAACAAGCTGACTTTCTGTCATAGGTGCCCCTTCAGGTAAACTGAATTGGACACTGATAAAACCTTGATCTTCACTTGGAATAAAGCTGGTTGGAAGCGACTTATAAAACAAAGCAAAAATCACAATTAACCCAGCAAAACTGGTTAAAACGATCCATTTTAATGACAGACTTTTTTCAACCCATTTTAGATAATGCAATCGTAATGATTCCATTTTTGCGTTAAACCATTTCGCCCATTTTGCTTCTTTTTGTTTGGGTTTAAGAATAATCGCACACAATGCAGGTGTGAGAATTAACGCGACCAACAATGACAGCGACATGGCTGCGATCAAGGTAATTGAAAACTGACGGTATATAACCCCTGTCGATCCTGTAAAAAAAGCCATCGGAATAAATACTGCAGTTAGCACCACTGTAATTCCAATTAAAGCCCCCGTCATCTCTTGCATAGATAAGATAGACGCTTGCTTTGCAGATAGCCCCTTTTCATGCATCAAACGTTCGACATTTTCGACCACCACAATTGCATCATCTACAAGTAATCCAATCGCAAGAACTAATGCAAAAAGTGTCAACGTATTGATGGTCATTCCGAGTGCAAATAAGACGGCGAAAGTGCCCAAAATAACAATTGGAACCGTGACCGTTGGAATAAGTGTTGCGCGCCAGCTTTGTAAAAAGATAAACATGACTAACACGACCAAGATAATGGCTTCAACTAAGGTCTTTACAACTTCTTTAATGGACTCTTGAACAAACGGCGTGTTATCTCGTGGGTAGACAATTTGATAGCCTTCAGGAAGTTTTTTCTTAATGTCCTCAAGTACTTCTTTAATTTTAGCTGAGGTTGCAAGAGCATTTGCACCAGATGACATTGAAACAGCCAAGCCTGCTGAAGGTGATCCATTAATGGTATTAAAAGCTTGATAATTTTCAGCACCTAACTCAACGCGTGCTACATCTTTTAAATAAATAAAACTTCCATCAGGAGTCGCTTTGACAATGATATTTTTAAATTCATCGACTGTTCTTAGTCGTGATCCAGCGGTAACTTTTGCATTAAGATACTGGTCTGCTACTGTCGGTAAATCTCCGATTCCACCTGCAGCAACTTGTGTATTTTGTGCTTCAATTGCGGCACGAATATCACTAGGCATCAACTGATATTGTTTCAATAAGTTCGGATCTAGCCAAATACGCATGGCATATTGAGAACCAAAGACATCAACCTCACCTACACCTTCTACACGCGCAATTTCTGGTTCAATGTGATCAGCCAAATAATCTGACAACGCAATATTATTACTTTGGTTCGTAGTGTCATATAACCCCACCACCATAAAGGTGTCACCTAAGGATTTATAGACATTGACCCCTTGACGCTGCACGTCTTCAGGCAAACGATTGATCACCCCATTAATGCTATTTTGAACTTGGACTTGTGCTGTGTCTGGATCAGTTCCGTTTTCAAAACTTAAACTAATTCGACTATTCCCAGATGCATTACTGGTAGAGCTAAAATAAAGTAAGTTATCAATTCCTTTAATTTGTTGTTCTATGACCTGTGTGACACTTTCCTCAACTGTTTCGGCATCAGCTCCTGTGTAAGTTGCTGATACAGTAATTCTTGGCGGAGCAATATCAGGATAGCGTTCTACCGGTAAGCTCATCACCGCAAATATACCAATTGCCATGATAATAATCGCAAGTACGCCAGCAAAAATAGGTCGTTCAATAAAGAACTTAGATAACATAGTCGTTAAGCCGTCAAAAGAATTCTAGAAAGTGTTTTCATTAAAATATATAAAAATTTAATTGATATTCAGTGACTATGAATAAAAAAACAAGAACTAATAACAGAAACGATCAACATTGATTGAATTAAGAAGAGAATATGAAGCCCTCACCTATGAACCGCTTATCTGATCCTTCAAAAAAAATATGCGCAATTTCTCAAAAGTAAAAAACTTCTAAAATTACGCAGCATTAATGCCATCACCCCCTCCCAATTTGAGGATAGTCATATTCAATTTGTTAAAACTATATTCAAGGTACAAAAATACGAATGATTTGGGGGAAATGATGAAAAAAGCTCTTCTAACACTGGCGCTCAGTACCTGTTTAGCAGCTTGTGGTGGTTCGGATAAATCCGCAAAAAATGATGATCAGATTAAAATAGGAATACTGACTGACAGCCCAGTAGCAGGTGCGACGTATATCGTGAATGGCAATAATGACAATGCGAAGAAAACCAATGCAAATGGGGAATTTGAATATCAAGATGGAGATGTCATTACATTTAAAATTGGTGATATCGAAATTGGTACTGTACAAGGCTTAGCTCGTGTGACACCAAATGAACTCGTGGATGAAGATTTAAATGCAGATGAACGTAACAAGAGAATTATCAATCTACTGATTTTTTTACAATCACTGGATATCGATGAGGATAAAGAAACCATACAAATCCCTGATGATGTTTCAACTCTCTCGCCTTCAGCGATTGATTTCAGCGATACGACGAGTGATTTTAGAGAGCGACTTCAAGCTCAAATTATCAATATTCCTGAAATTGCCTCCAATACAGTAGTCAGTGAAGAGCAAGCTAAAGAACATTTTAGCAGCTCACTGCTCAAAGACATTCAAGGCGTATGGTATGCAAAAAACAATGAGTCTGAAATTGTGTTATTTATTGGAGAGAATGGCGAATATATGCTTGGTGAACCAATCCCAAGTGAGCCCAATAGTTCTTCAAATGGCATGGAATACGCCAAAATAAATCTAGATGCTTTGAGTGGTAGCTTTTATACTTCTTCCATAAATAGTACTACGCCTGTGATTGATACCAATGAAGATTGGGGACTTCTCGATGATGGGGAATCACGTTCATTAAGGCTATCTTTTAATGGTTCTAAACTCAAAATTTTTGATGATGATAATCTTGATGAAAGTGCAGAATTTACGCGAGTTCCTCGAAATAATAGTGGAATTGTAGGCGCATGGCAGTCCTCAAGTGGTAAACAAATTTTCGTATTTAATTCTAATAACACTTTCATTATGGTAGATGCTATTGGCGATGATCAACCAGATCCATATGATGGACCTTGTGGTGGCCCTGGTATTGAGTATGGTCGTTATCAATTACGCGACAACAAGCTCTTTGTTACCACGCCCCTCAGCATTGATACAAATGGTTGTGCTGGATTATCCGATACAGACGCGCATTTAGGCTTACCATTACAAATTTCTACTCAAAGTTTAAGCTTTACCGTAGCAGATGAAGGCACATTTACACTGACCAGAATGAATTAATTTTATCCCCCTTCAACATCTTCGTTAAAGGGGGATTATTCAATATGCTGAAAAGCATCAATAAATTCGATCAAAATCCGCATCATTTCAGCTTGTGAGGAGCATCCTAACTTCTGATAAATCGTTTTCAGATATGTCCGCAGTGAACTCAGCGTAATCCCACATTTCAAAGCAATATTTTCAAGATGCTGATCGTCCATAAAATGCTGACAAATTTCAATTTCTCGAGCTGTCAGTTGGAATGTTGATTTCAGTAATATTTTAGACAAGCGTTTTCGATCCTGCATTTTTGATAAGAATAATGCAACTTGATTATTGTCTAAGATCATTGAATCTGACAGCACCTTAAGTGGTGAGACTGTGATGAAGTAAGCTGATTGATGTCGATCGCTATATAACTGCATTGCACCCCCAACTTCTTCTTGATCATGCCTCTCTAATGAATAACGCTCATTCTTTTTGAATGTGCTCTGCACCAATTTTTTTAATTGAGTATTATAAGGCTCGATTATTTTTAATCTGTTATGCAAATCTATTTCAATCATACTCGTATCATTCAAACAATCCTTCGCATACTGATTCACAAATCTAACTTCTAAATCAGATTGAACAATGAGTACACCCACATTCAACTTATCTAAAATTTCGGTGTAATTACTTCTATCATGTTGAAGAAACTTAATTTGTCGATGAATTTGAATCGCTCTTCTAAAGTGTTTTGCGAGTCTTTCTAAACTTTGTAATTCAGCAGTATCATAAGCAGCTTCATCTGATGGTCGATGTACCGCAAGCACGCCCCATTTATATTTTCCATACTCTAACAATACCCCACTGAGATAACAGATGTTTGAAGGAACTAAACAATATTCATAAAAGTTCTTCAAATCCTCATTATCTGTTTCAGCATATGATCGACAATCAATTTGATAGGCATGCTCTAATCCATAGGTATTCATTAACTCACCATGAATACGCATGTCTACGACATCTAAGTTATACGTTTGATAATTTTGAATTCCATCAATCGGGATATTAATGGTGTAAATAAAATTTTGTTCGGGCCGAAGCTGATCCAAGTAAGTAAAGATCGCCGTTGAACTCTGTGTAAATTCCACGACCTGTTTTAAAACATTTTCCCAGTGATGTGGCTTTAAGGCAGCCTCATAAATTTCTTCTATGATTTGATTTTCTTGAACAGTTAACATCATCACCCCCAATCATGGTGTTAATGTTCCTTTAGATTAGCGCTCTACGAGGCTTTTATTCAATATTTACAATAGTATTCAAATATTTATCAGACAGATGACAAAAAAATCCCCGCTTAAAGCGGGGATTTTTTAGGCTGTGGGATGAATTACATCATACCGCCCATACCACCCATACCGCCCATGTCAGGCATAGCTGGTTTATCTTCTGGGATCTCTGTAATCATGCACTCAGTTGTTAACATTAAGCCCGCAACAGACGCAGCATGCTCAAGTGCAGAACGAGTAACTTTCGCTGGATCAAGGATACCCATCTCTAGCATATCGCCGTATTCACCAGTCGCAGCGTTATAACCGAAGTTGCCTTCGCCATTTTTAACTGCATTAATCACTACAGATGGTTCGTCACCTGCGTTAGATACGATTTGACGAAGTGGCGCTTCAATCGCACGACGAAGGATGTTGATACCTACGTTTTGATCATCGTTAATACCCGTTACACCGTCAAGTGCTTTAGCTGCACGTACTAATGCAACACCACCACCCGCAACAACACCTTCTTCAACAGCAGCACGAGTTGCATGAAGAGCATCGTCTACACGATCTTTCTTCTCTTTCATTTCAACTTCAGTTGCAGCACCGATTTTAATCACTGCTACACCGCCTGCTAATTTAGCAACACGCTCTTGAAGTTTTTCTTTGTCGTATTCTGAAGTTGATTCTTCGATTTGCGCACGAATTTGTTGAACACGCTCAGCAATTTGATTCGCATCGCCTGCACCATCAACAATCACTGTGTTTTCTTTAGATACAGTTACTTTGTGTGCAGTACCTAAATGTTCAAGTGTTGTTTGATCTAACTGCATACCGATTTCTTCAGAAATCACAGTACCACCAGTTAAGATCGCGATATCTTGAAGCATTGCTTTACGACGATCACCGAAGCCTGGTGCTTTAACAGCACATACTTTGATGATGCCACGCATGTTGTTTACAACAAGCGTTGCGAGTGCTTCACCTTCAACATCTTCAGCGATGATAAGAAGTGGTTTACCTGTTTTCGCAACGGCCTCGAGAACAGTAATCAACTCACGGATGTTGCTTACTTTCTTATCAACAAGAAGGATAAATGGGTTTTCCAATTCAGCAGTCAATGTATCTTGTTTGTTTGCGAAGTATGGAGAAATATAACCACGGTCAAACTGCATACCCTCTACAACATCTAGAGAATCTTCAAAGCCTGAACCTTCTTCAACAGTGATTACACCTTCTTTACCCACTTTTTCCATCGCTTGAGCGATCAGTGAACCAACAGTCGTATCAGAGTTCGCAGAAATCGAACCAACTTGTTCAATCGCTTTCGAATCAGATGCTGGTTTAGCTGTTGCTTTAATATCTGCAACAACAGCTTTAACTGCAATATCAATACCGCGTTTCAAATCCATTGGGTTCATACCCGCAGTTACTGACTTGATCCCTTCGTTCAAAATTGCTTGAGCTAAAACGGTTGCCGTTGTAGTACCGTCACCTGCGATGTCATTTGTTTTAGAAGAAACTTCACGAACAAGTTGAGCACCCATGTTTTCAAACTTGTCTTTTAATGTGATTTCTTTCGCTACAGAAACACCATCTTTAGTGATGTGTGGCGCACCGAATGAACGATCGATAACTACGTTACGGCCTTTAGGACCAAGTGTAACTTTAACCGCATCTGCAAGGATATTCACACCTGCGATCATTTTTGTGCGAGCTGAATCACCAAACTTAACGTCTTTAGCTGACATATTTGACTCCGAATATTATTAAAATTACTAAATCTGATTGATTAAATGAGTAGTATTAAAAAGAATCAATTAGCCTTCTAAAACAGCTAAAATATCTGACTCTTTCATGATTAATAGTTCTTCGCCATCTACTTTCACAGTTGTTCCTGCATAAGTACCAAACAATACCTTGTCACCTACTTTTACATCTAAAGCGCGAACGCCATTGTCAGTGATCTGACCATTACCAACTGCAATAATTTCACCTTGAGCAGGTTTTTCTGCAGCAGAACCTGGCAATAAAATGCCGCCAGCTGTTTTTGTTTCTTCTTCAACACGACGAATTACTACACGGTCATGTAATGGACGAATGTTGCTCATAAAAATACTCCATCAGACTAAGTCTTTTGATTAATAGTCGTGATCTTAATTTCCTTAGATCACCACCAAAATTATTTGATGTCACTTTTGTGGGGATGGAAAAAATTGCTTCAAGGGGAAAATGAAAAAAAATTTAATTTTTTGTATTTTTTTTAGGCATTTCGATAATTTAGCCTTCATTCCGATTTGCAACTAAATAAAATTTCTTAAATCTCGAATCAAAGCGATATTCACGCACCTTCAGTTTTTCATCAATTAGATTAAAACTATTAGAAAAGTCATGATGTAAACGATGTGACGTAGCGGTACCTGCATGAATATCCAATATTGGATGTTGAGCATTAAGTTGGAAAATCTTATTCAGATCATAAACAGCAGATACATGTAAATGACCATGTAGAATTGCATTCAACCCTGAGCTTGCCCATGTCTTTAGGGCTTTTTCAGTATTTTTAGGACGATCTTTAGACATATTTATACCGTGATCACCACTATAGAAAGGTTGATGCGTAAGCAGAATTTTTAATTTATCTTGAGGAGCCAATTTCATTTTTTGATCAATTTCCTGAATTTGAAACTCAGTAATACGACCTTTGGTATGGTACTTAGGGTGAATTGTATTGATTCCTATAATATAAAAATGCTCAGTTTCTAAGGTCTGTTCCATTTCACCAAAAAACAACTTATACCGATGAAACGGACTTAAAAATCTGCGCCATAAATGAAACAAAGGAATATCGTGATTACCCGGAATCACAATATAAGGAACATTAAGTTCTTCTAGAAATTTTTTGCAGTGATAAAACTGTGAAAATCTTGCCCTTTGAGTGAGATCACCACTGACCACAACAGCTTCGATCAAATGTTCTGCAACAAAGTGAGTAATTGCATCTAAGCAATCTTGTTGCTCAGTCCCAAAATGCAAATCAGACAAATGTAAAATCATTGTGGCACCATTAAGGTCAGTGCATTTCTTTCAACATGAATATCTAATGGTGAATCCAGTTGAATAATTTCTCCATCGATTGCTACAGTCATCTTTTTTTGATGAGAACGTATGCGCACATGATCCGCACTAAAACTATATACGTCTGCTGCCTGATCTAATTTTCCACGAACGAGTTGGATGAGTGTTTTAAAAATACTCAGCTTATCCGTGCGAGCAAGTACAACTCCCGCAACCCGACCCTCTTCTGCCGTTTTAGCGATATTGAGGTTCATTTCTTTTAATTGAAGTTGGTTATTACCTAAAAATAATAAAGGGGTTTTAACTGCATAATTTACACCATCCACCTCAATTTCTAACTTTAATTCTTTACGATCACGAATCAACACGTCTAAGCCAGAAGTATAGGCATGTAATGGTAGACGCCCTAGTTTTTGGTTATATAACTCTCTTTTTTTAATAAACAATGGATAAAGACCCAAACTCGCATTATTTAGATAAATGGCATCATTAATTTTTGCCACATGTACCGCTTTAGGCTTACCTTCAACCACCAGTTTTGCAGCTTCGAGAATATCTAAAGGAATATTCAAAACCCGTGCAACATAATTGAACGTCCCTAAAGGTAAAATTGCCAAAGGGATGGTTTGATGTAATAAATAATTAGCCACAGAATTTAACGTTCCATCCCCGCCAGCAACCACAATCACCCCCTGATTATCATGATTTAAATGTCGAAGATGAACTTTTTCGATGAGTGCTTGAACACTCATTTCTGAAGCAATATCAAAAACTTGTATTTCAAAACCTAGATCTGTCCAATAATGCATAAGTTGTTCATAAATTTGATCATTATTGGTGGCATGAAATCCAGATTTTTCATTAAAAATCATAGACAAAGGCTTTAGCATTGAATTCATTTTATGAGTTTAAAAATTGAATTACTTTAAAATTTCGTCTATTTACTACTCAATTAAAAGCCAATTTATGTAATTTTTAAATGATGTTCATTTGATTTTTCGATGATGAGAATTGATCTCATATTTTAATTAAGTTTTTATTTTAAATGAATATTTTAACTATAAATACCAAACATAAAATTTAAAAATGAAAAAGAAATTACTCATTTTTTAAAAAAATATCAAATAATTACATAAACTTAACACCAAACAAGTCTTAAGCACTATTTAAGCCTTTGGTCTTATTTTTTTTAAGAAAATATGCTTTAATACAGCCACTTTTTTTCATACTGAATCTAGAGTCTGCAAACCAGCATCTAGATATTATTTGTACACCACATTGTACACTTTTGATATAGGCCTCACCATGACCCAAGTGAACGCACCAGAATTCGTTCGTCACCCTAAGCTTATTGCTTGGGTGGAAGAGATTGCTAAACTAACAAAACCAGCAAAAATTGAATGGTGTGACGGTAGCGCAGAAGAATATCAACGTTATATCGACTTGATGATCGCTAACGGCACAATGCAAGCGCTTAACCAAGAAAAGCACCCTGGTTCATATCTTGCAAACTCTGATCCTTCTGACGTTGCTCGTGTTGAAGACCGTACTTTTATCTGCTCTGAAAACAAAGAAGATGCTGGCGCAACTAACAACTGGGAAGCTCCAGCGGTTATGCGTGAAAAATTAAACGGTTTATTTGACGGTTCTATGAAAGGTCGTACTTTGTACGTTGTACCTTTCTCTATGGGACCTTTAGGTTCTCATATTGCTCACATTGGTATCGAACTTACTGACTCTCCTTATGTTGCAGTCAGCATGTCTAAAATGGCTCGCATGGGTAAAGCTGTTTATGACGTTCTAGGCACTGATGGCGAATTTGTTCCATGTGTACACACTGTAGGTGCACCATTGGAAGAAGGTCAAAAAGACGTTGCTTGGCCTTGCAACAAAGAAAAATACATCGTTCATTATCCAGAAACTCGTGAAATTTGGTCATTTGGTTCTGGTTATGGTGGTAACGCATTGCTTGGTAAAAAATGCTTAGCATTACGTATCGCATCATTCATGGGTCGTCAACAAGGCTGGTTAGCTGAACACATGCTCATCCTTGGTGTGACAAATCCACAAGGTGAAAAACATTACATCGCAGCTGCATTCCCATCTGCTTGTGGTAAAACAAACTTTGCAATGTTAATTCCACCAGCAGGTTATGAAGGTTGGAAGATTGAAACTGTAGGTGACGATATTGCTTGGATCAAACCAGGTGAAGATGGTCGCTTATATGCAATCAATCCTGAAGCAGGTTTCTTCGGTGTAGCTCCTGGTACAAATACGAAGACTAACCCGAACTGTATGGCTACGCTTCATAAAGACGTGATCTATACAAACGTTGCCGTGACTGACAACGGTGAAGTATGGTGGGAAGGTCTTTCTAAAGAAGCACCTGCCAACCTAACGAACTGGAAAGGTCAACCACATACTGGTGAAGAAAAAGCAGCTCATCCAAATGCGCGTTTCACAGTTTCAGCTGGTCAATGCCCTTCTATTGATGCTGACTGGGAAAATCCAGCAGGTGTTCCAATCTCTGCGTTCATCTTTGGTGGTCGCCGTGCAGACACAGTGCCTCTAATTTCAGAAGCATTTGACTGGGTTGACGGTGTTTATAAAGCTGCAACAATGGGTTCTGAAACAACTGCTGCTGCTGTTGGTCAACAAGGTATTGTTCGTCGCGATCCATTTGCGATGCTTCCATTTGCTGGCTACAACATGGCTGACTACTTCACACATTGGTTAGAAATGGGTGAGAAAGTTGGCGAGAAAGCTGCAGCTGCTGGTAACAAGCTTCCTGGTATTTACAACGTGAACTGGTTCCGTCGTGATGCTGAAGGCAACTTTGTATGGCCTGGTTTCGGTCAAAACATGCGTGTTCTTGAGTGGATTATCGATCGCTGTGAAGGTCGTGCTGACGCTGTTGAAACTCCAATTGGTCGTGTTCCAACTTACGAACAGTTGAACTGGACTGGTTCAGACTTTACGAAAGAGCAATTTGACCTTGTGACTTCTCAAGACAAAGAGCAATGGATCAAAGAACTTGAAAGCCATACTGAATTATTTAACAAACTTGGTGATCGTTTACCAGAAGCGTTGAAAAAACGTCAAGCTGAGCTTTTAGAAGCGGTTAAATCTGCTTAAGCATGATGAGAAAAAAGGTCACTTCGGTGACCTTTTTTTTACTTCAAACAAACTGAATAAAGTGTATTTAGTAACGTTTATTAGTACCAATAAGTTGTCACACTTATGGCATACTGATTTAAACAGCTTATTAGGATCAGATAATGAAAAAAATAGAAATGATTGGCTCTTGTTTAATCACCCTTATGCTTACAGCCTGTCAATCTGTTCCGCGACAGCACAATGGAGCTACAGGATATCAAATTGAAAATCAATCAGAGAATTCTGCCACTATTTCGTATACCCTCTCTGCACGCGCCAACCAAAATATTGATGAATACAAATTACAACGTACTTGCCAACAAGTTCTAGGGCACACTCAACAATATAAAACCACCATTTTGAGTGTAAATGAAATTGCTAATCCCAATTATAAAACTCAAGAAACTCAACAGGTTCAAATTGGTCAATCACGAACATCATTCGGACTCTCAAACACTCAAAGCCTATACAGCAATGAAGACTACAATACACGTCTTTCTTTAGAAACTAAGCCTAGCCTCTTACAAGTCGTTCGCTTTAACTGCACACTCTAAACTTAGGACACTCAATGTACTTCATTGAGTGTCTTATAAAAACTGACATTTCTAAATTCAGGTGATTCATCCAAGTCTGGCCATGTCGTTGCACTGCGTTCATCAAGCTTTTCATACTTCGGATGACTAAAGTTTTTTACACGACTATCCGCCACCCACACCTCAGGTGCAAATTTTAAAAACTCATCTAAGAAGAAACGATTGCACTGGTCATACAACACATCAGCCGCCAACAAGATATCAACCTGCTCAGCTTTATATAAGTCATCCAAATATTCAAGCTCAACATCATTCAATTCAGCATTGGCACGACACGCATCCAAACTAACTTGGTCGATATCACAGCAAATGACACGCTTTGCCCCTGCCATTTTTGCTGCAATCGCGACTACGCCTGAACCTGCGCCAAAGTCTAAAACCACTTTGTCTTTCACATGATGCGGTTCAGCCAATAACCATTGTGCCATTGCTAAACCTGATGCCCAACAGAAAATCCAATATGGCGTATCATTCCAAATACGACGAATAACTTCATCATCTAGCTTATCGATTGGAAAAACGGGTGGAATGAGCCAAAGTGAAATTGGTGTATCAGGCAGTTGCTGTGCATGAAGTTCACAATGTGGAATCACATCATGTAAGGCTTTGAGTAAATGTTCAGGCGCTTTAGGAAATAGGAAAGTACAGCTCATTGGATTTTATTTTTAAACATGCAAAATTAGAGTTTCAAATACGAAACCTAAATTAATAAAGAGAGTTCCCTCTCCTTTTTTTAAAGGAGAGGGTTAGTGAGAGGATTTATCTAACTCAATACCCTCACCCCGACCCTCTCCCTGAGCCGTATACGGCGCAAGAGAGGGAGATACTATTAACCTAAAGCTTTTTCAGCTGCTTCAACTGTTTGACGAATCAACGTTGTGATTGTCATTGGACCTACACCACCCGGTACTGGTGTGTAAGCTGAAGCAATGTCTTCAATACCAACAAGTTGAATATCGCCCACACCACCGCCATCACGTGGATGGAAACCAGCATCAACAACTACTGCACCAGGTTTAATCCAATCTTTTTGAATCAATTCAGCTTTACCGACTGCACCCACAATGATATCCGCTTGCTTCACAAAGCTAGCAAGGTTTTGTGTTCGAGAGTGACAAATCGTTACAGTAGCATTGGCCTCGAGAAGCATAGCTGCCATTGGTTTACCCAAAATTGCAGAACGACCTACAACAACCGCATGCTTACCTGCGATTTCGATGTTGTTTTCTTTCAGAATCATCATAATACCTGCAGGTGTCGCAGAACCGTAAGCCGCTTCACCCATTGCCATACGACCATAACCAAGGCAAGTAACACCATCCACATCTTTTTCAAGTGAGATCGCATCAAAACACGCTCGCTCATTAATTTGCGCAGGTACTGGATGTTGTAAAAGAATACCGTGAACATCAGGATTTGCATTGAGTTTTTCAATTTCAGCAAGCAATTGTTCTGTCGTCGTTTCTTTTGGTAGTTCAACTTTAAGTGAATCCATACCAACACGGCGGCATGCATTACCCTTCATACGCACATAAGTTGCAGATGCACCATCGTCACCTACTAAAATCGTCGCAAGAATTGGAGTACGTCCTGATTTTGCTTTTAACGCTTCTACGCGAGTTAACAAATCAGCCTCAATTTGTTTTGCCAATGCACGACCATCTAAAACTAATGCCACGGCACATCTCCCAAGTGTTGATATGAATCAATTTCGCACATTCTACATGAATATTTTAAATAATTTCCGTTATATGCTGTTTTTCTGCACATACGAATAAAAGCACTATTGTTTTTTTTTCAGAGCTTGTTAATATACGCATCAACAAGACATGGCGGGGTGGCAGAGTGGTCATGCAGCGGACTGCAACTCCGTGTACGCCGGTTCGATTCCGACCTCCGCCTCCATCTTGTTAAGCCCGAGTGGTGAAATCGGTAGACACAGGGGATTTAAAATCCCCCGCCCACAAAGCGTGCCAGTTCGAGTCTGGCCTCGGGCACCATTCTTCTAATAGAGAATAATGGTGTAAATAAAAAACCCAGCGTAAGCTGGTTTTTTTATGTCTGCATTTTCTTTAAACTCATCTGCTATAATCACTCATCTTCAGAATTTCATATTCAAATGAATCAAAATCAGCAAGTTGCTCAATATCTTCAAGAACTAAAACAACAATATCCTCAAGCGTTTAAAAAAAACTTCTTGCTCTATAGTCAGTTAAAGACCAAAGGGATTCTAGATGAGCGTAAAGAACTGATCCCGCTTGCACTTGCATTAATGATTTTCCTCCCTTGCTCATATTTGTTAACCCTTTTGCTTAAACAACACATTGTTTTTTTAGAAGGCTTTCAATCTGGCGGGAGTGCTGTGTTGTGTATCATGTTATTTTTTATGCTGATTACGCCAATCATCCTCAAACAGATCAAGCATAGTAGCATCTCAACTTACCAGCAACTTAAAAATACCCCATTCAAACTGACCATCCTCATTCTTTTACAAAGTTTAAATATCGCTTTTATGGAAAGTTGGTTCTTACAGGGAATTTTGTTTTATTTCGCTATGAATTTTGGTTTCGTTAAATTTTATAAAGAGAATTTATTCCGAGAAAATACTTCTAAAGAAAACTATTACTACATTCAAGAAATTCGTAGAGTGGCTTTCTGGAGTTATAAACAAAATTTTAAGCTTTACTTAAAACTAATCTTTTCATCCAAAAACTCAAAGCAGCATCAATTATTGATTGAACAAAAACAAAAAAATGCGCAACTTTATGTTCATTTGATGAACTATGAAAACAAATTGTGTATGCGCTACAAGCATACCGATATAGAAAAATATATCGATAGCATCATGTAGCGCTACGATCAACTTGCTTGCTGCATTACTTTAATTATATTCAAATTGGTATCATACGTTGTTGAGTGCAATCTGAGTTGATCAACTTGATACTTCTGTGAATGAATATCTGTTAAAAACAACCAATCTGCACTCAATTGCGTAGAATCAAAGCTCAATTTTAAATAGCCTCGTTGATTCAAATTACAAAAGCTTAATTCATCAATCAATTGGATAAACACTTGTTCAAATTGTTGCATTAAGTTCTCAGGTAAATTGAGATATTTCTCCATACCTGGTGAAGAAACTGAACTTGTTGCTAATTCAATCCCCACCTTCTCACCATTTTGTTGATGTAATGCAGACTCCCACGCATTATGGGTATCTCCAGCCAACACAACAACTTTCTTCTGATACTGCTCATACAAAGCATAAACACGCTCACGCTCAGCATAATAACCATCCCAAGCGTCTAAATTATAAGGAATCACGGTTAGGATTCTTAATAATTCAGCGTCAGTTAAGCTCGGGTCACTATTTTTATAACGCAATTTAATCGCGACCAACTCCATCAGACGTTTTTGAGCTTCTATTAAAAAGTTGTCATCTACCATTCCACTTTTGGCAACATTTAATATTTGCAATACTTCAGCAGGTACCAACATTTTCGCCATCAATACTTGCTGACCCAATACATTCCATATTGCACGAGAACTCTGAAGACTATTCGCCAACCAATTTAACTGATCTATCCCTATTAGCTGTCGCTGCTCATTCAATAATGCCGCTCTAAATTGCTCAACATTTAGATTTTCACCATCCATAAATGAAGCAAAAGCCAGTTGCTCATCTCGTGCCAACATACGTGTATCTAGCATATTAAGTTGAACTAAATCACCAAAATTAAACTGACGATAAATATGAAGAATATCGTTATTGCTTTTTTCGCGGATTGGCATCCACTCAAAATAAGCGGTTAGGGCTGCTGTTCTTCGTGCTACGAAATCTCCCTCTAAATCAGGTTGATGATTCTGCGCACCAGCTCTCCATGCATCATTTGTCAGCTCATGATCATCCCAAATCAGAATAAATGGATGACGTTGATGAACCGCTTGTAAATCAGGATCTGTTCGATATTTTGCATAACGTTTTCGATAATCTTCTAGATGGTAAATCTCGTTTTGATTATCCACATCGAGTGTTCTACCAAGCTTTTCGGCTTGTTCAGCTGCATACCCATCTTTGCCATATTCGTAAATATAGTCACCCAGATGCAGCACAGCATCCACGTCCTGCTTCGCAATTTCACGGTACACATAAAAATAACCAGCAGGATAATTTGAGCATGAGCATACCGCAAAGTTAACCGCATTGGACTTGGTTGCTAAGGTCTTCGTACGACCAATTGGAGAATGTATCTGCCCATATTTAA
Source organism: Acinetobacter sp. ANC_7504 (assembly GCF_056779995.1). NCBI lineage: Bacteria > Pseudomonadati > Pseudomonadota > Gammaproteobacteria > Moraxellales > Moraxellaceae > Acinetobacter > Acinetobacter sp. ANC_7504. Next base: position 19,976 of record NZ_JBWYIZ010000001.1, on the reverse strand, counting down.
ATCGGTAATAATAACGAGTATCGGCACTCAAATTAAGTACATCGACTTTCAAGCAAAAGTCTTTAGCAGCAGAAGTCTTGATTTTCCCCATCTGAACAATATTTGAAAAATTCTCATCAAGTGCAATTTCCCAATCTAATTCATATGTTGCCGCCACATCTGTAGGTGTTATTCGCGACCAAAGAATTATTCGATCCTGTAATGGATCTCCACTCGCCACTCCATGCAAAAAATCAACTTTATGCTCATTGCTGGTTTGACCATCGCCATTACATGCTGTAATCAGAACAGGCAGTGAAATCGCACCTAATCCAGCCAATGAATTTTTAATTAATGCGCGTCTTGAGATTTTATTTTTCATTTTATTTACGAATTGGCGAGTTATTTTAACTTCGAACTTAAACCGTATTTATGAAGCTAAAATTGCAATCAGATGACAATTTAATGTACAAATATCATAAACCATCGCCCCAAAATTTATATTTTTTAATCTAATAAATGCAAGTTGATTGAAAAGAAAGCAAATAATACGATTTTCTCTTGCCAAGCTTAAAAGTGTCCTCTATTATTGCGCACATGCCCGAGTGGTGAAATCGGTAGACACAGGGGATTTAAAATCCCCCGCCCTCAAAGCGTGCCAGTTCGAGTCTGGCCTCGGGCACCATTCTTCTGATAGAGAATAATGGTGTAAATAAAGAACCCAGCGTAAGCTGGTTTTTTTATGCCTAGCGTTTAGCCACAACAATAACAACACAAAAAAATAGAGAGCGATTTACCACTCTCTATTTGAAACAAGTTCTTCCATTTCGATATCTAAGAATCCCTCTTCCTGAACGACCATCATCATTGCCTCAGCAATATAGTCTGCTGCTGCATCATCAAGAGAAGAATCAAGATCTTCGAACTGAGGTTTCATCTCATTAATTTCCGCCACAATATCATTGGCGATTTGATAAATCTCAGCATCGGAATTCACCTTAGATACCTTCTTTGAGAATTTTTCAATGAGTTGCTGAATTTCAGCCACGAGAATATCAGGATAATATTCATCGTCGAACATCGGGAGAAGTACATCATTCAACATATTAAAGCTCAAGTAATAGCATTAACAAAAACCGAGCTTATATAACACAAGCTAGACATTAAACCAACAATAAAAACGAGGAGTAAATCTCACTTTTAATCAAAGTATAACTAAGCTAATATTTTCATTGATGATTTTAACCGTCTTAAATCTGCCTTTAATTTAACTAACACTATTCATTGCTGCCCAAATTTGAATAGCTTGCACCATTTCTTTTACATCATGTGCTCTGACCATACATGCTCCTTGCTGTATGCTTAACAGATGCCCCGTCACCGAACCCACTGCACGTTCATGGGCAGGTACACCACCTAAAGCTTCACCAATAAATCGCTTACGAGATAATGCAGAAAGCATTGGATAGCCCAACTCATTTAATTTATACAACTCTTTTAATAATTTCAGGTTTTGATGTGCATTTTTTGCAAATCCGAAACCCGGATCAATCATGATATTTTCAGGTTTAATTCCTGCATTTAATGCTGCATCTAATCGAGTTTGCAATTCTGAAATCACATCTAAAGTAATATCATCATATTGATCCAACTGGTTCATTGTGGTTGGCTCACCACGCATATGCATGATAATGACTGGAATATCTAATTCCGCAGCTGTTTCTAAAGCATGTGGCTTTGTTAATGCTCTGACATCATTCCAAATATGCGCTCCAGCTTTAACCGCCTTTTTAATCACTTCTGGTTGAGAAGTGTCGATTGAGATCACTACATTCAATTTTGACAACGCTTCAACGACCGGAACTACACGATCTACTTCATCTTGAACATCAACAGCAGATGCGCCAGGACGAGTTGACTCACCACCTACATCAATAACACTCGCCCCTTCAGCAATCATTTGCTTTGCTCTCTCTAGTGCCGCCTCTACACTATTGTGTTTACCACCATCACTAAACGAATCTGGCGTTACATTTAACACACCCATTACATGAGGCTTTGACAAATCAAGTTCCAATGCACCACATTTAAGAATCTGATTAGGTAAAGAGATAAGTTGCATATTGATGTTCCTAGAAAATCTATTCACATGATATCAAGTAAAATTTAAACATGAGGGATAATTTCAACACAAAAAAAAGAGCCTCATAAGAGGCTCCTTCATTTTAGCTTGCTGGTAAAGGTGGAGGCGTTGAAGGACCATCTGTAGGGGTTACATCTACAATTGGATTCTCAGCCACATATACCTTAGGTGGTTGAGGTTCACGACCTTCCATAATGTCACGGATTTGATCACGATCAATCGTTTCCCACTCAAGCAAAGCTTTTACCATCGCATGGGCAATATCTTTATTATTTTCTAAGATATCACGTGCAACTTTGTACTGCTCATCTAGGATACGGCGAATTTCACGATCAACTTCAAGTTGAGTCGTTTCAGAAATAGTACGACCACCTAGACTACCCATAAATGACTGTTGAGCATCTTCTTCATAAACCATGACACCCATCTTGTCAGACATACCGTACTTAGTCACCATTGCACGCGCCATTTTTGTTGCACGTTCAAAGTCATTAGAAGCCCCAGTCGACATCTGATTAATGAAAATTTCTTCTGCAATACGACCACCAAACAGAATAGAAAGCTCATTCAACATTTTGTCTTTGTAATGACTGGTTTGATCAAACTCTGGAAGCTGCCAAGTTACACCTAATGCCCAACCACGTGGCATGATCGTGACTTTATGTACTGGGTCTGTGCCTGGAAGCATTTCAGCTACAATCGCATGACCTGCTTCATGATAAGCCGTTGCGCGACGCTCTTCTTCACGAAGAACCATTGATTTACGCTCTGGCCCCATATAAAGCTTATCTTTTGCATCTTCAAAGTCATGCATATCGACCGTATTTTTATTACGACGTGCAGCAAATAACGCAGCTTCATTGACTAAGTTTGCCAATTGCGCACCAGAGAACCCTGGAGTACCACGTGCCAATACTTTGACATCCACACCAGTCACTGAAGGTAATTTTTTCAAATGCACATTCAGGATTTGCTCACGACCTTTAATATCTGGAAGTCCAACCATCACTTGACGGTCGAAACGTCCCGGACGAAGCAAAGCTTTATCTAGAACGTCAGCACGGTTAGTCGCAGCAATAACGATGATACCTTCATTACCTTCGAAACCATCCATTTCTACCAACATCTGGTTCAAGGTTTGTTCACGCTCATCATGACCACCGCCAGTACCTGAACCACGATGACGACCCACCGCATCAATTTCATCAATGAAAATGATACACGGCGCATGGCGTTTCGCTTGCTCAAACATATCACGTACACGTGATGCACCAACACCAACGAACATTTCTACGAAATCTGAACCTGAGATACTAAAGAATGGAACCTTAGCCTCTCCAGCAATCGCTTTCGCAAGTAAAGTTTTACCTGTACCCGGTGGACCTACCATCAGGACACCGCGAGGAATGCTCGCACCAAGACGCTTAAACTTTGTTGGATCTTTCAAGAAATCAACAATTTCAACGACTTCTTGTTTCGCTTCGTCACAACCCGCAACATCTGTGAAAGTGACTTTGATTTGGTCTTCTGAAAGCATTTTTGCTTTTGACTTACCAAAACTCATCGGGCCGTTTTTACCACCAGCACCGCCACCCATGTTGCGCATAAAGAACATGAATAACAAAATGATTAAAAGTACTGGAAAGCTTGCGATCAAAAGCTGCATCAATAAACCTTGACGTTGCGGAGCAGTGCCCTCAACAACGACATTATTTTTGATGAGATTCGGCATTAACTCAGGATCTTGAACCGCAGGACGAATACTCTCAAATGGAGAACCATTTACTTTTTCGCCACTAATTCGTTCACCGTCAATGGTAACTTGTTTAATTTGACCAGCATTAACCGCTGCAACAAATTCTGAATAGTTCAATGCAGCAGGCTTATCACGGTCACTAATGTTGCTGAAAATTAATATCAGCACACCAAGTATAACAAGCCATAAAACGGCATTCTTAAAGAGATCGCTCAAAGCTTTATTCCCATATCAATCTAATTTGATCATGCCCAAAATTGGGTGACCTTTAACAAAAAGCGAGTAAATCAATTTCGCAATAAAATATTCAAAAGGTACAAAATGCACATTTTTTAGCGACTTGGCAAGTCACTTTATTGCGATTTCTTTTTACGGCCCTGTCCAATTAAAAAAACTTCCTTCGAACGAGCACGCGAAGCAGCAGGCTTTGCAGTTTTTAATACTTCAAAACTGTCTACAACTTCCTTACGGAATTCGTCAAAACCAGTTCCTTGGAAAACTTTGACAACAAACTGTCCTTTCGGACCTAAAACTTTATTGGCAAAGTCTAATGCAAGTTCACACAAATAAATTTGTCGAGGTTGATCAACGGCCTTATTACCTGATGTATTGGGGGCCATATCTGAAATTACAACGTCTACAGTTCGTCCATTTAAAATATTTAACAATTTTTCGAAAACTTCCTCTTCTCGAAAGTCTCCTTGCAGGAACGTCACATCTGGAAGTGCATCCATTTCCAAAATATCTGATGCAATCACTAAACCTTTATCACCCACTAATTTTCCGGCGATTTGGGACCAACTACCAGGTGCAGCACCAAGGTCCACGACAGTCATACCAGGTTTAATGATTTTGTATTTCTCTTGGATTTCAAGCAATTTATATGCAGCACGCGCACGATAACCTTCCTTTTGTGCTTTTTTCACAAACGGGTCATCTAAATGCTCTCTCATCCACGCACGACTACTTTTGGATAACTTCTGATTGGTAATGCGTGTTGCCATAACTCTTTAAATACACGTAATCTTCTAACTTTTTATTGTACGTGAATTTTATCCCCCTTGCAGTATTCATCTGTATCTAATTCAAGATTATCGTTTATGTTTTTTTGATTTAAGTTGATCGATTATTTCTGAGAAACATAAGCGTTTGATCTCTTGATTTGCTATACTAAGTCGTTTTTAAAATTAGGTTATCTTTATGGCGGCTTTATCAATTCAGGAACGCAAACGTTTGCGTCAAATCGGACATGCACTTAACCCAGTGGTAATGTTAGGTGGTCAAGGTTTAACTGAAAATGTCATTGAAGAAACTCAACGTGCTTTAAATGATCATGAGTTAATTAAAGTAAAAATTGGCGGTGAAGATCGTGATGCTCGTGCAGCAGTCATTACTGAAATCGCCGAAGTCACTGGTGCAGAGGTTGTTCAAACCATTGGAAAGATTGCACTTTTATATAAGAAAGCGGCAAAACAAAATCCTAAACTTTCGAATCTTGTTCGCCACGCACATCTTTCTAATTAATTTGAGTTGCATTGAATGGCAAGTTACGAACTAAATTCTTTTGACCGTTACTTTGATATCTCCTTGGTTGGTGCAATTGAACAAGCGAGTCCATACACACTAAATGTGGGCTATTGGTTACGTGACCCAAATCAATACTTAGTTTATCCGGAAATTGTAGCTGGTCATCCACGACGAGATTTTCTTTGGGAAGAAACCTGCTTTGAAATTTTCATTGGGGTGAAAGATCAGGACTTTTATCGTGAAGTCAATCTCTCCCCTTCTCAAGCTTGGCAAGCGTATCAATTTGAAGAGTATCGTTACCCTGAAGATATGCCACCTCAAGCAGCTTATGACATAGAACTGAATTCACTCAAAAAGACGCACTATGGTTTAAATGTGAGCCTTGATCTAACGGAGTTTATGTTAAAACATAAATTGAAATGGCAGGATATTTTTATTGGCTTATCCGCTGTATTAAACACATCGCAAGCTAAACATTATTATGCGATGCAGCATAGTAGTCCTGAGGCTGACTTCCATAACAAGCGCGATTGGTTGCATCAGTTTTAAAAAAAAATAGTGAGATTTAATCTCACTATTTTTTTACCCCAATATTTCAGTTCTATAGTTGTAGACTCTTCCCACCTCTTTTAGAGTTAAGTTTTATACAGCTGATCTCAACGTGTTATATCTAGTTATATTTGTAATTCCTGTTATTCATTTCTAATTTCAAAATTGTCCTTAATCACTTGAACAGCCAAATCTGCTCTTAAATATTTTTTCACAAACACCGAAGTAGCGTCAAATCTCTTTAAATTCGATCTCGGTTTAATTTTTAAAACCCAGCATGCTAACTACCAATTTCATCTTTAAATAATTGAACCTACGCTTTTAACAAGCAATTCAATATTTACCTCTATTTTCCATATTTAATCAGTCCTTTCTAAAATACTTGTAAATTGACCTAATTAGTACTTTTTTCGGACTTTTAGGAAGCATTTGGAGCAACTTCAACATTTGTTCTATTTAACAAATCAGCTTTTCAGAAGCTTTGTTATTCTGTTTCAGAAACTTAGCTTATTAATTGTAAGTCTACATAAATTTTGATAAATCGTGATAAAACTTAACTTTTGAATTATTAAACAATTCTTACATTCTTAGACTTTTGTCCAAAGTTTAAAAAGCAGACTTTTAAACAAATTACAAGGTATATATCTGACGAATTCAGGTTTATTTACGTGGACTTTATCAAGGTGTTTGCGTATAATGCCGTGTTAAGTTCAAGCGAGCAGATGTAAGGAGGGTGGGTTTTAAAGTAGCCTTCCTTTTTTTTCGTCTACTCGCTTTTTTACAGCCTAAATTTCAGGAGCTTTGGTTTGAGCACCCCAGCAATTTTAGCCCTTGCCGATGGTACGATCTTTAAAGGAACGTCAATCGGTGCATCGGGTAGTACGACTGGTGAAGTCGTTTTCAACACTGCCATGACTGGCTATCAAGAAATTTTGACTGACCCAAGTTATGCACAACAGCTTGTTACGCTTACCTATCCACACATTGGTAACACAGGTTGTAATGATGAAGACGCTGAGTCAGGTCGAATTCATAAAGTATGGGCAAACGGATTGATCATTCGTGACCTACCTTTATTGCACAGCAACTTCCGATCTACGCAATCTTTAGGCGAATACTTAAAATCTCACAATGTTGTCGCTATCGCTGACATTGATACACGTAAACTGACACGTATTTTACGTGCTAAAGGTGCACAAAACGGTTGTATCTTAGCTGGTGAAAATATTACAGAAGAAGAAGCTTTAGAAAAAGCTCGTGCATTCGGCGGTCTGAATGGTTTAGACCTTGCGAAAGAATGCTGTGATCCAAACGGTTTCGAATGGACTGAAGGTTCTTGGAAATTAGGTCAAGGTTTCTCCCAACCAGAAGCAAAATTTCATGTTGTCGCATATGATTACGGTGTCAAAACCAACATCTTACGTATGCTCGCAGACCGCGGTTGTAAATTAACTGTTGTACCTGCACAAACTCCTGCTGAAAAAGTTCTTGCTCTAAATCCAGATGGCGTATTCTTATCGAATGGTCCTGGCGATCCTGCAGCATGTGACTATGCAATTGAAGCTGTAAAAACAATTGTTGAAGATGCTCGTAACGTACCTGTATTTGGTATTTGCTTGGGTCACCAAATTCTTGCTCTCGCTTCTGGCGCTAAAACGGTGAAAATGCCTCATGGTCACCATGGTGCGAACCATCCTGTACAAAACATCGAAGATGGTACAGTGATGATTACTTCTCAAAACCATGGCTTCGCAGTGGATGCAGAAACATTACCTGCAAACCTTAAAGCGACGCACAAATCATTGTTCGATCAAACTCTTCAAGGGATTCATCGTACAGATAAGCCTGCGTTTAGTTTCCAAGGTCACCCAGAAGCAAGCCCAGGTCCACATGACTGCGCACCATTGTTCGATCATTTCATCGAACTTATTGAAGCATCTAAGAAGTAATTGAGGAGCAAATAATGCCAAAGCGTACGGATATTAAAAGCATCTTAATTATTGGTGCTGGTCCAATTGTTATCGGTCAGGCGTGTGAGTTTGACTACTCAGGTGCACAAGCATGTAAAGCATTACGTGAAGAAGGTTACCGTGTAATTCTGGTAAACTCTAACCCTGCAACGATCATGACTGACCCTGCAATGGCAGATGCAACGTATATCGAGCCAATCACTTGGCAAACTGTTGCAGCGATCATTGAGAAAGAACGCCCAGACGCAGTTCTTCCAACAATGGGTGGTCAGACTGCATTGAACTGTGCCCTTGCCCTTGATGAGCATGGCATTTTAGAAAAATTCAATGTTGAATTGATTGGTGCAACGAAAGAAGCGATCGAAAAAGCGGAAGACCGTAAACTTTTCGACCAAGCAATGCGTAAAATTGGTCTTGAATGTCCAAAAGCAGCAATCGCTGAATCAATGGAAGAAGCTTTAGAAATTCAAGCACGTTTCGGCTTCCCAGTGATTATCCGTCCATCATTCACCATGGGTGGTTCAGGCGGTGGTATCGCATACAACAAAGAAGAATTCCTTGAAATCTGTGAACGCGGTTTCGATCTTTCTCCAACCAAACAATTATTGATCGATGAATCTTTAATTGGTTGGAAAGAATATGAGATGGAAGTTGTTCGTGACAAAAACGACAACTGTATCATCGTCTGTTCGATTGAAAACTTTGACCCAATGGGCGTACACACAGGTGACTCAATCACTGTTGCACCTGCACAAACATTAACAGATAAAGAATATCAATTAATGCGCAATGCATCTTTAGCAGTGTTGCGTGAGATTGGTGTAGAAACAGGTGGTTCTAACGTACAGTTTGGTATTTGTCCAAATACTGGTCGTATGGTTGTGATCGAGATGAACCCACGTGTATCTCGTTCTTCTGCATTGGCTTCAAAAGCAACTGGTTTCCCTATTGCGAAAATCGCTGCGAAATTAGCGGTTGGTTATACCCTTGATGAGCTTAAAAACGACATCACTGGCGGTACAACTCCAGCATCTTTCGAACCTGCGATTGACTACGTTGTAACTAAAGTTCCACGTTTCAACTTTGAGAAATTCCCACAAGCTGACGCAACTTTAACCACACAGATGAAATCTGTTGGTGAAGTGATGGCGATTGGTCGTAACTTCCAAGAGTCTATGAACAAAGCACTTCGTGGTCTTGAAGTGGGTGCAACTGGCTTTGATGAAAAAATCGAAGTGGGTGCTGAAGGCGCGCGTGAGAAAATCTTACAAGAACTTCGTGTTCCGGGTCCTGAGCGTATTTGGTACGTGGCTGACGCATTCCGTCACGGCTTTACATTAGAAGATGTATTCCAAGCGACTAAGATCGACAAATGGTTCTTGATCCAAATCGAAGACATCATCAAAACAGAAAACCAAATCAAAACTTTAGGTTTTGGCGATCTAAATGCGGACAACATCCGTTCATTTAAACGTAAAGGTTTATCTGACCTTCGCATTGCGAACTTGATGGGCATTTCACAAAAACAATTCCGTAAACACCGTTGGAACTTGGGCGTAACTCCAGTTTACAAACGTGTAGATACATGTGCTGCTGAGTTTGAATCAGACACAGCATATATGTATTCAACTTACGATGAAGAGTGTGAATCTAACCCATCTAACAAAGACAAGATCATGGTGATCGGTGGTGGTCCTAACCGTATTGGTCAAGGTATCGAATTCGATTACTGCTGTGTACACGCGGCGCTTGCAATGCGTGAAGACGGTTATGAAACTATCATGGTGAACTGTAACCCTGAAACAGTTTCAACTGACTATGACACTTCAGATCGTTTATACTTTGAACCAATTACGCTTGAAGATGTGTTAGAAATCGTACGTATTGAGAAGCCAAAAGGCATCATCGTACAGTACGGTGGTCAAACACCACTTAAATTGGCTCGTGCTTTAGAAGAAGCTGGTGCGCCAATTATCGGTACATCTCCTGATGCGATTGACCGTGCAGAAGACCGTGAACGTTTCCAACAAATGATTCAACGTCTGCAACTTCGTCAACCAAACAACAGCATTGTAAAATCTGCTGAAGAAGGTATGGCTGAAGCAGCGAAAGTTGGCTATCCACTTGTAGTACGTCCATCATATGTACTTGGTGGTCGTGCGATGGAAATCGTATACAACGATGAAGAGTTACGTCGCTATTTACGTGATGCTGTTCAAGCTTCTAACGATGCCCCTGTTCTTCTTGACCGCTTCCTAGACGACGCGATCGAAGTTGACGTAGACTGCGTATCTGACGGTAAAGACGTGGTGATCGGCGGTATCATGCAGCACATCGAACAAGCAGGTATCCACTCAGGTGACTCTGCATGTTCGATCCCTCCTTACTCTCTTTCTAAAGAGATTCAGGACGAAATGCGCCGTCAAACGATCGCGATGGCGAAAGAGCTTGGTGTTGTTGGTTTAATGAACGTACAGTTTGCTGTTAAAGGCGAAGACGTTTACATCTTAGAAGTGAACCCACGTGCATCACGTACAGTTCCGTTTGTATCTAAGTGTATCGGTGAGTCTTTAGCGAAAGTCGCTGCACGTTGTATGGCGGGTCAATCTTTAGAATCTCAAGGATTCACTACAGAGATTATCCCTGAGCACTTCTCTGTTAAAGAAGCAGTGTTCCCATTCAACAAGTTTCCTGGTGTTGATCCAATCCTTGGGCCTGAGATGAAATCTACAGGTGAAGTAATGGGTGTTGGTAAAACATTTGGTGAAGCGTTCTATAAAGCTGTATTAGGTGCAAATGAGCGTTTACCAGGTCTTCCAACGGAAGGTGAAGTTAAACATGCGTTCATCTCTGTACGTGATTCTGATAAACCACGTGCAGCTGGTATTGCAAAACAACTTGCTGACTTTGGCTTCAAAATACTTGCTACTGGTGGCACATACGATGTCATCAAAGCGGCTGGTATTGAATGTGAACGTGTAAATAAAGTGACTGAAGGTCGTCCAAATATTGTGGACCGCTTGAAAAATGGCGAAATACACCTCATTATCAATACAACAGAAGGTAAACAAGCTCAGCAGGATTCGTTCTCAATCCGCCGTTCTGCACTTCAAGGTAAGGTCTATCATACGACTACCCTTAATGGTGCAGATGCAGTTTGCCAAGCTTTAGCAATCAAATTGCCAATGGATGTATATCGTTTGCAAGACTTACAAACAGTAGGTTAATACACTACCAAGAAGTCCCGTCACCTCTTGGTGGCGGGCTTTTTTTCATTTATAGACTTAGTATTTTTTCATACTTACTTTTTTGAGGGACAACTATGCAACGTTATCCTATGACACCTCAAGGCAAAGAAGCGCTTGAGAAAGAATTACACCAACTTAAAACTGTAGATCGTCCTCGTATTACAGCAGCGATTGCTGAAGCGCGTGAACACGGAGATCTTAAAGAAAACGCGGAATACCACGCTGCACGTGAGCAACAAGGTTTCTGTGAAGGCCGTATCCAAGATATCGAAGGAAAATTGGGTGCTGCACAAGTGATTGACGTTAAAGAACTTGAGCAAAATGGACGCGTTGTTTTTGGCGTGACTGTCACAATTGAAAATTTGGATACTGAAGAACGTAAAACGTATCAAATTGTTGGTGACGACGAAGCAGATTTTAAAATTAACAAAATATCTGTGAATTCCCCTATCGCGCGTGGTCTTTTGGGTAAAAATGAAGGCGATGAAGTTAAAATTACGACACCTCAAGGTGAAGTTGAATACGAAATTGTGAGCGTAGAATATCTTTAATTCTTGATATTTTAGGCTATAAACCCCTCTGATGAGGGGTTTTTTATTTTCATTTTAATTGATTCATTGTTTTTGCTAGATGCACTTTTCCAGCTTCATGAAGCTTCGTAATAACATTACGAAAATCTTTTTCCTCTCTATTTTGACTTAGTTTTGATTTAGCAATGATTCTTTCAATTTTAATTTCAAATACAACAAAATGGTTGAGCATTTCCATCAAGAAATCTTTTGGTGCATCTGCCATTTTCCAAGCATTTTTACCATTCGTGATACGTTCATGTTGTTGGGTGAGTTGACCTAATACTGCAAGTTTAGTTTTCTGATCATGATAAAACTGAATTTCACCATTAATGTGTACGACTTGATAATTCCAAGTAGGTACTTTTTTGTGATCTTCAAATTTTGAAGGATAATAATTCGGTGAAATATAAGCATCCTCTGCTTTAAAGATGCATAGTATTTGATTATTCAAAATCGAATGATTGAATAGTGTATTCTGCAATGAAACATGTCCTCTCAATGTTTGTTCATCTACTAATATGAGCGGGATATGTTCAGCAATTAACCCTGTTTGAGTCTGTGCGACCAAAGATGCAAGAGGATACTCCTTTATTATTCTATATATTTCTTCAGGTCTATCTTCTCTAAATTCTGTTTCAACAAACATAGCTTTTCCATTCTTCTAATGCTCAATGAATATAAAAGTTTTTATTCAGGATGTAAGTTTTAATTGGTATATAATGCCCTGAAATATTCTCCTTTTATTTCACCATGTCTGAAAAGCTGATCAACTCCCCTGTCAATCACTGGTGCGAATTCGAATTTATCTCTAAAACAGTCAAAAATCCGAATATTCATATTAAAGGCAATTACAGTTATTACTCAGCCTATTGGGATCAAGGTTTTGAGCGTTGTGTAGTGCGTTATCTACATGACAAACCTTCGACACCAGAAAAACCCATCGATCAGCTTTATATTGGCAATTTTGTCTGTTTTGGCGCTGAGTGTGTCATCATGATGGGTGGAAATCAGTTACACCGTACCGACTGGATTTCAGCATTTCCTTTTGATACGCGTAGTTTTGTGCCTGCTGGCGATACTGTCATTGGTGATGGTTGTTGGATTGGTAGTCGTGCCATGATTATGCAAGGGGTAAAACTTGGTGAAGGTGCAGTCGTTGCTACAGGTGCAGTCGTGACCAAAGATGTACCGCCTTATGCTGTCGTCGGTGGTGTACCTGCTAAAATTATTAAATACCGTTTCCCTGAACAAGATATTAAAAAATTGCTTTCTCTTAAGCTATATGACTTAGATGAAAAGCAGTTTTTAAAAATGCGTGAACAGTTGCAGACCGATGATATTGAAAAATTATCAATATTTTTCAAATAGTCCTGTTTTTATATATTGCATCCAAATCGAATTAAAATCCTTAATATCTTTTAATTTACTAATACAATAAGGGCTCAAGAACCTTTGAAGAGTTTGATTTTTATGATCCTTTTGCCCTACAGTCTTAAATCTTTCTTCTATATCTAAAAGTGTTTCATACAAATTGCAAATAATAATGTCATCGATATTTTTTTCGTTCAATAATTGCTGTCGGATAAAATAAGATTTTGTCGTATATCCATTTTCATCGCCGTTTAAATAGTTGAATAAATAATCAATTATCTTATGCAAATAATTAGCTGAAATATTAAAATTTTCATCAAAGATGAAAGCAATTAAAATTAGATTAAGCTTGAAATCATTTGTTCTCAAGAGTGCATATTGATTAATTTTTTTCACCAACTCTCTAGAATTGTATTCTTTGCTAGATTGCAAACTTAAAATCCAAAAAAACAATTCATTTTTAGTATCTACAGATGTTAATTCGCCGATACGATATAACTGCTGTGCTATTACCTCTTCATACAACTGCGTCTTTCCTAAGTTAGGAAATTCAACAGTAAAATCAATAAACTTTGTTAAATATTCTTCACCAAGACTTTCATCATAACCATAGTTATGACAAACCACTTTTGAAAATTGGGTTTTATCCATTACCAAAACAAAAACAATTTTTGGAATGTCAAAAAAATGTTTAATCCTTTCAATTAAACGAATAGCAAAATCAGGTCGGCAACGATCTAGCTCATCAATAATAAATACCAATGGCTTTTCTAATTTTGCAGCAAGTTCAGCGAGCTCTTGCTTAAAATCTTGAATGGTTTGCTTTTCGATATGATGATTTTCAATCTTCTTCTCAATGTGCTCTTTAACTTTATTGGCTATTTCTTCACTTGCTGTGTCATATACATCTTTGCCCTCTTTATAGACCTCTTGTAAAGCTTCACCTGCACCGCCTAGTCCTACCAAATGCAAACCTGCTTTTGCAGCAATTAATGGCATGACAGCCGCCAAAGAAATTAATACCGAAGCAGTCTTAGAGTTAAAATCTTTAATATCAGCATCATCGATCTCATTTGCATCGTTCAAAGCATGGCTAATCTCTGCTGCAATCGTCAAAAATGGATCATCTAAATAATCATTGGCAAAAGCATCTAAATAAACAACTTGGTGACTTTGATCTTCTAAATGCTTTTTCCAATGCCTTACAAACCAGGTCTTACCTTCACCCCAACGAGCATCTAAAGCTAGAACAGCACCACAATTTAAGCGATCTACATAACGTTCTAATTGCTCACCTAGACGACGACGATCCCATAAATCGCCTTCCCAAGCGATTTCAATATTCTCAAAATCATCATGAATGATATTTACTGGATAATCTTTCATTGTTGTTAAAATTCAGTTGCTTATTTTCCAAATATCTTATCATTATCACTCTTAAAGACATAAAAAAACCACTCAAACGGAGTGGGTTTTCAAAATATAGTCGCTAAAGTAAGGCTTATACTTTTTAATTCTAATTATAGACTCCATACTTTATAAAGATATCTGACGCATCCTTAATTACATCTCTACCCATCACAATATTTTCAAATTGATCTTTTTATGATTCAGTTAATCAAATTTCATTCTTCATAGTTCGTTACCATCTTATATCTCTAAAATTTTAAGATAATAAATCAAAAACAATAACTTAATATAAAAAACCATAGCTTTACACTTGGTTTTATTTTGAACAATTTAGGTCTATGATGAACTTATACACTTTTAAATAGAACGGTTAAAAAGGAGAACAACATGAGTTATCAAAATATCCTTGTTCCAGTGGATGGTTCAGAAGTAGCACTCAACGTCGTTCAGCATGCTGTTGAATTGGCTAAAGCATTTAATAGCAAAATTACCGTTGTTCAAGTGATGACACTCGATCCCTATATCGCAGCCGAATATCTCTCAGATGGGCAGTCAAATCTTTTAATTGAACGAGCACGAAAATTTATTGAAGATAACCTAGCTCAAGCTAAAGCAAAGTTTAATGAATATGGAATAGATGTAGAGACTAAAATACTCGAAGGAGAAAGTATTCACCGCACAATAATGAAAGCGATTGATAATCTTAATATTGATCTTATTGTTATCAGCTCGCACGGTCGCACAGGATTCAAGAAATTAATTATGGGCAGTGTCGCACAAAGCCTCATCACCGAAGTCAATGTACCTGTTTTTGTCGTAAAGCAATAATAACGGATAGCTCCGTATACCGTCATACGGAGCTACTCGAACCATCCAAAAATCTTGAAATCTATTTTGCCATTGTTAAACACAACTCCCTCTTCAAGTAATCTAGCTTGCTGGCAATTAAAACCTTGATCATCCAAACGCTGATGACTAATTTTACCTTGCGCATTAATGACACGATGCCAAGGCAAGTCGCTACTCACATCTAATTGATTCAAAACACGACCAACCAACCGGGCATGTTTAGGCAGTCCTGACATCGCAGCAATTTGGCCATAACTGGCTACTTTCCCATAAGGAATTTGTGATACTGTGGCCAAGATCAACTGTGCCATTTCCGCTGATACTGATCGATTCATCAATAATTGACCTATAGTTTATCGGATGATTGATTTGAGCAAATGCATTTCATAACAGACTCACTTAATCTAAATTTGCACAATAACAATACACAGAGAAATACAATGAAAAGGATATTTTCACACTTACTTGCTGCTTCAATTGCAGTCGGTACAATCTCTATTACATCGACAACTCAAGCTGCGCCAAGCAGTATAAATATACAAAATATTTTACAACAAGAACGTGCTTGGGCTGGACTGAATACCAAGCGCATTAAAGTCTCCGACATCGATTGGGCTTACAGTGAAGGTGGAACCAAAGGCAAACCAGTACTTATGCTTGTGCATGGTCTTGCAGGCAGTCGGGATAATTGGAACCGAGTCGCTCGCTATCTGACACCACATTATCACATCATTATCCCTGATTTACCTGGACAAGGTGATAGTAAAGTAGCTGCAGATTTTGATTATTCAATTCCAAATCTAACCGAAAAATTACGTCGCTTTGCGGAAGCCATTCATGTTGATCAAAATCTAAATGTTGCCGGTCACTCCATGGGCGGTGCTGTAGCATTACTTTATGCAGCTCAGTATCCAATCGATACTAAATCATTACTACTCATTAACAGTGCAGGTGTATTTAAATCAGCCAATACGCCTTACTTAAAAGACCCAAATTTACTCAAAAATTTTATCGTTTCTAAACCTGGAGATTTTGATCGGTTATTTAAAATTGCTACGCAGCAACCTCCATTTATACCGAACGAACTGAAAGTCGAACAAGAAAAGCTCATGATATCCAATGTTACGAATAACACGAAACTCGTCGAGCAACTTATTCTCATGTCCAAATCATTTACACCTGAAACATTTGCGCTAGCGGCTCGTTCAATCGATCAACCATCACTCATCATATGGGGAGATCGTGATCAAATTATTAATGTAGAAGCTGCAGCTGAACTGAAAGGATTACTGAAAAATGCTCAAGAGCCTATCATCTTAAAAGGTGTAGGTCATACACCAATATTGGAACAAGAACAAATCCTCGTACAACATTATTTAAATTTTCTTAATCTACTCAAATAAGTTATAGACAATGAATGGGACATTTTAAATGTCCCATTTTTTTCAAGAATAAAAAAAGAGGAACCGAAGTTCCTCTTTTTCACATTAGTCTATTAGAACAACAAGTGGTTTTTGTTCAACAAGTCTTGAAGTGAAACATCAGTATTGTTGAAAGTAATGAGGTCAACCTTGTTATAAGTTGTACCTGCACCATCACGATCAATACTTAACTTCGTATTGTTTCCATCTTTCTCGACAAAGATGAATTTATCAATGTTTTGAGCAGTTGCACTATCAGATAACAACTCAGAAACATCAATCTTCACATTGCTGCCTAATTGGAAGTCATTGATTGTGTCAACACCGTTACCACCGTTATGGCTGTTGTCATTTAACACATTAAAGATCAACTTATCCAAACCTTTAGCAGAAACTGTTTCATTCAAGTAAGTAGAATTAAACTTACCTGCTGTTTCATTCGCCAATGCATCAGCATCATTCGCATTTGCTTCTGGTGTGAATTTGCTCCAAGCCAATGGTGAACCTGATTTAGAATCAATTTGAAGTACTAATTGAGCTGTATCAGACTTACCAGTTACAGGATCAGTAATCGTGTATTTAAAGACATCCGTTTTACCAATCGCGTTTAGGTTTGCATTTGGCTTATAAGCGTATGTACCGTTTGCATCGATAGTTAATGTACCAAACTCGCCTTTAATTGTTGTTGCACCATTAATCGCAACACCATTTACAGCTTTCACAACAGCACCGGCAACTACAAGATCTTTACCATGTACAGCATCAAGATCAGTAATCACATTACCTTTCGCTTCAGTGATTGACTTCACAACAGGCGTTGTACTTGTATCAGTTTCTTTAATTACTAAATTAGTCTGTACATAACCTGGTAAAGAAGCAAGGTTACCATTACTCATTTCAATACGATATTTACCTGCAGGTAAATCATCTAAATTGATATGAGCAACCTCTCCAAATAAGCCAATGAAATCAAACAATCCTGCAGATTTATTATCGGCAATTGGTACCCACTTACCAGAACTATTTTGCTGGTAAAGAACAATTGATACTGAGTCTAATAATGTTCCCCATGATGCCGATTTTACTTGAAGCTGCACATCTGCAGTTTTGTTTGCACCAATTGTAAACTCTGTAGCACCACTCGTTTTACCAAGCGTAATTCCGAGGAAACCAATCAACCAGTTATATGAAATCGCATCTTTAATGAACTTCTCTGTAACAGGATACTCGTACTCGATACCAGCTTTAGCAACATTATCAATGGCATCCAACGGAATGTTTGGAGCAGTCACTTGACGTGGTGCAGATTCACCCGCTACATCAGAAGCAGTCACAGATACATTTTGTCCATCGTTCAAACTTGGTATCAACTTAATTGAGTAGTTTCCATTGCTATCCGCAGTGGTTGTACCAATCACGTTGTTGTTTACATCTTTTACTTTAACAGTTGATAAAGCCTGTGCAGTACCTGTTACTAATGAACCATCTGCATTAAATGTTGCAGTTGGAGCATCTGGAGGAGTCACATCCAAATCGAAGCCGATGCTTGATGAAGGACCGACATTTCCAGCTTCATCAATCGCTTTAGCTTCAACGATAATTGTACCTTCTGGTAAATTATTGTTGATTGGATATGTCCAATTACCATTTTGATCAGCAGGAACAAGTGCAGAATCAATAATTCGACCTGTAGAGTCCTTAATCACTAATTCGACAGTAGTATTCGCTTCAGCTTTACCTGTTAATACTGGTTTCAAGTCACTTGGATCTGTAATTGGATTAATAATCACAGCATCAGGAGCTTGAGTATCAACTGTTAATTGCTGAGTTTCAGTTTTTTTGTTCTTAGCTAAATCAGTAGATGTTACTTCAACTGTGTAATTTCCATCCGCTAAATCTCTTGGCGGTGTAAATGTCCAATTGCCTGAGCTATCTACAGAAGCTGGTGCATCTACAACAGTATTTCCATTCTTATCTTTAATCACGACTTGAACTTTAGAATATTGTTCAGTTGAACCAGAAATTGCTGGAGTAGTATCGTTTGTAGGATATAACTCTTCAACTGACAAATCAGGTGAAAGTGTATCTACACCAAATTTTAAAGAAACTGTACGGCTAGTATTACCAGCAGCATCACGTGCAGTGGCTACAAGTGTATATATACCATCTGCTAAAGGTTCTGCTGGTTTATAACTCCAACGGCCTGCAGACAACACTGCTAAACCACTAGATACCACAGCACCGTTAGCATCTTTAATCTCTACAGCAACCTCTTTAGGATTATTTACTGTATTACCACTAATCGTACGTTGTGGATCATTAGTATAATTAATACTTGGATCAACCGCCGTTACTTGAGATGCTGTTACTACTGGTTCAGCAATAAATAATGAGCGTGCAGCGAAAGCAGAGAATGCAGCAATTTGAGGCTCAGCAGCTAATGATACTGCCTGTACAGATGCAGCTTCACTCACATCCCATGCAGCTTCTTCATCATCCCAAGGATCGATATCTAACCAAGGATCATTATCATCTTCCCACGGATCAATATCGATATCTGGTGGTGTCAAGTCGATTACAAAATCTTGTTCAGTTGGATTACCTACGTTTCCAGCTTCATCTTTAGGAGTAGCTTTAATTTTGTAGTCACCTTCTTCCAACTCAGCTTCTGGTTTATACGACCATTTACCATCTTCTCCAACTTCAACAGTGGCCTTCTCTTCGAAGCCATCTGGACCAGTGATCACGATATCCACTAGCGAACCTTTCTCACCTGTTCCTGTAATTTCAGGTTGAGGATCATTCGATTCGAAATCATCACCACCAATTGGATCAATAGTAATGTCAGAAGGAGGTGTTGTATCAACTTCTAACTGTTCTTTAGAAGTATCACCTTTGTTACCCGCCTTATCAGTCGGAGTTACTTCTATATCGTAATGACCTTCTGGTAATTCTTCAGTCGGTGTATACGTCCAGTTACCTTCAGGATCAACTTCTGCTTTACCTTCAGAGACAATTTCACCGTCTTTGTTTTTGATCACAACATCAACTATCGCTCCCGGTTCTGTTTTACCAGTAATTTCAGGAGTGGTATCGTTTGTTGGCTTAAGCTCATCGATGGTTAATTCAGGCGCTACTGTGTCAACCTCGAAGCTCTCTGGCTGAGATTCACCTGTGTTAC